>NZ_JBVHDR010000032.1:0-32404 GCF_055563295.1 Streptomyces sp. NPDC002868 | reverse complement strand
GTCCGGCCGCAGGCGGGGCGGGTGCCGTTCTTTTCGACGGTGACGGCGCAGTGGATGGACACCACCGGTATGGATGCCGGGTACTGGTATCGCAACCTGCGCCAGACGGTGCGGTTCGCCGAGGCCACCGAGGCGTTGCTGGAGCAGGGCTATGCCCAGTTGATCGAGGTTTCCCCGCATCCGGTGCTGACGGCGCCGGTTGAGGAGACCATCGAGCAGACCGGCGCGGGGGCTGTGGTGATCGGCACGCTCCGTCGTGGTGAGGACTCCGCGGTCCGGATGCTCGCTTCTGTCGCCCAGGCCCACTGCCACGGGCAAACCCCTGACTGGTCTGCGGTTTTCCCGGCCGCGGCCCGGCAGCACACCGACCTGCCCACCTACGCCTTCCAACACCAGCGCTACTGGCTCGACTCGCCTACTGCGACCGGGGATGCGACCTCCTTCGGCATCGGCGCCGATGGGCATCCGTTGCTGGGTGGCGTGGTCGAAGTCGCCGTTGGGGACGGATTCACCTTCACCAGTAGCTTGTCGCTGACATCGCACCCCTGGCTGGCTGATCACGCGGTCCTTGGCACGGTGCTGGTACCGGGCGCCGCATTGATGGACATGGCGTGGCACGTCGGTGACCGGCTGGGGTACGCGCGCGTCGAGGAGCTCACACTGCACCTGCCGCTGGAGCTGCCCGAGCAAGGGGCGGTCCACGTGCAGCTGGTGGTCGATGCCGCCCAGGAGTCCGGTTCGCGGTCATTGGAGATCTACTCGCGTCTCGACGACGGTGCCGACCTGGCAAGTAACCGGGTATGGACGCGCCACGCCGAGGCCACGCTCGTCTCCGCCGATGCCGGTTCCCCGCCCGCTCCGCCGGAGTGGACCGAGTGGCCGCCGCCGGACGCGGAAGTGATCGATCTGTCGGGTGTCTATGAGCGGCTCGAGAATCTGGGCTACGAGTACGGACCGGTCTTTCAGGGGTTGCGCGCGGCATGGCGGCACGGGAGCGAGCTGTACGCCGAGGTCGCTCTTCCCGACGATCCGAACGTCAGCGTCGCGGACTTCGGTGTCCACCCGGCCCTTCTGGACGCTGCATTGCACGTCCTTGGGGCGAGCGGGGCGTTCGAGGACGCTGGCACCGGGCACATCCGACTTCCGTTCTCCTGGGAGGGTTTCTCCCTACACGCAGCGGGGGCATCGGCACTGCGCGTCCGGATGACACTGCTCGGGGACGACCAGGTATCGGTGGTACTCGTCGACGCCATGGGCTTGCCTGTCGTGACCGTCGATTCCCTGACACTCCGTACGGTTTCTGCGGCGCAGCTCGCCACCGGCCGCGTCGTCCGTCCTGAGCTGCAGTTCGACCTGGACTGGGTGGAAGTGCCGGCACCGACCAGTCGGCCGGTGCCGCCGTATGAGGACTGGATCGTTCTGGGCGGGAGTGCCCAAGGAGTGGTCGAAGGGCCGGCCGGACAGGTGCGGCTGTCCTCCGACGTCGCCTCGCTGGCGGACTCGATCGGGGCCGGTGCCTCGGCGCCCGGCGTGGCGCTACTGCCCTGCGTCACCGATGCCGCACCGGTGACGGGGCCCGACGTCGCCCGCTCAGCGCTCGCGGACACGACCCGAGTGCTGGAACAGATGCAGGCATGGCTGGAGGACGACCGATTCGAGGGCGCCAAGCTCGTGATCGTCACCCGGGGCGCCGTCGCGGCACAGGTCACCGACGACGTGCCTGGTCTGACGAGTTCCCCGCTCTGGGGGCTGGTGCGGACCGCGCAGACAGAGAACCCGGACCGGTTCGTGCTCCTCGATCTCGATGATCGGGCGGCTTCGGTGGATGAGATCGCCGCCGCTCTGGCCGCCGATGAGCCCCAGCTTGCGCTGCGCGACGGAACGCTCCATGCGCCTCGGCTGACCAGGGCGACGTCGAACGGTCTGCTGAAACCACCCGCTCAAGAGCGTGCGTGGCGACTGGAGATCACCGACAAGGGAACGCTGGACAACCTCACCCTGACGAGTCACCCTGCGGCAACCGAGCCGCTTGCGCCGGGACAGGTGCGCGTCGCGGTGCGCGCGGCAGGGCTGAACTTCCGCGATGTCCTCATCGCCCTGAACATGTACCCCGACCGAGACGCCGTTGTCGGCAGTGAAGCGGCAGGTGTCGTCCTTGAAGTCGGCTCCGAGGTGACCGGACTGGCCCCCGGCGACGCGGTGATGGGTTTGTTCACCGGGGCGGCCGGACCGATCGCGGTCACGGATCATCGCATGGTGGTCCGCATGCCGTCCGGATGGTCCTTCGCCCAGGCTGCCGCGGTTCCGGTCGTGTTCTTGACCGCGTACTACGGACTGGTCGACCTCGGCAGTCTCCAGCCGGGGGAGTCGATGCTGCTGCACACCGCAACCGGTGGGGTGGGCATGGCGTCGGCGCAGCTGGCCCGGCACTGGGGCGTCGAGGTCTACGCAACCGCCAGCGCGGCCAAATGGAAGACCCTGCGCGACATGGGCTTCGACGACGACCACATCGGTAACTCGCGAACGCTGGAGTTCGAGCAGAAGTTCCTGTCCGCGACCAACGGCAAGGGCGTAGACCTCGTACTGAACTCCCTGGCCGGAGAGTTCAACGATGCGTCCCTGCGGATGCTGCCCCGAGGCGGCCGTTTCATCGAGATGGGCAAGACCGACATTCGTGAGGCGAGTGAGGTCGCCGAACAGCATCCGCACGTGATGTACCGCCCGTACGATCTGTTCGAACCTGAGCCGGACCGCATCCACGAGATGCTGGTCGACCTCCTGGACATGTTCGAACGCGGCGTATTGCGGCCGCTCCCCGTGACGACCTGGGACGTCGGCCGCGCACCGGAGGCGTTCCGGTTCCTGAGCCAGGCGCGCCACACCGGCAAGGTCGTGCTCACCGTGCCCACCGCGCTGGACCCCGAGGGAACGGTGCTGGTGACCGGCGGCACGGGTGTGCTTGCAGGCCTGGTCGCACGTCACCTGGTGAGCGAGCACGGGGCGCGGCACCTGCTGCTGGTCAGCCGCCGCGGTCGTGAGGCCGCTGGTGCTGCAGCGCTGGAGGCCGAGCTGGCCGAGCTTGGAGCGACCGTCACGATCGCGTCGTGCGACGTGTCCGATCGTGCTGCCCTGGCCGAACTCCTGGCCGGTGTACCCGCCAAGCATCCGTTGACCGCCGTGATCCATACGGCCGGAGTGCTCGACGACGCGACGTTCACCGCACTGACGCCGCGTCATCTCGAATCCGTCATGCGCCCGAAAGCAGATGCGGCATGGAACCTGCACGAGTTGACGCAGGATTTGAAACTGTCGGCGTTCGTGCTGTTCTCCTCGGCAGCAGGTGTCCTCGGGACGCCTGGTCAGGCCAACTACGCCGCGGCAAACGTCTTCCTGGACACGTTGGCGCAGTACCGTCATCGCCTGGGACTGCCCGCCACGTCACTGGCATGGGGTCTGTGGGCTCAGGCCAGCGGTATGACGGGACACTTGGACGAGACCGACGTGGCCCGGATGGGACGAAGCGGTCTGGTGGCGATGTCTTCCACGGAAGCCCTTGCCCTCTTCGACGAAGCGCTGTCCCTGGGGCGGCCCTGCGTGACGCCCTTGCGGATGGATCTCGCGGTCACACGCGCCGACGCCGACGCCGGAGCGCTGCTGCCGCTGTTCCGTGCGCTGGTCCGGCCGGCTCGGCGGGTGGCAGTCGCAGGCTCGGGCGAGTCGCCTGCGACGCTGGTGCAACGTCTGGCCGGCCTTGGCGACAGCGAGCGGCACCAGGTCGTTCTGGACTTGGTACGGTCCCAGGCCGCGGCGGTACTCGGGCTTCAGACCTCAGAACTGGTCAGGACCGAGAAAGCGTTCAAGGACCTGGGATTCGACTCGCTCACGGCGGTGGAGTTCCGCAACCGGCTGAAGGGAGCCTCCGGCCTCAAACTTTCGGCCACGCTCATCTTCGACTACCCAAGCCCCGGTGTTCTGGTTGAGCACATACTCGAACAGATGGCTCCAAGCCGAAATGTTTCGGTGGCGTCCATTCTCAATGAGATCGAAGCGCTCGCAGACGCGCTCGTGGCATCGATGGCGGAACAACCTGAGACGCCAGAGGTATCCGAGCGACTCAAGACACTGACGCACAAACTGCACATGAGTCAACGAAGCGTCGACGAAGTGGTGGGCAGGATTGACTCCGCTTCCGACGACGAAATATTCGATTATCTGGATGGGCGACAAGAATTCGCGTGAGGATGGGGTGATCCATGCGTCTGACGCCGGGTGTGTCCGGCGTCAGACCACGGGAGAGTGGACCGCGACGGCGGCCGCGAAGCCGGCGGGCGCCGTCACGTCTCTCAGGGACCACCCAGTGTGGTCCTGCGCCGGCGACGGGCCGATTCCCGCGTACGGGCGGTGGTTGTGGCCCAGCCCGGCGCCGGTGCCTTTCAAGTAGGCCTCCCTCCGGACCCAGGCGCGGGCGAAGGCTCTGGGGCGCGCGGCGGAGGGCAGCGTGGTGAGTTCCTCGGCCTCCCGCGGATGGAGGAGCGCATGGGCGCCGGCCACCGTCTGCGGGGGCGGCATCGCTTCCAGGTCGATCCCGACAGGAGTGACCGCGAAGGCCATGAGCGCCAGATGCCGGCTGTGGGTCAGGGAGAAGTGGACGGTGCCCGGTACCGGCACGGGACGGCCGTCCGGGCCGCCGCACTCCGGGCAGGGCTCACGCTCGAAGCGGACGGCGGCGGGTGCCACGCTGAGCATCTCGCCGAGCAGCAGTCGCAGCGCGACATGCGCGGTCACGTAGCAGCTACGGCTCTCCGTCCGGCGGAGGGCGGAGGCCCGGAGCCGCTCGTTGTCGTCGAGCAGACCCGGGGCGAGACGAGCGGCCGCCTCGGCCTGACGCGAGGCGTCGATGTGCCACAGCACGACCGAACCGCTGGGCGGAGTCCGCAGGGGCGGCAGGGTCCGGTGCAGGTCGAGCTCCGCGGGGCGCAGGACGGCGCTTCTGTGCACCCGGAGAGCATAACCATCGTCGGTACCGCCGGACTTCCCACCTGGCTAGCCTGAGCACCGTGGAGCAATGGGCCGGCGTTCGGTGTTGTGCTCATTGGGTCACTCAGCCACCGTCGAACAGGAGAACGTCATTTCCACCATCAAGCTCATCTTGGCCGACGACGAGGCGATGATCCGCGGCGGGATTCGGGCCATCCTTGCCAGCGACCCGGGAGTCGAGGTGGTCGCCGAAGCCGCGGACGGTCGTGAGGCCCTCGCGCTGACACTTGAGCACCGGCCGGATGTCGTCCTCATGGACATCCGGATGCCGGTCATGGATGGGCTCGCCGCCACGGCGGAGATCAAACGGGAGGTTCCGGCGACGTCCGTCCTGGTGCTGACCACGTTCTCCGAGGACGAGTACGTGAGCCGTGCGCTCGGCAGCGGGGCGAGCGGCTTCATGCTCAAGTCCGGTGACCCGAACGAGTTGCTGACCGGAGTCCGGGCCGCCGCGGCCGGAGCCGCCTACCTCTCCGCGAAGGTGGCCAAGCGCGTACTTGCGGAACTGGGCCGTGGTGGCGACGAGCAGCGCACTGCGCGCAGGACGCCGTCGCATGAACAGGTGAACGCGCTGACCGAGCGGGAGCGGCAGGTGCTCGCACTGCTGGGCAGTGGGATGTCCAATGCCGAGATCGGTGAACGGCTCCATGTCGTGGAGGGAACCGTCAAGAGCTATGTGAGCGCCATCTTCTCGGGTTTGGGAGTACGCAACCGGGTTCAGGCAGCGATCGTCGCGCACGAGGTCGGACTGATCGACGGGAGCACCGAGGGCACGGACCATTAGCCGTCCCCGCACTGCGGACACGGCACAAGGAAGGGCGTCGCGCACCGAACGGGGGATCCCGGTGCACGACGCCCTGTGCGTTCCGGCTGTCCGCCGGAACGCGTTCATGGGGGCAGGTCAGGCGTCACGCTTGCGCAGCACGGCGTACCCGGCGAACTGCGCGGCAACGGCCCACAAAACGAGGAACAGCAGTCCCGCGCCCGCCCCGTAGGGCGAGGTGTCGCCGTTCATGAAGACGGTCCCGGCCGTGTTGGGCATCCGGTCGGACAGGAACACCAGCGGGTCGATGTCGGACGCGTGCAGCACCACCGGTAGGACTGTGAGCCCCACGAAGACCAGGCTGAGTGTCCCAGCGGCGCTGCGCACGGCCACGGAGACCGCCACGGTGAGCACACCGGTCAGCGCCAGGTACACGCCGATCCGCAGCGCGCATCCCAGCAGGTCGCCCGCGCCTCCCGACTCCACCTCGCTGCCCAGCGTCAAGGAGACCACCCCGACGCCGATCAGTCCCAGCGCGAAGCCCACCAGCAGGCTGACGCCGCCCACGACCATGGTCTTGGCCGTGAGCAGCCGACCCCGGTGCGGCACGGCCTGAAGGGTGGTGCGGATGCTCCCGGAGCTGTACTCGACGGTGATCACCAGCATCGCCAGGGCGATCACCGCGAACTGGGCGACGTACACCGTGGCGACGGCGACGTCGGTGACCGGAACGGCTTGCCCGGCCTGGCTGTTGTTCGACATGGTGGCACCGATGATCGGCGCGGTGAGCCCCATCAGCCCGACACCGCCGAGCACGCACCACCAGGTGGACCGGACCGACCAAAGCTTGATCCATTCGGCCGCGACTGCTCCGGGGAGCCCTCCGCCGGAGACGCGCACCGGCCGGCCAGCTGCCGTCGTGGGCATCGATGTAGTCATGACGCGAATTCCTGTGTCTTTCGGCTGAGGGGACGAGGGGCGGGCACGTGGCCGGGCATGCTCGGCGTCACTCTCCGTGTGCCACGGGCCCGCGGGGTGCGGAGCTCGATCCGAACTCGACGCTGTCGGCGGTGAGTTCCATGTACGCCTGTTCCAGCGAGGCCTCGACCTGGCGGACCTCGTGCAGCCTGACGCCCATGTCGTAGGCGAGATCGGATACCTGATCGACGGCCAGACCCCTGATCGTCAGTTCGTTGTCGTTCTCCCGGCTGACCGGGACGGACCACTCGACCAGCTGGTCGCGGAGCTTCTGGAGGCCCGCGACCTCGGGGCCGCGCACCCGCACAGAGCTGAGCGAGCTGCGCTCGATGAGCTCTTTGACCGAGGTCTCGGCGATGAGTCGGCCCCTGCCGATGATCACGAGGTGATCGGCTGTGACCTGCATTTCGTTCATCAGGTGGCTGGAGACGAAGACCGTGCGCCCTTCGGCGGCAAGCCCCTGCATCAGTTCGCGGATCCAGCGGACGCCCTCGGGGTCAAGGCCGTTGACCGGCTCGTCGAACATGACGACCGGGGGATCGCCGAGCAATGCGCTCGCGACGCCGAGACGCTGGCTCATACCGAGCGAGAATGAGCCGGCCCGGCGTCCGGCCACCGAGGTGAGGCCGACGGACTCGAGGACCTCGTCGACCCGGCGCACGGGGATGCCGTTGGTCCGGGCAAGGGCCCGGAGGTGGGCGCGGGCGCTGCGCCCGGGGTGTACCGCTTTGGCGTCGAGCAGGGCCCCGACTTCCCTCAGCGGATAGGCCAGCTCCTCGTAGGGTTTGCCGTCCACGAGGGCCTTCCCGGAGGTCGGGCGGTCAAGACCCATGATCATTCGCATGGTCGTGGACTTGCCCGCACCGTTCGGGCCGAGGAAACCGGTGACCCGCCCCGGGGTGACGGTCAGGGACAGATTGTCCACGGCGGTGTGATCGGCGTACCGCTTTGTCAGCCCTTGAAGGGTGATCATGGATGAGCTCTCCAGCCGGCCATTCGACGTTCTCTGTGTCGCTCCGAACGTATGGGCAGGTCTGGTAAGGCCGCATCCCACCTAGGGAAGCTCTTCACCCCTACTTTGGTAAGGAGTTCCTGGCGCCGGAATCCATTCAGCCGTGATCGATGGGCGCCCGGGATTCCGCCGTGATCACGCTTTTCTCCATCAGCTTCTTGCCTGCGAAGCAAAGGCGGTACACGTCGACCCGGATGAAGAGGTCCTCACTGGCGCGGTAGTACCGGCAGGCGGCTCCCGGGGGCTCTGGCCGATACTCGGACGGAGGGTCCTGCATCTCGTTGTCGGGAAGTAGCCGCTCGATTTTCGCCGTACTGTCGCCGATCTCCAGCTGCGCGTAGTGGACCGGTGTGAGGACGGACGAGGTAGAGAGGTAGGCGTAGTAGCCGAGCATGGCGACCGCGACGCAGAGGAACAGCCCGGCGGGGAGCGAGACCGCGACGAGGAAGCGTCGGCGCAGACGGGTGGTGGCGTGGGCGAGCCCGCGCCCGGGCGGTGGTGCCGGCAGAGTGGCCGGCTGGGGTCCAGGCATCCTCACCGCGTGGCAGTCACGCGAGAGTCGGGCCCGTACCTCGAACCCGCCGTCCGGAGTCGGGGCCGCGTGGAAGTCGCCGCCCGCCAGCCGGGTGCGCTCCTCCAGTCCGATCAGACCGCGCCGCCCCTGGGGCCGGTTCTCATGCGGAGGCTTGCCCGGTGGCCCGTTGCGTACGGTGACGAGCACATCGAGTGGTGTGTAGACGAGCCGTACGGTTATCTCCGACTTGGGGGCGTGCTTCATGGCGTTGGTGAGGGATTCCTGCACTACCCGGTACAGGGCTTTGTCCGTCATGCTTGACAGCTCGCCGAATTCCCCGGTGCGCTTCAGCTCGACGAGGACGCCGGAGGCGCGCGCCCGATCGACGAGGACATCGACGTCCACGTGCGAGGGATCCATGGGCGCGGGTGTGTCGTCCTCGCGGAGCACGCCGATGATGTCCCGCAGCCGTTCCAGGGCACCGGCCGCGCCCGCGCGAAGGTCGGCCGCCGTGCTGCGGGCATCGTCGTCGAGGTTCGGGGCCACTTGGAGGGCCCCGGCGCGCAGGGCGAGCAGGCTCAGCTCGTGACCGAGGGAGTCGTGCATGTCCTCGGCGATCCGGGCCCGCTCCCGCAGCCTGGCCTGCTCGACACTGCTGCGCTGCTGGAACTCCAGCTGGCGGGCGTGTTCCCAGCCCGCATGTTGCAGTTCGTGCCGCTGCCTGGAATACCGTCCCAGCAACCAGGGAAGCAGAATGGCGAAAATGAGGCCCGTCACCAGCACGGCCCACATTGGGGTCGTCAGTCCGACGACGGCGGTGGCCACTGATTCCACCAGCGCCACCAGCCCCAGCGTGCAGAGCACCGCCCGTGGACTGACGGGCAGCCGCCCCACCGTGTAGCTCGTGATGAACACCGCCGGGAGGTACGGCGAAACAACGATGGCACCGACGTCGTTGTGCGCCAGCCCCACGGTCCACCACAGGGCTGTGCACAGCGACAGGGAGACCAGGGGCAGCGTCGAGTGAAGCACCAGCGCGATGCCGATGACGACGGCACCGGCGAGAATCTGCCACCCCCGGTACTCGCCGAACCTTGCTTCCGGGACGAGCACGAGGGCCGGGAGGTTGAGTGCCATCCAGGTGAGGATGGCCATCAATGGCCAGAACCGCGGCTTCCGAGGCCGCTCCGAGGCGGGAATGGCACCAAGTAACTGAGCGAGACCGGCAAGGGTGGGCTTCACGGCGTCAAGACTAGTCAGCAGGTGCCGATGACGATACTCGGTCATCCTATTTGAGTCGGATCCTGCCGTGTTGCGTATTGCCTGACGTAAGTGTGCTTACTTTAGTCAGGACTTCGGGGTGAAGCTCCATGCATTGGTGGGAAGTTCTTGCCCAGATCTGCTGTGCATCGCAGAGTGGGCAGGCTGTCGCCGTTCAAAATGCTCGGAGGGGTCTTGTCTCTGCACTTAGAAATATCGGAAGTCCATGCCGCAGCGGCCGAAACGGTCCGTCGTTACTACCGTCTCGTCGACAAAGGGGATATCGACGGTCTGATCGCACTCTTCGATCCCGCTGCGGAATACCGCCGGCCAGGATACGATCCGCTCACCGGCCATGCGGACCTGGAACGGTTCTACCGCGAGGAACGGGTGATAGAGGAGGGCCGGCACACCATCAGTGCTCTGCTCGTGGCCGATCTCGACGTCGCCGTTCAGGGGAAGTTCCAGGGTACCTTGCGGGACGGGCGCGAGATGTCACTCGATTTTGCCGACTTCTTCACGCTGACTTCCGCCGGGACCTTCTCCCGGCGGAAGACTTTCTTCTACGCGCCGCTGGTCTGAGCCGAGTTCGGGGGAATGTCATGACGGAAACCGCAATCAGCAGGAGTGTGCTGAGGAGACCGGAGTTCGGGGAATCCTTCACCCCGAGCATGGTCACCTCGGAATGGACGGCCGATGGCGGCTGGTCGCCGTTGAGGCTGGAACCGCACGCCGCGATACCCATGCCGCCAACCATGGTCGGACTGCACTATGGCCAGGTGGTCTTCGAAGGGCTCAAGGGCCACCGTCAGACCGACGGCTCTCTTGGGCTCTTCCGGGCACCGGAACACGCGGCACGCTTGGCCGAGTCCGCACGTCGGCTCTCCATCCCGCCGCTCCCGGAGTCCATGTTCCTGGAGGCGGCCGATCTGATAGCCGCTGCCGACCAGGATCATCTGCCCTGTGAACCCGGGCTCAGCCTCTATCTGCGGCCGCTGCTGTTCGCCAGTGATCCCAGTCTCGCGCTCCGGCCTGCCCGCACGTACAAGTTCGTCCTCATTGCCTTCGTCACCGGCGGCTTCTTCGCCGACGGGCCCGAACCAGTGCCGGTCTGGGTCAGCCCGCACCACGCCCGGGCCGCCCAGGGCGGCACCGGACACGTCAAGTTCGCGGGCAATTACGCCCCCACCTACCTCGCCCAGGAGGAGGCGCGGCGGGCCGGCTGTCGCCAAGTGGTCTGGCTGGACTCGTCGGAGCGTCGCTGGGTCGAGGAACTGGGCGGCATGAACATCTTCTTCGTCCGGGGCAGCGGACGAGGGTCCCACGTGGTGACACCGCCTCTGGGCGGCACCCTGCTGCCTGGAGTCACTCGGGACGCGCTGCTGACGCTCGCCGCGCGGCTCGGTTACGAGCCGCGGGAGGAGCAAGTGGCGGTCGACCAGTGGCAGGAGGAATGCGCCGCGGGCGTCATCAGCGAGACGTTCGCCTCCGGCACGGCGGCGGTGGTCACACCGGTCGGCACCGTCCAATACGGCGACGCCGAGTGGCAGGTGGGCACCGGCGGCGCGGGTCCGGTCACCCTGGCGCTGCGCGAGGCTCTGATCGACGTACAGACGGGCCGTGTGCCGTCGCCGGAGGGCTGGGTCCGGCGCGTCCCGCCCCTGCCCGCGGCATAACGCGGACTCCGGGCGGCCGCCACGCGAGGGTGGTGGCCGCCCGGAGTCCGTCAGGCATGTGCGCGGGCAGGCGCCCGCAGGTCGGAGGAGTCAGAGGACCTCGGGCCAGCCCGGGTCGTCGCCCTCGTCGAGGACGCGGTTGTTCTCGTCCACGAAGACCACGTGCGGCTTGACGTCACGGGCCTCCTCATCGGTGACGAGGCCGTAGCCGATGATGATGACGAGGTCTCCCTGGTGGACCAGGCGCGCCGCCGCGCCGTTGATCTTGACGGTGCCCGAGCCCCGCTCTCCCTCGATCACATAGGTCTCGAGGCGGGAGCCGTTGTTGATGTCCACGATGTGCACGTGCTCGTTGGGCAGTAGATTGGCGGCTTCCATAAGGTCGGGGTCGAGCGTGAGCGACCCCACGTAGTGCAGGTCGGCCTGGGTCACCGTGGCCCGGTGGATCTTGGACTTGAGCATGTTCCGAAACACTGAGGGAATTCCTCTTTCGAGTCAGCCGGGCCGGGTCAGCCGGACATCGCGACCAGGACGCGCCGGTCACCAGTGTAGGGGCGGCGACCGTGGCCGACGGCCACGTTGTCCACGACCATCAGGTCGCCCTCGCGCCAGTCCACGTCGACGGCGGCTTCCAGGGCCCGGTCGCGGACCTGCAGCACGTACTCGGCCGGAATGGGGCTGCCGTCGGCGAAGGCGACGGACTGCGGCAGCTCTTCGGGGGCCAGGATCTGGGCGAGTTCGGCGGCCACCTCGTCGCCGAGGGCCGCCGGGTGGAACTGATCGGACTGGTTGAACCAGACCTCCGTGCCGGTGGCCGGGTGCTTGATGGTGGCCGGCCGGACCTGGCTGATGATCCGCAGCCCGCCGTCGGACTGCCATGACCAGTCCGCCTCGCCGCCGTCGAGGAAGGCGGCCACCGCATCGCGGTTCTCGGTCTCGAACGCCTGCTGCCAGCTCCGGCCGAGTCCGAGCCCGCCGTGCAGGTTCTGTATGTAGCGCAGCCCGCCCGAGAAGGCCTCACGGACCTCCGCGTCGAGGGAGTTGAGCCACAGCTCACCGTCCACGACCGGAGTGGCTCCGCCGGTCACCGCGGCGGTGGCGCAGTAGAAGAAGAGCCGCGAGGGCCATTCGTGGCTGTACGAAAGCTCGTTGTGCATGGAGATCGTCTCCTCCGGCGGATACTCCGTGGAGGTGTAGACGTTCGCACCGACCTTGGTGCGCGGCGAGGTGCCGTGCAGATAGGAAAGCCGGTTGGGCAGCAACAGGTCCATCACCGGGTCGAGTTCCTGCTCGGCGACATGGAAGCCGCGGAATACCACGACCTTCTCGCGGGTCAGGACGTCGGCGAAATCCGTCTGAGCGCTCAGGTGCTCCTTCAGTCCGCGCGCGCTGGCCTCGACGCCGTCGGGCGTGACCTCGAGCGGCTTCCAACCGTCAGCTGTGATCACTGTGCTCATTTCTTCTTCCAGTCATGGTCAAGACTTTGAATTCCCAGTGGGGGCCACCAGCGCCGGCCGTAGCCGGTCGATCTTCCTCAGTCGGCCGACCAGCCCCTCTCCGGGCCGGACGAGGAGGGTGAGAATCACCGGGGCCAGCACCGCGCCGAGGAGGAAGCCCGCGACCACGTCGTGCAGATAGTGCACGCCGAGAAAGACACGGGAGAACGCCGTCAGCAGCGCGATCGGCAGGGCCAACAGTGCAGCGGTCCGCCAGACCAGGAACAGGACGGCGACCGAAGCCGCCACAATCACCGAGTGGTTGCTCGGGAACGACCAGTCCCCGGGCTCCGGGCATTCCTCGATGATCTGCACACCGGGGACGGACCGGCAGGGCCGGTCCTCCCGGACGAACCCCTTGAGGAGCTCGCTGAGCAGATAGGTGACAGCCATGGCGACCGGGGCGAAAAGAGCCAGGGTCATGCTCTTGTTGTCGCCCCGCCGGGCCCGCCAGAAAGCGGCTGCGAACAGTGCGAGAAATACCAGGATTCCCGCTTCCGTACCCACTTCCGCCACCGTGTGCAGCCAGGAGGGAGAGTCGTGTCCGAACGAAGCGATATCGCGGTATGTGTCCGCCCCGGGAGTGACTTCACCGGATTCCGTTGTCACTCGCTCGCTCAACAGCCAACCGGTCGTCAATAACGCCAGGAAACCGAGAACGGCAGGCCAGAACCACTTCTTCACGCTTCGCTCCATCCGTCCGTAGACGCAACTCATCTACTACGGATGAAAATACGGGAAACGTTCGGTGAATTATATTGGACGAAGGTGACTGTTTCGCCCTGACGAAAGTCAGGGCGAAACAGCCGCTCCGCGGCCGTCCGTCAGGCCGCACTCTCCCCGTCCATCGCCCTGACCAGGCTCTTCGGCCGCATGTCGGTCCAGTTCTGCTCGATGTAGTCCATGCAGGTCTGCCGGTCCGTCTCGTGGACCACGACCTCCCAGCCGGCCGGTACCTCGACGAAGGACGGCCACAGTGAGTGTTGGCCCTCTTCGTTCACCAGTACCAGGTACGTGCCGTCGGCGTCCTCGAACGGGTTCGTCACCGTTCAACTCCCTTACTGAATTCGTTCGGCTTTCTTGCGTTCACAGATGGGTGGCGAGAATCTTCGCTATGCGGGCAACCGTGGATTGGTCCGACATCATTTCCTCGTGCTCCGCGTCAACATCATAGTTTTCGAACTCTCCTTCTGTATAGGGTTTCCAGGGGCTTGCGCCCCGCCTGATCCTGGATTCCTCGGAGGCGCGGGCGGAAAAGAGCAGGACATCGCCCCGGAAGTGGCCGGGAGTGTGCTTGCGCATCAGGCGCACGTTGTTCACGTACGCCTCCTTCACCGCGAGGATCTGCTCCTCGTCGAGGTATGCGAGTGACCGGTTCTCGTGCCGCAGGAATTCACGGTAGCGCTCGATCGGGAAGCTGCCCTCGGTCAGCTCGGCGGCGTCGAACGTGAAGCCGATGGCCCGCAGGTTCCGCCCCACGATCTCCGCCTCGCTCTCCTCCGGCTCCGCCGGGTCGCGCCGGGCGGGCGGGAAGGCGTCCAGCAGCGCGAGCAACTCCACCTTCTCGCCGGCTTGCTGGAGCTGCGCGGCCATGGCATGGGCGACATGCCCGCCGAACGACCATCCCATCAGCCGGTACGGGCCATGCGGCCGCACCTCGCGAATGTGGCGGACGTACTCGGCCGCCATCTCCTCCACCGAGCCCGGCAGGCCGACGCCCCCACCGCGCGCGCCGTGCGCCTGCAGCGCGTACACGGGGACGTCCGGATCGAGGTGGCTCAGCAGCCCCGCGTAGCACCAGCCCAGTCCCGCGGCCGGGTGCACACAGAACAGCGGCGGCCGCCCGCCCCGTTCCCGCAGCGGCAGCAGGGTGGCGAACGGGTCCCGCTGTTCGCTCCGCTCGATCTGCGCCGCGAGCCCCGCGACCGTCGGCGCGTCGAAGAGGCTGCGCACCGACAGTTCCACACCCAGGGCAGCACCGATCCGCGCCAGCAGCCTCGCCGCGAGCATCGAGTGGCCGCCCAGGGCGAAGAAGTCGTCGTCCACGCCCAGCCGCGCGACCCCCAGTACGTCGCGGAACAGTTCGTACAGGGTCTCCTCCAGCGGACCGTGCGGCCCCCGGCCCGCCGAGCCGATGCGCTCTGGCGCGGGCAGGGCCTTGCGGTCCAGCTTGCCGTTCGGCGTCAGCGGCAGCGCCTCCAGCGTTACGAACGCCGACGGCACCATGTAGTCGGGCAGCGAGGCGCCCAGGTGAGCGCGTAGCGCCGGAGCCAGCGCGGCGCCGGTGCGCCAGCGGCCCGGATCGTTGGCCCACAGGTGCGGCAGGCTCGGGGACACCGGCGCGTACACGTCGGTGAGCGCCTCCGCGGTGATCTGCCGCTCATCGGCGAATACGAGGTCCAGCTCACCGGCCTCACCGCTGCCCGCCCACGTCACGAACGTCCGGTACCCCAGCTCCCGGCCCAGCGCGTGGAAGGCCGCCGGGGCCGGGGCCTGCGGGTCCGGGGCGATCCGTGCGTTCGGTACCCCGGTGACCCGCAGCGTCCGAGGACGGGAGCCCCGCAGGTGCCCGGCCAGCCCGTCGAGGCCGCCGGTCTCCCGCAGCCAGTCCCGGCGCGGCGCGTCCGCGAGCGAGACCGGCCCAGCCGCGGCCTGCGCGGCACCGGGCTCCGTGCGCAGCACCACGTCGTAGCGGTAGCGCGCCAACTCGTTGTCGTACGCGCCGCGCTTGACCTGCAGGTCCGAGCAGTACGCGGCGATGCCGGACGCCGCCAGGGCGCCGAAGAAGGCCGGCGCCACCAGGAGTTCCTTCTCCTGCGCGACGCTCCTGTCGATGGCCCGGTCGAGCTCCGCCGGATCGGTCCCCTCGCCGGATCGGGCCAGTTCCACCGAAGCCCGGAACACGCGGAGCAGTTCAACGTTGCGTACGTCACCGATGTAGATGCGGCCGCCCGGAGCGAGCAGGCCCACCGCCTTGCGCAGCACATCGGTCAGGTACCCCGCGCTCGGGAAGTACTGGATGACCGAGTTGAGCACGATGGTGTCGAAGGAACCGGCGGGCAGCCCCCCGATGTCGTGCGCCGGCTGGGTGCGCAGCTGCACCCGGTCCGCCAGCCCCGGAATCCGGTCCACCTGGGAGCGCAGCTTCCCGATCACCGCCGACGAGACATCCGTACCCCAGTACGCCTCGCAGTGCGGGGCAACCTTCGCCAGGATCAGACCCGTGCCCACACCGATCTCCAGGACACGCCGCGGACGCAGCGCCAGGATGTCCTCGACCGCCGCCGACCGCCACTCCTCCATCTCCTCCAGCGGGATCGGCGCGCCGGTGTAACTGCTCTTCCAGATACCGAAGTCCTCGCCGAACGCGTCGGACGACGAGTCCCGGTAGAAGGAGTCGTAGGCGGCCTCCCAGGCCGCGACCTGCTCCTCCTCCTGGGAGCCGTCCCGCTCCCCGCCCCTGCCCCGCGGCACCACGTAGCCGACCAGTCGGCTGTCGCCGGGCTGGTCCTCACGCAGCAGGACGACGGCCTGCTCCACGGCCTCGTGGGACGACAGAGCCGCCTCCACCTCACCGAGCTCGATGCGGTAGCCGCGCATCTTCACCTGGTGGTCCACCCGGCCGACGAACTCCAGCTCGCCGGACGCCCGCCACCGCGCGAGGTCGCCGGTGCGGTACATGCGTGTCCCGGGCGTGCCGAACGGGTCGGCCACGAACCGCTCCGACGTCAGCCCCGGGCGCCGGTGGTAGCCCCGGGCCACACCCTCGCCCGCGATGTAGAGCTCACCGGCCACCCCGCTGGGCACCGGCTTCAGCGCGGCGTCCAGTACGTACACCCGGGTGTTGTCGAGCGGCACGCCGATCGGGGGCGCCACGCTGTTCTCCGCGTCCAGTGGCGCAGCCGTGGACCAGATGGTGGTCTCGGTGGGGCCGTACATGTTGGTCAACTCGCCGCCCAGTGCCGTCAGCCGCCGGGCCAGCGTGCCGGGCAGCGCCTCGCCGCCCACCAGCTTCCGCAGCGGCCCGATCACATCCGGGTGCCCCGCGGCCAGCATCTGCCACGTCGTCGGGGTCGCCTGCATGACGGTGGCCTCGGAGTCTGTGATGAGCCGGGCGAGGGCGGCCGGGTCCTTGACGGTCTCCTGACCCGCCAGTACCAAGCGTGCGCCGGTCAGCAGCGGCACGTACAACTCGAGGTTGGAGATGTCGAAGCCGATGGTGGTGATGGCCACCAGCCCGTCCGAGGTGTCCAGCCGCAGCCGACGCTGCATAGCCCGCACCAGGTTGACCACGTTGCGGTGGGTCACCATGACACCCTTGGGGCGGCCGGTCGAACCCGAGGTGTAGATGACGTATGCGCGGTGCCCGGGTGCCACGGCCGGCAGAGCCTTGGACGACTGGGCGACGATCAGCCCGGCCGTCTCCGAAGCGTCGAGCACCAGGGGCTCCAGCCCCGCTGCCTCGCCCGCCGCACGGGCCGCCGCGGCGGATGCGGCGGACGCGATCAGCACCGCGGCGCCCGAGTCCTGGACCATGTAGGAGAGCCGGTCCAGCGGGTAGTCCGGGTCGAGGGGCACGTACGCGCCGCCTGCCTTCACGACGGCCAGCAGCGTGGCGACCATCTCGCCCGTACGGGGCAGGCACACGGCCACCAGGCTCTCCGGGCCGACCCCGTGGTCCCGCAGCAGCCGGGCCAGCCGGTTCGCCCGCTCGTCCAGCTCCCGGTACGTCAGCCGTGTGTCCTCGAATTCCACCGCCACGAGATCCGGTGTCCGCGCGGCCTGCTCCCCGAAGAGGTCCGCGAGGGTGCTGTCCGGCACCGACCGGGCGGTGTCGTTCCAGTCGCGCAGCATCAGCTGCGACTCGGCCGCGTCGAGGACGTCCACCTGTGCCAGCGGCGTGTCCGGGGTGTCCGCCAGTGCCCGGAGCACCTGCAGGAAGCGCTGCGTGACCACTTCCGCGGTGCGGCGGTCGAACAGGTCACCGCTGTACTCCAGTACGGCGTTCAGCCCGGCCGGCGTTCCGTCGGCGGCGAAGGCGTCGGCGAACGCGAACATCAGGTCGAATTTGGAGATGGCCGTGCCGACCCGCTGCCCGCTGACGGTGACCCCGGGCAGCCGCTGTACGGACGAACGCGCCGTCTGCTGATCGTTGTTGTTGAAGGCCAGCATCACCTGGAACAGCGGATGCCGGGCCATGGACCGCTGCGGATTGATGACCTCGACGAGGCGCTCGAAGGGCACGTCCTGGTGCGCGTAGGCATCCAGGGAGTTCTCCCGCACCCTGCCGACCAGTTCCTTGAAGGTGGGGTTGCCGGACAGGTCGGTGCGGAGCACGAGCGTGTTGACGAAGAAGCCGACGAGCTCCTCCAGTGCGTCGTTCGTACGGCCCGCGATGGGGGTGCCGATCGGGATGTCATTCCCCGCGCCCAGCCGGTGCAGCAGCGTGGCCACCGCCGCCTGCAGGACCATGAAGACGCTGGCGTGGTTCTCCCGGGCCACCGCCGACAGCCGCTCGTACAGCTCCGACGGGATCTCGAAGGCGACATGCTCACCGGTGTACGAGGCGACCTGTGGCCGGGGCCGGTCGGTGGGCAGGGCAAGCTCGTCGGGTATCCCGTCGAGCGCCTTGCGCCAGTACGCCAGCTGTCGGCTCATCGGGCTGTCGGGGTCGCTCTCCGAACCGAGCTGCTCGCGCTGCCACAGCGTGTAGTCCACGTACTGGACGGGGAGTGCGTCCCACGTCGGTGCCTGCCCGGTGGAGCGCGCGGCGTACGCGATGGCGATGTCACGGGCCAGCGGACCCATCGACCAGCCGTCCGCGCTGATGTGGTGGACCAGGATCAGCAGCACGTGCTCCTGCGGTCCGAGGGCGAACAGCCATGCCCGGACGGGGAGTTCCGCCGACAGGTCGAAGCGGTGGGCGGCCGCCGTCCGCAGCTCCAGGTCCAGCCGGTCCTCGTCCGTCTCAATGACCCGCAGCTCCGGACGCGCCTCCCCGGCGGGAAGGACCCGCTGGTACGGACCGTCCGCGTCCTCGGCGAACACGGTGCGAAGACTCTCGTGGCGCCCGACCACGTCGTCCAGCGCGGCCTGGAGTGCCGCCCGGTCGAGCGGGCCGCGGAAACGGCGCGCCACCGGGATGTTGTACGTCGCGCTCCTGCCCTCGAACCGGTCGAGGAACCACAGCCGCGCCTGCGCGAACGACAGCGGCGGGCGCTCGGGGCGCTGCGCCGGAACCAGCGCGAGCTGCTCCTTTTCCGCGTTGTCCAGGACCTTCAGGAGCCCCGCCACCGTCGGACTCTCGAAGATCTGCCGGATGGCCAGCTTCACGTGCAGCAGGCTCTGGATCCGGCTCGCGAGGCGGATGGCGAGGAGTGAGTGCCCGCCCAGCTCGAAGAAGTGGTCGTCGGCGGCCACGTCGGGAACGCCGAGCAGCCCGGCGAAGATGCCGCGCAGGATCTCCTCACGCGGGTCCTGGGACGAGCGGGGGGCGGGGGCGCCCTCCAACTCCACCTGCTCCCTGGTGTATTGGGGCGCGGGGAGGGCGGAGCGGTTGAGTTTGCCGTTGGGGGTGAGGGGGAGGGCGTCGAGGGTGACGATGGCTGAGGGGATCATGTGTTCGGGCAGGGTGTCTGCGATGTGGCGGCGTAGGTCGCGGGTGTCGGCTGTACCGACGATGTAGGCGGTGAGTCGTTGGTCGCCGGGGCGGTCTTCGCGGACGATGACGGTGGTGTGTTCTACGGCTGGGTGGGTGGTGATGGTGGTTTCGATTTCGCCGGGTTCGATGCGGTGGCCGCGGAGTTTGATCTGGTGGTCGGTGCGGCCTTGGTGTTCGAGTTGGCCGTGGTTGTTCCAGCGGGCGAGGTCGCCGGTGCGGTACATGCGGGATCCGGGGGGGCCGTATGGGTTTGCGGTGAAGCGTTCGGCGGTGAGGGTGGTGTGGTTGAGGTAGCCGCGGGCGAGGCCGGGGCCGGTGATGTAGAGCTCGCCGGTGGTGCCGGGGGGGACGGGTTGGAGGTTGGTGTCGAGGATGTAGGTGTGGGTGTTCCAGTAGGGGCGGCCGATGGGGAGGGTGCCGGTGGGTGTGGGGGTGCCGGGTTTGAGGTGGTGTTCGGTGGCGGTGACGGTGGTTTCGGTGGGTCCGTAGGCGTTGATGATGTGGACGTTGGGGTGGTGGGTGCGCCAGCGGTTGAGGACGTCGGCGCGGAGGGGTTCGCCGGCGATGAGGAGGGTGCCGGTGTGGGTGAGGGCGTGGGGGATGGTTTCGAGGAGGGGGAGGTGGGAGGGGGTGAGTTTGAGGAGGGTTGCTGTGGTGGTGAGGTTTTCGTCGAGGTCGGCGATGTGGAGGGTGCCGCCGGTGACCAGGGGGGTCCACAGGGCGGTGACGGTCATGTCGAAGGAGACGGAGGAGTGGAGGAGGGCGGTGCCTTGGGCGTCGGGGTAGGTGTGGATGGCTCGGGCGAGGTAGGCGCCCAGTGAGCGGTGTTCCACGACGACGCCTTTGGGGCGGCCGGTCGAGCCGGATGTGTAGATCACGTAGGCGGGCCAGGCCGGAGCGACCGCGGGCAGGTTGCCGGTGTCGGGGCTCTGGGCGTGGGTGGCGTGTTCGGTGAGCCATGTCTCGTCGATGACGAGTGCGGGTGCGGCGTCTTGGAGGAGGTAGGCAATGCGGTCGGCCGGGTAGGCGGGGTCCACCGGCACATATGCGGCGCCGGACTTGAGTACGGCGAGCAGGACGCAGACCAGTTCGGCCGAGCGGGGCAGGAGGACCGCGATCCGCTTCTCCGGGCCGGCGCCTTGTGCGGTGAGCAGCCGCGCCAGCCGGTTGGCCCGCGTGTTGACCTGTGCGTAGGTGTGTTCTGTGCCTTCGAAGAGGAGGGCGGTGGCGTCCGGGGTCTGCTCGGCCTGTGCTTCGAAGAGCTGCGGCAGGGTTTCGACGGTCACCTCGCGGGTGGTGTCGATCCACTCGCCCAGGACCAGCTCCCGCTCGGCGTCCGAGAGGACATCCAGCGCACCGACCCGGCGCTCCGGATCGGCGGCCACCGCCTCCAGCACCCGCACCAGCCGACCCGCGACCCCCTCCGCGAACTCCCGGTCGAACAGATCCGTCTGGTAGTCGAGACGGAACCGCAGCGTCGCGCCCGGCTGCGCGATCAGGCTCATCGGGAAGTGGTTGCCCCCGCGGGTGTCGGCGCCGACCAGACGTACGTCGTGCCGCGGCGCCTGTCCCGGACCGCGGTCGGCTTCCGCGGCCGCGGCTTCCAGCGGGTAGTTCTCGTACACCACCGCGGTGTCGAAGAGCTCGCCCTGGCCGACCAGCTGCTGAATGCTGGTCAGGCCGAGGTGGTGGTGGTCCAGCAGTGCTGTCTGCTCCCGCTGCAGGCGCGCGAGCATCTCGCCGAGGGTCTCCGCGGGGCGGATGCGCAGGCGCAGCGGCAGCGTGTTGATGAAGAGGCCCACCATCCCCTCGATCCCGGCCACTTCGGGGGAGCGGCCGGAGACGATGACGCCGAAGACCACGTCCTCCTGGTTGAGCTGCCGGGAGAGGACGAGTCCCCAGGCGCCCTGGACCACGGAGTTCAGCGTCACGCCCATGCGGCGGGCCTGCTCGGAGAGCCGGGCGCTGAGTTCCTTCGACAGTCCGAAGGCCAGCTGGCCGGGAAGTTCCTGCGAGCGCTCGGCGTCGGGAGCCACGAGCGTGGGCCCCTCCAGCCCGGCCAGGGCCCCCTGCCAGGCCTGCTCCGCCGAGGTGCGGTCGCGCCCCGCCAGCCACCCGAGGTAGTCACGGTACGGGCGCACCTTCGGCAGCAGCGACAGGTCACCGCCGTTGAGGTACAGGGTGAACAGGTCGCGCAGCAGCACCGGCCGGGACCAGCCGTCCCACAGGATGTGGTGGTTGGTCAGCACGAAACGGTGCCGGTGCGGCGCGAACCGGATCAGGTTGAACCGCACCAGCGGCGGCTTGGCCAGGTCGAACCGGCAGGACCGGTCGGCCGCCAGGATACGGGCGGCCTCTCGGTCCTGCTCCGCCTTGGGCAGGTCGCCCAGGTCCGTCTCCGTCCAATCGAGCGGCACCTCGCGCAGCACCACCTGGGCGGGCCGGCTCAGGCCCTCGTGGCGGAAGATCGCCCGCAGGTTCGGGTGCCGGGCCACCAGGGCCCGGGCGGCCGTCCGCAGGGCCTTGGCATCGAGGGCGCCTTCAAGGTCCAGGCTCATCTGGATGGTGTAGACATCCATGGCCTTGTCGTCGAAGACGTTGTGGAACAGCAATCCCTCTTGCAACGGAGACAGCGGCAGTATGTCTTCCAACCCGGATCGCTTCATTCGGACGTCCTCCACTCAGCTTCCAGTAGATCAATATCGCTCTGGCTCAGCCCCGCCCACGGCACGTCCGACGGTGTGAAGCCGCCCGCGTCCGTTTCCTCGACGTGCTGCACCAGGGCGCGCAGTGCGGCGAACCACGCATCAGCCAGTTGCCGTACGGTCTCCTCGTCGAGAAGGCCGCCGGCCCAGGACCAGGAAGCCATGAGCTCAGGTCCCTGTTCGCCGTCATGTGTCATGGCGTTGACTTCGACGGCATGCCGCAGCGGCATGCCCGCGTCCCGGCCTCCGCCGATGCCCGCGGCACCGGGGGCGGCCCCCCAGTCCGCGGACTCGCCCGCAGCGAATCGTCCGAGATAGTTGAACTTGATCTGCGGACGGGACAGTTGCGCGAGCACGGCTCCCGTCTTGGGGTTGAGGTGCCGCAGCAGGCCGAAGCCCAGCCCTCGGCCCGGCACCGCCCGCAGTTGCTCCTTGACCTGCTTCAGGGCCGTGTCCAGGGCCGGGCCGCCGTCGCCGAGTGCGTCGTCCAGTATGTCGGCCCGGACCGTGCCGGGATCCAGCCGTACCGGATAGCTGCTGGTGAACCACCCGATCGTGCGGGACAGGTCGGCGCCGGGTACCGCTTCCTCGTCGCGGCCGTGCGACTCCAGCTCCAGCAGCACCCCGCTGCCCGGTTCGGTGCCGCGCGCGGACCAGTCGGCGCGCCAGGCGGCGATGCCCAGGGCGAAGCCGGTCAGCAGCACATCGTTGATCTCTGCGTGGTAGGCGGCGGGGACGGTGGTGAGGAGCGCGCCGGTCACGTCGCTCGGCAGTGACACGATCAGATGGCCCGCCGAACCGGCCACATCCTGCCGGGGGTCGAGCTCTCGGCTGCCCAGCGGGGCCTCGGTGTGGCGGAGGATCTCGGTCCACCGGCCGAGTTCCGCGACGGTCTCCGGCTCGGCAGCGACCGCCTGCAGCCGTTGCGCCCACTGCCGTACCGAGGTGCCGACCGGTTCGAGTGCGACGGGCCGGTCCGCGACGACATCGCGCCAGGCCTGGGCGAGGTCGGGGACGATGATCCGCATCGACACGCCGTCGACCACCAGGTGGTGGAGGACGAGCAGCAGCCGGCCCGACAGCTCCGGCCCCCGGTCGAACCACACGGCCTGGACCATCACACCGGAGCGCGGCGCCAGCCGTTTGCGGGCCTGGATGCCGTGCCCGGTCATGAGCCTGCCGAGGGCGTCGTCGTCGAGCCCCTCGGCCGGCACGTGGGACAGGCAGGTCTCGGCCGCCACGGTTCCCGGATCGCCGATCTCCAGGGACCAGCCGTAGGCGCCGTCCGCGAGCCGCAAGCGAAGCGCCGAGTGGTGGTCCAGCACGGCCTGGAGGGCGGCCACGAGCGAGTCTCGGGTCACCGTCGGCGGCAACTGGACAAGCGTGGACTGGTTGAACTCGTCCAGCGGACCACCGCGTTCGGCGAGCTCGTGCATGATTGGCGTGAGCGGCAGGTCGCCGACGTCCGCACCCGGCTTCTCCTGGACGATGCCCTCCGTACTGGTGGCCACCGTAGCGAGCTCCGCGACCGTCTTGCGCTCGAACACGTCACGCGGGGAGATCTTCAGGCCCGCCCTGCGGGCGGCGCTGACGAGCTGGATGGACATGATGCTGTCGCCGCCGAGGTCGAAGAAGCTGTCGTCGACGCCGACCCCGGGGACGCCGAGCACCTCGGCGAACAGCTCGCACAGGATCTCCTCGCGCGGCGAGCTCGGGCCCCGGCCGTCGGCCAGGGGGGTGATCTCGGGGGCGGGGAGGGCGGAGCGGTTGAGTTTGCCGTTGGGGGTGAGGGGGAGGGCGTCGAGGGTGACGATGGCTGAGGGGATCATGTGTTCGGGCAGGGTGTCTGCGATGTGGCGGCGTAGGTCGCGGGTGTCGGCTGTACCGACGATGTAGGCGGTGAGTCGTTGGTCGCCGGGGCGGTCTTCGCGGACGATGACGGTGGTGTGTTCTACGGCTGGGTGGGTGGTGATGGTGGTTTCGATTTCGCCGGGTTCGATGCGGTGGCCGCGGAGTTTGATCTGGTGGTCGGTGCGGCCTTGGTGTTCGAGTTGGCCGTGGTTGTTCCAGCGGGCGAGGTCGCCGGTGCGGTACATGCGGGATCCGGGGGGGCCGTATGGGTTTGCGGTGAAGCGTTCGGCGGTGAGGGTGGTGTGGTTGAGGTAGCCGCGGGCGAGGCCGGGGCCGGTGATGTAGAGCTCGCCGGTGGTGCCGGGGGGGACGGGTTGGAGGTTGGTGTCGAGGATGTAGGTGTGGGTGTTCCAGTAGGGGCGGCCCTTGGGGAGGGTGCCGGTTGGTGTGGGGGTGCCGGGTTTGAGGTGGTGTTCGGTGGCGGTGACGGTGGTTTCGGTGGGTCCGTAGGCGTTGATGATGTGGACGTTGGGGTGGTGGGTGCGCCAGCGGTTGAGGACGTCGGCGCGGAGGGGTTCGCCGGCGATGAGGAGGGTGCCGGTGTGGGTGAGGGCGTGGGGGATGGTTTCGAGGAGGGGGAGGTGGGAGGGGGTGAGTTTGAGGAGGGTTGCTGTGGTGGTGAGGTTTTCGTCGAGGTCGGCGATGTGGAGGGTGCCGCCGGTGACCAGGGGGGTCCACAGGGCGGTGACGGTCATGTCGAAGGAGACGGAGGAGTGGAGGAGGGCGGTGCCTTGGGCGTCGGGGTAGGTGTGGATGGCTCGGGCGAGGTAGGCGCCCAGTGAGCGGTGTTCCACGACGACGCCTTTGGGGCGGCCGGTCGAGCCGGATGTGTAGATCACGTAGGCGGGCCAGGCCGGAGCGACCGCGGGCAGGTTGCCGGTGTCGGGGCTCTGGGCGTGGGTGGCGTGTTCGGTGAGCCATGTCTCGTCGATGACGAGTGCGGGTGCGGCGTCTTGGAGGAGGTAGGCAATGCGGTCGGCCGGGTAGGCGGGGTCCACCGGCACATATGCGGCGCCGGACTTGAGTACGGCGAGCAGGACGCAGACCAGTTCGGCCGAGCGGGGCAGGAGGACCGCGATCCGCTTCTCCGGGCCGGCGCCTTGTGCGGTGAGCAGCCGCGCCAGCCGGTTGGCCCGCGTGTTGACCTGTGCGTAGGTGTGTTCTGTGCCTTCGAAGAGGAGGGCGGTGGCGTCCGGGGTCTGCTCGGCCTGTGCTTCGAAGAGCTGCGGCAGGGTTTCGACGGTCACCTCGCGGGTGGTGTCGATCCACTCGCCCAGGACCAGCTCCCGCTCGGCGTCCGAGAGGACATCCAGCGCACCGACCCGGCGCTCCGGATCGGCGGCCACCGCCTCCAGCACCCGCACCAGCCGACCCGCGACCCCCTCCGCGAACTCCCGGTCGAACAGATCGGTGCTGAACTCCACCACGCCCGCAATGCCGTCGGGCTGTGCGGTCTCGCTGTACTGCTCCACCATGCGGAAGAGCAGGTCGAACTTGGCCGCGCCCGTGGGCAGCGGATGCTGTCGGCCGGTGAGCCCGGGCAGGCCCTCGACGGCGGCCACCGCCTCCTGGTGATCGACGTTGTTCCAGGTGAGCATGGTCTGGAAGAGGGGGTGGCGGGCGGTTGAGCGGGCCGGGTTGAGGATCTCGACCAGGCGCTCGAAGGGCACGTCCTGGTGCGCGTATGCGGCCAGGTCGAACTCCCGTACCCGGGCGACGAGTTCGCGGAAGGTCGGATCGCCGGACAGGTCGGTGCGCAGCACCAGCGTGTTGACGAAGAACCCGACGAGGTCCTCGACGGCGTCGTCCGTGCGGCCGGCGATCGGGGTGCCGATGGGTACGTCCGTACCCGCCCCGATCCGGGACAGCAGCGTCGCCAGGGCCGCCTGCACCACCATGAACACGCTCGCCCCGCTCTCCCGTGCGAGTGCCACCACACGCTCGTGCAGCGTGGCGGGGATCGCGAAGGCGATACGGTCTCCTTCCCGGGATGCGACGGCCGGGCGCGGCCGGTCGGTGGGCAGGTTCAGTTCCTCGGGCAGCTCGGCCAACGCCTTCTGCCAGAAGGCGAGTTGCCGTGAGATGGCGCTGTCGGGGTCCTCCTCGGAGCCCAGCACCTCCCGCTGCCACAGCGTGTAGTCCGCGTACTGCACCGGGAGTCCGGTCCACGCAGGCGCCCGCTCGATACACCGGGCCATGTACGCCGCGGTGAGGTCGCGGGCCAGCGGGCCCATGGACCAGCCGTCGCCGACGATGTGGTGAACCAGGACCAGCAGGACGCGCTCCTCATCACCGAGCTCGAACAGGCTCGCCCTGAAGGGGAGTTCGGCGGCCAGATCGAAGGCGTAGCGCGCCTCCGCGGCCAGCTCCTGGTCCAGGTCCGCCGCGTCGGTGCGCACGATCCGCAGTTCCGGACGGGCCGCCTCGGGAGGCAGGACGACCTGGTGGGCGCCCTGTGCGTCTTCCGTGAAGACCGTGCGCAGCGCCTCGTGCCGGGTGACGACGTCGTGCAGGGCGGCCGACAGGGCTGTCCGGTCCAAGGTGCCTGTGAGATGGAGGGCCAGCGGCATGTTGTACGTGGCGCCGGGTCCCTCCAGCCGGTCCAGGAACCACAGGCGCTGCTGGGCGTACGACAGCGGGACCCGCTCGGGGCGCTCCGACGGGGTCAAGGCCCTGCGGGTGCGGCCGGCCGACGTGTCGAGGGCCGCGGCGAGCCGGGCCACCGTGGAGTTCTCGAACAGCTGCTTCACCGACAGCTCGAGTTCGAGGGTCGAGCGGATCCGCGCCGCGAGCCGGGTGGCGAGGAGCGAGTGGCCGCCCCGGTCGAAGAAGTCGTCGTCGATCCTCACGTCGGGGACGCCGAGCACCTCGGCGAACAGCCCGCACAGGATCTCCTCGCGCGGCGAGCGTGCACCCCTGCCCGCCGGGACGGGGGCGATGTCGGGCGCGGGCAGGGCCTTGCGGTCCAGCTTGCCGTTCGGTGTCAGCGGCAGCGCGTCCAGCGTCACGAACGCCGACGGCACCATGTACTCCGGCAGGGTGCGGGCCACATGCTCGCGCAGCTCGCCGGCGTCGGCCAGACCGACGACGTAGGCGATCAGCCGCTTGTCGCCCGGCCGGTCCTCGCGAACGACGACCACGCAGCGGGCCACCGACGGGTGGGCCGCGAGGACGGCCTCGATCTCGCCCGGTTCGATGCGGAAGCCCCGCACCTTCACCTGGTGGTCGGCCCTGCCCAGGTATTCCAGGTCGCCCTGCGCCGACCAGCGCACGAGGTCACCGGTCCGGTACATGCGGCCGCCCGCCGGCCCGGCCGGGGACGCGACGAACCGCTCGGCGGTCAGGCCGGGCCGGTCCAGGTAGCCGTGGGCCAGCCCGTCGCCCGCGATGTACAGCTCGCCGGTCACTCCGGTCGGCACCGGCCGCAGATACGCGTCGAGGACGTGGAGACGCGTGTTCCCGATTGGCCGGCCGATCGAGCCGCGCCGGGCGCTGTCCGCGTCCACGGCGCCGGCCGTCGACCAGACCGTGGTCTCCGTCGGCCCGTACACGTTCGTCACCGATCGCGCCGCCGTCACCAGCCGCTGCGCGAGCTCCGCCGGCAGCGCCTCGCCGCCGACCAGGACGTCCAGCCCGGCCGCCGCGGCGGGGTCCTCGTCGAGGACGGCGTGCCAGAGGCTGGGCGTCGCCTGCATCACCGACACCCTGGCGCCGCGAACCAATTCCGCCAGCGCCCGCGGGTCCCGCACCGTGTCCTGGCCGGCCAGCACCACGCTCGCCCCGGCCAGCAGGGGTACGTACAGCTCCAGGGCCGCGATGTCGAAGCCGACCGTGGTCACCGCCAGCAGGCGGTCACCCGGGCGCAGCGCGATGCTCTCCCCGAACGAGTCGAGGAGGTTCACCAGCGCCGTGTGGCCGACGACCACGCCCTTGGGCCGCCCGGTCGAACCGGAGGTGTAGATCACGTACGCGGGGGAGGCGGGCAGGACCGCCGGGAGCGCGGTCTCGCCGGGCTCCACGGAGCCGGCTCCGGCGAGCCAGGCCTCGTCGATCACCAGCACCGGTCCGGCGTCCTCGATCATGTACGCGGTACGGTCCGCCGGGAAACCAGGGTCGAGTGGCACATACGCGGCGCCCGACTTGAGGACGGCCAGGAGGGCCACGACAAGCTCCACCGACCGGGGCAGCGAGACTGCCACCCGCTGCCCGGCACCCGCGCCCTGCTCCACCAGCAGCCGCGCCAGCCGCCCGGAGCGCACACTCAGCTCCCGGTACGAGAGTGAATCGGTCCCGCACACCACCGCGGGCGCGTCGGGGTGCTCGGCGGCACGCCGTTCGAACAGTTCCGGAAGGGTGGTGTCCGGCAGCGGCCAAGTGGTGCCTTCCCCCTGCTCGAGCAGTACGTCGTGCTCGTCGGCGGACAGCACGTCCACCTGCCGCATCGGGGTGTCCGGGTCGGCGAGCACCGCCTCCAGGACACGGACGAAGCGCTCGGCGATCAGCCGGGCCGACGCGCGGTCGTAGAGGTCCGTGCTGAAGCCGAGGGCGCCGTGAAGACCTCGGGCGCCGCCGTTGTCCCGCTCCTCCAGCGCGAAGGACAGGTCGAACTTGGCGACACCGGTCCCCGCCGGATGGCCAGTGACCGTGAGCCCCGGCACCGGCTCGGGGGAGGTCTCGGAACGGCCCTGGAGGGCGCCGTCGTTCCAGGTGAGCATGGTCTGGAAGAGGGGGTGGCGGGCGGTTGAGCGGGCCGGGTTGAGGATCTCGACCAGGCGCTCGAAGGGCACGTCCTGGTGCGCGTATGCGGCCAGGTCGAACTCCCGTACCCGGGCGACGAGTTCGCGGAAGGTCGGATCGCCGGACAGGTCGGTGCGCAGCACCAGCGTGTTGACGAAGAACCCGACGAGGTCCTCGACGGCGTCGTCCGTGCGGCCGGCGATCGGGGTGCCGATGGGTACGTCCGTACCCGCCCCGATCCGGGACAGCAGCGTCGCCAGGGCCGCCTGCACCACCATGAAGGGACTTGCCTGGCAGTCACGGGCCACCTCGGCCAGCCGCTGGTGGAGCGCGGCCGGCACCTCGAACTCCACCGAGTCCCCCCGGTACGAGGACGCGGCAGGCCGTACCCGGTCCCGGGGCAGGTCCAGTTCCTCGGGCAGGCCGGCCAGTGCCTCCTGCCAGAAGGCGAGTTGCCGGGAGATGGCGCTGTCCGGGTCCTCCTCGGAGCCCAGCACCTCGCGCTGCCACAGCGTGAAGTCGGGGTACTGGACCGGCAGATCGCTCCAGCCCGGGGCCGTGCCCGCGGACCGGGCCGCATAGGCAGCGGTCAGATCACGCGACAGCGGGCCCATGGACCAGCCGTCACCGGCGATGTGGTGCACCAGCAGCAGGAGTACGTGGTCGTCCTCCGCGAGCTCGAAGAGCCGGGCCCGGAAGGGGAGATCGGCCTCCAGGCTGAAGGTGTGCCTGGCAGCGGCACGCAGCTCGTCCGCGAGCCGGTCGCCATCAGCGCGTACGACGTCCAGCGCGGGCCGCGCCTGGGCCGCCCGGAGCACCCGCTGGAAGGGGCCCTCCGCGTCCTCGCCGAAGACGGTGCGAAGCGACTCGTGGCGTGCCACGACATCACCGAGGGCGGCCTGCAGGGCCGCCTGGTCGAGGCTCCCGGTGAGCCGCAGCGCTGTGGGGATGTTGTAGGTGGGGCTCGGGCCCTCGAACCGGTCGAGGAACCAGAGCCGCCGCTGGGCGAACGAAAGCGGCACGCGCTCCGTGCGCCGGCCCGTGCCGGTGAGCCGGGCGCGGACACCCGGCCCGGCGGCGTCCAGTGCCGCACCGAGGCCCTCCACCGTGGGCGCCTCGAAGAGCGCCCGCACCGGCAGCTCGGTGCCCAGCACCGAGCGCACCCGGTTGACGAGCCGCGTCGCGAGCAGCGAATGGCCGCCCAGCTCGAAGAAGTTGTCGTCGATACCGATCCGGTCCACGCCCAGCACGTCGGCGAAGAGCCCGCACAGGATCTCCTCGCGCGGCGAACGGGGGCCGCGCCCCGCCGAGGTGTGGGCGGGAGCGGGCAGCGTGCGCCGGTCGAGCTTGCCGTTGGCCGTCAGTGGCAGCGCATCGAGCGAGACGAAGGCGGCCGGAACCATGTAGTCCGGCAGTGCGGCCGCCAGATGCGCACGCAGGGCGCCCGCGTCGAAGGCTCCCGCCGGAACCACGTACGCCACCAGCCGCTTGTCGCCCGGCCGGTCCTCACGCACCACGACCGCGCAGCGCGCCACCGAGGCGTGGGCCGCCAGTACGGCCTCGATCTCTCCGGGCTCGATGCGGAAGCCGCGCAGCTTGACCTGGTCGTCCCCGCGGCCCAGGTACTCCAGCTGCCCGTCCACGGTCCAGCGAACCCGGTCGCCCGTGCGGTACATGCGCCTGCCCGGCTCACCGAACGGGCAGGCGACGAAACGCTCCGCGGTCATCGCGGACCGGTTCAGATACCCGCGGGCCAGTCCGGCGCCCGCAATGTACAGCTCGCCCGCCACCCCAGCAGGCACCGGGCGCAGCGCGGAATCCAGCACGTAGGCGCGCACATTGGAGATAGGCCTGCCGATCGGGGCGCGCTCCGGCCAGGACGCGACGTCCCGCGGCAGCGTGTGCGCCGTCACGACATGCGTCTCCGTGGGCCCGTAGTGATTGTGCAGCCGCCGGCCCGAGCCTTCGGCGAAGAGCGCTCGGACGGACTCGCCCAGCGTGAGGGCCTCTCCGGCCTGCGCCACGTGCTCCAGGCGGGGCAGCGGCAGACCCTGCTCGCGGGCCGCCTCGGCGAGCGCGTCCACGACCAGGTTGGGGGCGTACAGCTCGCGCACCCCGTGCCGCTCCAGCCACCGGGCCAGCTGCTCGGGGCTGCGGCGCACGTCCTCCGGGCAGGAGACGAGGGCATGGCCCGACAGCAGGGCCGACAGGATCTCCTGCACCGACACGTCGAAGCCGACGGCGGTGAACTGCGCGGTGACGCCGCCCTTGGCGCCCGGGACGGCGCGCTGGTGCCAGGCGATCAGGTTGGTGACCGCTCCGGCCGGCATGACCACGCCCTTGGGGCGGCCGGTGGAACCGGAGGTGTAGATGACGTAGGCCGGGTGCTCGGGGGCGAGGGGGGCGAGCCGCTCCGCGTCCACCAGATTTCCGTCACCGAGCGCGTCCGCGGAGGCGTCCGCGGGGGCCGTGGCGAGCCAGCCTTCGTCGACCACCACGGCGGGTGCCGCGTCCTCGATGATGCGGGCGATACGCCCCGCCGGATACGCCGGGTCCACGGGCAGATAGGCCGCACCCGTCTTGAGCACCGCGAGCAGCGCCACGAGGAGCTCCGTCGAGCGGGGCAGCCGCACGGCGACGAACCGTTCGGTGCCGGCCCCATGTCGGGTCAGTACCCGGGCGAGCCGGTTGGCCCGTGCGTTGAGTTCGGCGTAGGTCAGCGTCCGGTCGCCGTCGATGGCGGCGAAGGCATCGGGCGTACGCGCTGCCTGGGCCTCGAAGAGCTTCGGCAGCGAGGCGTCGGCCACCGGCTGCTCGGTGTCGTTCCAGTCGGTGAGCAGCTGCCGGCGCTCCTGTGCCGTCAGCAGCTCGACCCGCCCGACGGGCTGCGCGGGGTCGGCGAGCAGCTCCGGCAGAACCCGTACGAACCGCTCCGTGAGCGTGGCCGCGCTACCCCGGTCGTACAGGTCGGCGCTGTACTCCAGCACACCGTGGAGCGCGCCGGTCCCACCATCGGCGGCGGGCTGCTCGACGAAGCCGAACAGCAGGTCGAACTTGGCGATGCCCGTCTGGACCGGGAGGGGCGTGACCGTCAGGCCGTCGAGGTGCGCCGACGCGTCGAAGGTCTGGTGCTGGTCGGCGGCGTTCCAGGTGAGCATGGTCTGGAAGAGCGGGTGGCGGGTCATGGAGCGTTCGGGGTTGAGGACTTCGACCAGGCGCTCGAAGGGCACGTCCTGGTGCGCGTATGCGGCGAGGTCGGTTTCCCGGACACGCGCGATCAGTTGGCTGAACGTGGGATTGCCGGAGAGGTCGGTCCGCAGGACCAGGGTGTTGATGAAGAATCCGACGAGGTCGTCCAGGGCGTCGTCGGTGCGGCCGGCGATGGGCGTGCCGAGTGGGATGTCGGTGCCCGCGCCGAGCCGGGACAACAGGGTCGCCAGGGCGGCCTGCACCACCATGAAGGGGCTCGCCTGAGCCGAGCGGGCCACCTCCACCACCCGCTGGTACACGTCCGCCGGGATCTCGAAGGGAACCCGGCCGCCGCGGTGCGAGGAGACCGCCGGCCGGGGCCGGTCGGTGGGCAGTGTGAGTTCCTGGGGGAGTTCGGCGAGGTGTCGCTTCCAGTGGTCGAGCTGTTTGCTGATGGGGCTGTCG
>NZ_JBVHDR010000031.1:0-33397 GCF_055563295.1 Streptomyces sp. NPDC002868 | reverse complement strand
TGAGCGCCGGGGCCGAGGCGACCGACGAGCTGCTGGCCGAATTCCGCAGCCGTCACCGGACCAGCTCCTACCAGGTTCCCTCGGACAGGCCCTAGTTGCCAGCAGCAGCCGTAGCGAATTCAGACCTCACGAGGTAGTCGTCTGCAGCGATGGGGGCCCGAAGGACGCTGTTGGGCAGATTGAAGCCGTCAATGAGCATCCGGGAGTGAGGGAGGATCTTCGCGCACAAGTCGTCTACTATCATGCCGAGTTGGTCGATGTGCTCGTTTTTGAGCGCCGCTTGGGCGAGGTACCAGCCGCTGTGTTTGTCGACTTCCCGCAAGCCATAGAGGGTGGCGAGCAGGCGCACTGCGCTCTTGGCGTCCGGGTTGATCGCATCCGCGCGAAGGGCGAAGGCTTGGCCGCCGGCCGTCTCGATCGCCGCCACCACCGCCTTCGCCGCCGCTTCATTGCTGCCTCAGTGCACGCCGACGCGTGCGCCGTCGTGCGCCAGCCGTTCGGCGATGGCCCGCCCTATTCCACGGCTGCCGCCCGTCACCAGTGCCGTTTTACCCATGAGCGCACCCATGGCCGCGCCCCCTTTCTTATGGCTCTTCTTCGGACCTTTCTTTGGCTGCGCCGTTTCGTATCCGGAATCACTTCAGCAGGCGGCGGACCTGGCGCCTCCAGGCGTCCGCGTCGCCGCCCCGCTCGGCCAGCAGGGCGGTGAGGTCGTCGAAGTCACGGTGGACGCCGTTGGTCAGCGCGTCGGCGGCCGCCTCCCAGGCGGCGAGCCGCGCCGGATCGGGGCGGGAGGGAAGCAGGTGCTCCCGGTAGTAGTCGAACAGCTCCAGCACCACGGGGTACCAGGCGGGTCCGCCGGTGGGGCTAAGTGACGACCTGAACGCCGCGTACTCGTCGTTGTTCTCCGTGAGAAGCAGGTATTCTAGGTAGTTCAGGGCGGCGAACCGGTTCCCGGGCATGCGGCCGACCGTCCCGTCGAGCAGGGCGCGTGCCCGCTGGTCGTCGCCGAGGCGCCGCAGCAGCAGGGCATAGCGTTTGGCGGTCCAGGTGTGGGACGGGTACCGCCTGAGGACGTTCTCGTAGGCACGGCGGGCGTCCTGGGGGCGTTCCCATTTCTCCAGGAACCAGGCGTAGTGCGACCATGCCCACACGTCGTCGGTCTCGGCGCCGGTTAGCGCCTGGCGATACCACTTCGCGGCCTCGTCCATCCGCCCGTGGCGCTCCAGGATGTACGCGTAGTGGCTCGCTCCGTCGCTTCGCTCCGGATCCTCGTCGAACACCCGGCTGAGGTGCACCAGCGCGGTGCCGTAGTCGTAGAGCTTGCCGTAGCACTGGCCGATGCCGAAGCGGGCTTCGGCGGAATCGGCATCGCCTTGGGCGATCAGCCATTGGTAGAGCTCGATCGCGGTGCGGTAGCTGTCGCTCTCCCGGAGCCGGTTCGCGACGGCGAGCACCTCGCCGGACGGGTGATTCCGGTAACGGGTCAGCACGGCGGCGCAGTCCTTGCGGTCCGCAAGCCGCGTCAGCTCGGTCATCGTCGTCTCCCATGATGGTGTATCCGTTGCACGGTCGGAAGAAAAATCCTTCCGCGGGACGGCGCGCCACGACCCCTAGGAGGGGTACACGAGAGTCGGGTGTCTAGTGTCTGGCCCGAACCAGAACTCTCTGCTGTTCCAAGACTGGCATCCAGGCGTGTCAGCGTGTCGCCCGGTAGGGCTTCCTGACACTTACGGGCAGGGGGTATCGCGACTCGGACGTGAGCTGGTCAGCATCGCCAGGAATAGCGTTTACGTTTGGCGGCTGTTAGCCACGACTGAGGCTTCTGAATGCCCGCGAGGCTGGTCAGGTGCTCTTCAGCAGCGCGAGTTTGAACCAGAAGCAGGAGTTCGTTTTCATCGCGGCGTGCCAATTCACGCAGTGCTTCCCGGGACGTGATGCCCGCGCTGAGGATCAGGTGCAGCATGCGGGGGTCGCCCAAGTCCTCGTGGACTTGTGCAAGCAACGCTACGTCGCGCATCTGCTGGATTCTCACGGCGGAGACCTTCAGATATACGGCAAGTTGCGCCTGAAGCTGAGTGGTGTGGGTGCGGCGAACAACTTCGCCAGCAGTGGTGACGCCCGCTTCCTGAAGCTCCGCACGATGTGCGACAAACGCGGACAGGTCAAGGAATTCCTGGGGCGGCTGCGCACGTACCAGCCGCCTGAACCTTTCGTCGGACCGTAGTTTTCGAAAGCACGGGTCCGTCGCGGCGTCCTTCCTGTCGTCGTCTGTAACGAGCGCGAATTGCAGATCGTCCAGTGCTTGGTCACGCTGCTGCTTTCGAACCTTGCGAGGCAGACTGCGCAGGTCGGCCAAGAACATGTGCAGGCACGCGTGATCGTAGGTCAGCCGTGGTGACGGATCGGATCCCTCGTGAGAATGTTTTTTCGGGACTCTATACAGGTACACACCCTTCAAGGCGTCGATACAGCGCAGGAGGTTCACAGCGAACGGGAGCATCGTCTCGGCTTGGCGTTGTAGCTGCTTTCGGTCCCAGGAGGCCGAACACAAGCGGTAAAGCTCGTCCACGGAGATCCTAGCGTTCTGCAGATAGGTGTCCACATGGGCGCCTTCGTCCCAGGCGGCCACGTAAGCATTAAGCCACTGTGTGGTGCGGCTGTACAGGACGCGGATCTTCAGCGGCACCCAGCCTGTCTCTTCGGCGGGCTTTTCTGACAGGCCTGATCTTTCGTACTCGTTATCCAGGGTCCGCGCGAACGACGCAAAGTTCGTCTCTTCGTGCAGGATGTTCGCATAACCCGCCCACAGGTACTCGAAGCGTGCCAACACGTTCCCTGGATCCTCGTCCGTGGCCCGGTGCAGAAGATCCACACGCCGCTCGTTTCGATTCTCGTCTTCCAGAAGCGAACTGCTCTTTGCGATGACTTGCAGCGCGACGCTTTTCCATTTCGAAGCCCCGCACAGATCTTCCTTCAGCTCCTGGTGCACTTCGCTGAGGTGCACCAGGACAAAGGCGGCAGCGCCAGTGAGCATCTGCGCCCTTGCCCGGTCCTGGTCGGTGTCCAAGGGGAGCCCGAGTTCCATCCTGCTGAACACCGCGCTTTCCGCGTGCCGCCCGTTGCGGGAGACAGCGGTCGCTACCCTGTTGTCGTCCACGAGCGTCACGCGCGCCCTCCAGGTGAGATCGGGCCGAAGGGCGAAGAACAGACGCGACAGTGCCCCGACGACATGGCCGGCGGGCAGCACGCTCAGCTCTTCGGTGGGGATCTTGCTCAGGGGGGTCGTGGCCAGAGCGGAGGTGGCCCGATCGAGAACCTTGGGTGTTTCTGTGCCGAGACCCTTCATTCGAGCCAGCAGGTAGTCGGTGGCAGCCGCGTTTACGTTTCCGTCAGGCTGCTGCACTTCCACCTGGAGGCGCAGGTTCTGCCCGAACGCTGCCGAGGTCAGAAGAAGGCCGATCAGAGCCAGAGCGATGTGGGCCACCATCAGACGTGTCTCGTAAGCGATGGGAACCATCAGCATCACGATCGCTGCCACAACCACAACGCCGAGCGAGACGAGCAGCGCCAGCCAATCCAGGAAGCGGCTCTGGCGTGTACCCCACAACACCAGCCAGCCTGCGATCAGCCCGATGGCGAAGATGACCAATGCTGCGATCCAGCACTGCATCCACGTCGGGGTGAAGGGGTTGAACATGGCGAACAGAGGCGTCATGATCGCCGCGCCCACCAGCAGAGAGAGGCCGACTCCCTTTGCGATGCGCCTGACCACGGTCGGCCAGGCAACTGAGCCCACTTTCACCCAGAACCATGAGGACAGCCCGGCGAGCGCACCGAGCACCAGGAGGCCGATCGCGCTGAAGAGCACGAGTCTGCCTACGGGGAGGACCCAGTCCCCGTAGAACCGGTCCCAGTTCGACGCCGCCGTCGGCAGGGGGCGACTCTCTAGGTCTGCCACTCGGGCAATACCCGCCAGGGCAGCCGCGTTGGCCGAATCAAGCTTCAGTGCGGCGCGGAACATCCTCTCCGCGCCATCCAGATCTCCCGAGCGAATCAGCTGCTGGCCATCTGTGACCTTCTCCGCCGCCGCCTGACGCGCCGCTGCCACGAGTTGAAGGCCTTCCACAGCACAGTTGCGCTCGTCGTCGGTCGGCTTCACGGATTCATACAGCTTCTTCGCCCGGTCGAGTGAGCCAGCGTTCAGGTGCCCCTCCGCCGCGGCGCAGATCCTGTCCGCCGCAGGATTCAGGGGAGCGGCAGCCGCCACCATCAAGACGGTGAAGGTCACGACCGATAGGGCCCGGCCAACGCGTGTCCACATACTCGCAAGTCAACCGATTCACGGGGTAGACGGCTCTCTGAATATGTTCAAAACAGGTGTTATCGGCCACCAGTGGCAGTGCGGCCCGGATCGAAAGTCCCAGGCAGGAGCGTCAACTGAGGCCGCCGCGGTTGACGTGCGGTGGACTGAAGGAGTGGTATGCCCGACCAATGGACCATCCGGGTAGTCAGCGGGAGGCCCGCATCAACAACTCCTGCCACGAGTCGTACAACAACCCGCCGCAGAGCCACACCCCCCGAGAACGAGCCTCGAGAGCTCAACGAAGCCACCTCACCCCACGTCACGCCACGCCCGATCCACCCCTAGAGAACGGAACCCAGCACGGAACCATGGTCGGGGTCCAGGACGTACGCGAGGTGCCCAAGCAGTACGCGGCCGCGGTCAACGAGTCCATGAACGAGCGGATCCGCGCCGCGCTGCACAGGGTGTGGGGCGAGCAGGCCCCGGCCCCTGTCCAGCGCGGCTCGGTCGCCTTGATGACTCAGGAGTTCCGCGCGGCCGTTAACGCGAGGAGCACCTAACGCTGCACCGGATGTTCGGCGGCCTGGGCGAAGTGCGGCACGACCGCCTTCTTCCAGCGGCGAGCTCGTCACCCCGGGCGTTGCTGCGCGAGTCAGCGGGGTGGTTCGTTCGCTTGCCGCTCCACCCCGCGCCGGGTCATTGCCCTCGGACAACACGCCCGGCTCGATCTGCGGCAGCACGCCATCCTCGTTCTGCCGCAACTCGGGCAGCTCGTCAGTCATTCGAAAACGGGCATGGCCGAGGCGTGAGCCATCCCGAGTAGGAGACCCGCCCGCCAGATCTCCCCGGCCGTGGTCACCTCAGAGGCCAGGTCCTCGTACTCCCGCATTGCCTGGTCCTCTTCCGCGGACCGGTACGCCTCCCATGGCAGGGCGTCGGGGGTGTTCGTCACGCCAGTCCCTCAGGAGGTCGATTGCTTTCGCTGACGAGTTGCCAGCACGCGCAGCGCACCTGCAGCACCAGCTCGGCGGGCAGCGGCACCGTGATCTGTTCCGGGCAGTCGACGTCCCGTGAGCCGGGCCACCGCCCGCCAATCAGGGCCTGCTGCGGCAGGGGCGGCCATTTCCGGTTCCATCCCCGCCTATTCAACTCCTGCCGTACCCCGTACATGACCAGCACATCGCGAGTGTCGACCAGTTTCCCGCACTCCTGCAGGCTCGCCTTGTACATCTGCCACTGCGCCCGCCGCACGGCGGCCTCCCGGCTCGGGAGGGCCATCAGCGCTCCACCGGGGTGTGCTCCTCAGCGACTTGGCCCGGTCCGCTCAGCTGCGAACAGCGGCCTCAACGCCTTCAGCCTGTCCTTCGTACCGGCAGGCAGAGAGGGGGTGACGGGTGTGGTGCTGACGGTCATACAGCACATCATGCCGGGACCTTCCACACCGCCTCCCCGCTCGCCCGGCAGTCGCGTGATAGCGGGACCTCGCCACCTCCCAACAGCGGCCTGCGGGTGACCGTGGGCAGCCCCGAGGCGAACGACCTGCTGATCGCGGGGGCCAAGGAGACCGCACCACCGGCCCGGTGACCCGCCGCGGGCAGGGGTCCGCGCCGGTGTCACGCCGGACCGATGACCTTCTTGCGCATGTGCCCGTAGACCACCGACGTCCGTACATCGGCGAGTTCCGGGCGCTTCGTCAGCTTGTCCAGGACCACTGCGTGCAGATGGTCGGTGTCCCGGACGGCGACGTGCACGAGGAAGTCGTCGTTCCCGGTGAGGACGAAGATCGAGATGACCTCGGGCATCCCCTCCAGGAAGGTCTGGAAGGCCTCGATCAGCGCACGAGTCGGCGGGCGGACCCGTACCGCGATCACCGCCTGCAGCCCGCGGCCGATCGCCGCGAGGTCTGCCTCCGCGTGAAATCCCGTCAGGATACCGCTCCTGCGCAGCGACCGGATTCGCTCCAGACACGTGGACGGGGCGATACCCAGTTCCTGGGCCATGTCCCGGTTGGTGCGCCGACCGTCCTCCTGGAGCATCCGCACCAACACCGAATCTAGTTCGTCCATGCTTGCCTCACCCCGCAGGATTCCGAAGGTAATTCGGACTCTTCGCATCAACTTCGATGATCTTGTTAGCCTCCAGCCTAGTTGACTGACGTTCGTTCGGTCACGGTGTGGTCGGCGGCCGTGGGTAGTGGAGAGGGGCGACTTGATATGCGTGAACGAGGACCCACGGTGTGGGCGGTGTGTGCGGTCATGGCGGCCGCGCTGTTCTGGAGCAGTTCGTACGCGGTGACCAAGCAGGTGCTGGAGGATGTCGGCCCGCTCAGTATCGGCGCCATCAGGTTCACCCTCGCGGCGTTACTCCTGGGCGTGATGGTACGGCTGAGCCGGCACCGCCCGGCCCGGCCGGACCCGCGGCAGCGGCGGCAGCTCTACCTGAGCGGGTTCCTCGGCATCACCGTGTACTTCATCCTGGAGAACGTCGGCGTCGACCTGTCCACGGCATCCGACGCGTCGCTGATCGTGGCCACATACCCGCTGATGACGATGCTGGTGGAACTGGTCGTCTTCCGCACCCGGATGCCGCTGCTGAGGGTGACGGGCGTGCTGCTGGCCACCGTCGGCGCCATCCTCGTCGTACGCAACGGGGCCGAGGTCGGCGGCAGTTCGCGCTGGCTGGGGGACATCCTGCTGCTGCTCGGCGGGCTGGCCTGGGCCGGCTACAACGTGCTCGGCAAGCGCGCGAGCGCCGGCCAGGACGCCGCAAGCGTCACCTACTACCAGACCCTGGCGGGCGCGGCCGGCTTCCTGCTCGCGTGCCTGCTGGAGGCCGACGACTGGCGGATGCCGGGCGCGACCGCCTCATCGCTGCTGGTCTACCTGGCCGTGGCGTGCTCGGTCGGCGGCTTCCTGCTCTACAACTACGGCCTGCGCAGGATGGCGTCGAGCGTCGCGGTCAACATCCTCAACCTGGTCCCGGTCTTCGGCGTCATCGGCGCAGTCGTGATCAACGGGGAGTCGATCCGGCTCGCCCAGGTGACGGGCGGCGTGATCATCATCGTCGGGGTGGCGCTGGGCATGATCGAGCGGGGACAGGGAGCCACGGCGAAGCCGGACGCGGGGGGAAGCGAGCCTTCCGGGACTGCGACCGCTCGGACTGCGGCGGAGGCGGGACCCGTGCCGGACGAGCCCGGAGCGGCTGTACCGACCGCGCATGGAGTGATCGACGGGGCTCGGTAGCCGCGTAGGCGGTGTCGTTTGGATCACCCCGGGTCCGCGACGCCTGGCACGGCACCTCGCCGCGTTGTCGCATCACCCCAGTACGCCCAGTACGCGGGTAATGCTTCGCCTTGCGATGCAAGGAGCAGCTGGGGGTGGGCGTTCCGCCGCCACATCCTCCGGCCTCGGAACGCCCGGGCGCCGTCGGACTGCGTCTAGCGTGTCGGCGGGTTGTGCCGGGGCGTCTGCATCCGAAGCAGCGCCCATCGGACCATCAGGGGCACTACGACCTTCTTAACGGCAACGACGAGGACGGCGAGGACTGCGATGCCGATGATGAGGGGGATCATGCTCCTCCGATGAGCGCAGGGTCTCGAGCGGAACGCTGACTTCTGTCAGTACACAGGAGCGGCACCGCTTCCCGTGCCCGCTCCGTACGACCCTCAGATTCTGGCCCAAGACCTTGGCGAGGGCCACGGGCGGTCCCGGTGACGAGTGGCTGGATGCAACTTGGTTTGCAGACCGCCGAGTTCACATCTCGGCCGCTGGCCTGACGGCTTGTCGGGTGGAGGCGAGGCGGGGATATGCTGCGTTCGGCTCCGGATCTTGTGTGACCGCTGCAGGGTCTGCGGCCCGCGGTCCGGCGCGAGTAGAGACGTTTGTGAGCGCCCTGCCGGGAGTCTCCTCCACGACGGTGGCCGCTCCTCCTTGACCACGGCTTCGGAGGCTTCGTGACCACCCCGCGCCCAGCAGCATCTCCCGACGGCTCCGCAGTGGCACCGCCCCCTGGCTGTCCCGCGCACGGTATGAGTCCCGAGGGGATACGCCGGCTGTACGGGCCTGAGGCAGAGGCCAACCCTCGGGGGCTGTACGAGCAGCTGCGCCAGCAGCACGGTGCCGTCGCGCCTGTGCTGCTGCATGGTGACCATCCCGCGTGGCTGGTCCTCGGGCACCGGGAGAACCTCGAGGTCATGCGGACACCGTCGTTGTTCTCCCGCGACTCGCGCCGCTGGACGCCGTTTGTGCAGGGGAAGGTGGCGGCCGACTCCCCGTTGATCCCGATGGTGGGATGGCAGCCGCTGTGCGTCTTCGCCGACGGTGACGAGCACGCCCGTCTCCGCGCCGCGGTGACCGGGAGCCTGGGGCAGTTCAATCGCCAGGGCGTTCGACGCTATGTCACCCGTTACACCAAGCTGTTGGCCGCGACCTTCGAGCCGACTGGGCGAGCCGACCTGGTCCGGGACTTCGCCGAGCGGCTGCCGATGCTGGTGATGACCCAGCTCATGGGTATGCCTGAGGAGGGCGGCCCGCGTCTGGTCGAGGCCACCCTGGACCTGATGAAGGGCACCGAAACGGCCCTGGCCAGCAACGAATATGTCACCGAGACGCTGCGCAAGCTGGTGAAGCGCAAGTCGGAGAAGCCCGGGCGCGACCTGACATCCCAGCTGATAGGCCATGAGTCCGACCTCGACGAGGACGAGGTCGTCGAGCATCTGCGGCTGATCCTTGTCGCCGCGAATGAGACCACGGTCAACCTGATCGCGAACACCCTTCGCCTCTTGCTGACCGACCGTCGCTTCCGGGCGAGCCTTTCCGGCGGCCAGATGACGCTGCCCGACGCACTGGAGCAGGTGCTGTGGGACGCCCCGCCCCTCTCGGTGATCCCGGGCCGGTGGGCCACGGGCGACACCAAGCTGGCTGGTAAACAGATCAGGGCCGGCGACATGCTGCTGCTCGGCCTGGCCGCCGGCAACGTCGACCCCGAGATCCGGCCCGACCTGTCGGCCCCCGTACACGGCAACCGGTCCCACCTCTCTTTCAGCTCCGGCCCGCACGAGTGCCCCGGCCAGGACATCGGCCGCGCCATTGCGGACACGGGCATCGACACTCTGCTCACGCTGCTCCCCGGCCTCGAACTCGCGGTACCGGCATCCGAGTTGCAGACGAGCGCCGCCTGGCTGTCCGAGCGTGTGTACTCCTTGCCCGTACGGTTCAAGCCGCAGTCGTCGAGCGGCACCGAGCAGCCTGTCGCAGCGACCGCACCGCCGAAGTCGCAGCCGCTACCGGACACAGCTCCCGTTTCCACCCCGATCGCGGAGCCTGCCCCGCTACCCGCCGCATCGGACCGCCGCTGGTGGAGCTCGTTGCTGTTCTGGCGGTAGCAGCTCGACGACTCAGGCACCGTCACCCGGCGCGGAAGCGGCCTTGTGCGCGGGGCTGCGGGTTCGAGCCAGCTGTGACAGAAAGGCGTCACCCGGCACGGCTTTCGCCGGGTCGTTCTGGCGAGGCCGAGGGAGGGCCGTCCGCTCCGACGAGAACCCTGGTTTTCGAGGTGCGGGCGGCCCTTCGCGCTGCCGTGCTGGGCAGTTGCCCATTGGAACGCGGGTGAACCGTGGGTACGATGCGCCGTAGTTGATCAGTCGGGCAGTCCTCCCCGACCACAGCAGCGCTTCGCAGACCACTCGATGCAGGCCGGATCCCCCCTCCACGCGGGGCCTGGCGCAGAGCACCGCCTCGCGAAAGGACTCCCGTGTCAGCTGAGTTGGCGGCGATACCCCGCGCCCCGGGCGGCATACCGCTCCTCGGCCACGTCCTGAAGCTTCAGAGCGACCCCCTCTCCTTTGTCCGCTCCCTTCGGGAGACGGGCAAGCTGGTCCGGGTCGACATCGGCACGATGCCGATCTACGTGGCCACCAGCGCCTCCCTGATCAGCGACGTCATGGTCACGCAAGGCCGATACTTCGAGAAGGGGCGGCTCTTCGACCGCGTCCGCCCGCTGGTCGGCAACGGGCTCGCGACGGCTGGCGGCGAAGTCCACCGCCGCCATCGCCGCCTGATACAGCCCATGTTCCATAAGGCGCGCATCGCCGGATACGCCGAGGTGATGAGCGAGCGGGCCCGCGCGCTGGCCGACTCCTGGACGGCCGGGCAGCGCATCGCCGTGGACCAGGTCATGGGCGAGTTCGCCATCGAGACGTTGGCGGCGACCCTGTTTTCTGCGGACATCGGGCGGCCGGCCGTGGAGGCGGTGCGCCGGGATCTGCCGATCATTCTGAAGAACATGCTGGTGCGGGCGGCATCGCCGAAAATGCTCGACAAGCTGCCGATCTGGCGATCCTTCGACCGGGCCGTCGCGAGCATGCGCCAGGTCATCGACCAGGTCGTCGCCACCACACGCGAGTCAGGGCAGACCGACCGGGTGGACCTGCTGTCCGTACTGCTCGCCGCGCGGGACGCGGACACGGGTGAGGCGCTCACCGACGAAGAGATCCGGGACGAGTTGGTCACGATCCTGTTCGCCGGTACGGAGACCACGGCCTCCACGCTCAGCTGGGCCTTGCACCATCTCGCCGAGCATCCTGAGGTCGAGAAGCAGCTGGTGGCCGAGATCGACGAGGTTGTGGGCGACCGGCCGGTTGCCTTCGACGATGTGCCCCGACTGGCCAGTATCCAGCGTGTGCTGGATGAAGTCATCCGTCTGCACGGCGTGGTGCTGCTGATGCGCCGCACCATCGAGCCGGTCGAGCTCGGCGGATTCCACATCCCCGCCGGCGTCGAGGTCGCCTTCAGTCTCTACGCCATGCACCGCGACCCGACGCTTTACCCCGAGCCGGACCGCTTCGATCCTGACCGGTGGCTGCCGGAGCGGCGCGCCAACCTCCCGCGGGAGGCCGTCATGCCCTTCGGCGCGGGCAACCGGAAGTGCATCGGGGACTCCTTCGCCTGGACCGAGGCCACCATCGCGCTGGCCACCATCCTGGGACGCTGGAAGCTGCGCCCCGTACCCGGCCGCACGCCACGTGAGGCGTTCGCATCAATGGCTCACCCCGACCGCGTCCCGATGATCGTCCAGGCGCGCGACGCCTGACGCCGGAGGCGGTCCTCCCTGACCCCCGCCTTCCGTCGAGGGCATGCACGGGTGGTCCAGCGTCCTGCCGTTCGGGGCCGCGGCCCTCGTGAACCTCCGCTCGCGGGCGTCTGCTACTTCGTACGGTGCGGTCGCAGAATGGAGCGCCAGCTGTCGGCAGCGCGGGCGGCCTGGCTGGTGGGACGTCGCGGCGGGGGAGCCGTGGTGAAGATGGGCTCGGGCGGCCAGTCGCTCTCCTCCGTGAGGATGAACCTGGCGGGGGTGAAGGCGACAGGTAGCGACTGCGGGCAAGGGATGCCTTGGATCGACCCCCAGAGGGTCTGCTCTCGCGGCAGCTTCAGGCGAAGGTCCGGCAGGCGGCGATGGAGTTGCTGCACACCGGTGTCGACGATCAGTTCGGTCAGCGTCCTGACAGGGTTCGGGTTGCTGGCCCGCCGCGGCCTGATGCTGCGGCTCCACGGGATCCGCCGGTATCCCTTCGGCTGGGATGTCGGCGGAGGATAGGCGCGTTCGCCTGTGACCCAGGCCAGTTGGGGCTGGTCACAGGGATCCATCGGCACACGGCGAGGGCCTGTTTCCGGGGCGGGTAGATGTGTGGCGAGGTTGTTGCCGATCAGCGCCTCGGAGCTGACCAGAGTGACCAGCAGCAGGCTCCGGGCCTGGTGGGCGGTCTCCTCGAGGGTGAGGTCCGGGCCGTGGTGAAGCATCCAGGAGACGAGATCCCGGCCGGGTGTCTTCTGCTTCTCTTCCACGAGCTGGATCAGAAGGGCCTCCAGTCTGAAAGACGCGTTGAGCTGACCGAACGCTCGATCGTCCTCGTTGACTTCGTTCTCGCTGACGTATGCGGAGTAGCGCGTTGCGCCGATCAGGCTGGGGACGCTCTGGCCGACGCCGGCGGCGTAGCGCTCGTCCATGCCGAGCAGCCCTCTCATGACCAGCTGCGGAAAATCCCGCGCGAACCGCAAAATGACGTCCGTCTCGCCGTCAGGGGAGACGACGTCGATCACTTCGTCCGCAACATGCCGGATGTACTCGGCCGTCCGCGGACCCAGTTCTCCGAGCGCACGGTCGAGCGCGGCCCTGGGAGCCATGCGCCCCTCGACGGCACCGGCCGGCACACTCGGCGCCCCCATCGAGGAGGGACGAATGTGTCGTTGCTGGTCGGGGATGTCGCCGGACGGCGTGGACATGAATGTCTCCGAGGTGAGGGGTGAAGGCGGCAGGCGGCTCTGCACAGATGAGGGCCTGCGCCACAGTCGGAAGCTTATGAACCGGCCGCGTGTGCTGGCAGATCGGGCCCGGTTCCGGCACGCGATCAACCGGTGGTGTCCGGAGGAGGAATGCGGTCGCTCGCCCGGAGCGCCGAGATGTCCCCAGCCGTCCTCAAGCGACGCTGTTTGGATCCGGGCAGCTGTCGCACCTCTGGACGGCCTCTGCCCAAGGATCGGTCGCGGACACGGCCCCTGCCTTGGTGCATGACCCACCCCGAGGTACCGGAGCCGACCCCTCGCACTTCGCCAGGAGGCGCCGCCACCGGCATGGACGGGAAAGGGGCGAGACGCGATCATGACCTCTGTTCGAGTGGGCCATCCGGTTTCGTTCCGGGAGAGTCCCGTGCCGCGGAGAGGGAAGGGGCGATCTTGCCTCACTACGAGGGTCAGGACATCCCGCGCAACGCGGATGCCCTAGCCAGGCAGATCGTGGAGGACCGGCAAAAGGAGCTAGAGCTCAACCAGGAGCAAGTGTCCAGGAGGCTTGGGAAAAAGAGTGACCGGACCTTTCGCAATTGGATGGCCAATCTCTCCGAGCTGAGCGCCAGTCAGGTCGAACTCTGGCCGACGCCCTGGAGCTGAGCGAGCCCAACCGCGTCAACCTGTATCAGTTGACGGGACACCTAGCCCCCGTTCCGCCCGCCAGCGAGGTGCCCACCGCGGAACTGGTCGTCTATCAGCGAATGATCGACGGCATCGACCACCCCTGCGTCGTGTACGGCTACGCCTGGGATGTGGTGCTGACAAACCGGCCCTTCCGGGATCTCTTCGGTGTGGCCCGCTGGCATCCGACGGATTCACCACTCGTCAATACGACACGATTCATCCTTTTCCATCCGGACGCCTACAAGATCGTTGGCGGCGACCGTGACTCCTTCCATGCCGACTGGCTCATGCCGTGCGTAGCCAACTTCTCGTCCGTCCTGGGTCAGCGTCCGAACGACCCACGGCTGCGGAGCATCGAGAAGGAGATCAACGCAAGCAGGGACGTCCGCAACGCCTACCGGGAATGGTGGAACCTACCAAGCTGGACGCCGACTTGCTGGGCAAATTCGCGAGTGTCCTGGGAATCGACGACTCCGATCGCGCCCGCACCTGCGCCGGCCGCAGCCCCGTCCGTAGCCGCAACCCCTCCAACTCCTCTGCATTCAGCCGGAACTGATGGCGGCTGAAACTCGCCGTACCCGGCAGCCCCAGCTCACGCAGTGCCGCCGAACGCGACAGATGCAAGGCCACCGCGACCGCGTCCACCCAGCTGACGAACGACTCTCCGGCGAACGGGGCCGGGACGAGCCCGAGCCTCCGAGCACGCTCTTCCTCAATCATGGTTCACAGTGTCAGGGCCCCGTGAGTTGTGGCCTCAGCGAAGACCACGATGTCCTCGGTATCCAGGGGAACACGCTGGACCGGCCAGTCCGATCCGGCCACCTTGACCATCTCCGGGAGGGGAGAAGTTCGACTTGTGGCTGCCCAAGATGGCGCGGAAGTCACCGTCTCCGGGAACAGCTGGCGTCAGGGTGCAGGCAGATTCGGCGAGCACCCTGATGGGGCGCTACGAGATTTCTTCTAGCGAAGTCCACCACGGCGCTGCGCAAATCATGATCGCCACTTTCCAGTATGGCCGACCATCTACTCGACGCAGCGAAAACAGCAAGCCATTCGACAGCATGTTCGCGCCAGAGTGAGCGTTTCCTTTCGCCTCCCTCATCCGGAATGAGAAATTCCTTATATGGCACCCACCTGGAACTTCCCGACAAGATGACGCCTATACCCCCCTCAAACGTGAAGCGAGTCACATGCCGCTGGCCAATTCCTCGACTTAGGGTTACGACATCGATCAAGGGTTCGCCGGGGTGTACCCCCTTCAATCGCGACCCCCATCCCCTCTGCCCAGCAAGCCCATTCACGAGTTGCCCCGCTAATGGGGATACCGAGGTGTTGGCATGCAAAGAAACTCTTCGAGAGACCGGATTCTCATCACTGGAGGTGCCGGTTTCATCGGTGGCCATCTTGCCCGTGCGCTGGCAGCGTCCGGGGAAGATGTCACGGTTTTGGACGACCTACGTGTACCGCCGATGATCCCGCCGGAAGGCACTGGAAAGTTCCTGGAAAAGCCCGTTCTGGAGTTAGAAGAGAGGGACCTTTCAGATGTGCGCCTCGTCTATCACCTGGCGTCACACAAGAGCGTCCCTCGCTCCTTCAAACAGCCGCTCGACTATCTGGACAATGTGGACTCCGGTCGGCACCTGCTGGCCCTCTGCACGAGCGTCGGCGTTCCTCAAGTAGTTGTGGGGAGCACCTGCGAGGTCTACGGCGAAGCCGATGTATTGCCGACGCCTGAGACCAGCCCCCTGTCTCCGCGCTCGCCCTATGCGGCGAGCAAGGTCGGTCTGGAGATGCTAGCCAGGGCTCACCAGCGCGCTTCCAGCGCTCCTGAGGTGGGCATTGTCCGATTCTTCAACGTCTATGGCCCCGGCGAGCGGCCCGATGCCCTGGTACCGCGGCTTTGCGCCAACCTCCTGATGAGGAATGAGCTGCCCATTGAGGGTGACGGCGAGCAGCGCCGCGACTTCAGCTACATCACGGATGTCGTGCGCAAGCTCATCGCGCTGGCGGACCGGCCGCTCGCCCCGGTCGTCAACTTCGGTTCCGGCCGGTCCTTCTCGGTGAACGATGTCGTGCGATTCCTGCAGAAGGCATCCCCGGAAGCCAAGGTCACGCAGAAACAGTCCAGGCCGAACGAGATCATGGAGTTCCGGGCGAACACGGCCTTGCAGACCCAGCACGTCGGTCAAGGGCCCGACAGTGTCGACATCGAGGAGGGGATTCGGCTGACTCTCGCATGGTGGGAGTCCCGGGACCTGGACGACATTTGCCAGCGGATCTTCCAAGAGGAGGCCTGATGCCCGGCTACACCGCCCCCGTACGCGCCAGCCTGGATGTCACCTACGCGTGCGACCTGCGCTGCATCCACTGCCGCACGAACACCGGTGAGATCCCGGTCCATATCCGCCGCAAGATGCTGTCCATCGAGCAGTTGCAGGACATCATGCTCCAACTGGACCGGATGGGCACGTTCGAGATCACCCTCACCGGTGGCGAGCCGACGATCCGCAAAGGCTTCTGGGAGCTGCTGGACGTCGTGCCGAAGCTGCGTCACTCGACCGTCACCCTGATCACGAACGCGGCGGCGCACACCCAGGAGCAGCTCGATCGCATCGTGGACAGTGGCATTTCGTCCGTGCGGGTCAGCATGGACGGCACGCGGGAGACGTTCGCCGCTGTTCGCCTCATGGATGTGTTCGACACGGTCGTGAAGAACTCGATATACCTGCGCGACCGCGTGCGCAGCTTCAAAGTGCTGACCACAGTGATGAAGACCAATCAGCACAATGTGTTCGACCTGGCGCACTACTTGCGGGCCCACGGTTTCCGCCGCCAGGACCTCATTCTCGTCCGGGCTCACGGCCGCGGGGGTCGTAACCGGCTGCTCCTGACGGAAGAAGAGACCATGGCGGTCCACCGCCAGGTGGCCGAGTTCAAGCAAGACGTGCCGGCCACCGACTTCGACCTGAATCTCAACGCGCCCTACCTGGTACCGGGCGAACGGCTCCGTCCTTTCCAGGACGTCGTCATGTTCCCCTACCTGGTGCGCGACAGCAGCGTCGCGATCTCCGCCACGGGGGATGTGACCATGAGTCGCCTGTACAGCGCCGCTCCCCTGGGCAACACCAAGGATGCCTCTCTCCAGGAGATCTGGGCACAGGGTCAGGAGCAACTTACCCAGGAACAGGAAGAGTTCACCGAGGATCGACTGCGTGGAATCTTCTGGGACTTCGCGTCCGGCGACACCCCGGAAGGTCCTCCGCTCACCTCGCTGCTGGACCGGCAAATCTTCGAAGGCGCTGAGGTGAGGTAGCCCGTGGGAAGAGAAGCACTGATTCGTCTGTACGACGTCGCACCATCCCACCCCCTGCTCGATACGCTGAACTCCGCCTCATCGCCGCAGGACGCCGCTTCTGCCGTTCCCCGGTTCACGCCGTCCGCGGGCCCTCGGGCTGAGACTTCCGTCGAACTGCACCAGGGCGGGACGGTTCTGGGCCGCTGCGGCATCAACACCCAGGGACCAGGCACGGTGGGTTCCTGCGAGATGACGGCCGCAGTAGCCCCCGAAGACCGCGCGAAGGTCCACTGGCTCCTCGTCCACGTGGCGCTGGAGCGCCTCCAGTGGCTCGGGTACGCCTACGCGCTGGTTGAAGTCGGCGCATACGCAGACCACTTTCCGTCGGCACTGCAGCAGGCATCGTGGTGGATTCCCGACTCCACCGAGCGCAAGAGCGCCGTAAGCCGTGACGACAAGAGCCTCGAATGGGCTGACCTCTTCATCGACTTCCGGACCTGGACGCCCAGCTCCGCACCGACATCCCTGACGGTGGACGGTCGGGACCTGTGGGTCCGCCGCCCGGAAGCCAGTGAAGAGCTACTCCTCGTCGACTGGGTCAGGGACACCTTCGGCGGCGGCTGGGCCAGTGAGATCCACCGGTCGTTCTCCCGGGATCCGATCTCGTCAGTGATCGTCGTCGACCGGAACAAGGACCTGGCGTCCAAGGACCGGCTGCTCGGGTTCATCGCCTACGACACTGCGCGGCTGGGGATGCTCTCGACCATTGCGCTCGTGCCCGCAGCCCGCGGCCACGACCTCACTCTCACGACCGCGCTCATTGAGGAGTGCCTGCGCGAAGCGCGGGCCAGCGGTATGCGCTACGCCGCTCTGGGGGGCGTGGGCAAGGCCCGCCTCGCGGCGCTGCGCGCGTTCAGCTCACTTTGGACCATCCCCGGCTCATGCCCGGGAATCTTCGGGAGGGGTGTTCGGAACTAATGGAGATCATCCTCACTGTCTCCGACCAAGTCTGGGGCGGCAAGCACCGCTACATGCAGGACATGGCAGTCGGACTGGCGCAAGCCGGTCACGCGGTCACCGTCCTGGCGGAGGACGGCAGCGCCATGCTGCAGCAGTGCCGCGCCGTCGGCGTGGCAACCGTTGGCGTGCCGCCCTTTGCGAGTGACACCGCGGTCGACGCGGTCCAGAGCGCGCTACAGCGTCACCGTCCCCGCATCGTGTGTGTCTCCGGCCGTGCGGACGCCGCCGCTGTCCACAAGGCCCGGTCACAGGATCCGGCTGATACGGCTGTGTGTCTCTTCCGCCACTCGGCATTCCCCCTGGGGACCACCGACGAGGTGCGCGAACTGTTCAGCGGCGTGGACTTGGTCTTCGCCACTTCGCGGGAACAGCGGCAGCGCCAGTTCCAGCCCCTGATCACGGCCGGTGTGCTGAAGGAAGACCAGGTCGAAGTCCTCACCAGCGGTGTCAGCGAGTCTCTGCTGGAAGCGCTTGACGCCGCGGACCGCAGCGCCGCACGTCAGGAACTGGACGTTGCGCCCGAGCAGTTCGTCTTCCTCGTGCTGGCCCGTCTGTCGTGGGAGAAGGGCGTCGACCGGGTGATCGACGCATTCGCTGATATCGAGCTGCCACCGGATGCGGCACAGCCCGTGCTGGTGATCGCGGGTGACGGTGCGCTGGGGGCAGATCTGCGTGGCCAGGCCACCGAGCGAGGTGTTGCTGATCGCGTCCGCTTCATCGGCCACCAGGCCGATGTCGCTTCGCTCGTCGCGTCCAGTGACGCCGTGGTCCTCGCCAGCACGGTGCCCGAGACGGGCCCGCTCGCGCTGAAGGAGGCCATGGTCGCCGGCCGTCCCGTCATCGCCTCCGCCCAAGGCGGGATCCCGGAGTTTGTGGAGGACGAGCGGCACGGCCTGCTGGTCATCGACGACGAAGATCTACGGCAGGCGATGCAGCAGCTCCTGGGCGACCGGGAGGCTGCAGAAACGATGGGAGCGGCCGGACGCGAGGCCATCCGCGGCGGCCATCGCGCAGCACGACGGGTGGAATACCTCGTCCACCGTATCGATCTCCTGGCCCTCGACCGGCTCGGCCCGGAAGCGGTACTCGACGAACTGGTATGGGATGACGTGAGGGTGCGTGAGGAGACGGACGGCGGATTCGTCTTCGTACCCCGCACCTCGCACATCATGGAGCTCGACAGCGACGCCTACGCGGTGATCCGTGCGGCACTCGAAGCCGACGATCCGCGCCAGCTGCTCAAGCCCACCCAGATGACGCCCGGGGTGCTCACGCACCGGCTGTACGCCATGGGCGCGCTGATCCGGCCGGATGACCCGCCGGCGCTGGCTGCCCAGACCGCGGACGCTCAGCGCCCTGTTCCGGAGCCCGCGTGAAGGTCCTCATCATCGCCGCGCACCCGGACGATGAAGTTCTCGGTGCGGGAGCCACCGCGTCGGCTCTGAGCCGACAGGGCGCGCAGGTACACATCCACATCCTCGCTGAGGGTGTCTCCCTGCGGCACTCGGGTGTGACGATCGAGCAGGCGCGAGAGCGATGCCAGGCGGCAGCCAAGGAACTCGGGGCGGCAGAGGTCTCGTTCGGCGGCCTCGCGGCCGACGGCCGTCTGCTTGCGGACCTCCCGCAGCGCCAGGCCGTGGATGCGGTCAGCCAGGTTCTGCGCGAGGCGGGGCCCGAGGTGGTCTTCACTCACCATCCGGGCGACATTCACGCTGACCATCGCAGTGTTGCCCATGCGGTGGGGTACGCCACACGGATCCTCGGCGCCAGCCCCGTCCGGCAGGTGCTGCATTTCGAGGTCCTGTCCTCGACGGAACAGCAGACGGGCTTGGTGGCACCGTTCACCCCCAACCTGTTCTACGACGTGACAGAGCACGTCGATGCCAAGTGCCGGGCTCTTGCCGCCTACCCCTACGAGGTCTACGACCCGCCGCACCCCCGGTCCCTGACGGCCGTGCGGACGCTTGCCTCCTACCGGGGGACGCAAGTGGGTGTGGAGGCGGCCGAGGCGTTCATGACCGGACGGGAATTACGCAAACCAGTAGCAGCAGGCACCGGCAGAGTTGAGGCGCGATGAGAGTGCTCGTGACCGGGGGAGCCGGATATGTGGGCTCCTTCACCGTACGTCGTCTCTTGGAGGCCGGCCACGACGTGGTCGTCGTCGACAACCTCAGCACGGGCCGCCGCGAGGCCGTTCCTGGATGCCGCCTGCATGTGGTGGACATCCTCGACATCGCCGGCCTGGGTTCGGTCTTCGAGGAATTCCGTCCCCAGGCTGTGATCCACTTCGCGGCCCTGAAGTCCTCGGAAGAATCGCTGCGCGATATCAGTACCTACTTCGCCATCAATGTGACGGGGACGCAGAACGTCCTTGCTTTATGCGCACGGACAGATGTGGAGCGGTTCGTCTTCTCCTCCTCGTGCGCCGTGTATGGAACCCCGCAGATCTGCCCGGTGGACGAGGCGGCGCCGGTGCGGCCGGAGAGCCCGTACGGAGAGACGAAGTACCTATGCGAGCGCATGATCGCCTCCTACGGGGCGGCCACCGGGATGCGCTACGCCAACCTGCGGTACTTCAACGCGGCGGGCGCGGCCGACGATGCCTCCCTGGGGGAGTACGCGGGTCCTGCGGCAACCCAGCTCCTCCCGGTGGCGGTGCGGGCCGCCCTTGGCCTTGCCCCCGCGCTGCAGATCTTCGGCGACGACTATCCGACACCCGACGGGACGGCTCTTCGCGACTACATCCACGTCGAGGACCTCGCTCAGGCGCATGTCCAGGTCCTGGAGGGCCTGGAGCGGGACGACCGGTGCGGCCCGGTGAATCTCGGCCGCGGACATCCCGTCAGCGTGCGCGAGCTGATCGATGCCCTGCGCAGAGTTTCCGGGAAGGACGTCGAGGTCGCCGTCGCGTCGCGCAGGCCCGGGGATCCGGGTCTGTCCTGGGCCGATCCCGGTCTGGCACTGAGCCGTTTCGGCTGGCGAGCAGGTCGCGACCTCGACCACATCGTTCGTACGGCGTGGGACTGGCACACCGAAATCCCCGCCTCACTGGAGTGACATGCACCTCTACTTGCTGCGCCACGCCGAGGACCGTGTTGGGAAGCACGATCCGCACAACCAGCTCCTGACCGATCTCGGACGCCGTCAGGCACAGGCCGCTGCCCTCTGGCTGGCCGAGCGGCACCCCACCGAACTGCGCACCAGCACGCTGCCCCGCGCCCGGCGGACTGCCGACGTAGTGGCGCACCACAACGGTCTGGCCGTGCGGGAGGACCCGCGGCTCAACGAGATCGTCTGGGCGTCACCCGAGGGGGAAACTCTGCCGCACCCGCGAGAAAACAGGCACTATCCGCCACCCCCGGGTGCGGAATCATGGCATGAGTTCATGACGCGGGTCGCCACTTGCATGAGCGAGCTGTGCCACCAGGCCATGGAAGACCAGCGGATCGTACTGGTCACCCACAGCGGCTTCTTTGACGCTGTCAACGAGCTTCTGTGTGGCGGCGTCGGCCGGGTCGAACTGCTCGTGGCGCATGCGGGCATCACGCACTGGCAGTACCGTCCGGGCAATTCAGGCGGGGTGTGGCTGCTGCACCAACACAACGTCACTTTCGCTCCAGCGCCACTCGACGATGAGACTGCCGCGACGGCAACGGAGTTGAACGCATGAGCGGGCGGCGCCAGCGTCTGGTCGTCATCTGTGTCGACGGCGGGCTTCCCGGGATCATCCGCGAGAATGATTTCTTCAATCTGAGCCGGGTCCTGCCTGCCTTGCCGGGCACCGCTGTCCACGAGCTGCGCAGTATCTACCCCTCCTCGACGGCCCCCTCGCATGCCTCCTTCCTTACCGGTACGCACCCGAACGGGCACGGCATCGTGGGGAACCGCTTCTGGGAGCGGGAGAGTTCTGCTGAGATTCGACGGCGTGCTGACGATCCGTCATCTTCCTTTCACCCCTACGAGGAAAGATCGCTGACTGCGCCCAGCTTGCTCAACTGGTTCGCCCGGGAGGGAGCATCGGCCGCTGCCGTCCACTTTCCGCAGACCTTCTCCCGCAACGCCCTGCAAGCGATCCCCAGCTGCTACTGCTTGTACGCGCCCGCACGCGACCTTGTCGTCCCGCTCTCGCCTACCGAAGACACGGCAGCCGACGGCCTGGTGACACTCTCCTACCTTGGATACGAAGTGTCCTTGTATCTGCGGCTCGACCAGCGCACAGGTGCCATTACGGTCGGCAGCAGCAAAGAGGCCGCCACCGTGACCGACGGCAGCCGCCCCACACGACTGGACATCCCGGTGGCCTCGGGTGCCGTCTCCGTGGCGGTCTCCTGCCAGAAGCTTGACCAGAACCGGATCCAGGTAAATCTGGGAACCGCCGTGATCACCATGGGCTTCGGTGATCTCGACCCCGTACCCGCCCGCACCGGCGACGGACCCGCGTCCCTCCACGTCGAGTACACCGCCAACCCGCACCACACTTTCCACGAGGCACCACGTGCCGAATGGGTGGAGCAGACCGCCCTTGACGTCCTGAAACAGCACGACCCCGACGTCTTGTTTGTGCGCTTCAACCAGGCCGATCACGCCCAGGAGTTCCTGTACTGGCATGCGGTCCGTGGAGGCCCCTCCGAACGAAAGCAGGCGTGGCAACAGATCCTGGACGTCTATGCCCGGATCGACGCCTGCGTAATGCGGCTCGCCGAAGCCCTCGGTGAGCAAACGGAGTTCATGTTCTTCTCCGACCACGGCATCGACTACGTCGAGACGCACCTGCGTCCGAACCACGTGCTGGCGGACCTGGGCCTCGCGGACCGCATGGTCTTCCAGGGCGACAGCAACTGCGCCTACCTCTATGCCGACGCACCGCTTCCGGCCAACGAGGAACAGCACCTGATCCGTGCCCTTGGCGCGCTCGATCCGTCCATCGGCGTGCTCAATCCAGCCGATCTCGACCGGTTGAAATTGCCTCTGAGCAGCCCGCGGGTGGGCCGCCTGGCCGTGTCATGCGGTCAGCACATCGAGTTCCAGTACAGCGACGCCGCACCGCGGGAAAGCGTGGCATCCGCGTCCCACGGCTATCTTCCCAGCGACTCGGCCATGAGCGGCTTCTACCGCTGCTTCGGGCACGCAGCCTCCCAGCTGGCTCCCCCCAGGGACATCACGGGGGCCGCATCCGTGGTCCGCGGGATCTGGCGCCACGCGGCACAGGGGACGTGAGCATGCCGGACAACGCACCCTACGCATATGAGGTCGAGGGCCTGCACAAGCAGTACGGCGAAACCTCCAGACCGGCCAACGAAAGCATCTCCTTCCGAATCCGGCAGGGAGAGTTCTTCGGACTGCTGGGCAGTAACGGAGCCGGCAAGACGACCCTGATCAAGCAGATGATCGGCCTGGTGCAGCCCGATAATGGGTCGGTACGGCTCCTGGGACGCGACATTTTCGTGCACCCCCGCTTCACGACGACCACCGTGGGCTACATGCCCCAGACCGCCTTCGCCCTCAACAGCCTGACCGTCAAAGAGGCCGTCTACTTCAGCGCCCACCTGCGAGGCGTTGCCTCCAAGGCCGCCAAAAAGGAACGCGACGCCCTCCTGGAACTGCTCGGCCTCGACCACCTGGCCAACAAGGTCGCCCGGCAGCTATCCGGTGGAGAACGCCGGCTCCTGCAGATCGCGGTGACCCTGACCGGATCACCGCCCGTGCTGATCCTGGACGAACCGACCAACGAACTGGACCCGTCGCGGCGCCGCCAGGTGTGGCAGTTGCTCCGGGACCTCAACCAGCGAGAAGGCCGCACGATCATCCTCATCACCCACAACGCCATCGAGGCGGAACAAGTGATCGAACGGGTCGGAATCCTCAAGGACGGCCGGCTCGTTGCACTCGGCGCCCCCTCCGAGCTGAAGTCCTCCCTCCGCTCCCAGGTGCACCTCTCGATCACGCTGGGCGACACACAGGTGCACCGACTGCCCGACTACGTACGCATCCAGTCCCAGCACCGAGGCAAAGTTGTCGCCCTCGTCGAATCCGCTGACCTGCCGCACCTGACCAAGGATGTAGATCTCACCCAGTTCCCCGAGTTCACGATGCACACCGCGACCCTGGAAGACGTGTATGTCAGCTACGCATGACGAGAAGCGCGGCCTGAGCTTCATCCAGCAGGTCTGGGACCTGTTCCGGATCCAGCTCACCAACTGGCGCTGGTCCTGGCCCCAGATGGTGCTCACCGGCATGCTCGCCCCGCTGGTGAGCATCGCCGCTCTGGGACTCTTCGCTCGGAACTCCGGCCACGGCGCCACCGAATACGTCCTGACCGGCAGCGTCACTATGGCGATCCTGTTCGAGACCCAGAACAGAATCGCCAGCAACTTCGCGTTCATGCGCGGCAACGGTGCCTTCGAGTACTACGCGGCCTTGCCCGTGCGGCGAGAGGCTCTCATCCTGGCCACACTCGGAGCGTTCTCGCTGCTCTCGCTGCCAGCAGTCACGGTCACTCTGCTGCTCGGCTCAGCGCTGCTGGACGTCCCACTGGTCTTCTCCCCGCTCGCCCCCCTGTGCCTCCTCCTCGCGCTCCTCCCCTCGGCCGGGCTGGGTGCCTTCATCGGCAGCAGATCCGGAACCATCGAGCAGGCATCCTCACTCAGTCTGGCTACCACGCTCCTCATGATGGCCGCAGGTCCGGTGGCAGTCCCACCAGAACTACTCCCGGACGCCCTGGTCTGGATCGGCCACGTCAACCCTGCGGTGTACGCGGCCGACAGCCTGCGCCATTCCCTCACAGCTCCCGCCGACATCAGCACCCTCGCTGACATGGCGGTCCTCGCCGCCTTCTCCGCCGCCGTCTGGGGCCTGACCAGCACACGCATGCACTGGCGTGCCCGCTACGGACGCCGCGCCGCATGACATCCCCAGCGATCACTCACCACGAAAGGACGACATTCATGACCGAGCAGGAGTTCATCGCAGTTCTCGCTCCCCTGACGGAGGAAATCACCGGGACCGCCATCTCGAAGGATGATCTCGACGCCACCTTCGGCGACCTGGAAATTGATTCCCTGAACCAGATCGAGATCATCAGCCGTATCGAGGACGAGTTCGACTGCCAGATAGACGACAGCACCCTGCGGACGATTCCCACCCCCCGCAGGCTGATGGAGCACATCTCGAAGGCCACCACCCCCGCATGAGTCGTCACCACCCCGTGCACCGGATCCGGACTCTGTCATGGTTCGGCTGGTGGGCAGCGGCCCACGCCGGTCTGCTGCTTGTCCTCGCCGCCTTCCAATGGGACAAGCGGCTGAGCGGGACGCTCTGCTCCTGGGGAAGCAGCGGAGCGTCCCGCACCCGGCTTATCGAGACACTGACATCCTGGGGCAACCCCTGGCCAGTGACCCTCCTTGCCGCAGGGTCCGCGTGCTTCGCACTGACCCGACGGAACGTCGCAGCCGCCGCCGTCCTCCTCGCCGTACCGTACGCCGCCACAGTGAGCTGCAACCTCATCAAGGGATGGGTCGAACGACAGCGCCCCACTCTGGGATGCGCCTCGGCCCAGGCCGACGGGTTCAGTTTCCCCAGCGGACATGCAGTGGGAGTGACAACCGGCTTCCTGCTAGCCGCGCTCTACCTCAGCACCCACACGCCCCGGGCGGTGTCGGCGCTGATCCTCCTGCTGACCGGGGTGGCCGCCGAGCTCGTCGCGTGGAGCAGGGTCTTTCTCGGTGTGCACTTCAGCATCGATGTACTCGCGGGACAACTGCTCGGAGGCTGCTGGCTTGCCCTCGGCGCGTTCCTCCTTCACCGCCGACCAGTACGCAGCTCCCGCAAGCAAGTACGTCGAGGGGCCTCCGATACCGCAGAGCGGCCGGTGACATGACGATGCCACCCCGTTCAGACAATTCATCACATCGAGCTCCCTGGCTTAACAGACCCCTATTTGGAGTGGAGAAGAAAATGCCTGCCACGCCTATCTGGACGCCACCATCCCCCCGGAGTTCAGAAGTTCTGCCTGCCGAGATCCGCCAATGGCTTGACCAGAACGCGTGTGCCACACTTGCGACAGTCGAGCCCGATGGACGACCGCAGCTATCGATAGTCTGGGCTCACTATGAGGGCAACCGGGTCCTAATCGCTACAGTCGCGGGAAGGCGAAAGCATAAAAACCTGCTTCGGAATCCACAGGCCACCATTTTGGTCGCTCACCCCGAAAGTCAAGACCACTACGTGGAGGTGCGAGGCAGGGCGGAGATTGTCGAGGATGGCGGGAGGGAACTCATCGACTTCCTCCACGAAAAGCACCGAGGAACTCGCCCGTACCCCTGGGATGCTCCTGGCGACAAGCGCGTGGTCGTAAGCATCACTCCGGAACGGGTTCTTGTATTCCATGGCTGAGAGCAGCTGCCAAGAATCCGTGTCCTCGATCGTGGATGATGACCAGTAGGCACTGATTGAGTGGCGGGCGGTACTGGTCCAGCACCGCCCGCCACTCAATCGCACGTCCCGTCGGGTGGGCGTATGTTGTGGTCAACGTCGTGCCCAACTCCGCAGATAAGCCCGTGCCATGATGACGCCATGCCCTTCAACCACAACGATCACTATCATGACCTCTTACTTCGCGAGCTTCCCACATCGTGCCGGAGGGCCCTTGACGTGGGCTGCGGGACGGGGACGTTCGCCCAGAAATTGGCCCTTCGAGGAATCGAGGTGGATGCCGTTGACGCGGATGGCGACGTCATCGCCACAGCACGGCAGCAGGCTTCTGCGCTCGAACTCCCCGGGCGCATCCGCTTCGAGCAGGCGGACATCACACGACTGACTTTGCCGCCCGGCGCGTACGACTACATTGCCTGCTTGGCCAGCATCCACCACGTCCCATTCGAGACGGTACAGAAACTGCGCGCCGCACTGACCCCGAACGGCGTTCTGGTGATCCTCGGCTGCTACCGAGAAGCCACCCTCTGGGATTACGTCGTAAGCCTTGGGGCAGTCCCGGTGAACGCCGTCTGGCGCATCGTGGTGTTCCTTCAGGAGAAGCGGTCGACGAAGCGCGCCTGCATCAGCAAGCAGCCTCCTCCTGCCCCTGTCGCACCCCCTTCAATGTCCCTCACAGAGATCCGAGAATTCGCTGCTGCTGGCCTTCACCAGAGCCGAATTCGGCGACTCCTGTTCTGGAGATACCTCCTGGTCTTTCACAACAGCGTTAGCGAGGCGGGGAAGTGACTACCAACCAAGGACACGAGGTCCCTCATCCTTCCGCAGGCTACGTCCTGGGAGCGACATGCGTCGCGTTCAACGACATGGGCCACGTCCTTATGGCACGGCGCCGCTCCCCTGAGCGATGGGAGTTGCCCGGAGGCTTGGTCGACCCGCATGAAGCGTTCCACGATGCTGCTGCTCGCGAGACCTACGAGGAGACCGGAGTCCTCGTCAAAGTCCACGGCCTGGTGGGTGTCTACCAACATCCAAGCCGGGGCATCCTCGCGGGACTCTTCATCGCAACGGCGATCTCAGGAGAGCCGCATCCAACGCCCGAAGCCAGCGCCGCCGAGTGGGCAGGGGTGGAAGACGCTCTCACGCGGCTGCACCCTCTCTACCGCCCCCGCTTGGAAGATGTTCTCGCAGCCAAGGGTTCCGTGACTCTCCGCGTTCACGAAGGGACCGAGGTCCTCTCCCTCCTCCAGCCAACGCTGCCTCCTCGGCGGCGCCCTTCGCCGTTGGGGTAGTCGTAGCTGTCTGCTACTCACTTACCGCCCGCCTGAGGGCGCTCTCATTTTGACTGGTCCGAAACCGCCCTCTGGTGCCGAACTCAAAATGAGAGCGCCCTGGTAGATAGCCCTGTCAAGTACCACTTCCCCTGGGGGCTCTCAAAAGCGGCACCCCCGCTGCTCCGCACCGGTCCGGCCGGCACACGGCCCGGGGCCCAAACGCAACGCTGGCGGACCGGGGGCGGCGGCAATCACACGGCCGTCGTCGGCCCGCGGAGCTTGGAGAGGTCGACGATGTCCTTGTCCGCCGGTGGGGTGAGCGAGACGGGCTGATTGAACGCGGACATCGAGATCTCCGTCGGTTCGTCGCCGCCCTTGGTGGCCTTGAGCAGGTACGGTTTGCCCTCCGTGGCGACGTACCAGACCTCGAGGCCGCCCTTGGCGGGAGTGGTGACCGGCAGCGTCGTCTCCCCGTTCACCGTGGTCGGCTCGCCCTTGCGCGCCAGCGGATTGACCTTGAACGAGCGCATCAGCTTGTCCACATCACAGACGCTCGCCATCTTCCCGGCACGCGGGTCGCTCGTCTTCACCCTGATCCAGCGGTCCGCGACCAGGGCGACCATCGAGTCGACCTGCTTCTTCGCCAGGCGCTTGGGAGCTTGACTGCGCCAGAAAGCTTCATCGGCCTTGTAGAAGAGAAGTTCGCTGGTCTTGATGATCTCGCCGGTCCCCTTACCTTGCACGGACACGGAGCCCGCGCACTCACCCCGGGTGTTCAGGGCGACGTCTATTTCCGTCTTTGATCCGGCCTCCACCACATGACCAGCCACCCGCATCGAAGTGGCGCCCCGCGTCGCGGCCAAAGCCTTCTCCTGCAACTCGGATCCGCTGAGGTCGGCATACGCCACTGCGGCCTTCGACGGCTCGGCCGACGTCTTCGACGCGGCGCCGCTGCCCTTCGCATCTGAGGATCCGGAGCCACCGGACGGGGTGCAGGCCGTGAGGCTGGCCATGGTGGCGCAGATGCAGACGGCGGAAGCCAAAGTGGTCGTGCGCATGGAATCCCCCGTGCATATGGCGTTGAAGTCTTCTGAGAGTAACCGGCCAGTAGCCTGCGGCCTGGAGCCGGGTCCTCACAGACCAACTTCCGAGAGGGCCACCGAACCGGCCTGGAGTGGTGCCTGGTTGCAGCCATGAACTCCCGAACCCCCTGCCAGTCCTTGGCCACGTACTCGGCAAGCACGCATCCATGCAGGCGCTGGTCTCGGGCGTCCGTTCCGGCACCACACGCTCGCTCATGTGGTCGGTGCGCCTCAATGCCGAAGCGTCTGCGCGGTGCCCACGTGCGCGCCGCCTCGGCGGAGTCCCGACTCATTTATGGACGTACGCATGTAAACCTCCCGGCATGAGGAAGCGACCGGAAATTGCTTTTCCGGTCGCTGGCACTCCGCTGAGAAATGACCATCATGAGAGCTTGCGAGGGAACCACCACCGCCTCGCTATGCAGTCTGTGTCGAGGGGAGTGGGATGCGCGACGGAATCGCGATCACTGTGGGACGCGGCCACTGTCATGCCCGGCCTGTGTCAGCCGCCGACCGCTGACCCAATCCGGGCTGGCTGACTCGGATGTGTGGCCTGCGTATCTCTCTGAGGAGCTGCTGCTCACAGCTCTTTTGCGAGCACACGCGTTGGACCCGTCCATAGCCGTTCCGCGCTGAGGTAAGGCCTGAGCCTGACCATTCACCCTCCCGCACGGCATGGGAGGCTTCCACACACGAGGCGAGGAGGGAGCATGCCGACTCTCGGATACCTGGTCGAAGAACGCGCAGAGCTGCAGCTGCAGTTCGCCGAGTCCAGCCCAGCCTCTCGCGCCGACGGAAAAGTGGCGGTCTTGGTCACCGTCGATCAGCAGGAGCTGATCAGCGGCCACACCAACGTCGCCCACCCTCCCGGAACTCTGATCCTTCTCACCCTGACCCCCGACGGCCTGAGGGGACGCACTGCGTTCGCGGTCGACCGCCTGCTGAGCGCTCTCGCGAAGTACAGGGCGGCGGGACTGGTGGTGACAGCATCCGACCACGACATGCCCTGGCGATGGTGGACAACGCCTACGGCATCCCGACGTGCCTGGCTTACCTGTGGACCGAGGACTACCCGCTCCACTTCGCCGGCGCCGGGTGCCACACCGATCCGCACATCGCACTCGCGCGTTCCATCACCGAGGCGGCGCAGTCCCGTCTGACCTGCATCGCCGGAACCAGAGACGACCTCCTCTCCCGCGAGGAAGTCTTCGACACGCGACCGCCTCGCCCACCGGCCGCCACCGGAAACCTGCACGCCTGGGACGCCCTCATGGGCGGGCATGCACCATGGCGCGGCAGCTTCGCTGACCGGGCCGCAACTGTCGCCGAGCGCATCGAGGAGATCACCGGGCACGAGCCGGTCTGCCTCAACCTGTCGGCCCCCACCGAGCCCCTGGCAGCGGTGAAGGTCATCTGCCCGGGGACACACGCACGGACCAGGCGGTCGATCCCCCGATGAACCAGCAACCGGCCGCGAGCACGCCGGCCTTGTCGCCAGCCGAGCAGAAACTGCAGAAGGGCTTCGACGCCTGGCACAGGCCGCGGCCTCGTCTTCCAGCCGACCGGGCTCGCACCGCCACAGCCGCAGCAGAGCACGGCTGGTCGCCCCATCCTGGATGGTCTCGGGACAGAAGCCTGGGTGGGAGTGACGGGCGTCCTCGGTCAGAGCCCGGTAACGGGCGATCGTCGCCCGGTCGGCGGCCGTCTCCCCCGCCAGCAGCCGAGCGAGCGTATGCCCGAGGCGAGGCACCTCTGCGTGGCAATCCGTCCCTCCGCGTGCTGCCGCCGGTGCAACACGGGGACCTCTTCGACGACCTTGCCAGCGCTCTCCGGCTCGCACGGCATGGTCTCGGTGTAGGCGGCCCGAGCGGATGCGCAGCTCTCCGCGGCTGCCTTCATCGCACGCCTCCAAGTCCGAAGCCGCTGTGACGGATTGACTTGCGGTGGTTGCGGCGCAGCGTCTTGACCGGGTTCCCCGCCGCCCGGCGGTGAGGAGTAGGAACACCAGAGATCACGGAGGAGCCCATGGAACTGTCCATCGCGCAGGTCGACCGGCGGCCGGAACAGCGCGTGAACGGGCAGGTGCGGGCCGGGTCGGTTGCCGACATCACTCAGGCCCGGGATGCCGGCCTGGCCGACGGCCTCGTCTGCGTGGACGCACTCGGCTTCGCCCCCGACCGTGCCGCCGCCCTCCGCGAGATCCACCGCATCCTCACGCCGGGCGCCCGCGCCGTCCTCACCCGCGCCCTTCCCCGCACATGCGACCCGGCCAAAGAGGCCACCGCTGCCGGATTCGACATCGAGCACATCGACGAGCGCCCCGCCGAACCCGAGTTGTGGCGCCGCCTGTACGGGCTGTGGAACACCCACGAATCCGACCTGCGCCGTGAACTGGGCGACCACCAAGCCCAAACCATGCTGGACGAGGCGGCAAGGATGCTCCCCCGTCTCGACGAACGCCGCGCCGTCGTGCTCACCCTGCGGCGTGGGGCCTCCTCCTGCCCAGCCGATAGGGTCCAGACGACGTACGGCACTGAGGGAGAAACACAATGAAGACTGCGGTGCTGTCAGCCGGGTCATGGGGCACAGCGTTCGCAGCGGTCCTCGCCGACGCCGGCACCAACGTCATACTCCACGGCCGCCGCCCCGAGATCGTCGACGCGATCAACACCCGCCACGAAAACCCCGTCTACCTGCCAGACATCATCCTGCCGACGTCGCTGAAGGCCACGACAGACGTGGCGCAGGCCCTGGCCGGCGCCAACTTCCTGGTGGTCTCGATCCCAGCGCAGTCGCTGCGCGACAACCTCGCCCGCTGGGCACCTCTGATCGAGCCGTCCACGATCGTCGTCAGCCTGATGAAGGGCATCGAAATTCACACAGAACTGCGCATGAGCGAGGTCATCACCGAGGTGACCGGCGTGCCCGCGGAGCGCGTCGCCGTACTCTCCGGGCCGAACCTTGCCCGAGAAATCGCCGCGCGCCAGCCCGCCGCATCGGTGATCGCCTGCCGCGACGAGACCGCGGCCAAGGCTCTCCAAGAAGCCTGCCTGACTCCGTACTTCCGCCCCTACACCAACCACGACGTGATCGGCTGCGAACTCGGGGGCGCCGTCAAGAACGTCATCGCACTCGCCGTCGGACTCGCAACAGGCATGGGACTGGGCGACAACGCCCGCGCCCTGCTGATCACACGAGGCCTGGCAGAGACCGCCCGGCTCGGTGCGAAGCTGGGAGCCGACCCCCTCACGTTCTCCGGACTGGCCGGAGTGGGCGACCTCATCGCCACCTGCACCTCACCACTCTCCCGCAACCGCACCTTCGGCGAACACCTCGGCCAGGGCATGACCGTGGCCGAAGCAACCGTCGCGACCAGCCAGACCGCAGAAGGCGTCAAGTCGTCCCAGTCAATCCTGGAACTCGCCCAACGGCACGGGGTGGAGATGCCCATCACCGAAGTCGTCGTCGCCGTCATCCGGGGAACGGTCACCGTCGCCGAGGCCGCCGCCATGCTGATGGCACGGTCCCCCAAGCCCGAGCAGTACGGCACCTGATCACCCCGCGCCGCTAGGAGGTCATTCCCTTCTTGCAGCGGCGTTGACTGTGATGGAGCGAGTGGAAAACCGAGGCGGCCACCCGATCATCAACCGGTGATCGAGGACGAGATCGTGGTCGGATCCGAGCATACGCACAGGCCCACCATCTACCGCCGCCCGCGCAGGCAGCTGCCGAGGGCGAATCAGAGCCTGATGGTTGCCTGGCAGGTGACGTCCGTGACGGGAATGCGGGGGAGGCAATGGGGAAGATGCTTGACCGCAGGCGTGGGACCCCGCACGTGCGCTTCGCCATCGACAATCAGCCGTCTGAGTCGTGACGCGGCGGCTCGTCTGTCAGGCGCCGGATGAGGTCCATAAGGCGTTGTTCGGCTTCCGGACTCAGTGGGCCAGGTGGTTGCGGGACCTGGTCGCGCAGTTCGGCGGCAGTTGGGTCCTGGGCAGCCAGGCCCTCGGCGGTGGCGGCTCCGAAGCGCCGGATGACTTCCTGAAGCCGGGCTCGCTGTTCGGGGGTAGCGTTGGCGAGCTGGGTACGGAGGGTGTCGCGAACCTCCTGGAGGCGATCCACGTCCGCGATGTTCCCGGGGATCTCCTGAGTCATCAGCACCCGGACGCTTGTCTCGTCCGGGGTAGGGCGGGCAGATTCACTGTCCTCGTCCGGCTTGCGGGCGATCCAGCTCCAGCCGTGCTCGGCCATGCCTTCCCTGGTCCACTCCATCAGCAGGTCCGCGCCCTCGTGGACGCGTGACATGTCGTGACCGCCGCCGGTGGCGAACCAGCGCAGCAGTGCACCGGCTGCCGGTTTCTCGCTGTCGCAGGAGGAACACAGTTCCAGGTGGATCGGAATTCCGTTCGCGTCTTCCTGCGGCATGACGGCGCTGGAGATCAGCGGTCCTCCGCAGCGTGAGCACGACGGCAACTTCTCTGCGAGTTCCACTCGGGCCACGCCAGCCTCCTTGCTCTCACCTGCGCCCACCAAAGCCCGCGTGAACTGCAGCGTCAACCTTCCCGACGATTTCCGACCCCCAGGAGGTACTCCCCACCGAGTTCTGTCGCGATGAGGGGTCGGCTCACCAGAGATGGTTCTTCAACCTCCAGCCCGCCAACCACGGGGCCCCTTGCGTGGCGCCAGGCCAGCGGGCTGCACCGGTAGTTGGTGGTGTCCTGTCTCAGATGATCTGGCCTGGGGCGGCTCTGGCCTGGGGCGACCAGAACGATTGAGATGCGCGTCTGCCGGAAGTCTCAATCGATCTGGCTCCGAAGGAGCGGATGCCCGGTGCCGTCTCAGTTGACCCGGTTCGTCTCTGGGGCGGACCAGAGCGTGCGGTTCTCGTGTGCGGGTCGGGAATCAAGGTGGCTTCCCGCTACGTTCAGCTACTGACCTTTCCGTTGAGTTGTCGGGGATGACATCGCTTGATCCCTGCGGTAGTTCGTGGGCATGAGGTATCCGCAGGGTGGTGGCCTCACTCC
>NZ_JBVHDR010000030.1:0-36163 GCF_055563295.1 Streptomyces sp. NPDC002868 | reverse complement strand
GGGGGCGGCGCAGCAGCGGACGGGCGGGAGTGTGGGCCTGATGATCGGTCATGGGGGCATTGTGACCCAGAGACTGTCCGGCGAGTCATGAGCGGGGCCAGAGGCGTACGGCAGCAACGGTCACGGTGCCGTGGTTTCCTAATGGCTTGTCAAGCCGTGAGAGCGAGCGGCGGCGTTGCTTGATAGCAGCGTCTTTCACGCAGGAGGACCCATAGGACAGTGACGCGGCGTCGTGCCAGAGCCATGACAGCTTGGGTGCGGCGCTTGCCCTCGGCGCGGTGAGGTCGGCCCGGGACGCCCTGCCAACATTTCTGCTGGTGGGTTTCCCCGGACCGCCTCCCGAGTGAAGTAGGCCGCCGACGAGGTGCCCCTGGCAGAGGTCCTCGCTGCGTTTGCGGTGCAACGGGGAACTCCATGCGCCGGCGGGTGACGGCCACGACCAACAAGGTCGAGGCGTACAACGGGTTCTCCGAGTGGCTGCACTTCGGCAACCGCGGGGTCATCGCCGACAACGACCCCATCGAGCAGGAGAAGGCGATGAAGTTCAACTCCCCTGCTCACGAACACGGTGTTCTCTGAACTTTGGGATCGGCGTCGAGGAAGTGGTGTGAACTCCCGGATGCGGTCAGGGCAGGTGCCGGCGAGTCTCTGCCCAGGCGAGAAGTTGATCCCGTGCTGGGCTGGGTTGCAGGTGGTTGACGAGCCTGTCCAGATGGGCCGTCAGGTTCTTGTGCCGCCGAAGCTCTCCGATCTGCCCGACCGCGAGATCGCGCCAGCGATCGGCGAGAGCACGGGCCTCAGCAGCGGTGAGAGCAAGGGCGGCAATAGTGTCGGCCGCCAGAGTCTCGGGGCTCCAGTCCGGGTGCTCGTCGTCAGGACCGAGCTGGTCGATCACCCACATCCGGAGCATAAAATTCTGCTGAGTTGCTCGTGCTCGATCCCACAGGCGGTCGCCGTGCCGACGCTGGTTGGCCTGCAACGACAGCTTGGCCCACTGCTGGCGGGCACTCCGGGATTCGTCGGATCGATATGCATGGCCCTGCGCGACGACACGTACCGCCTCAAGCTGATGGCCTTTGGCATCCGTGGCGAACGCCTCAAGGCGTTCGATCGTCCAGGTGCTGAGGTCTCGGCTTGGTTCTTCGTGATTGGCGTCGGCGCTCAATGTTCCTCGTTCCTGATCGTGGACATGCCGAGGTCGACGCCAGCCCCGTTTTGGAGACGTCGGTCGACCTGGGCGAGCTTGTGCTCGGCTCCCGCAAGGCTGACACGAAGTCCTTCGACTTCGCCGAGCCAGCCTTCACGTTCGGCTTCGAAGATGCGGGCGAGGAGGTTGTCGCGGATCTCGACGAGGCGGTCTCGTTGGGCCGGGTCGGGCCAGAGCATCGGGCAGCGGACGCAGGCTTCTCTGAACTAGCGATAGCCCGGGCGAACGGGCGGGAGGGAAGATCGTGATTCTCTCGGCTCGCCTCAGCGCCAGGAACTACTGTCGCGGGCATGGTCGAACACCATGCCCTCAGTGCCACCCGCGAGGCTTACGACGCTGCTGCCCCCACCTATGCGCAGCTGTTCCGCGACACGCTGCGTGACAGTCCCCTGGACCGCGGGATCTTGGGTGCCTTCGCCGAGGTCGTACGTGCGAGTGGGGAAGGTCAGGTCGCGGACTTGGGGTGTGGGCCTGGCCATATCACTGCTTATCTGGACGAGTTGGGGCTGGCGGCGTTTGGTGTTGATGCCTCTCCTGCGATGATCAAGTTGGCTCGACAGTCCTATCGGGCCTGCGGTTCGACGTGGGCTCGATGGCTGCGTTGAACATCGCTGACGGCGTGCTGGGCGGCGTACTCTCTCGTTGGTCCATCATCCACACTCCGCCGCAAGAACTCCCCGTCATCTTGGCGGAGTTCCACCGCTTGCTGGCACCTGGCGGCCACCTTCTGGTCGGCTTTTCGGCCAGCGATGATCCATCTCACCCGAGGCCCGGTTCGGAGAAGTGAGCATCTGACACAAGCGTGCTCATGGATGCAAGGGGTTCCGAAGGCGCGTGCGCAGGTGCCGATGGACACCTTCCTTTTCTCGAAGTGGGCGAGGAAGGCGTCCCATTCTTCCTCGGTCGGGGTTCGGTACTCTTCGCTGGGGCGAGAGGTTCGGCGGCGGGCGATGAACGCTCGGTGGGCTTCGATCGTCTCGGCGGGGTAGACCGCTTTGTATCCCATTGTCGTGTCGATGCGCTTGTGTCCGCAGATCACTTCGGCGATGTGCGGTGGCAGGCCGTTCATGATGGCATCGGTGACGAAGATCCTCCGGAAGTCGTGGGCCGTCTGCGGACGCCGCTGCCTACGCGCGTGGGCGCCGGCTCAAACTGGCCAAGCTCGCCCAACGGCCCCTTCTGCGGGCGCTGGTGGAGGCCATATTGGCACTGTGCGGGTCGCCCGAGCAGATCGCGGGCTGGCTGAGACTCCAGTTCCCCGGCGACGCTTCCGTGCAGGTCTCGCACGAGGCGATCTACCTCTCGCTCTACGACCCGCGACGTCGTCAGGCGTAGGACGGCTGGCTGGCGATGATGTCGGTCCGGGATGAGATCGTTTCCCGCATGGCCGACACCGACGAAGCGGAAACCGACGTTGAGCATGCCGTCATCGCCCGCTATCGACTGGCCGATGACGGTCTCGGCGGGCCGAACCAGCGGGAGGTCGTCCGCCAGGCCCAATCCCTGCTGACCGAGGCGATCGAGCGAGCAGACGTCGGAGAGTTCGACGGAAACGAGTTCGGAGGTGGCGAGGAGTCCTCTACGCCTACGGACCGGACGCCGGTGCACTCTTCGCTGTGATGGCACCCATCCTGCACGACCTGCCGTTCCGCCCGGCACACGTCGTCTTGCGCTACGGCTCAGTCGACGATGCCCCACCGGCTGCCGAGCACCGCGTCGACCTCTGAAGCGACGAGTCACCAGCCCCCGGCCAGACGGGCACTTGGGGAATTGCGTGAACTTACCCCCCCGGGGGGAACTCGCGATCGTCCACAACCCTCGATGTTTGCCCGACCAGTTGTTCGTTGATCCGCCCGCGGCGCTCAGACGCTGGCGTGCCGTCATCATCGGCAAGCGGCGCCGCCGGCTCGGCGGCGAAGTTACGGACGTCAAAGATGAGTTCTTCGTGGCGCTCGAGCGTTGTCCGCACGGCAAGCGGCGCCGTGCCGACTCATAGGGGGTTGCAGCGACCGGTCGTGATGGGCCTGCCGGTCAGAGGGATGACCACTGCACCGGGTGCTGCTGGATCTCCACGAGCAGCTGGGCGAACAGCTGCTCGTCAAAGAGCGCTGGCCAGGCGGAAGCTGCGCCGTTCGTTGCTCCATCTGATCCTGGCCACGGTCGCCGCGCTGTACCTGAGCCCGCTGATCTACATGGCGGTGACCTCGTTCAAGACCCGCGAGGGCTCGGGGGCGACCGACCCGCAGTGGATCCCGGACCCGGCCACCTTCGACGCCTACCGGGAGGTGCGGGCTCCACCGACAGCCCGGTCGTGCAGTGGCTGCTCAACAGCCTGCTGGCGGCCGGCGCGCACGCGGCGCTGGTGCTGGTGACCGCGACGCCCGCGGCCTATGCGCTGGCCCGGATGGAGTTCCGCGGGCGCACGGTGATGTTCGCGGGGATCATCGCCACGCTGTTCGTGCCGCCGGTGATCCTGCTGATCCCCACCTTCCTGGTGGTCAACGAGCTGGCCTGGGTGGACAGTCTGCCCGCGGTGATCGTTCCGGGGGCGGCCAGCGCCTTCAGGGTGTTCTTCCTGCGGCAGTTCTTCCTTCGGTCGTTCTCGGAGGTCGGATCGTCGGACGCCGGGGTGGGGCGCCCGGGAGGGGAGGGGCGCAGCGACACCCCCGCGCCACCACGGGCGGGGCGGGGGTGTCCGGTGACCTGTCCGGGAGGGATGTGCTCCCGAGGTGCTTCCGCCCGGACAGGTCATGGGTGCCGGGCCGTGAGGGCGGCCCTCCTCACGGCCCGGCACGCTCGCGGGGTCAGGCGGCGCGCGGTCAGCCGCTGTTCTCGCCGTGCCTCGTCTGCTCCATCACGCCGAACACGGGACCGGAGGGGTCCTTGAGCACGGCGGAGAGGCCGATCCCGATGTCCATGGGACCGGAGAGGCAGCGTCCGCCCAGCCTGGTCACCGTCTCCATCGACTCCGTGAGGTCGTCCACCATGAAGTACACCAGCCAGTGCGGCGGCACATGGTCCGGCATGGGCGGCTCGATCAGCATCATGCCCGCGACCGACCGGTCGCCCATCGTCCACTGCGTGCACGGCGCGCCGTCGTGATCGGTGGTCACGGGCGTCCAGCCGAACACCGCCGGGTAGAAGTCCTTCGCGCTGTCGGGATCGCGGGTGGCCATCTCGCTCCAGCAGAACGACCCCGGCGCGTCGGTCAGGGCCATGCCGGTCAGTTTCACCGGCTGCCACAGGGAGAAAACCGCCCCCTCCGCGTCGCTGCACACCGCGGAGACACCCTGGTCGAACTCCTTGGTGGGCGGCCGGTGAACCTGCCCGCCGGCGGCTTCGACCGCCTTGACGGCGGCCGCCGTGTCGGTGGTCGAGAAGTAGATGTTCCACGTGGGCGGCAGGCCCGCCATGGCCGGCTGCAGAGCCCCGGCGACCAGCTGGCCGTCCTTCGCGAACATCACGTATTCCTCGGTGCCGGTGGCGGCATCGAGGTCGGGTGACGCGACGGCCTTCCAGCCGAAGAGCGCACCGTAGAACTCCTTGGCCCCGGCCAGGTCCGGGGTGACTATGTCCACCCAGCAGGGGGTACCTGGCGGATATCCGGTTGTGTTCATGCCCCGGATTCTAGGTTTCCCACACGTGCGCCGGGATTCCCGACGGCCAGAATTACCGTTGTGAGCAAGAAATGCGCCCGCGGCGTACGGCATTGGGTGTGCCGCGCTACAACTCGCGTCCTGTCCTGTTGTTCCTTTCGGTCGGTCGTGGTGCCGCGTCCGGAGACGGCGGCGCCTGCCTGTGCGTTCACCTGGGGTTTTCGGTGAGCCGGGCTTCGCTGGGCGGGACTGGGGAAAGGGCCGGGGCAGGGCGATGCAGCGGCGTATGCCGAAGGCCGTACATCCCGGGTGTATTTAACCGGACGAACGTCGGGAATTCGTGGCGCTGTATATCTCCTCTGCCGTGAACCCGGTTAAGGTCGCGGCACGGCACACGGTGAAGACCCTGAATTCCCGGTACCGGCCCGGCCCGCCCTGTCGTCCGAAGCGCAAATCAGCGGCGAATCGGCGAAAGCGGCGACACCGCACTCCCAGGCGCATACAAGGAAGAGGTCCATGTCCGAGCAGATACTGTCCGAGCCGGCGCTGCTGCCGCTCTTTCCGTTCGACGCTGCGCCGTCGGTGGAGATCGCCCCGGAACTGGCCCGGCTGCGCGCCGAGGATCCCGTGTGCCGGGTCCGGCTGGCGACCGGCCGCGAGGCGTGGCTGGTCACCAGCTACGACGAAGTGCGCACCGTGCTGTCCGGCGCGCTTTTCAGCCGTGCCTCCAATCAGGCTCCCGGCATGGCCGCGCCGCAGCGGTCCGCATCAGGCGCGCCCGCATCAGGCGCGCCCGCACCGGGGCAGCCCGCCCCGGTGTCGGTGAGCATGCAGGACGCGGAGTCCATCTCGAATCTGGATCCGCCGGAGCACACCCGCATCCGGGACATGGCCGCCAACGCGTTCTCGGCGGAACTCGTCGGGCACCTGCGTCCGCGCGTCACGGCGGCCGTGGAGGAACTGCTCGACGCGATGGCCGAGCAGGGCCCGTCGTCCGACCTCGTCACGAGCTTCGCCGACCCGCTGGCGGCCACGGTGATGTGCGAGCTGTTCGGCATTCCCGAGGGGAACCGCGCCGAGCTGCGCGGCTGGTTGGACGACGCCACGGCGGTGACGGGCCCCTCCCCGCAGCAGAGAGTCGAAGCGATGCGCAGGGCGAGTGAGTGCCTGCTCGACCTCGCCGCGCGCAAGCGCCTGCGTCCGCAGCACGATCTGCTGACCGGGCTGGTCCGGGCACACGCGGGCGAGGACCGGCTCAGCGACCGCGAAGTGCTCATGATGGTGTTCATCACGTTCGTCGGCGGCAACCACACCACGTCGGTCCAGCTGTCGAAGTCGGTCCTCGCGCTGTTCCGCCACCCCGGTCAACTGGCTCTGGCCGTCGCGAAACCCGAGGTGGTGCCCAACGCGGTCGAGGAGCTGATGCGCTTCGTCCCCCTCGGTCCCGGCGCCTTCGCCCGAACCGCCGTCACCGATATCGAGCTGTCCGGAGTGGCCATCCCCGCGGGCGAGACGATCCTGCCGTCGACCGCGGCGGCCAACCGCGACCCCGCCGTCTTCGCCGACCCGGAACGACTCGACATCACCCGGCCCAACGCCCGGGCCCATCTGCAGCTGGGCGGCGGTGTCCACGCGTGCATCGGCCAGGCGCTGGCCCGCATGGAACTCCAGATCGCGCTGGGCGGGCTGCTGTCCCGTTTCCCCACCCTGCGGCTCGCCGTGCCCGAGACCGACCTGGCATGGGAGACCGAACGGCAGGGGGAGTGGGACCTCGACCACATCATCACCCTGCCGCGCGCCCTGCCGGTCGCGTGGTAAGCGCAGTAGACACGACAGCGACAGGAGGTACGGCGTGGATGTGACGGGACGACACGTAGTGGTGATGGGGGGCAGTTCGGGCGTGGGCGAGGCCACGGCGGGACTGTTCGCCTCCCAGGGCGCCGAGGTGATCATCACCGGCCGCAGTGTGGAGAAGCTGGAACGGGCCGCGAAGCGCCTGGGCGGTTCGGTGACGACCAGGGCGGTGGACGCCACCGCGCCCGAGCAGCTGGCGGCGTTCTTCGAGGAGGCGGGCTCGATCGATCACCTGGTGCTGGCGGTGACAGGCTATGCCGGCGGCACCGGGGAGGGCGACTTCGCCGCGCTCGACCTCGCCGATCTGCGCACCGGCTTCGAGGCGAAGTACTGGGCGCATCTGCAGACCCTGCACGCGGCGCTGCCGACGCTGGCGAAGGAGGGGTCTGTGGTGTTCCTCACCGCGGCCTCCGCCCAGGCGGCGCTGCCGGGCACGGCCGGGGCGGCGGCGATCAACGGGGCGCTGGAGAAGATGGTGCCGCCACTGGCGATCGACCTGGCCCCGCTGCGGGTCAACGCGGTGTCGCCGGGACTGGTGGACACCCCGTGGTGGGACTACATGCCGGCCGAGCAGCGGGCGGCGTTCTTCAGCGGTATCGCCCGGATCCTTCCGGTGGGCAGGGTCGGCCGTCCGGAAGACGTCGCACAGGCGGTGTTCGTGATGGCGGTCAACCCCTACATCACCGGCGAGGTGCTGGTGTGCTCCGGCGGCGGCCATCTGGCCACCGCCGACCCCGGCCTGTTCGAGGACGGCCCGGTAGGCACGCAGGCCGCGACCTGACCGCCTGCCGGGGCTCCGGCGGCGCAGCGGTCCAAGCGATTCCACCCCGAACTGCACTGACGAAGACGTGAACGAAGACAGGAGTTGATCGGTGATGGCGCAAGTGACCTTCATCAACTGTTTCGAGGTGCCGGAGGACCACGAGGACGAGTTCGTCGCCGCGTGGAACGAGGTCAGCGACTACCTGTGCGCCAAGCCCGGCTACGTGGGGCACCGGCTGCACCGCGCGCTGGAGAGCGACCGCAGGTTCCGGTTCGTCAACACCGCGGTCTGGGAGTCGGAGCAGCACTTCCGGGCCGGGCACGACGAGGGCTTCTACGCGCTGGTGGGGAAGCCGGTGTGGAAGCAGTTCCCCTTCCTCCCCGGCGTCTTCGAGGTCTACGCGGAAGGTGGCAAGTGACCGGCGCCGACGTCCTGGTCGTGGGGGCGGGCCCCGCCGGCTTGACTCTCGCCGGTGATCTCGCCACGGCCGGGCACGCCGTCACCGTTGTGGAACGGCGCCCGAAGAAGATCAGCAACCTCACCCGGGCGTTCATCGTGCACGCTCGCACCCTGGAGCAGCTCGACGCCCGGGGACTCGCCGACGAACTGGTCGAGGCGGGCACCACCATCAGCGAGCTGCACATGCGCGCGCTGGGGCTCAGGGTGAACCTGCCGGTGAGTCTGCGCGCCCTGGCCACCCGGTTCCCGTTCGTGCTCCTGGTCCCGCAGTTCGAGGTGGAACGGCTGCTGGAGCGGCGGGCCGTCGAGGCCGGGGTGCGGTTCCGCTACGGCACCGAGGTGCTGGGCCTGCGGCAGGACGAGGACGGCGTCGACGCCGAGGTCCGCGACGTCGAGTCCGGTGCGGACGACGTGCTGCGCGCCCCGTACCTGGTCGGCTGCGACGGGGCGCGCAGCACCGTCCGCTCGGTGCTGGGCCTGCCGTTCCCCGGAACGTCCATCGGCACCGCGCTGGTCGCCGCCGACGTGTCGCTCGACGACGCGCCGCAGGGGGCGGTCATCACCAACTCCAACAACGGCGCGTTCGCCTTCGTCGCCCCCATCGGGGACGGCTGGTACCGCGTCGGCGGCTTCCACCGCGCCCGCAGGGTCTCCGAGGACGAACCGCTCGGCCTGGAGGAGGTCCGCGAGGTCGTCCAGCAGGCGCTGGGCACCGACTTCGGCATGAAGGAGTCCCGCTGGAAGACGCGCTTCGACAGCGAGGAACGGCAGGTCCCGGACTACCGGGTGGACCGGGTGCTGCTCGCCGGCGACGCCGCGCACGTCCACTCCCCGGTCGGCGGCCTGGGCATGAACACCGGCATCCAGGACTCGGCCAACCTCGGCTGGAAGCTGTCGGCCGTGCTGAACGGCCGTGCCGACGACACCCTGCTGGACACCTACCAGGCCGAGCGCCACCCGGTCGGCAAACTGGCGTTGCGCAGCAGCGGCTCGATGGTGCGCTTCGCCATGGCGCCGGAGGCGGTCCAGCGTATGGTCCGTCCCTTCGTGTCCATGACGGTGGGACGGATACGGCCGCTCAAGGCCAAGATGGTCGGCATGCTCTCCGGGCTCGCGATCTCCTACCCCGCGCAGTCCGGCGCCCACCATCTGGCGGGCAAGCGCGCCCTCGACTCGACCCTGGGGGACGGCACCCGGCTCTACGAGGCGCTGCGCGCGGGAAGGTTCGTCCTCATCGCCCCCGCCGACGAAGAGCTCGACCTCGGCTCCCGTGGCGACCGGGTGGTGCGCGCCGCCTGGCGGGACGGCCACCGCAGGGCGCTGCTGCTGGTGCGGCCCGACGCCTACGTCGCCTGGGCCACGGAGGAGCGGAGCGCGGCGGAGCGCGCCGCCGCCCTGGAGACGGCCCTGGCCGAATGGACCGGGCCCGCGGCGCAACTCGCGGCATAGCCGTCGCCACGGCCCGGTTCCGGCCCGGGAACGGTGCGGAACCGGGCCGTGGCCCGGCAGCACAGAAGCTGGCATCACAGGACATCACAGAACATTACAGAAGAGGAAAAACAGTCATGGGCAAACTGAGCGGCAAGACGGCACTGGTGACGGGCGGCAGTCGCGGCATCGGGCGCAGCATCGCCGAACGCCTGGCACGCGATGGCGCGCACGTCGGTGTGCACTACGGGAGCAACCAGACCGCGGCCAAAGAGGCGGTGGCCGCGATAGAGGCGGCCGGCGGCCGGGCATTCGCCCTCCGTGCCGAACTGGGGGTGCCCGGAGACGCCCGAACACTGTGGGCCGAGTTCGACCGGCACGCCAGCGGAATCGACATCCTGGTCAACAACGCCGGAGTCGGCCTCTACCAGCACATCGAGCAGGTCGCGGAAGCCGACTACGACCGGATGTTCGCCATCAACGCCAAGGCCCCGTTCTTCATCGTCCAGCAGGGCCTGAAACGAGTGCGCGAAGGCGGGCGAATCATCAACATCTCTGCGGGAGTGACCCGGGTGGCCTTTCCCACAGCGGTCGCCTACGCCATGGCCAAGGGCGCGCTGAACGCCCTCACCCTCAATCTCGCGCAGGACCTTGGCGCCCGCAGGATCACCGTCAACTCGGTGATCCCGGGTGCCATCGAAACGGAGATGATGGACGTGGTGCCGGCGGAGGAAAAGGCCGCCATGGCCGCCCTTTCCGTCTTCGGCCGGCTCGGCCGGCCGACCGACGTCGCCGGTGTCGTGGCCTTCCTCGCCTCCGACGACGCCGATTGGGTCACCGGCCAGTGCGTCGACACGACAGGTGGCTCCCTGATCGGCGTTCCCTGCCGCTGCTGCCCCACCCCCACCGCCTCTGCCCGGTAGGCGACACCGCGACCGCGAATTCGGACGTACGGACGTACGGCGTATGGAAAGGATCTCCTGATGCCGACCGAGGCTGACATGAAGGCCACGCTGCAGACATGCGTAGAGCACTGGAACGCCAAGGACTCGGAGGCGATGGCCGGGCTGTTCACCGACGACGCCGTGATCGAGGACCCCTACGGCACCCCGGCCAAGAAGGGAAAGGCGGCGGTCCGTGCCTTCTTCGCCGAGACCTTCCGCCTCGCGGAGGACGACGCCGGGGCCAAGCTCGCGTTGGACACCCCGATCCGGGGCTCGCACGGTGACCGCGCCGCCATGGCGTGCACCATGCACATCAACAACGTGGTCATCCAGGTCATCACCGTGATGCGCTTCGACGAGGCCGGACAGATCACTCACATGCAGGGCTTCTGGGGACCGAGCAACATCAGCAAGCCCGACTCCGGTGCCGGGGCCCCGGGAGCGGGAGACCGCGCTCAACTCCATCCCGAACTGCACTGAAACACCTTTGTGCGGCCCGGTGCCGCGGCGGCGAACAGCCAATTCTCCAGTGGAGCCGATTCATGTGAGAGGAACGACAGCGCAATGGACATCGGAATAGGACTGCCCGGCCATAGTCCGTGGAGCGACGGCCGGGCCATGGTGGAGTGGGCCCGCCGCGCGGAGCAGCGGGGCTTCTCCTCGCTCAGCGCCACCGACCGGCTGCTCTGGTCGACGCCGGAACCCCTGATCACCTTGGCCGCGGCCGCCGGCGCCACCTCCCGCATCCGGCTGCTCACCAGCGTGCTGCTGGCGCCGTTGCGCGCCAACCACGCGCTGCTCGCCAAGATGGTCGCGACGCTGGACCGGCTCGCCGGTCCGCACCGGCTCGAACTCGGCATGGCCCCGGGGCTCAGGGAGGAGGACTACGTCGCGAGCGGCGTAGACTACGCCACCCGTGGCAAGCAGCTCGCCCTGATCCTGGACCGACTCGACGCACTGACCAACCCCGACGACCCGGTCGGCCCGCAGTTCGTGACGCCGGGCGGGCCGCCGGTACTCTTCGGCGGCAGCTCCGACGTGGCGCTGCGCCGTATCGTCGCCCGCGGCACCGGCTGGATCTGCGGCGACGCGGTCGTCCAGGACATCCTGGATTTCGCGCCCCGGCTGCGGCAGGCCTGGGCCGAGGCCGGCCGACCCGGATCTCCCCGTGTGATCGCGGCGGTGATGTATGCGCTCGGCCCCAACGCCGAGACCACGGTCGCCGAGAGTATCGGCAGCTACTACTCCTTCGTCGGCGACTTCTACGTGAACCGCCAGATCGCCATCGCGCACACCTCGCCCGAGCAGGTCTCCGCGTCCGTCGCCGAGTTCGACAAGGCCGGCTGCGACGAGCTGATCTTCATGCCCAACGACCCCGACCCCGCCCAGATCGACCTTCTCGCCGACGCCATCGGCCTTTAGCGGGCCCTCAACGATGGACACGCCGTCCGGTGCCTACCGTTGCGGGGGATCTTCCGGGGTGGTGCCGCGGGTGTCGAGCAGGCTGCGGGTGTGCTCGCTGTGGTGCGGTGCGGTGCTGGGCGCGGTAGAGGTCGAGGGCGTGCTGCCAAGCTCGGGGGGCCTCCGGGTGCCGGCCCAGGGCGTGATGGACCTCGCCGAGGACCTCCAGGCCCTCGACTACTACCAGCGGGCCCTCATCCTGCAGCGCGACCTCGACGACCCCCTTCAGGAGGTCGAAACCCTGGTCAGCCTCGGAGAGGTCCATCACGCCCTGGGCCAGGACGCCGCGGCCCGCCAGGCATGGCAGCAAGCCCTCGACCTCTGCCGCACCCAGAAGCACCCCACGAGAGAAGAGCACGTCCAGGACCGGCTCGACGCCCTCGACGCCGCCCGAGGCCAGCTACCGCAACGTTAGGAACGGGACGGTGCGGCGGGCTCAGGACTGCGCCAGCTTGGCGAGGTTGGTCACTGCCTCGGGGAAGCCGACGGCGACCGCGGGGCCCACGTCGTGACCTATCCGGCCAGAGGCCGGGCCGACGATCTCCACACGGTGTGTCACACGGGTCCCCCCGTCGGCGTTCGGGGTCAGGCGGTGGACGAACCGCAGGGTGGCGCCCTCCAGCGCGGTCTCCTCGACGAACATCTCACCGGCGCTCAGTTCGGTGATCATCAAGGTGATGCGGTCCTTCCCGGACGTGTTCAGGGTGACCTCGCTGCCGACGGCGAACGGCCCGTGCAGCGCGGGATCCCTGATCACGGGGTCCCAGGCCGTCCAGTTCGCCACGTCCTCGTAGAGCCGCCAGACGGCCTCCGGCGCGGCGGTCGACTCGGCGCTGTGCTCGTACTCCCACATGTTCCGGTCCTCCCTCAGATCTTGGCGATGACCTCTTCGGCGAAGCGCTCCAGCAAGGCGGTCTTGAGGCCGATGCCGTCGCCGTAGCGGGCCCTGTCGTGCAGGCCGGCGACCCACCACGGCGCGACCAGGGTCCCGTCGACGCCGCGGTCGGCCCACCTGTGGCACAGGTCGACGTCGGGCGTCGCGCCGATCGGCGCGATCACCTTGAGGTCGTCGAGGGTGCGGCCGTGCTCGGCGAGGAACCGCTTCAGCCGGGCCAGCACGGCGGTGAGCTGGTCCTCGGTGTAGAGGCGGTTGCCGATCCAGCCGTCGGCGAGGCGGGCGGTCCGGCGCAGGGCCGCGTCGCTGTCCCCGCCGAGGTAGACCGGGACCGGCTGGGAGGGCACCGGGGCGATCTTCAGCGGGCCGAAGTCGTACCACTGGCCGCGGTGCTCGACCATCTCGCCCTGCAACAGCGTGCGCAGCGCCGGGATCATCTCGTCCAGCCGCCTGCCACGGGTGTGGAAGTCCTGGCCGGTCTGGACGAACTCGTCCTTGCACCAGCCGGCGCCGATGCCGAAGGTCACCCGGTTGTCGGACATCACGGCGGCGGTCGACACCGCCTTCGCGGCGGTGAACAGGTCCCGGGCCGGCGCGATGTAGACGTTGGTGGCCAGGCGCAGCCGCTCGGTGACGGCCGCCATCGCGCCGATCGTCACCCACACGTCCGGCCAGTGCATGTCCGCCGTGTACGGCGCCTCGCCGGTGTCGGAGTAGGGATAGCGCGCCTCGTAGTCCGCGTAGAACAGGTGGTCCGAGATCGAGACCGTGTGGTACCCGAGCCGGTCGCCCGCCTGCGCGAGATCGAGGAGCTCGCCGGTGTCGCAGAATGAGGCCCCGAGCCAGAACTCCATGGCGTTTCCCAATCGTCTTGGCCTGACTAATCAATGTGATGGCGCCGCATCCACACGCTAGGCACGGACCGCCGGATCCGACAATCAAATCCTCGTGCTCGGGAAAAACAACGGGACCTTGGATGTAGCTGAATGCGCCGCCGTGGTACATCTCCGGCGCATTCTCGGCCGATGCCCTTGCGGCCGGCCAGGTGCACCGACTCACACTTGTACGCAGACCACGGCAGCAGTCGGGGCACCGCTCGCAAAAGGTTCAGTGAGAGGGGCAAAGAGTGCGCACCAGAGCTGAGATGACTTCCTCGCTGTGCAGGAAATACCGGGAGGACGGCTACTGCATTCCCGAGGGTTACACGTTCGACGAAGTGAAGCTCTCCGGGCTCCAGAAGGTCCTGGCCGAGATCGTCGCGGAACACGGGCCGGAGGCATCGGACGGCATGGACAATCCGCACCTTCGCGATGCGCGGCTGCTGGAATTCACGCTGGCGGGCGAGGTGCTGGACCTGGTCGAGCCGCTGGTCGGACCGGACATCGTGTTCGGCTCGACCCAGCTGTTCGCCAAGGCTGTGAAGGTCGGGAAGGCGACACCGTGGCACACCGACAACAGCTACCTGCGCATGGTCCTCGACGACCTGGACACGGTGGTGAACGTCTGGGTCTCCGTCGACGGTTCGGCACCCGACAACGGATGCGTGCGCGTGATCCCGGGAAGCCACCGGGAACGGCAGTGGGAACGCCCGGACGCCGACGATCACAAGGTCACCGTGGATGAGGCCAACGCGGTCGACCTGGTACTGGCACGCGGTCAGGTATCGCTGCACGACGGGGGGATCGTCCACGGTGCCAGCCCGAACACCTCCGGGCGGCCGCGCACCGGAATCGTCATGCGGTACTTCTCGGCCAGGGTCACGGTCGACACGCAGCGTATGAAGGATTATCCGCTGTGGCTGGCCAGGGGCGTGAGCCATGGGAAGAACGAATACGCCCACCCCCGGCCTCAGCCCCTGGCTCAGTCAAGATTTTCGTGACGGGGTGACGAATCCGGAGGCAGTGCGCCATGCGGCGCCTCGTCGTATCCCGGTCCAGCCGGGCGGACTCAGCTCCGGGGGCCAGTCACCGCCATGCTGGGAGAATTCGTTGACGCGGGGCAAAGCCGAATCGGTTGCGGGCGCACCCCGAATCGTAAGATTCGCCTCCGTCGTTCCGTAATCGAAACGGGACCGGGCCAGGGAAATAGACCGGGGGTGTACCGCGTAGGGCGAACGCCGGTACATCCTTTGTCTCATCCTGTTTCTATCCAGCGGCGACCGGCTTTCCGGGAGTGATGGCGAGGCCTAGCGTTTGCAATCGCTTTGAGCTTCAGGAAGCCCGGGAACGCCCGGGAATAGAGTCGGGCGTGATGAGGAGTTCACCTCTTGAGCATATTCGACCTGCCGCGTCTGCACTTCTCCGGAACCGCCGTCACCAAACTGCCGACCGGGCCGGGGAAGGGGCTTGTCGATCTGAGCACGAACACGGCACTCACCGATGGCGGGCCGTTCCCCGCGGAGCGCCCGGCGAGCGACTACCACGAATATCTCGAAAACCGGGGACCGCGTTTCGACGCGTCCGGCCGTGTCGTGCCGGACGGGATCTTCAGCGCCTCGAAGGGATGGAACTTCGGCGGCAACGGCCACTTCTGGATCGACGCGAGGATCGTCAGTACGGAAGGCCCCGAGGGCGTCGACCTCCAGGACCCGGCGGTCGGACGCAGCGTGGACATGTGGGGGCACCACAACGCATACCTGGGGACGACGTTCAACCGCGCCCGGATCTTCGACTGCGATCCCGCCTCCCGTTGGACGACCGCAGTCATGGTCGGCCAGTTCTGCTTCGGCCGCGAAGGACGGTCGCACGAGAACGGATACATGTTCGTCGGCGACGTCGTCGGCACGCAGCCGCCCAGGTGGCACAACTTCGACTACATCCGGGAGGTGGGCGGGCACTACTTGGAGCAGGAGTTCCGGCGCTCGACCGTCTACCAGTTCGTGGTCCGTGAGGAGGCCGGCCTGGCGTGGCTCGCGGAGACGTCGGTGTCCCCGGCGGTGACCGCGCTGCGCGACGCCGTGGAGTCTCACGAGGCAGCCGGTGTGGTGGTCCAGTTCGCCCTGAGCAACATGGCCACTCCGACGGCCCCGGACGAGCCGAACTCCTGGGACGTGCGCGGTTCGATCGCCCCCTGGCGCGAGCGCGAGTTCACCACCTATCCGGCCGGCCGGCTGCTGGCCCCCAGGGGTACGGACCACCGCGGGCGGACTGCGCCCCTGCACAACTTGACCGTGACGGTGACGGCCGGGGGAGCGGTCCTGAACATGATCACGGCGGTGCCGGTCTCCCGGCGCACCACCGTGCCCGGGCCCGGACCGACCCACCTGCTGGGCCCGGTGAGATGCGCGGGCGAGCTGGAACTGCGCACGGTGCGGACCGATCGCCTGGTGGCACGGGTCCCGCGCCGGGCGTACACGGCCGAAGCCCTCGCGCTGACCAGCGGAATCGTGACGGTTCCCCTTGCCGCACCGTACGAGACGCTGCGGCGCGACGTCGGGGAGCAGGGCCTGTGCCTCAGGGGGACGGGCCCTCATGGTGATCACGCCGTGCTGCTCGACGAAGAGGAGATCAACATCCAGGTCGACGACGCCTGCCTCTTCCTCGAACATCCCGATCCGCGGCAGGGCGTGGACCACGCCGTCGAAGTGCTGGTCCGCTCGTTCGTCAGAGGCGTCCCGGCGCCGGTCGACGCGGTCCATGTGCGGCAGGTCTTCAACCCCAAGGCGCTTCCCCTGGACAGGACCGCCACGGCACCCGGCGCGCGGTGCGCGGACCTCGACATCGTCCGCTTCCGCCCCGGCCGGCTGACCGGCACCGGCTCGTGCACGACGGCATGCGTAATCCCCACCGATGAGCGGGGACAGGGCTGGTTCACCGTACGCGGCGCCCGCGCCGGAACCGCACGGGTGCTCCTGTCGGCCGATCCCGGGAACCTGCCGTGCGACCTCGACCTGCCGGGCTCCGCCCGTACCGCCTACGACAACGACGACGCGCTCGGGTTCTGGGCCGCGGCCGGCTCCCTCGCCGTACGGGTGCTCCCCGACGACTGGCACCTGGACGACATCGACGCCGACGACGTCACGTACGACCTCGTGTACCGGGAGGTCTTCGCCTACTACGAACTCTGCTTCTCGTTCATGGGCCAGGAGGTCTTCAGCCTCGCGGACCGGTGCAAGGTCGAGACCTACGCCCGGCTCATCTGGCAGATGAGCGACCCCCGGAACAAGGCGAAGACGTACTACATGCCGCCCACCCGGGACATGTCGGAGCCGAAGGCCCGCCTCCTGCTGAAGTATCTGCGCCGCGAGCAGCGGGCCGTTCACCCACCGGCTCCGGTATCGGCACCGAACCGCGCACGCACGGCGATCACGACCCGTACCGGGCTCTGCGCCGCCCTGCGGCACGCCGCGACCATCGAGCTCGCGGTGATGATGCAGTACATCTACGCGGCCTATTCGCTCCCGGTGCGCGGGACCGGACAGGAGTACGTACAGCGTGGCCTGTGGACGCCCGAGCAGTTGACGCTCGTCTGCGGCGACGGCACCGAGGGGCTCGATCAGGGAATCAGGGGCCTCCTGCTCCAGGTGGCGAAGGAGGAAATGATCCATTTCCTCGCCGTCAACAACATCATCCTGGCCATCGGGGAGCCGTTCCACGTTCCGACCGTGGACTTCGCCGACATCAACCACCGGCTGCCGATCCCCGTGGACCTAGCCCTTGAGCCGTTCGGCGTCGGCAGCCTGCAGAGATTCATCGCGATCGAGCAGCCGGACCGCCTCACCTGCGACCTGTCGCCCGATCACACCGGCGACCACGCAGGGCCGGACGCGTCCTATGCCTACAGCTCCCTGAGCGAGCTCTACGGCGCCATCCGCGGTGCGATCGCAGCCATTTCGGACCTCTTCATGGTGGACAAGGGGCACGGCGGGCCAGAGCACCATCTCTTTCTGCGCGAGTCCGTCAACGCGGCACATCCGGACTACCAGCTCGAGGTCGACGACGTGGCCAGCGCTCTGTTTGCGGTCGACCTCATCACTGAGCAAGGAGAGGGAAACGTCCTACCCCCCTCGGCCAAGCCTGCCGGAAGATCACATTTCGAAGCTTTCCGGCACATGCATGACGTCCTGGTGAGGGAGCAGTTCCAGCAGTCCCAGGAGGGCCAGAAGCTCTGGAGCCCGGCATATCCGGTTATGCGCAATCCCACACTGTCGAGGATCGACGGAACGAAGGAGCTCGTCACCAACCACGATGCCAGAACGGTGATGCAGCTGTTCAACCACTCCTACTTCCTGATGCTTCAGCTCATGATCCAGCACTACGGCAGGTCGCCCGAGGCCAGCCTCCGGCGTTCCAAGCTCATGAACGCGTCCATCGATGTCATGACGGGCATGATGCGCCCACTCGGCGAACTGCTGGTGACCATGCCCTCAGGACGGCGTGGCAAGACCGCCGGCCCCTCCTTCGAACTGGACGCGGCGCCCGGGTACGTAGCCCGGCCGTACGTGGCCTTCAGGTCGATCGCGCTGCGCTTTGAGCATCTCGCTGCCCGTGCCCGCAAGTGCGCGGCCGTCCCGAACAGCGTTCCGGAGCTCATGGCTTACTACGCCGAGTATTTCCGGGCGACCGACCCTTGCCACCCGTGAGGGGCACATGGAACCAGGAGTGGATATGACTCAGCAGGTTCTTGACCGGTTCGACCCCTTGCGTTGCCCGGACATCGCCGATCCCTACCCCTTCTACCGTCGATACCGGGAGGAGGACCCGATTCATCGAGTCCGGGCGGCGGAACCCGCAATGCCCGACATGTGGTACGTCTTCCGTCACGATGACGTCGCACGGGCGCTCACGCACCGGGATTTGGGGCATGGCGCGCGCGGCGCCGCCGCCGACATCCGGACCCGTCCGATCCTGCCGCCAGGCACCGGCGTTCTGCGCTCCATGGTCGAGAACTGGCTGGTCTTCATGGACCCGCCGCAGCACACCCGGCTGCGCGCACTGCTCGGCGGGGCTTTCTCGGCCGATGCCGTGAACGACCTCCGCCCTCGCATCCGAGAGAGCGCGGATCACCTTGTCCGAGATCTCAGGGGTAGGGCGGCCTTCGATTTGGTGGACCGTTTCGCGGCCCCCCTTCCCATTGCCGTTGTCTCGCGGTTGCTGGGCGTCGACGACCGGCACTGCCAGTGGTTCCGCAAGTGTGCGGTGGCCATACAGGAGGCGAGTACCTCACGCGTCCACAGGTCGGCGGATGCCTACGCATCGGCCGAGAGCGCCGCCCGGCAACTGGACGGCTTCTTTCGGCAGGCGCTGATGCAGCGTCGCACAGAAGCCCGCGACGACGTGATGACCGCACTCGTGCAGGCCGCCGACCGCGGCGATCCTTTGACGGAAGACGAGATGGTCGCCACCTGCGTCCATCTCCTCACGGCGGGCCATGAGACCACGACCAACCTCATCTCCAAGGCGACGCTGGCCCTGCTCGCCCACCCTGACGTGCTCAGCGAACTGTGTTCGAACCCCGAGTTGATGCCCCTCGCGGTGGAGGAATTCATCCGCTATGACACACCTGTTCAAATGATCTCGCGCTGGGCTTGCCAGGACGCAGTACTCGGGGGGCGCCATATCCGTCGAGGGGACAAGGTCGTACTGGTGCTGGGGTCGGCCAACCGCGACCCTCGTCGCTATCAGGATCCCGACACGCTCGACATCCGGCGAAACATCAGCAGACACTGCGGCTTCGGAATAGGCACGCATTATTGCCTCGGAGCGGGTCTGGCACGTGCTGAGGCGGAGATCGCCCTCAGCGCGCTGCTGGAGGGCGTACCACGGTTCCGCCTGGGCGACGAACCCGTCACATATGCCGCCGACATGGTCTTTCATGGCCCAGCCCGTCTGATACTCCGCACCTAGTGCCGGTTGGTCGTCGCCATGTACCGCGCAGTTTCACCGCAGTGAAATCGAATCACGTCAGCTTCCGGCCGCGCCGCATCCTGGCGGTCCATGACGCTCCCCAGCCGAGCCGAATTCCTCACGTTGCGGGGGGCGTCACTCCCATCGACGAACACGTGCTGCGAGTAACGCACAAGGAGGAAGTCCATGCCCGAGCAGACACCCTTGCCGCTCTTTCCGTTCGACACGCCGCCGTCGATGGAGGCCGCCCCGGAACTGTCCCGGCTGCGCGCCGAGGATCCCGTCTCCCGTGTCCGGTTGGCCACCGGGCGCGAGGCGTGGCTGGTCACCAGGTACGGCGACGTGCGATTGGTGTTGTCCGATCCGCGCCTGAGCCGAGCGGCCAACACGGCTCCCGCCATGGCTCCGCAGCAGCCGACACCGGTGTCGGTCAGCATGCAGGACGCGGAGTCGATCTCGAACCTGGATCCGCCGGAGCACACCCGTATCCTGGGATGGCGTCGAACGCGTTCTCGGCGGAATGCGTCGAGCGGTTGCGTCCGCGGGTCACGGCCATCGTCGACGGACTGCTCGATGTGATGGTCGAGCACAGCCCGCCGGCCGACCTCGTCTCGATGCTGGCCGATCCGCTGGCGGCCGCGGTGATGTGCGAGTTGTTCGGCATTCCCGAGGAAGATCGGGCCCGATTGCGCACCTGGCTGGACGCCACCACGGCGGTATCGGGTCCCACCCCGGAGGAGAGGGCCGCCGCGATGCAGGACGCAAGCGACTACCTGCTCACCCTCATCAGACGCAAGCGTCGCCACCCGGAGGAGGATCTACTGACCGGACTGGTCGAGGCGCGCGCCGGCGACGACCGGCTCAGTGATCGTGAACTGCTCATGCTGGTGTTCATCACGTTCGTCGGGGGGAACCACACCACGTCGGTCCAGCTGTCGTAGTCGATCCTGGCACTGTTCCGCCACCCCGACCAACTGGCCCTGGTCGCCGCCAAGCCCGAGGTGGTGCCCACCGCGGTCGAGGAACTGATGCGTTTCGTTCCTCTCGGACCCGGCGCCTTTGCCAGGACCACCCTGGCCGACGTCGAGTTGTCCGGAGTGACGATTCCCGCGGGGGGAGACGGTCTTGCCGGTGACCGCCTCAGCCAACCGTGATGCGGCTGTCTTCCCTGATCCGGACCGGCTCGATGTGACACGGGCCAACGCCGGGTCACACCTGCAGTTGGGCGGCGGCGTCCATGCCTGTATCGGCCAGGCGCTGGCCCGCATGGAACTGCAGATCGCGCTGGGCGGACTGCTCAGCCGATTGCCGACGCTGCAACTGGGCGCGCCCGAGGCGGAGTTGGAGTGGCAGGTCGAGGCACAAGGGGAGTGGGACCTCGACCACATCATCACCATGCCCCGCGCCGTGCCGGTCTCATGGTGAGCGAAGGTGGACCTGACAGTCCGAAAGCCTGAGCCGCCTCACCCTCCAGGACGGTGGCGAGAGGCGCAGAACACCGCGCGCAGAGCGGTGTGCCCAGGTCCCCGGCGTCCAGCTACGGTGATCACCGCGGTTGCCAGGGCCGGCTTGGTGGCGAACGCCACCTCCTGGGGGATCCCGGCCACCCGTCAGCGGTCCGCATCATCGGTCCCTCGAGCACGGGAGGGTGCAACTCCCGGTCGATCGCCGCGTGTCCGGCCGCGGTCGCGTCGACGAGGTAGAGGTAGACGGCGACCTGGGAGTTCTCGATCCGACCGCGGTGCCGGCGTACTGGCGCTGCACGCCCACCGTGCAGGTGCCCTTCTTCAGGTCGCCGGTCTCATCGACGACCAGCACGGCGTCGGTGAGCGATGAGCGACAAACTCCGCCGCCTGCGGCATGACCAGCCACTTGTGCGCCTCAACCACATACCCCGGCCCCCGGCGCGGCCGGTGACAACTTGATCGACCTCGCTCCTTCAGAGTGGGTGAGTCACAAGCGGTCGCAGAGCGCACTTTTCCCGCTTCGTCCAACCAGCCGTAAAAGACCTTGTACTCTCCGGACACCCTTTTCATACCCGCGTAACGCATATTGACGGACGGACTCCGCAGTAGTAGACAGACGTTGGGGATGCTCTCGTTCCTGCCAGCGTGGTGGGCTGTACGTGAGAGAAGCGGCTGCGCACAGCCAGCGCCAGATAGCGCAGTTCCTCATCCCATCGGAGGTGTGCTTGTGGCTGACGGAGTGGCCTGGTCATTCGCGGGTATCCTCAACGATCTATGTCTGCACCCGGTTAACCGTCGTGGACGGTACACCAATACCGAACTCGCCCAGCTGGTCAGTGCTTTGGGCGGCGACATCACCGACGGGTATATCTCTCATCTACGCAAGGGACATCGCGACAACCCGACGCTCCAGACCATCCAGGACCTGGCCAGCGCGCTCGGGGTGTCTCCCGCCTACTTCGTCGGCGGCCGGCGGGAACGCAGGGGCGACGAGCAGGCGCGCCAGTCGTTCCCGGGTAAGCTGCGCCATCTGTTCCGGCTCGTCCATCCTCCGGGTAGGGGTCCGTACACGCCGGAGGAGGTTGCCCAGGCGATCAGCGAGGACGGCAGATATGGTTCGATCTCCTCCAGTTACATCCGTGAACTCCTCACCACAGCACCGGAATCGCGACTACCCAATCCTCGGCTGAAGCACCTACAAGGGCTGGCCAGCCACTTCGGCCTGGCAGATGGGGACAGCGCACGGGTCGCTTATTTTCTTGACGATGAACTGGCTGCCGCAGTCGACGCAGAGCTCGACGACTACATCGCTCTCCGGGATGCCGGGGTTATCGAGTTCGTCACCAGGCTTGCTGAACAAGCACCGCAGTGGAGTCCCCAGGTGCGCAGACAGGCAGTTGACGCCTTCGTTCAGGCCGTTGAGCCCGGCGATATTGCTTGGGCGTTCTCTTCCAAGAAGGTCGCCAAGCCAGAGGGGCAGCCGAATGATAGCGATCGCCATCTGGGCTAGTGGGACGGTCTTCATGAACCAGCATGAGCGCAGGGCGCTATGCAAGCGGTTGATCGATCAATTCAACCTCCCGCCGACGGCGACCTATAAGGACGCCTGCCGACGCGTGGGCGGCGTGCTGAGCGATCACTTGGGGGCGGATGTCGTGCTGAGGTTTGTTCATATGCAGAACACCAGCCTCAGTGGCGCCACCGCATTACGCGATGACGGGACATATATCGTCTATTGCATCAAATCGCGCTCCTGGTACCACCGGCTCGGAATCCTGCTGCATGAACTCGCCCATCTAGTCCTGGGTCATCAACCCGTCACCCTGAACCCCAGCGACGGCCTTCATCACCTCATGCCACACCTGCCAGGCACAATGGCCCGCATCATCGCGGGACGAACCTGTCATACGCGGGATGAGGAACGGGAGGCCGAAGAGTTCGCCGACGCCCTGCTGGAACGCCTGACCACAAGCCGGTGGGAGCGAGATGATCTCGCCTCATCCGACGTGGCGGCACATGTGATGCGGATTGCGGAGGGGCTGGCGACCGACCCCCAGGAGAAGCTCGGTGGCGGCAGTGATCCGGACGGCTAAGGCTCCGGATGGCCGGAGGTGGGCGAGGGCGCCCTGGATCACGGGCGGCCGCACGTGACGGCCTGCGGCGATCACGGCCCTTCCACGAGCACGGGCCGCCGCCCCGCGCAACGCCCATGAATTGGCAGTACATCGAAGTTCTTGGCACGAGAACAATCAAGGCAGGAGGATCGTGGCCCTCAGGACTATGACCGCCCTTCTTGGCGTGCTCATGGCGACCGTGCTCATCGTCTACAAGATGCGGCAGGTGCGATCGCGCCGGAGACATTCCAGAATGTGGGCGCTGTGGGGCACGGTCTGTGCCTTCGCTGTAGCGCAGCTCTTCTCCGTACCGGCGAACGCGATATGGATCGGCGAGTTCACCGGGATATCCAACCTGGCCCGTATCGTGACGTATTCGGTTGTCTGCGCAGGCGCTGGGGCCTGTGTGACACTGGCGCTGCTGTGGCGTTATCCAGCGCGGTCGGCGCGGCCGAAGGTGCGCAGGGTCCTCACCGCCTATGGCCTGGTCATCATCGTCCTCATGGTGTTGTTTTCGCTGTCGTCGGTGCCTGAAGAGCGTCCGCTCGATTTCCCCATCCATTACTCCGGCCAACCTACGGTCGCCGCGCTCATGGTGGTCGCCACTGTGGCGGCCGCGATTGGTTATGGCACTCTGGCCTACTGGTGCTTCGCCTGGGCAGGCAGCGAGGACTTCGCGGGTCTGCCCTGGCTACGACGGGGCCTGCGCCTCTACGCAGCCACTGCCTCCACGTTCACCCTCTGGGTGTCTCTCACCCTGGTCCTCACGCTCAGCGCGGGCTTGTCAGGTTCAGACGCCCTGAGCCCCGTCCAGGCGCGGGCCGTGAATGTCTTCTCTCTGGTGTCCATACTGCTGCTGGTCGCCTCGCTCACAGTCCCGCGCTGGCCGGAGCTGCGCAACTGGTGGGGCCAGTTGCGGGCCTTTTTCATCCTCCGCCCCCTGCACGGTGTGCTCCGGCCCGTCGCTCCTGCCAACGTCATTGTCGCCGAGGGCAAGAGGTTTAGCCCTCACCATCGTGTGCGGCGCATGGTGATCGAGCTGAATGACTGGCGGACGACGCTGCGCCCCCACTTCGACCCCGTAGTCCGTCAGACGGCCGAGGAACATGGCCAGAACAGCGGTCTGACGGGCGAGGGGCTCGAGGCATTGGTCGAAGCAGCCCAGCTGCGCGAAGCAGCACTCGGCTGGCGCCAGGGTGCTAGGCCCTCCCATCCTCCCGCGGCGGCCCCCCTCGATGAGGAGAGCATCCGGGACGGAAGTGGCAGCATCGACACGGAACTGGCCTGGTGGATCCGTGTGGCGCAGGCCTACAAGGCTGGCACCCCTCTCCAGCGCACAGATGCGAGTAGCCAGGCCCATCTCCACTGAGACTCCGGAGCCCCTCCTGGCCGACGCCGACGGGCGAAGCAGCAAACGGGCATCGGCTATACGCAAAGTCTCCAGGGCATCAGCCAATCCACCTATGCGAGATCAGTGCGCAATTCGCTGATGCCGCAGAAGTCGTGACGGTGGATGCTGAGCCGCGCAGCGCCGCTGCGGTCGGCCTGATCGACCGTGACCACCATAGGGGAGACCATGACTGACGATCAGCAGTCGGATGTCGGCCCGGACAAGCTCCTGGAGCTCAACGATGCCATGATCCAGGCGCGGGCGCTGCAGATCGCGGCCGAGCTGGGAGTCGCTGACCAACTGGCTGGCGGCCCGCGTCACGTCGACGACCTTGCGAAGGCAACGTCGAGCGACCCCACGGCCCTCCACAGCCTCCTGCGCCTGCTCGCCAGCAGCGGCGTGTTCACGGAAACCGGACCACGCCGATTCGGACTGACACCGCTCGGAGCGCATCTGCGCAAAGATCACCCCCCAGTCGATCCGCGCCATCATGGTCGCCTGCGAGCGGCTTCTCACCCGGGTCTTCACCGATGCCATGTACACCATGCGCCCCGGCGCCGCGGCGTTCTCTCACACGTACGGCGAGCCCCTCTACGGCTATCTGCAGAGCCACCCCCGCCACGCTGCCCTCTTCCACGCCATGATGGCCGACTCCGGCCGCATACACAGCACCGCTGTGGCTAACGCATATGACTTCGCCGGGGCCGAGGTGATCGTCGATGTGGGCGGCGGGGACGGGACCCTGATCAGCGCGATCCTGGCAGTCGTGCCGCCAAGCGGCCGGTGTGCTCCTGGAAGCGCCGCAGGTCGCGCAGGCCGCACGGGAACGCCTCGCCGACCATGGGCTGACCGACCACTGCACGGTGGTGGCAGGCGACTTCTTTCAGGAGGTACCGCACGGGGGCGACTTCTATCCGCTGAAGTGGATTATTCACAACTGGCCCGACGCGCAAGCCGTCGACATTCTCCGCAGCTGCCGACGGGCCACGTCCCCGCAGTCGGCTCCTGCTCATCGAGCTGCTCGTTCCCCCTGGCGTTTCCCCCCACACGAGCAAGTCCCAGGACTTTGCCATGCTCGTCCTCCTGCAAGGACAGGAGCGGACCAAAGACGAGTACGACGCTCTCCTCGCCAAGGCCGGATTCGACTTGGCCCGAGTCGTCGACACCGCCGCCCCTGTCAGCATCATCGAAGCCGTTCCCATCCCCTGACCGCCTTCGCAGACCTTCCCCCGGCCTTGGAGGACCTCCATGCCCTACGCATCACGCCACCAAGACGCTCTGGCCCCGGCGGCAACGCCCACCCCCCGCCCGCGTCTGATCGATCTGAGCGTCGTGACCGGCCCCACCCCCAGCGAGGCCACCCCGGTCACCATTGACGTCCTGGACCACCGGGCCGGCGCCGCCGTGTTGGGGCGCGGGCGGCTGGGCCCCGAAGAATTCCCGGGCGGTATGGCGATTTCCAACGAGACGGTCACGCTTACCACCCACACCGGCACGCACATGGATGCCCCACTGCACTATGGCCCGCTCTCCGGCGGTCTCCCCGCGAAGAGCATTGACCAGGTGCCGCTGGATTGGTGTTACGGGCCGGGCGTCCGGCTGGACGTGCGCCACGTCCAGCCGGGCGAGGAGGTGACGGCCGATCATGTCGCCGCCGCTCTGGAGTCGGCCGAGCACGAACTCGCGCCGGGGGACATCGCGTTGCTGTGGACCGGCGCGGACCGGTTGTGGGGCTCAGCCGAGTATCTGACCACCTACCCGGGGCTTTCCAGGGCCGGCACCGCCTTTCTGGTGGAGCGCGGCGTCAAGACCATTGGCATTGACGCATGGGGCCTTGACCGCCCCATGGCCGCCATGATTGAGGAGTACGAACGGAGCGGAGACGCCTCCGTGCTGTGGCCGGCTCACCTCTATGGCCGGGAACGAGAGTATCTGCAGCTGGAGAAGCTCGCCCGCCTGGACCGGCTGCCGGGCGCCACCGGCTTCACCATCGCCTGCTTCCCCGTGGCGGTCGCGGGCGCCGGCGCGGGCTGGTCACGTGTCGTCGCCCTTGTTCCGACGGACGCTGCTCCGCAGGAGACCCCGCGAGGGTAGCCGTCTGTCCGCTGCCCCGCCGTCGGCGGGCGCACAGGCGCGGCTGATGTCCCGTCAATGGTCTGGCCCGCAACCGCTCGGGGCTGCAGGCCAGACAGCTGACCTCATTGCTGCCGGGCGCGTTCAGCGGTCTCCCGGAAGAGCTCGAGGCCATGACGTAGCAGGCTGCGTATCATCGCCGCTGTGGACTCCTCGTCGTCCTCCCGTGGCGCGTCATCGTTCAGCAGACGGAAATCGCGGCTAACGGTCACAGTTGTGCGGCCGTTCTCCTCTGCGAGCGCCCACCGCCCCGTCATGCGTGACAGGCCTGACGGCGGAGTGATCCGGACGAGTTCCAGCTCGTATGGAGCGCGGCAGAAGAGCACGCCCCGGACCGTCTCCTGGCGGCCCCGCCACTGCATCGTCATGGAGAACTCCTGGTTGTAGCCGTCCATGTAGTGGACGTCCACGTGCGCGATCTCGGGGATTACCTCCGGCCATCGGTCCAGATCGACGAACAGGTCGTACACCGTCTCGATCGGCGCGTCCATCGTCAGCTGCTCAGAAACCAGCATCCCGCTCAGCCCATCCCGCCGTGGCTCAGGGCACTTTGCCAGGACGACAGCGTGAGCCGGGCGTGGCTGGCAAGGACCTCCTCGACTCGCTGAGCGGTGGAACGGCCGTCATCGGCTGGGTACATCTCGGCGGCGCTCCCCGGTTCAAGGTTCCACAGATGGACAACCTCGACTCGGCAGGCGGGAGGTTCGGCGCTGTCGCCGTGCGGGGCGAGCCGCCAGATGCCCGCGTGATGACGCAGGAAGCGCGGCGGCTCCGGCTGAAAGTACTCGATCTGCGGGAACCGGCAGTTTCGGATGGAGCGCACCCGCACCGATGGACCGCCGGACTGTGAGGCCACCGTCATCCAGAACTCCTGGTACTGACCGTCGTCATAGGTGACGTCGATCTGCTGCACGTGCGGCAGCAGCAGGGGCCACTCGGCGACCTGGAGCAGTGCCTCGTACACCCGGTCCACCGGTCTGTCGATGATGCGAGTCTCCCGCCACGAATGGTCGAAGCAGCCTGCGGTGTCCACCGTGCGCACAGGCTCCGGGGGAGAATCTGCCGCGGCAGGCGCCGGTCCGGCTTGGGGCATCGGGCTGGTCGTCATGTGTGAGCGCCTTCCTTGCGGGAGAGGAGCTCGTTCACGGTCTCGATCACTGTCCGGGGGGTCTGGGCGCGGTCGATGCCGGGATCGTCGAGCGCTATGCCGTACCTGTCCCCGATCCGGACCTCTGCCTCCAGCAGCAGAAGCGAGTCATAGCCAAGCTCCTCAAACCTGGTGTCGAGGATGTCGCCATCGGTGCCGGCGCTCTCGCCCGCCCCGGCTACCTCGCGCAGAATCACTCTCAGGTCGTCAAGGGTGAACGTCTGGTGGGTCATATCTCCTTGGCTCCTCTTCTGTTGTGCCTTCCGGTTGACGGGTGCACACCGTGATGCGCTACCTCGACCTCAGCGGAATTCAGCGCGTCCCGCGCACGACCAAGGCCGAGTTGAAGCCGCCGTATCCGCGGGCCAGCACCAGCGCCGCCCGCAGCGTCGCAGGCCGTGGCCGCTCCGTCACCAGATCGAGTTCGTAGCCGGGATCCGGCGTGGTGTTCACGGTGGGTGGGATCAGTCCGTCGCGAATAGCCAGCAGAGCGGCGGCCAGATCCAGTGGGCCCGCCCCGGCGTTCACTCGGCCGGTCATTGTCTTAGGCGCCGTGACAGGCACACCGTGTGGGCCGAAGACTTCGCTGATTGCCTCGGCCTCGATGCGGTCCAGCTCGGGCATCGCAGCCGCGTCGGCGAACACCACATCGATCCCCTCGGGTGCCAGGTCGGCGTCTTGAAGGGCCAGGTGGATTGCCGCGCGCAGGCCGGGAGAGCGGTCGCGGCCGGGCTTCGGGTCGAACGTGGAGCCGTATCCGGCGATCTCACCGTAGATCCGGGCACCACGCCGACGGGCGGCCTCGCCGTCCTCCAGAATGTGCAGCGCCCCGCCCTCGCCCGGCACATGACCAGATGCCGCCGCGTCAAAGGGAAGATAAGCCCGGTCCGGCTCCGGGATGGTGCTCACCCGCCCGCTGGCGAGCTGGCACACCCACCCGTAGGGACAGAGCGAGGAATCGACGCCGCCGGAGACGATCAGCGGAGTACCCTTGCGGATCTGCCGCCGGGCGTGAGCGATGGCGTCAAGCCCGCCGGCTTGGTCGCTGACCAGCACACCGCCGGGCCCGCGCAGGCCTTTCCAGATGGAAATTTGCCCCGTGTTCACCGCATAGAACCAGCTGATGGACAGAAATGCGCTGACGTGCCGACGGCCTTTGGTCCAGAGCCTCTCCAGCTCTTGCTGCCCGACTTCAGCACCGCCGGTGGAGTTGGCCGTGACCACTCCCATGTCGTAAGCGGGAAACTCCTCCGGCCTGACACCGGCATCGGCCAAAGCCCAGTCCGCGGCCACCAGGGCCAGCCGCGTCATACGGTCGGTCTGCGGAAGCAGGTGCTCCGGCAGATGGTCCCTCGCGGCGAAGCCGGGCACTTCACCGGCGAGCCAGGCCGGATAGGGCGACGGATCAAAGCGGGTGATGAGCCCGATGCCACTCTTGCCGGCACATACGGCTGCCCAGTAGTCGGCCAGCCCAAGCCCGTTGGGTGCCGCGGCGCCGATGCCAGTCACCACTACGGACGAGGTCACGCGGCACCCCTCCCCGGGGTAGTCAGCACCATGGCGCTCTGGAATCCGCCGAACCCGCTGCCGACGGTGAGCGCCGTGTCGGTCCGCCACTCACGGGCGGTGAGAGGCACATAGTCCAGGTCGCACTCCGGATCCCGGGTATGGAGATTCGCTGTGGGCGGAACGACGTTGTGCTCCATGGCAAGAAGGCACGCGGCGATCTCAATGGAGCCGATCGCGCCGAGCGAGTGACCGACCATTGATTTGATGGAGCTCACCGGCGTCCGATAGGCGTCGTCACCGAGACTGTTCTTGAAGGCTGCGGTCTCGTGCCGGTCATTCTGCTTGGTGCTCGCCCCATGCGCGTTGATGTAGTCGATGTCCTGCGGGCCCAGCCGGGCCTCCGCCAGCGCCGTGCGGATGGCTTCGGCCAATTCCCGGCCGTCCGGCCGCAATCCGGTCATGTGGAAGGCATTGCACCGGGTGGCGAATCCGGCGATCTCGCCGTAGATGTGGGCGTCGCGCCGCCTGGCGCTCTCCAGGTTTTCCAGGACGAAGGCCGCGGAGCCCTCACTGAGCACAAAACCGTTGCGGGTGGCATCAAAGGGTCGCGAGGCGTGCTCGGCATCGTCGTTGTGCGTCGTCGTGGCCTTGATCGCATCGAAGCATGCAACGGCGATAGGCGAGATCGGCGCGTCTGCCGCCCCGGCGATCAGCACATCGGCGGAGCCCTCGCGGATCAGCTCACAGGCGAGGCCGACCGCGTCGAGGCCGGAGGTGCAGCCGGTGGATACCACGGACGTCGGCCCCTCAGCCCCGACGGTCCACGCAACCTCTGCGGCCAATGAACTAGGCACAAAGTAGTTGTAGAGGTGCCTGGAGGCATATTCGTGGTCGACCAGATGCCGTTGCCCATTGTCGCTCACCACGCGGTACTCTGCCTCGAACCGCGTGGTGGCTCCCGCTGCGTTGCCGATGGTCACCCCAATGCGGTGCGGGTCCAGCGCGGACAGATCCACACCGCTGTCGGTCACCGCCTCCCGCGCAGTGACCACGGCGAGCTGCGCTGCCCGGTCCATGCGCCGAATCTCCTGCGGGCCCAGCCCATGCGTTTCGGGGACGAAGTCGATCTCCCCCGCAACACGGGACCGGAACGGCGATGGGTCAAAGAAGGTGATTCTTCGCGTCGCTGTCCGGCCCTCGCTCAGCAGGCTCCAGAAGTCCTTGACACCGCTGCCGCCCGGCGCCAGGACTCCGACCCCGGTTACAGCCACCCGCCGCCCGGTCATGAGCGCGCCTCCCAGTTGTAGAGGCGCGTGACCATGGCTTCGACGGGGGAATGGCGGGCCGCAGTGTCGCCGGAATCCACCCGTCCTACGATCAAGTTGCTGTGCATAACGGTCTCGTCTCCTTCGCTGAGTTTCTCCAGATCTGCTTAGGGGATCTGGCTCTGAGGCGCCAAAACAGCGCTTCGGCGTGATAAGCAGGGCTTCCTCGCTGTCCGGCACCGAGGCAACGTGGCCAGGGTCGGATCAGAACGGCTTGGCCCAGCGAACGGAGCAGCGGGACCGTTCTCATGAGGGATTGAGGTGGCATGTCCACCTCGGTCTGCCCACCCAGCGGCGGCACGGCGCAGCATGGGCGTCATCCGCACGGCCGGCTGCCTCTTCGGGGACGTTGCCACGGATAACGGCGGCTTCCAGCGCAGTTCCACCGAGTCTTGGATGCCGGTGCGCATCCCCTGATCGCCGCCAGGCAGCGGGGCGCGCGGCGTGTGAGGCCAGCAGCCAGTCGAACGTACGAACCGCCTGACGCACCGCACGAACCACGCTGATGCATCGTCACCAAGGGCATCGACCCACAGGGGCTCGGCGCGTCGCCTGGGCCGCGCATTCTGTTCAGGGACGGCGAGCCCTGCCCGGCCGGCACCCGCGACTAGTACTGCGGCGTCCATGTACGCCTCCCTGCCTATGGCGCTGGTGTGTGTCCTTTACGGGCGCCCGAAGAGCAACGGGTGAAGGGGGATGAGAGTGTGTCGGAACAGGAGCTTCCATCATGTGTGCGCTGCCAAGCCTCGCCATCGGCGAATTGCGCAACAGCGGGACATAAGCGATTCACGCAGTTGCTGCTCCGATGCTGTACCCACCGCCAGCGCACGTGAGAATCCGCCCAAGCTGCTCTCGTCAAGGAATGGCGGCACGTCCTTCAGCTACAACAACGACCCGTTCGGCCGGCAGGAGTCGGTCACCTTGGGCGGAGAGGTGATCGAGCGGAGCGCGACGCACACCTTCGACCCGCTGGACCGCGCCGTGAGCAAGACCGCGGAGGGTAGGCCACCGATTACACCTGTCTGGGGCTGCCGGACCAGGTTCTGGGTGAAGAGGTGGCGGGCAAGCTCACCAAGTCGTACCAGTACAGCCCCGGCGGCGTCCTGTCGGCGATCGGACTCGGCTCTCTGGCATTCGCCCTGATCGAAGGACGCACCCACGGCTGGTTGATCACCACCGAGCCCCTGTCCATCGGCAGGCTCTCGTGGAGCGCCGGTCCCTCTCCAGTCCTCGTCGCCTTCCTCGTATCGGCCCTGGTCCTGCTCACGTTCTGGCGCCGGCAGGCAGCGCTCGGCCGCAAGAATGACGAGCCGCTGATGGACGTGCGGCTGCTCTCCATCCCCTCCTTCCGCAACGGCAACGTCGTGACGCTCTTCGTCGGCCTCGGCGAGTTCGGCATCATCGCGGTGATGCCGCTGTGGCTGCAGTTCGCTCTGGACTACAGCGCGTTCCAAGCCGGGCTCGCGCTCGTCGCCCTCGCCGCAGGCAGTTTCTGCGCCAGCGGCGCGAGCTTCTCAATGACCGCTTCCGCACTGGCGCAGGTACGGATCGGTCTGCTCCTGGAGGCCGCCGGTCTGGTGATGCTGGGACTGATCGCCGCAACCGACAGCACCTGCTGGCTGATCGCGACCGCACTGTTCATCTACGGCATCGGCGTCGGGTTCGCCACGGCGCAAGTCACCAACGTCATCCTGGTGGACGTACCCGCCGAGAGCGCCGGACAGGGGTCGGGCATCCAGAGCGCGGCACGCGAACTGGGCGCCGCGCTCGGCATCGCTGTACTCACAACGCTGTTCTTCAGCACCCTCACCTCCAGCCTCCGCGACCGCCTCACAAGCACCGGGCTCTCGGACCGGGACGCCGAACAGCTCAGCGCACTCGCATCCCAGAGCGCCGGATCGGTGATCCCCTCACTCTCCAACGCCCCACAGACGGCAGCGGCCGCGGACGCCGCACGCGAGGCCATGGCCACGGCGCTCGAAGTCTCCAGCCACGTCTGCGCCGGGATGCTGGTCCTCGCGCTCGCGGCCACACGGTTCATCGCACCCAGAACCGCCAGCGCCGGCACAGAACATGAGCCCGCGCGGCAGGAACCGAGCCCACACTGAATCCTCCGCGCGAAGCTCTCCTAGACAACGACCCACATCAGGAAACACCCTGGCGAACCGTCGCCCACCTGCGGGACCTCTTGATCGACAGCGGCGTCCTACCGCGGTAGAGGCAAATTCTGCTCTACCAGCGCTGGCTGACCGAACGACTGTCGACGATCGGGGAGCCCGAACACCACCGGCTTCTGCACCGCATCGCCACCTGGCAGCAGATGCGACGCCTCAGAACCAAGGCCGAGAAGGCTCCCCTGGGACGCTCCCAGTCCAACCACACCAAACAGCAGATCACCCAGGCGGCTGCCTTCCTCGCCTGGCTCCCCGCCCGCGGCCGAACCATCGAGCAGTGTCAGCAGGCCGACATGGACGCCTGGCACACCGAGAGGCGACGACTCCCCGGCGCCCCGGACTCGGATCGCCGCAGCGCTCGTCCTTGTCTTCGCCCCCGCTCCACCAGCACGGCAGACTGGCCATGTTCCGGCGGATCCTCAACTTCCAGGCAGCACCGAGATGTTCAGCGCGGCGCCGAGCGCTTGGGGCGCGGCCGCGGCCATTCCGCCCCACAAGTAGCACAACATCGCCGTCATGCAGACGGCAACCCGGTGGCCCGGACCTGAGGTCCGGGCCACGGGCATGTCCGCCGCTCGGTCGCCCGCGTGGCTTTCCGTGCTGCACGCGGTGGACCGGCAACGCGGTCCCTGTCTCACGGCACATCGGCACAGGAACCGGCCGGTGCCGACGAGATCCCGCCCCGATCGGAGTTCCTCGTCCACGATGCCGATGCCTCTCAACAGCAAGTCATCAGCACTGCCCTGGCCGGCGAGCATCTTGTCATCGAAGGCCCTCCAGGCACAGGCAAGAGCCAGACCATCGCCAACCTCGTCGCCGCGTTCTCGGCACAAGGCAAGCGCGTACTCTTCGTCGCTGAGAAACGCGCCGCCATCGAAGCCGTCACCGACCGTATGGCTCACGTCGACCTCGACGGTCTCGTCTTCGACCTCCACGGAAACAAGCTCAACCGGCGTCAGATCGCACAGCAGTTGCAGGAAAGCCTGGAGCGAGCCGGACAAGAAGCACCGCCGCGGCAAGGCGACCTGCACGCACACCTGGAGCACTACCGCGACCAGGCCCGCCGCCATGTGGACGAATTTCAGCAACGCCACGCCCCGTGGCAGGTCAGCGCACATGAAGCCCTGACTCAACTGCTGGGCTGCCTGGGCGCCCACCACACACGCTCGCGACTGCGAGGCCGACATCTACGCCAGTTGCACGGAGCCGCGCTCCGACAGACCCAACAGGACCTGCGCAACTTCGTCGTGCGCCAGGGCTTGAGCATGCGGCGCGGTGAGTCGCCCTGGTCGCAGACCCGAGCCCGTACGGTGGAAGAGCTCCAGCCGGTGCTGGACGGATTGGATCAACTGGTCGGCACGGCCTTCCGCGACACCAGCCGTGACATGGAGGCTCTGGTCGTCGCGGCTGGCTTGCGCCCAGCCTCCGACATCAGCGGCTGGTACGAACTCCTCACCCTCCTGCAACAAGTCGCCCGCAGCCTGGACGGCTTCCATGAGGACGTGTTCGGCACCGACCTCCCACACCTTGTCGCCGCCACCGCAAGCCGCGCCTGGCGCACCGAAAACGGCCACCCCATCGGCTGGTGGCGACGCCGCTCCCTCGTCAAGAAGGCGCGGACTCTGCGCCGTGACGGCCTGCGAGATCGCCGAGCGCTTCACACCGAACTCGCCCTGGCAGCAGAGCAGAGCACTCACTGGCAGTCGCTTTCCACAACTGGGACCAGCCCCTCGGCCGTCCCCGGCGTTGCGCAGGCACTCGAGCAATTCGCCCAGCTGCACAACCAGCTGGCCGCTGTAGCCATGTGCGCCCGGCTCGAAGACTGGGAGGCAAGACCCACAGAGGAAGTCGCCCAGGCAATCCAACAACTCGACAGCGACCGCCACACCCTGCTGCAGATGCCTGAACTCAACCAACTCACCGACCGGCTGGAAGCCGCAGGCCTGGGACCCCTCCTCGACGACCTGGCACGCAAGGACGCCGACCCCGACACCGCTGTCGGAACGCTCTGGTACGTGTGGTGGTCATCCGTGCTCGACGAGGCCAAACTGCAGTCCGCACACGTGCGGGCCTTCACTGGCCGCGAGCACGACCACACCGTCGCCCAGTTCCGGAGCAACGACGCGGAGCACCTGGCCCCCTCAGGTGTTTGGGAACCTACGGCCGGTGATCACGGTGGCTTGCTCAGGATGGTCCAGGGCCGCTGTACTGGTAGCTGGAGCTGTCTGGATGAAGACCGTTCTCACCGTGACCATCGGGATGTCGGGCGGGGCAAACTCCCCTCCCACGCGCACCATGCCGCCTGTGACCTGCGGGGGCGGGGTGTCTCGTCTCATGACACCTTGCCTCCGTCTCACCTGACCTTGTTCGGTTCGCACGCCAGAGACAACGTCACGTGAGACGGACTCAGGGAGGAGCCTGGCGGGCGCCTGCCTAGCTGCGATAACCCCGCTGCTAGATTCGTCCGCCATGCGATCACGTGAGTACGACCTCGACTTCCGCGACTCGGCCCGGCGGATACGCGCCTGGGGTATCGGTCTGTTGGCTGTGGCGGCGCTCCAGTGGACATGGTGTGCCCTGTTGCTGCTCACGCCGTACGAGGTCGATGAGGAGCCCGGCGACCGTTACCCCGCGGAGTGCGAGTCACGCTTGTTGACCGAGTTTGGTACGGCCAACGAAGGCCTGCAAAGGCGTGATTGGTGTCAGAACGAACGCGACTGGCCTGAAGCCCTGGCGGTGCTCGGGCTGTCCGTGCCGGTGTCGGTCGCTGGTGTGGCGCTCTTCACGAGCGGCAGTGTGAGTAGCCGGATGAGCGCCCACGCCGAGGCGATGCGCGAACTGGACAAGCTCGCCGACGCGCGGAACGCGTAGCCTGCACGGGTTAGCTGGCCGCCGGTTCGGGGCATCGGCCGGAGCATCGAGGAAGTGCCACAGGATCGTGAGACGGAGCCTTGCGCCGTCACTGTGAGACAGCAAAGAAGCCGCTGGCCAGCGAGTCGGCCTCTGCCGTAGGCGGGTAGACCCTACAGCGGCTCGAGCCCTCAAGAAAGCGCGGCTGACGGACAACTTCAGGTGAGACATGGCGGAGGCGGTGTCTCACCTGAGGTTGTCTCGTCGCAGGTCAGGGCGTCGCCCGGCGGCAAGATCAAATGAGAAGGGACACGGGGTTCCCAGGCGGTTCTGTCTGTGGCTGTCCCGTCTCCGTCGATATGGTCTGCGTCTCAAGTGATCTGGTCCGATTCGCCTCTGGTCTCAGGTGATCTGGTACGGCGCACGGGAAGCGGTCATGCACACAGCGTGGATCAGCGCACGAGGGAACGCGCGATGCGGAATCCCACGTCGTCACCGTGGGCTGAGTCGGCCCAGGGGGCACCCCTGGGCCGGAGGGCGTCCCCTCTTTGCGCCGTAGGGAACTCCCTTGTGCCAGAAGCCGTTTCCCTTTGTATCGCCTTG
>NZ_JBVHDR010000029.1:0-36526 GCF_055563295.1 Streptomyces sp. NPDC002868 | reverse complement strand
TTGGAGCCCGCACTCCGCACCCTGCTGGCCGAGGACCACCGGGTGTTCGTCGAGGTCAGCCCGCATCCCGTCCTTACGGTGCCGGTGCAGGAGACGGTCGAGGCCGCTGGCGCCGAAGCGGTCGTGACCGGCACCCTGCGCCGAGACGACGGCGGCATGGCCCGGTTCTACACCTCGCTGGGCGACCTGTTCGTGCACGGCGTGGAGGTCGACTGGTCACCGGCGTTCGCCGCGCACCGGCCCCGGGTCGTGGACCTGCCCACCTACGCCTTCCAGCACCGGCGTTACTGGCTGGAGTCACGCAAGTCCACGGCCGAGACGGCCACTTCGGGATTCGTTGACGCCGGATTCTGGGACACCGTCGAACGCGAAGACCTGGAAGGTCTGGCGGGGACGTTGGGCCTGTCCGACCGGCGCGCGCTGCGGGAGCTCCTGCCCGCGCTCTCGCTGTGGCGCAGACAGCGGCAGCAACGGAGCACGGTCGACGGATGGCGCTACTCCATCGCGTGGCGCCCCCAGCCGGAGCCCGCGCGTACCAGCCTGGACGGCACCTGGCTGGTCGTCGTCCCCGAAGGCCACCAGGACACCCACCTCGTCCAGGACGCCGTCCGCGCGCTCCGGTCGGGCGCCGCGCGCACCAGGACCCTGATCGTCGGCACAGCGGACTCCGGCCGGGAATGGCTCGCCACCCGGCTGCGGGCCGAGGCCGAGACGGCCGACACGATCACCGGAGTGCTGTCCCTCGTGGCCCTGGAGGAACAGCCGTGGACCGCCACGGACTCACTTCCCGCAGGTCTGGTCCTGATGACGTCACTTCTGCAGGCTCTCGGTGACGCCGGGATCGACGCCCCGCTGTGGTGCGCGACCCGTGGTGGGGTGTCGGTCAACCGTGCCGATGCCCTCGACCACCCGATGCAGGCGATGGCGTGGGGGCTCGGCAGGATCGCGGCCTTCGAGTACCCGCAGCGGTGGGGCGGCCTCGTCGACCTGCCGAGCGAGCTGGACGAACGGGCCGGGCGACGGCTGGTCGCGCTGCTGGCGCAGGACTTGGGCGAGGACCAAGTGGCGTTGCGTGCTTCCGGGGTCTTCGCCCGCAGGATGCTGCGGTCGCTCACGGGAGACCGGCCGGCCGGCGAGGGCTGGCGCCCCCACGGCACCGTCCTGGTCACCGGTGGCACGGGCGCACTGGGCGGGCACGTCGCCCGCTGGCTCGCCCGCAACGGCGCCGAGCATCTCGTACTCGTCAGCCGTCGAGGCTCCGCGGCGCCGGACGCCTCTGTGCTGGTCGGGGAACTGGCGGAACTCGGGGCGAGTGCCACCGTGGTGGCGTGCGACGTCGCCGACCGCGCGGCGGTGGAGGCGCTCGTCGGGAGTCTGCCCGAGGACCAGCCGCTCACGGCTGTGGTGCACACCGCCGGAGTCATCGATGACGGTGTGATCGACATGCTCACCCCGGACCGGGCCCAGGGCGTACTGGGGCCCAAGGCGGGTGCCGCGCTCGCGCTGCACGAGGCGACACGGCACCTGGACCTGTCCGCGTTCGTCCTGTTCTCCTCCATGGCGGGCACGCTCGGCGGTCCCGGACAGGGCAGTTACGCGGCGGCGAACGCGTACCTGGACGCGCTCGCCCTTCAGCGCCGCGCCGAGGGCCTTCCCGCGACCTCGATCGCCTGGGGCGCCTGGAGCGGCGGCGGCATGGTGGACGAAGAGCTGGCACAGCGGTTCCGTCGTGACGGGGTGCCGCCGATGGATCCCGACCTGGCCATCGCCGCCCTGCAGACCGCCCTGGACGAAGACGAGACGTTCCTGATCGTCGCGGACGTCGACTGGCAAAAGGCCACAGCCCGGCTGGTGGCCGCCCTGCGCGAGCTGCCCGAGGCCCAGGCTACGGACAGCGGCGGGACCAAGGAGGCTGCTGTGCGGGACGACGCACCGCCGTTCGTCGTCCGCCTGCGCGAACTGTCGCCCACCGAGCGCCGTGCGGCGCTGCTGGACGACGTACGGAAGGCGGCCGCCGCCGTACTCGGTTACGACCGGCCTGACGCGATCCCCGCCGACCGGGCGTTCCGCGAACTGGGCTACGACTCGCTCACCGCCGTGGAGTTGCGCAACCGGCTCTCCGAGGCAACCTGGCTCCGGCTGCCCGTCACGCTGGTCTTCGACCATCCGACGGCGGACGCGCTCACGGCGTTCCTGTATGACGGACTCTTCGGGACGACGCCAGAGATCGTGGATCCGACCGCACCTGTCGTCTCGATGGACGATGATCCGGTCGTCATCGTCGGGATGAGCTGCCGCTATCCGGGGAAGGCCGACTCGCCCGAGGAGCTGTGGCGGCTGCTCGACGAGGGCGCCGATGCCATCTCGGGCTTCCCCACCAACCGGGGCTGGGACATCGAGCGGCTCTACGACCCGGACCCCGACAAGCCCGGCACCTTCTACGCTCGCGACGGCGGGTTCCTCTACGACGCGGACCACTTCGATCCAGCGTTCTTCGGGATCTCGCCGCGCGAGGCGGTCGCGATCGATCCTCAGCAGCGGCTCCTTCTGGAAACCTCCTGGGAGGCGATCGAACGGGCGGGGATCGACCCGGTCATGCTCCGCGGCACCGAGGCCGGGGTCTTCGTCGGTTCGAACTACAACGACTACGGTTCCCGGGCGCACACGGCGCCGGAAGGCCTGGAGGGATATCTGGCCACGGGCAGCGCGAGCAGCGTCGCCTCCGGCCGTATCGCGTACACCTTCGGGCTGGAGGGACCGGCCGTCACGGTGGACACGGCGTGCTCGTCGTCGCTGGTCGCGCTGCATCTGGCGACCCAGGCCCTGCGGTCCGGCGAGTGCACGCTCGCACTGGCGGCCGGCGTGACGGTGATCTCGACCCCGCAGACCTTCATCGAGTTCAGCAGGCAGCGGGCGCTCGCCCCCGACGGGCGCTGCAAGGCGTTCTCGGCGGACGCCGACGGCGCCGGCTGGGCAGAGGGTGTCGGCGTCGTCCTGCTGGAGCGGCTGTCCGAGGCACGCAGGCTCGGACACCCGGTGCTGGCCGTCGTCAAGGGCACGGCCGTCAACCAGGACGGCGCGTCCAACGGCCTGACGGCACCCAACGGGCCGTCCCAACAGCGCGTCATCCGGCAGGCATTGGCCAACGCGGGACTGTCGACATGGGACGTCGACGTCGTCGAGGCGCACGGTACCGGCACGCAGCTCGGCGACCCGATCGAGGCCCAGGCGATCATCGCCACTTACGGTCAAGGACGGCCCGAGGGCCGCCCGTTGTGGCTCGGCGCGATCAAGTCGAACATCGGGCACACCCAGGCGGCGGCCGGCGTCGCAGGGGTGATCAAGATGGTGCAGGCCTTGCAGCACGGCGTACTCCCGCGCACGCTCCACGCCGAGCAGCCGTCACCGCACATCGACTGGTCGGCGGGGAATGTGCGGCTGCTGAACGAGCGGCAGGAGTGGACGTCGGGCAACGGCCCGCGCAGAGCCGGGGTCTCCGCCTTCGGTATCAGCGGTACGAACGCGCATGTGATCCTCGAGGAGCCCGAGCCGGATGTCACCGAGTCCGGCGGGACGCCGCCGCCTTGTACTCCGGAGCGGTCCGCCTCGGCAACCGTCGTCCCCTGGCTGCTGTCCGCGCGCGGTGCCACGGCGCTGCGGGCACAGGCCCAGCGGCTGCTGGAGCACATCACGCACAACGAGGGCCTCGCGCCTGCCGACATAGCCATGTCTCTGGCCACCTCGCGCGCCGGGTTCGAGGACCGGGCAGCGATCCTCGGTACGGGTTTTGCCGAACTGACCGACGCGCTCAGGGCGTTCGCCGAAGGCCACGAGCACCCGCGGGCCTCCGTGGACCGCGCCCGCCCCGGCAAGCTGGCCTTCCTCTTCCCCGGGCAGGGATCACAGCGAGCGGAGACCGGTCGGAGCCTGTACGCGACCTTCGACGCCTTCGCCGACGCTCTCGACGCGGCCTGCGCGCACCTTGACACCCACCTCGACCGGCCGCTGCGCGACGTGCTGTTCGCCGAGCCCGGTACGCCCGAGGCGGACCTGCTCGACCGGACCGTGTACACCCAGGCCGGTCTCTTCGCCCTCGAAGTCGCCCTCTTCCGGCTGCTCGAAAGCTACGGGGTGCGCCCGGACGTGCTGCTCGGCCACTCGATCGGCGAACTCGCCGCGGCGCATGTCGCGGGGGTGCTGTCCCTGGACGACGCCTGCCGCCTGGTCGCCGCACGCGGCCGGCTGATGCAGGCCCTGCCGGCCGGCGGCGCCATGGTGTCCGTGCAGGCCGCCGAGGAGGACGTGCTGCCGCTCCTCGAACCGTACGAGGGCGGGGTGGTGATCGCGGCCCTCAACGGACCGGCCGCCACCGTCATCAGCGGTGACGAGGACGCCGTCACCGAGGTCGCCCGCCAACTGGCCGCCGCGGGACACAGGACCAAGCGTCTGCGCGTCAGCCACGCTTTCCACTCGGCCCACATGGACGCGATGCTCGACGAGTTCGCGGCCGTCGCAGCCGAGTTGAGCTACGAGCCGCCTACTGTGCCGGTCATTTCCAACGTCACGGGGCGCCAGGCCACCACGGACGAGCTGTGCAGCCCCGACTACTGGGTGCGCCACGTGCGTCAGGCCGTCCGGTTCCACGACGGGACCCGGACCCTGGAAGAGATGGGTGCGACGACATTCGTGGAGCTCGGCTCCGGGGTGCTCACGGCCATGGCGGACGAGTGCCTGACAGCGGACGGGGTCGCGCTCGTCGCCCTGCTGCGCCGCGACCAGGGCGAGCCGGAGTCGGTCACCACGGCGCTGGCCCATCTGCATCTGCGGGACCACGGCCCTGACTGGGACGCCTATTTCGAGCACTCGGGCGCCCGGCGCGTGCTGCTGCCGACGTACCCGTTCCAGCGGCAGCGGTACTGGCTGGAGGCCGCCGCGAACCTGGAGGACATGTTGGCCGCGGGACTGGAAGCGGCGGGCCATCCGCTGCTCGGGGCGGCCGTGCCGCTCGCCGGTTCCGACGGCGCCCTGTTCAACGGAGTGCTCTCCGTAGGGCGCCAGCCATGGCTGGCCGACCACGCTGTGGACGGCACACTGCTCTTCCCCGGCACGGGTTTCCTGGAGTTGGCGCTGCAGGCATGCGAACGGATCGGCGCCGGCCACGTCGAGGAGTTCACGATCGAGACCCCGCTCGTGCTGCCGGAGGACGGCACGGTACAGCTCCAACTCACCGTCGGTGACGCGGACGAGGCGGGCCGGCGCACGGTCAGCGTGCACTCGCGACCCGCGACACGCGCGGACCAGGAGGACACCCCCTGGACCCGGCACGCCGACGGCACCCTGGCCGAGGGCCCGCCCGAGGCCCAGGCCCTCGCCGATCTCAGCGCCTGGCCCCCGCCGGGCGCGGACCCGGTCGACGTATCGGACCTGTACGAGCGGACGGCCGCGAACGGCTTCGCCTACGGACCGGCCTTCCGCGGCCTGCGCGCCGCCTGGCGCAAGGGCGACGAGGTGTTCGCCGAAGTGACACTGCCCCAGCAGCACCATGAGGCAGGCTTCGTCCTCCACCCGGCGCTGCTGGACGCCGCTCTGCACACGGTCGCGCTTGCCGCACCCGACACGCAACGCGCCGTGCTGCCGTTCAGCTTCCGGCAGGTCACCGCGGCGCCGGCCGCGAGCCCGGACACCCTGCGGGTCCACCTCGTCCGGCAGCAAGAGGACACCTTCGGCGTGCAGCTGGCGGACGCGTCGGGTGCCTGGCTCGCCGCGATACCGGCGCTCGTACTGCGGCCGGTCGACCCCGCGGTGCTGGCCGCCGCCGGACCGAAATCCGACAGCCTGTACCGGATGGAGTGGGAGGAACTGCCGCTGGCCGGCAGCGCGCGCGAGCCGTACGCGGTGGTCGGCATCGGTGCCGTACCGCACGTGCCCGACGCCGACGGCGGCCGGTACGAGGACCTGGCCGAACTGGCCGAGGCCGTCACCGCCGGGGCCCCGGTGCCCGCAACGGTGCTCGTCAACTGCCCGCAGGCCCAGGGCGACACGGCCGAGGCCACCCGCCGGGCCGTGCACCACGCACTGGACGTCGCCAAGGCATGGCTCCAGGACGACAGATTCAGCGGGTCGCGGCTCGTGATGTGCACCCAGAACGCCGTGGCGACCATGACCGGCGCCGCTGTGCCCGGGCTGCCGCAGTCCGCCGTCTGGGGCCTGATCCGCACCGCCAAGGCCGAGAACCCGGGCCGTTTCGCCCTCCTCGACCACGACGGAACGGCCCAGTCCGTCGCCTCGCTGTCCGCCGCCCTGGCGACCGGTGAACCCGAGATCGCTTTGCGCGAGGGTGCCGCCAGTGTGCCGCGCCTGGTACGGGCCCCGGCGGCCGAGCCGTTCGGGGGCCTCGGTGCGGTCGGCGCCGGAGGCACGGTGCTCATCACCGGGGCCAGTGGCCTGCTCGGCCGCCTCGTCGCCCGTCACCTGGTGACGGCGCACGGCGTGCGGAACCTACTGCTCGCCAGCCGCAGAGGGCCAGAGGCCGCAGGGATGCGCGAACTGGAGAAGGAACTGAGCGAGCTGGGCGCGAACGTCGAACTCGCCGCCTGCGACGTCGCCGACCGGGCCGAGACCGCCCGGCTGCTGGCCTCCGTATCCCCCGAGAGTCCGCTCACCGCCGTGGTCCACACCGCGGGCGTCCTCGACGACGGCGTCATCGGCTCGCTGACCGCGGAGCGCATGGACGCGGTGCTGCGTGCCAAGGCCGACGCCGTACTCCACCTGGACGAGCTGACGCGCGACCTCGACCTGGAGGCTTTCGTCCTGTTCTCCTCTCTCGCCGGAACCTTCGGCGGGGTCGGCCAGGGCAACTACGCGGCGGCCAATGCCTTCCTCGACGCCTTCGCCCACGCCAGGCGGGCGGCGGGCCGGCCTGCCGTGTCCCTTGCCTGGGGCCTGTGGGCCGAGCGCAGCGGCATGACCACCAAACTGGACGAGGCCGACCTCCACCGGATGGCCAGGGGCGGCGTTCGTCCCATGCCGTCGGACCAGGCACTGGCTCTGCTCGATGCCGCGCTCGCCACGGGCGAGCCGTTCCTTGCCCCGGCCAGGCTCGACATGGCGGTGCTGCGTGCCGCTGCCGGAGACGTTCCGCATCTGCTGCGGTCGCTGGCGCGGAAACTGCCCCGGTCCTCTGCCGGCCGTCCGGCCCCCGCTGCGGAAGCCGAGCAGCTCGGCACCCGGCTCGCCGGGCTGCCGGAAGCGGACCGGCGCCAGACGGTGCTCGATGCCGTCCTGAGCCAGGCCGCTCTGGTCCTGGGGCATGCCTCGGCAGACGCGGTCGACCCCGACCGCGGCTTCCTGGAGCTGGGCTTCGACTCGCTGACCGCGGTCGAGCTGCGCAATCGGCTCGGCACCGTGACCGGGACCAGGCTGCCCGCGACTCTGCTGTTCGACTACCCGGAACCCACCGGACTGGCCGACCACTTGCTCGGCAGGCTGGCACCCGCGGTGGAGGAGCAGCTGGGCAACGGCTCGGTGCTCGACCGGCTCGACGCGTGGGAGGCGCAGATCGAACCGATCATGGACGATACGGAGGCCAGGGCGTCGCTGCGCAGTCGGCTGCAGGGGCTCATGGCCCGGCTCGACAGCCTGTCCGAGGACCAGGATCCGGGGCCGGAGAACAGGCTGGAGAACAGGCTGGAGAAGGCGTCGGACGACGAGCTGTTCGACTTCATCGAGAACGAGCTCGGAGGGTCGTGAAGGCCTGACCGGGGAACGGAACGGCCCCGCGCGAAGGGGCCGTTCATGCGGCCGCCCCCCACCGATCGGTGAGGGGGCGGCCGCATGAACGGGGCCTGTCGGACGGGAACTACCCCCAGGTCACCGGCAGTTCGTACACGCCGTAGTGCATGGCCTTCTCCCGGAGCGGCACCTGTGACGCCGGTACCGTCAGTCTCAGATCGGGGAACCGGTCGAAGAGCTTCTGGAACGCGATTCGCAGGGTCGCCCGCGCCAGGTGCTGCCCCAGGCACTGGTGGATACCGAAGCCGAAAGCCAGGTGTCTGCGCGCGGGGCGGGTCACATCGAGCGTGTCCGCGTCCTCGAAGTACTCGGCGTCGCGGTTCGCCGACGGAAGGGACAGCACCACCGTCTGTCCCTTTTCGATCTTCACGCCGTCGATCTCGACGTCCTCCAGCGCCGTCCGGCTCGCTCCGAAGTGAGAGATGGTCAGATAGCGCAGCAACTCCTCCACCCCGCTGCCCATCAGCTCCGGATTCGCCCGCAGCTTGGCCAGCTCTTCGGGATGCTCGAGCAGCGCGAACGTACCCAGCGCCAGCATGTTCGGCGTGGTGTCCAGGGCCCCGCCGATGGCGATCCACGCGATGTTCGCCATCTCCTCCTCGGTCAGTTCGCCGGTGGCGATGAGCCGGCTCAGGAGGTCGTCACCCGGCTCGGCGGCGAACCGCTCGCGCATCATCCGTTCCAGAGTCGTGTTCAGACCCGTGTTGTGGTGGATGAACTCTTCGAGGGTGTAGTCGATGCGCATGATCACATCGAAGTGCTCGGCCAGAGTGACCAGGTCGCTCTCCGATACGCCCATGACCGAGCAGGTCGACCTGGCCGGGATCTTCAGAGCGAACGCCTTGACCAGGTCGACGGGCGGTTCCATCTCCGCCATCTCGTCCAGCACGCCGTCGATGATCGCTTCGAGTCTGGGCTCGTACTCCTGGATTCTGCGGACGGTGAAGAAGCCCGTCAGCAGCCGCCGGTAACGGGTGTGGTCCGGTGCGTCCATGCGGACGAAGTTGCCCGGCGCGGACGGCTGCGGATCGTAGTTCTCCACCTCGAAGGGCGGCGAGTGCACCAGCGCCAGCAGCTCGTTGCGGTGGCTGAACCGGTGGTCGGTCATGATCTGCCGCACATGTTCGTGCCGCGTGATCAGCCACCCGTCCTTGCGGCCCGGTGACAGGTCGAACGACACCGGGCTGATCGGATCCTCCTCGCGCAGCCGGCTGTACTCGGCTGCCGGATCGAACGGGCAGGTGCGCTTGTAGGGGACCACCGGTGTCTTGGGTATGTAGGCGGGATCCTGAGCAGGCTCGGAAACCATGACTCCTCCGACTGGGATGGGGACAGCGGCCGCGCGTGACTGTGCGCCCCGGACCCGGGGCGGCGGGGTCACGCCCGCTGGGACGCCAGGGGCAGTCGCCGCAGACCGAAGACGTTGACCCTGTTCTCGTAGTAGGAAAGTTGCGCGTCGCGGTCCAGCCGGACCGCGGAGAACCGGTCGAGCATCAGGTTGAGCGCGATCCGCCCCTCAAGCCGGGCGAGCGGAGCGCCCAGGCAGTAGTGGATGCCGTGGCCGAAAGCCACCTGACGGGCGTTCGGCCGGAGCGGCACGAAGCGGTCCGGATCGTCGAAGACCCGCTCGTCGCGGTTGGCCGACAGCAGCCACAGATGCATCATCGTGTTCGCGGCGACCGGCACCCCAGCGATCTCCGTGTCCGCGGTCGGCACCCGCTCGATCTTCAGGAACGGGGGGCGGCAGCGCAGCACTTCCTCGATGTAGGCCGGGATCTGCGAACGGTCGGTCCGAAGTTCGCCCCAGCGCTGCGGCTCGGTGTTCAGGCTGAGGAGCATATTGCCGAGCAGCACGGATGTGGTGACATGCCCGGCGAGCAGCAGGAGCGCGGCGAAGCTCACCACGTCGTCGTCGTTGAGCCGCTCGCCGTCCACCTCGGCGCGTACCAGGGTGCCGATGAGATCGTCGTGGGGTGCGCGGCGGCGGGCCGTGACATGCGCGCGCAGATACGCGTCCAGCTCCCCGACCAGCCGGCCGAAGGCGGCAGGGCCGTCCGGGGCAGTGGGGTCGATCGTCAGCAGGTCGTCCGCCCAGCCCTGGAAGAGATGCCGGTCGGAGATCGGCACCCCCAGCATCGAGGCGATCACGATGACGGGCAGCGGGTTGGCCAGCGCCTCCACCAGGTCGAAGCGGTCCGAGTCGATGTCGTCGACCAGGCCTGTCGCCACATCGGTGATCTGCGGTGTGAGATCGCTGATCATCTTCGCCGTGAACGCCTGGCTGACCAGGCGGCGCATCTTCCCGTGCCGAGGAGGGTCGAGCAGGAGCAGCGTGCCGCCCGGAGGTTCACGCTCGCCGCCCGACAGCGACGTCACCGTGTCGGAGGAGAACGCGGCGGGCTGGGAGACGATCCGCTGGATGTCCCGGTGCCGGAAGACATGGACATTGCCCTTGTCGTCCCGCCACACCGGCTGCTCGTCCCGCATCCGGCGGAGCCACGCGAGCAGTGAGGCGCCTCCGTCCAGATCGATCTCCGGTGGCGCCGTGACGTCGAGTGCCGTCATCGGCGAGGACTCCTCGCGTACGGCATCGGATGTTTCCTGCGGCACCTTCATGCCTCCCCTCTCCTACGGCCCTGCGGTGGCGCGTTGTTCGGGCCACAGGCCGATCGGCCCTCACCCCAGCACGAAGAGCACGCAGCGAGCCAGCGCGGCGGAGGAACTCTAGGGAATCGCCGGTCGAGGCAGGCCGACCTCGTCCTAGGGGTTCTCTTAGAGTCACCGGCCGCCGCCCCGAAGGGCCGGTCGACGCCCACAGAATGCGATCAGTGAGCGAAGGATTCGAGCCGTCGTGGTCGCCAGCGTGAGGCAGGCCGGTTCGCCAAGTGCGGTCCTGGGAAGGGAGCTGAGCCGTGAGCGAGGGAAAGCTCCGCGACTATCTGAAGCGGGTGACCGCGGATCTGCACCGCACCGGCAAGCGTCTGCGCGAGATGGAGGCCCGCGAACGCGAGCCCATCGCGATCGTGGCCATGAGCTGCCGGTACCCCGGCCAGGTACGCTCGCCCGAAGACCTCTGGAAGCTGGTCGCCGACGGCACCGACGGCATCACGCCCTTCCCACAGGACCGCGGCTGGGACGTCGAGTCGCTGTACCACCCGGACCCCGCCAACCCCGGCACCTGCTACACCCGGGAAGGCGGATTCCTCCACGACGCCGCCGACTTCGACCCGGACTTCTTCGCCATGTCGCCCCGCGAGGCGCTGGCGACCGACCCGCAGCAGCGCCTCCTCCTCGAAACGTCCTGGGAGGCGTTCGAACGGGCAGGTCTTCGGCGACAGGCGCTCAAGGGCAGCCCCACCGGCGTCTTCGTCGGCGTCATGTACAACGACTACGGCTCCCGGTTCACCCAGCCGCCCGCCGGCCTCGAAGGGCACCTGGGCAACGGCAGCGCGGCCAGTATCGCCTCGGGCCGCGTCGCGTACACCTTCGGCCTCGAAGGCCCGGCGGTGACGGTGGACACCGCCTGCTCGTCGTCGCTGGTCGCCCTGCACCTGGCCTGCAACGCACTGCGCCAGGGTGAGTGCACCCTCGCCCTCGCCGGAGGCGTGACGGTGATGTCCACGCCGGTCACGTTCCTGGAGTTCAGCAGGCAGCGCGGACTCTCCGCCGACGGCCGGTGCAAGGCGTTCTCCGACAGCTCCGACGGCACGGGCTGGGGCGAGGGGGCCGGCATCCTGCTGCTCGAACGGCTCTCCGACGCCCAGCGCAACGGCCACACCGTGCTCGGTCTCGTACGGGGCACCGCCGTCAACCAGGACGGGGCGAGCAGCGGCCTGACCGCCCCCAACGGGCCGTCCCAACAGCGGGTCATCCGGGCGGCACTGGCCGCCGCGGGCCTCACCGCATCCGATGTGGACGCCGTGGAGGCGCACGGCACCGGTACCACCCTCGGCGACCCGATCGAAGCGCAAGCGCTCCTCGCCACCTACGGCCAGGAGCGGGAAGCCGGCCGGCCGCTGTGGCTCGGCTCGGTCAAGTCCAACGTCGGTCACACGCAGGCCGCGGCCGGTGTCGCCGGAGTCATCAAGATGGTGCAGGCGATGCAGCACGGCGTGCTGCCGCGCACGCTGCACGCCGAGCGGCCGTCCACGCATGTCGACTGGTCCGAAGGGAACGTCCGGCTGCTCACCGAAGCGGTGGACTGGCCGGACACCGGCCGGCCGCGGCGCGCCGGGGTCTCGGCCTTCGGGGTCAGCGGTACGAACGCCCACGCCGTGATCGAACAGGCCCCGCCCGTTGGAACGGAGTGGGAAGATGCCGGCTCCGACACGGCGGCGGCGACCGACCGGTCCGGGGAGCTCACCGCCCCGGCCCCGAGCACGGTGGCACCGCTTCCCGTGGTGCCCTGGGTGCTCTCCGCCCGCAGCGAGCCGGCCCTCCGGGCCCAGGCAGCGCGTCTGCTGGCCCATGTCGGGGACCTGCCCGAGACCGTCGGCCCCGCGGACATTGGCTCTTCGCTGGCCAGCACCCGTACCGCCTTCGAGTACCGCGCGGCTGTACTGGGCGAGGACCGCGAGGAACTGCTGTGCGGCCTCGCCCAGTTCGCGCAGGGTGACGACACCGGCCTGATCCGGGGGACGGCGGACCGCGGCAGGACGGCGTTCCTCTTCGCGGGCCAGGGCGCGCAGCGACTCGGCATGGGCCGCGGCCTCCACCAGGCGTTCCCCGCCTTCGCGGAAGCCTTCGACGAGCTCTGCGCCCACCTTGAAGCAGAGCTGCGACAACCGCTCCGGGACGTCGTCTTCGGTAAGGACGCGGACGTTCTGGACCGGACCGGCTTCACGCAGCCCGCGCTCTTCGCCTTCGAGGTGGCGCTCTTCCGGCTTGTCGAGTCCTGGGGCCTCCAGCCCGACTTCCTGCTCGGCCACTCCATCGGTGAGCTGGCCGCCGCGCACGCCGCCGGGGTGCTCTCGCTGGAGGACTCCTGCCGGCTCGTGGCGGCCCGCGGAAGGCTGATGCAGGCGCTTCCGGCCGGGGGCGCGATGTTCTCCTTGCGAGCCGGCGAAGCCGATGTGCTGGCGCTGCTGGCCGGCGCCGACACCGGCGACCGGCTGAGCGTCGCCGCGGTGAACGGGCCGGGGACGACCGTCGTGGCCGGTGAGGAGGACGCTCTCGCACCGCTCGTCCGGCGCTTCGAAGAGCAGGGCGGCAAGGCGAAGCGGCTACGGGTGAGCCATGCCTTCCACTCCCCGCTGATGGAACCCATGCTTGCCGAATTCCGCGCGATCGTCGAGGGCGTAACGTTCCGTCAGCCACGTGTGCCGGTCATCTCCAACGTGACCGGAGAGCCGGCCACCGACCTGGGGACCGCCGACTACTGGGTACGGCACGTGCGCCAGGCCGTACGGTTCGCGGATGGCATCCGGTGGCTGGAACAGCACGGGGTCACCCGCTTCCTCGAACTCGGCCCCGACACCACCCTCACCGCGATGGCTCAGGGTTGCCTCGACGCGGACACCGACCACCTCCTCGTACCCGCCCTGCGCAAGAACAGGGACGAGGCCCGCAGCGTCGTAGCCGCCCTGAGCGCGCTGCACACGCGCGGCGCGAGTCCCGACTGGGTCCGGCTCTTCCCCGGCGCGGACCACGTCGACCTGCCCACCTATGCCTTCCAGCGCGAGCGCTACTGGCTGGACCCCGAGGCGGCCGCAGCACCGCGCCAGGGAGAACACCCGCTGCTCCCGATGGCCGTCACACTGGCGGACAGCAGTGCCGTCGTCTCCACCGGACGCCTCTCACTGTCCACACACCCCTGGCTCGCCGACCGGGCTGTCGACGGCGGCGTCGTGCTCCCCACGAGCGCGTACCTCGACCTCGCCATCCACCTCGGCGCCCTCGCCGGCTGCGACCACCTTGCCGAACTGACCGTGGACGCCCCCCTCGTAGTGCACGAGACGTCCGCCGTAGAGATCCAGGTGGTGCTCGCCGCCCCTGTGGAGCAGGACGGACACCGCACACTCACCGTGCACTCCCGCCCCACCGCCGGGCAGGACGGCGAGGCGGCGTGGACACGGCACGCCCACGGCGTGCTCACCCCGCATGCGCCGCAGCGGCCCGCCCACGACCTCGGTAGCTGGCCTCCTGCCGACGCCCGGCCCGTGGACCTGGACGTGTTCCGCGCGGCGCGGGAAGGCAGCGAGTCCCCCAACAGCCCCGCGTCCGACGGGCTGCGGAGCGTATGGCGGCGCGGTGACACGGTGTTCGCCGAGGCCGAGCTGCCCGAGGCATACCGCGGCGACGCGGCCCGGTTCGCACTGCACCCGGCGCTGCTCGACGCAGTGCTCCAGGCACTCCCGGCGGCGGGGCACCCCGGTGCAGTCGCCGTGTCCTGGCGCGACTGCGCGCTGTACGCGGTAGCCGCCGAATCGGTGCGCGCCCGGCTCGTATCCGCCGATGACGGCGGCGTGGACGTGTACCTCGCCGACGAGCTCGGCGATCCTGTCGCCTCGATCGGCTCCGTCACGCTCGTGCCCGTCACCGAGGCCGAACTGCCGCAGACATCCGCCGGCCGGAACGACCTCTTCACCGTCGAGTGGACCGAGGTTCCGGCGCCCTCCCCGGGTGCGTCGCGGCAGCCGCCGTACACGCTCACCGTCCTCGGCCGGAAAGCCCTCGGGTCCGGCACGGAAGTGAGCCCGCTCCACGCCCAACTGGACGCTCTTACCACGGCCGTGGAAGAGGGCGACGGCGTCCCCGACATCGTCGTCGTGCCATGGCGGACAGCGGAATCCGACGAACCGGCCGACGCCGCGCGCGAGGCGGTGGCGGACGCGCTCGCGCTGCTCCAGAGCTGGCTCGGCCGCCCGAGCCTCGCCGACTCACGTCTGGTCCTGCTCACCCGGGGCGCCGTCGCCACCGGTCCGGGCGAGACCGTACGGGACCTCCCCGCCGCGGCCGTGTGGGGCCTGGTGCGCTCCGCGCAGTCGGAGAACCCCGACCGGTTCGTCCTGGTGGACACCGACGGGGACGACACGCCCGGCGCGGCGGTCGCCGACGCGGTGCGCACGGGGGAGACACAGATCGCCGTCCGCGCAGAGCGCGTCATGGGCGCCCGCCTCGCCCGGCTGCCCGCGCCTTCCGCGGAACCCGCGCCCGAGGACCACGCGCCCGCGGAACCCACGCCCGCCAAATCCGCGGCCAGGGCAACCTTCGAAGCGCACCGCACCGTCCTGGTGACGGGCGCCACCGGAACCGTGGGCGCCGCCGTGACGAGGCACCTGGTCACGGCACACGGCGTACGGCACCTGCTGCTCGCCGGCAGACGGGGGGCAGCGGCGCCGGGCGCCGAACAACTGGGCGCGGAACTCCGTGAACTGGGAGCCCGGGTCACCATCGCCGCGTGCGATGTCGCCGACCGCGGAGCCCTGGCCGACCTGCTGGCCACCGTCCCCGAAGAGCACCCGTTGGGCGCGGTCGTGCACGCCGCCGGAGTGCTCGACGACGGCGTGATCTCCTCCCTCACCGCCGAGCGCATCGCCACCGTACTGCGCCCCAAAGCCGATGCCGCGGTCAACCTCGACCGGCTCACCCGCCACCTCGACCTGTCGGCCTTCGTACTGTTCTCCTCGGCCGCTGCCACGTTCGGCGGCCCGGGCCAGGGCAACTACGCGGCCGCCAACGCCTTCCTGGAGGCGCTCGCCCACCGGCGCCGCGCCGAAGGCCGCCCGGCAGTGGCGATCGGCTGGGGCATGTGGGCGGAGCGCAGCGAGATGAGCGCCCGTCTGGACGAGGCGGACCGGCGGCGGATGGACCGCGGCGGGATCAGTGCCCTGCCCACCGAGGCGGCGCTCGCACTCCTCGACCGCTGTCTGGCCCTGGACCAGGTGGCACCCGTCCCCGTCCGGCTCGACGTCGCCGCGATACGCAGGCGGCGCCCGGAGGTTCCCGCCCTGCTCCGGGGGCTCGCCGGCCGGCCCGCCAGGCGGACCGCCGCCCCGGCGGCCGGATCGGGCGCGGGCGCCGAGTCCTCGACGGCCCGCTCGCTGGCCGCCCTTCCCCGGACAGAGCGCGACGCCGCGGTCCTCGACCTCGTACGCACCGAGATCGCCACCGTGCTCGGCCACACCTCGGCAGGCCGGGTCGACGCACGCCGCGCCTTCGGCGATCTCGGCCTCGACTCGCTGACCTCCCTCGAACTGCGCAACGCACTCGGCCGGCGCACCGGGCTGCGGCTGTCGGCCACGCTCGCCTTCGACCACCCCACGCCATCGGCCGTCGCTTCCTACCTGCTCGAGGAACTGCTCGAAACCGGCCGCACATCCGCGGCTTCCGGACCCGACCGCACGGCCGCGGGCGAGCCCGTCGCAATCGTCGCGATGAGCTGCCGCTTCCCGGGCGGCGTCCGGACACCGGACCAGTTCTGGGAGTTTCTGGCCTCCGGGGGCGACGCCATCGGCGAGTTCCCCGACGACCGAGGCTGGGACACCGAAGCCCTGTACGACCCCGACCCGGAGCACGAGGGCACGACGTACACCCGCAAGGGCGGCTTCCTCACCGGCGTCGACCGCTTCGACGCGGGCTTCTTCGGCATCTCGCCACGCGAGGCACTGGCCATGGATCCGCAGCAGCGGATTCTGCTCGAGGTCTGCTGGGAGGCGTTCGAGCGGGCCGGTATCGACCCGCTGTCCCTTCGCGGCAGCCGAACGGCCGTATTCGCCGGCACCAACGGGCAGGACTACACCACCGTCCTGGGCAACGCCGCCGAGAGCGTGGGTGGTTACCTGGGAACGGGCAACGCGGCGAGCGTCGTCTCAGGCCGGATCGCCTACTCCTTCGGCCTCGAAGGGCCTGCCGTGACCGTGGACACCGCCTGCTCCTCCTCTCTTGTCGCTCTGCATTGGGCCGTACGCGCCCTCCAGGCTGGGGAGTGCTCGCTCGCGCTGGCGGGTGGTGTCACCGTGATGTCGACCCCCGCGGCGTTCCTGGAGTTCAGCCGCCAGCGCGGACTGTCCGCCGACGGCCGCTGCAAGGCGTTCGCCGACGGTGCCGACGGCACCGGCTGGGGCGAGGGCGCGGGCATGCTGCTGGTCGAGCGGCTGTCGGACGCCCGGCGCAACGGGCATCCGGTGCTGGCCGTCGTACGCGGCAGCGCGATCAACTCCGATGGCGCGAGCAACGGTCTCACGGCGCCCAACGGCCCCTCCCAGCAGCGAGTGATCCGAGAGGCGCTCGCCGACGCCCGGCTCTCCACCGGCGATGTCGACGCCGTCGAGGCACATGGCACCGGGACCACCCTCGGCGACCCGATCGAGGCGCAGGCGCTCCTCGCCACCTACGGTCAGGGACGCGACGAGGAACGGCCGCTGTGGCTCGGCTCTGTGAAGTCGAACATCGGGCACACCCAGGCCGCGGCCGGGGTCGCCGGCGTGATCAAGATGGTGCTGGCCATGGGCCGCGGCCTGCTGCCGCAGACGCTGCACGTGGACGCGCCCTCGTCGCATGTGGAGTGGGAGGAAGGCGCCGTCGAACTGCTGGCGGCCCCTGTCGCCTGGCCCGAGCAGGGGCGCCCCCGGCGGGCCGGTGTGTCCTCGTTCGGCTTCAGCGGCACCAACGCCCACATCATCCTCGAACAGGCCCCGGAACCAGCGGAGTTGGCAGAGGCGGCAGAACCGGTCGACGGCGGGCAGCCCGCCGCCGAGCGGCCCGCAGGCCCGCGGGAGGATACCGACACCGTCCAACTGCCTGTCGTATGGCCGCTGTCCGCGCGCAGCCCCGACGCCCTCCGCTCCCTCGCCGAGGCACTACGCACCCACGCCGGACACCACGAGTATCTGCCTGCCGCGGCCATCGGCCACGCCCTGGCCACCACCCGGGCGTCCTTCGAGCACCGCGCAGTCGCCTACGGCACCACAGATGCGACGCTCCACGCTGCCCTGGACGCACTCGCCGCCGGCGAGAAGACGGCGGACGGGGCCGTTGAGGGCGTGGTCCGGCCCGGCGCCCGCACCGCCTTCCTCTTCACCGGGCAGGGCGCCCAGCGTCCGGGCATGGGCCGCGAACTGCACAGCTCCTTCCCGGTGTTCGCCGAAGCCCTCGACGAGATCTGCGGACACTTCGCCGACCACCTCGACCGGCCGCTGCGCGACGTCATGTTCCACGACACCGACGGACTGCTCCACCGGACCGCGTACACCCAACCCGCACTGTTCACCATGGAGGTCGCACTCCACCGCCTCGCCGAGTCCGCCGGCCTGCGCGCCGACTACCTGCTCGGCCACTCCATCGGCGAGCTCGCCGCCGCGCACATCGCCGACGTGTTCTCCCTGGCTGATGGGTGCGCCCTCGTCGCGGCCCGTGGCCGTCTCATGCAGGCGCTCCCGGCGAACGGGGCCATGGTCGCGCTCCAGGCGACGGAGGCCGACGTGCTGCCGCTGCTGGAAGGGCGCGAGCAGCAGGTTTGTGTCGCCGCCGTCAACACACCGGACTCCGTCGTGATCTCCGGTGACGAGAGCGCCGTGACAGAGATCGCCGAACGGCTGGCCGCCGAGGGCCGCAGGACCAAGCGGCTCCAGGTCAGCCACGCGTTCCACTCACCGCACATGGACCCGATGCTCGACAGGTTCCGCACGGTCGCCGAGGCGGTGACGTACCACGAGCCGCGCATCCCGGTCGTGTCCGATCTGACCGGTGAGGTCGCCACCGAGCTGGACCGCGCCGACTACTGGGTACGGCATGTCCGGCAGGCCGTCCGGTTCCACGACGGCGTACGCCTGCTCGCCGGGAAAGGCGTGCAGCGGTACATCGAAATCGGCCCCGACGGCACCCTCTCCGCCATGGCCGCCGCCTGCCTGCCCTCCGGTGCCACCGGCACGGCGGTCATCCCGCTCGTCCGCGACCGGGCATCCGAGTCCCGCTCGCTGCTCGACGGCTTCGCCCACGCGTACGTCCACGGCGCGGACCTCGACTGGTCCGCCGTCGCCAACGCGCACCCGGGAAACAACGTGCATCCGGGACGTACAGCCGTCGACCTGCCCACCTACCCCTTCCAGCGGCAGCGCTACTGGCCGACTCCCGGCGCCGCCTCGGGCGACCTCGGCGCTGCGGGACTCGCCCCGGCAGATCACCCGCTGCTCGGCGCCACCGTCGAACTCACCGACGGGCGCCATCTGTTCACCAGCCGGCTCTCGGTACGCGACCAGCCGTGGCTCGCCGACCACGCCCTGGCAGGCACCGTCGTCGTCCCCGGCACAGCCTTTCTCGAACTCGCCGTCCTGGCAGGAGACCGTGCGGGCTGCCGCCGCGTCGAGGACCTGACCCTGGTCAGCCCTCTGATCCTCCCCGCGCAGGGCGCGATGGCCCTGCAGGCAGTTCTCGGCGCCGACGACGGCTCGGGCCACCGGCCGTTCACCGTCCACGCACGCGACGCCGAGACGGACCCCCACGAGCCGTGGACGCTGCACGCAACAGGCATGCTCACCGCCGCCACTCCCGAGCCCGCCGAGCCCGCCGAGCCCGTCCTGCCCATATGGCCCCCCACCGGCTCCGTACCGCTTGCGGTGGAGGACGTCTACGAGCGGCTGAGCGCGGGCGGATTCGACTACGGGCCCCTCTTCCAAGGGCTGCGTGCCGCCTGGCGGCACGGCGACCAGGTCCACGCCGAGGTGGCCCTGCCCGAGGAGGCACGGCAGGACGCGAGCCGCTTCGCGCTGCACCCGGCGTTGCTCGACGCCGCTCTGCACGCGACCACGTTCCTGCCGATGCAGGACACAGCCGCCGGACGGCTCCCGTTCTCCTGGCGGGGGGTGGAGATCCACGCAACCGGGGCGACTCAGCTGCGGATTTGCATCGACCTGTCCGCAACCGACACCGTGTCCCTGGTTCTCGCCGACGCCGACGGCCGGTCCGTTGCCGAAGTCGAGGCACTGACACTGCGTGAGGTCTCGCCCGACCGAATCGCGGTCGCCGCAAAGGCCTCCGACCCCCTCTATCAACTCGACTGGCCCTCGGCCCCGGTGGACGCGACGTCTGCCGGGAAGCCGGCGCGGATCGTCGTCTTGGACAGCGAGGGACTCGCCGCCGACCTGGACGGCGCGGGCGTGCCCGTGACCCGGCTGACCAGTCCGGCCGACCTCGACCGGAACAGCGGCACCGTCCTCGTGGAGCTTTCCGCCTCCGACCCCCACGAGGCGGCGACCGGCGCACTGGCACTGGTCCAGGGATGGCTGGCGGACCGACCCGCCTCGGCCCGGCTCGTCCTCCTCACCCGGGGGGCCGTGAACGCCCCCGGCACGACCCACCACGATCCCGCGGCCGCCTCGATCTGGGGCCTGGTGCGCTCCGCGCAGTCCGAGCACCCCGGCCGCTTCGTCCTCGCCGACATCGACGACCAGGACGCCTCGTACGCCGTGCTTCCTGCGGCGCTCGCGACGGAGGAGCCCCAATTCGCCGTCCGGGGCGGCACCGTGCACCTGCCGCGCGTCGCCGCGATCCCTCCCGGCAGCGGGCTGCGCGAACCCGGCGAAGGGGCCTTCTGGTGTCTCGGCATGACCGGGAAAGGCATGCTCGATCACCTCGCCCTCGTTCCGCACGGGGAGGCGGCGAGGCCGCTGGAGCGGGGTGAGGTACGGATCGCGGTACGGGCTGCCGGGGTGAACTTCCGTGATGTGCTGAACGTCCTCGGTATGTATCCGGGTGACGCGGGAGCCTTCGGTCTGGAAGGTGCGGGCGTGGTCACCGAGACGGGCCCCGGTGTCGTCGGTTTTGCCCCGGGTGACCGGGTGATGGGGTTGTTCCCGCATGCGTTCGGGCCGGTGGCGGTGGCCGACGAACGCACCGTCATCCGTATCCCGGAGGGATGGTCGTTCGCGCAGGCAGCTGCTGCGCCGGTGGTGTTCCTGACGGCGTACTACGCGCTGGTGGACTTGGGCAGGTTGCAGGCCGGCGAATCGGTGCTGATTCACGCCGCCGCGGGCGGGGTTGGTATGGCCGCGGTGCAGCTGGCGCGGCATCTCGGTGCGGAGGTGTTCGGCACCGCGAGTCCGGGCAAGTGGGGGACGCTGCGGGGGTCGGGTCTGGATGGGTCGCATATTGCGTCGTCGCGTGATCTGGACTTCGAGCGGTCGTTCCTGGAGGTGACCGGTGGCCGGGGCATGGATGTGGTGCTGGACTCCCTGGCGCGGGAGTTCGTTGACGCGTCACTGCGATTGCTGCCGAGAGGCGGCCGGTTCCTGGAAATGGGCAAGACCGACATTCGCGAGCCCGGGAAGGTGGCCGCTGACCATGTCGGCGTGCGCTACCAGGCGTTCGACCTGATCGAGGCGGGGCCCGACCGGATCAAGGAGATGTTCGCCCAGGTACGCGATCTGTTCGAGCGGGGTGTGCTGGAGCCGTTGCCGGTGACGGCGTGGGATGTGCGGAAGGCTCCTGAGGCGTTCCGTCACCTCAGTCAGGCCAAGAACGTCGGCAAGGTCGTCCTCACGATGCCGGTCGCGCTCGACCCGGAGGGGACGGTACTGATCACCGGCGGTACAGGTGGTCTGGGCGCGCTGGTGGCCCGGCATCTGGTGGCCGAGCACGGGGTACGCCGTCTCATGCTTGCCAGCCGTCGGGGCCCGCAGGCGCCCGGGGCCGACGAACTGCTGGACGAACTGGCCGCCCTCGGCGCCGACATCACTGTCACCGCGTGCGACACCGCGGACCGGGACGCCCTGCGAAGCCTGCTCGACTCCGTACCGAAGCAGCATCCGCTCACCGCGGTCGTACACACGGCGGGCGTGCTCGACGACACCGTCGTCGCGTCGCTCACACCGCAGCGGCTGCGCGCGGTCCTGAGGCCCAAGACCGACGCCACGGCCCATCTGCACGACCTCACCCGCCACGCGGACCTGGCCGCGTTCATCGTCTTCTCCTCGACCGCCGGTGTGTTCGGCGCTCCCGGCCAGGCCAACTACGCCGCCGCCAATGCCTTCTGCGACATCTTCGCCGCAGAGCGCAGGGCTGCCGGGCTGCCCGCCACGTCGCTCGCCTGGGGCCCGTGGTCCCAGACGACCGGCATGACCAGCGGGCTCACCGAAACAGACCTGCGCCGGATGGCACGCGCGGGCCTGCCCGCGCTGCCCACGGACCGCGGGCTGGCCCTGTTCGACGCGGCGCTCGGCCGACCCGAGGCAGTCCTGCTGCCGATGGTGGTCGACACCCGCGCTCTGAGTTCCGGCGGACCCGTACCGCAGCTGCTGAGCGGCCTCGTCCGGACTGCCAACCGTCGTACGGCGGCGGGCCCGGCAGCATCGGCCGGGCCGGGCTCGGCCGACATGCTGGCCCGTACGCTCGCGGCGTTGGACCGCGACGACGCACACCAGGCCGTACTCGACGTGGTGCGTACCCAGGTCGCCGCCGTACTCGGCCATGCCTCCGCGGCAGAGGTCGGCGACGAGCAGTCGTTCAAGGACCTCGGCTTCGACTCGTTGACCGCGGTCGAGCTGCGCAACCGGCTCGGCACCGCGACCGGAGCCCCGCTGCCGGCCACGCTCGTGTTCGACCACCCCACCCCGCTGGCCCTCGCCGACCGCCTGTGCGCGGAACTCATCCCCGGCCAACAGATACCGAAGGACGAGACACCGCAGGACGAGGCGGCGGTACGCGAGGCACTGGCCACGGTCCCTGTCGCGCGGCTGCGGCAAGCCGGCCTGCTCGACGCCCTGCTGGCGCTGGCACGCACCGGACCATCCCCAACCGAGGCCGACGCCGCCTCCGACGCCATAGCCGGCATGGAGGTCGACGACCTCGTGCGCCTGGCGTTCGGCACGACAGACGGCTGAGCACCACCCGTCCCGACGAAGCCACAAACGACGAAGCCAGAATTACGGAGCTGACCAATGGCCACGTCCGCGGATCAGATCGTCGAAGCCCTCCGGGCATCGCTCCGGGAGAACGATCGGCTGCGCAAACAGAACCAGCAACTCGTCGCCGCCGCCGGGGAACCCATCGCCGTCGTCGCCATGAGCTGCCGCTTCCCTGGCGGGGTGCACACGCCTGAGGAGTACTGGGAGCTGCTCGCCGGGGGCGTGGATGCCCTGTCCGAGTTCCCCGCCAACAGGGGCTGGGACCTGGACGCACTCGACGTGGCCACCACGCGGGGTGGCTTCGTCCACACCGCTGACGAGTTCGATCCGCAGTTCTTCGGCATGAGCCCACGCGAGGCGCTGGCCACTGACCCGCAGCAGCGACTGCTCCTCGAAATCTCCTGGGAGGCTCTCGAACGGGCGGGGATCGACCCGGCGACGCTGCGCGGCAGCAGGACCGCGGTCTTCGCGGGGTGCAGCAACCAGGAGTACGGCTCCGGCCTGCGCGGGGACGTACCCGAGGGCATCGAAGGGCACATCCTCACCGGCAACACGGGGAGCGTCGTCTCAGGCCGCGTCGCCTACGCCCTCGGCCTCGAAGGCCCGGCCGTCACTGTTGACACAGCCTGCTCGTCCTCCCTGGTGACACTGCACCTGGCCGCGCAGGCCCTCCGGGCGGGCGAGTGCGACCTCGCGCTCGCGGGCGGTGTCGCGGTCATGTCCACCCCCGCCGCTTTCGTGGAGTTCGACCGTCAGGGCGGCCTCGCCGGCGACGGCCGGTGCAAGCCGTTCTCCGACCTCGCGGATGGCACCGGCTGGGGTGAAGGCGCCGGGATGCTCCTCGTCGAGCGGTTGTCCGACGCGCGCCGCAACGGGCATCCGGTGCTGGCCGTCGTACGCGGCAGCGCCCTGAACCAGGACGGCGCGTCCAACGGCCTCACCGCTCCCAACGGCCCTGCCCAGCAGCGCGTGATCCGCTCCGCGCTTGCGGGGGCCGGTCTGTCCGCGGCCGACATCGACGCGGTCGAGGCACACGGCACGGGGACGACGCTCGGCGACCCCATCGAGGCACAGGCACTCCTTGCCACCTACGGACAGGACCGGGACGAGGACCGGCCCCTCTGGCTCGGCTCCGTGAAGTCGAACATCGGACATACACAGGCGGCCGCCGGTGTGGCCGGTGTGATCAAGATGGTGCTCGCCCTCCAGCACGGCGTACTGCCGCAGTCCCTGCACGCCGAGCAGCCCTCCACCCACGTGGACTGGTCGGCAGGCAACGTACGGCTGTTGACCGAGCCTGTGGCCTGGCCGGAGAGCGAACGGCCGCGCCGCGCAGCCATCTCCTCCTTCAGCATCAGTGGCACCAACGCCCACACCATCCTCGAACAGGCCCCGGTCGCCGATGAGCAGGACGCAAGGGACGAGGCCCCCCACCGCACTGCCGCACCCCTCCCGCGTATCCCCTGGGTGCTCTCCGCCCGCAGCGAGCCCGCGCTGCGGGCTCAGGCCAGGCGCCTGCTCTCGCATGTGGACGCACACCCCGGCCTGGACCCGCGGGATGTGGCGTACTCCCTGGCCACCACCCGGTCGGGCTTCGAGCACCGCGCGGTCGTACTCGGCGCCGATCCGGCCGAGCTGCGCAATCGACTGGCCGCACTCGCCGACGAGAACACGGCCTCCGCGAGTGCGGACACCGGCTCGCCCGTACGCGGCAAGACCGCGTTCCTGTTCACCGGCCAGGGTTCGCAGCGCCTCGGCATGGGCCGCGAACTGTACGAAAGGTTCCCCGCGTTCACCGAAGCCTTCGACGCCGCTTGCGCGCTGTTCGACCGCGAACTCGACCCGCCGCTCCGCGAGACCGTCTTCGGCGACGACGCCGAGCTGCTGAACCGGACGGCGCACACCCAGCCCGCGCTCTTCGCCTTCGAGGTGGCCCTGTTCCGGCTCCTCGACCGGCTGGGCGTCAAAGCCGACTTCCTCATGGGCCACTCGATCGGCGAGCTGGCGGCGGCTCATGTGGCCGGGGTACTGACCCTTGGGGACGCGTGCCGGCTGGTGGCGGCTCGCGGTCGTTTGATGGAGGCGTTGCCGTCGGGTGGGGTGATGGTCTCGCTCCAGGCGTCGGAGGCCGAGGTGCTGCCGCTGCTGGATGTGGAGCGGGTGAGCATTGCGGCGGTGAACGGGCCGCAGTCGGTTGTCGTCTCCGGTGAGGAATCCGCCGTTGCGAAGGTCGCCGCGGATTTCGAGGCCGAGGGTCGGAAGGTGAAGCGGCTGCGGGTGAGTCATGCGTTCCACTCGCCGTTGATGGAGCCGATGCTGGCCGAGTTCCGTACGGTCGCGGAGAGCGTGACCTACAAGCAGCCGCGTATCCCAGTGGTCTCGAATGTGACCGGTGAACTCGCCACGGATCTGACGTCCCCCGACTACTGGGTGCAGCATGTCCGGGAAGCCGTACGCTTCGCCGACGGCGTCCGCACTCTCGCCGAGCGCAACGTTACCCGGCTCCTGGAGATCGGCCCCGATGGCACCCTGACCGCGATGGCGGCTGCCTGTCTCCCCGACGGCGACAGCCTGCTGACCCCCGTACTCCGCAAGGACACGCCCGAAGACGCGAGCCTCCTCACCGCGATCGGCAAGCTCCATGTGGCCGGTGCCCGCCTCGACTGGGCCGCCATCCTGCCCGGCGCGCGCCGTGTCGACCTGCCCACGTACGCATTCCAGCGCACTCGATACTGGCTCACCGCGCTGCCGGCCGCGGACGCGCCCGGCCGTCAGCCCGCACACTCCGCGTTCTGGACCGCCGTCGAACAGGAGAACGTGCCGGAACTCGCCGCCGGCCTCAGCCTCGACCGCTCCCTCCTCGAACCCGTCGTACCCGCGCTCGCCGCGTACCACCGCGACCAGCAGCAGCACTCCACCGCGCGGTCATGGCGCTACCGCGAGCAGTGGGAACCGGTGGACCGGCGTCCCGCCGCAGAACCGGTGGACCACCGTTCCGCCGCGGTCACGCCCGCCACCTGGACGCTGGTCATGCCCGATGAGCTGGACGACCACCGGCCCGTACACGCGATCCAGGCCGCACTCACCAGCCATGGCGCCACCGTCGTGACCGTGGCCCTCCCACCGGGTGCCGATCGCGAGCACATCGCCCAGGTGGTCAACAAGGCACGAGAACAAGACGGCGTCAATATCCTGTCCCTGCTTGCCCTCAGCGAGGGACGCCACCCCCACCACCCCGAAGTCCCCTCCGGGCTCGCACTGACTACCGCACTCGTTCAGGCTCTCGCCCGCGAGAGTGCACCCGCAAGGGTGTGGGCCGCCACCCGAGGCGCTGTGACCATCGGCCGCTCCGACCCGCTCGGCGCCCCCCAGCAGGCCACCCTCTGGGGCCTCGGGCGCGTTGCGGCCCTCGAACACCCCGACCACTGGACCGGCCTCGTCGACCTGCCGGAACAGCTCGACGACCGGGCCCTCACCCGCCTCTGCTCCCTTCTCACGGACCCCGACCGCAACGTCGGAAGCGGCAACGAATACGCCATCCGCGCCTCCGGCCTGTTCGCCCGCAGGCTCGTACGCGCCCCACAGGCTGACAAGACCGCCCGCGCCTGGACCCCGCGCGGCACCACCCTGATCACCGGGGGTACCGGCACCATCGGCGCCCGCGTCGCTCGCAGGCTTGCCCGCGAAGGTGCCGAGCACCTGCTGCTCACCAGCAGGCGAGGCCCCGACGCGCCGGGCACCCAGGAACTCCTCGCCGAACTGGCCGAGTACGGCACCCGGACCACCATCGCCGCGTGCGACGCCGCCGACCGCGCCGCACTCGCGGAACTGCTTGCCTCCATCCCCGAGGAACACCCGCTGAGCAGCGTCTTCCATGCGGCGGGCGTCCTTGACGACGGCGCGTTCTCCGCGATGGACGCCGAGCGGTTCGCCACCGTGATGCGCCCCAAGGCCGAGGCCGCGGCGAACCTCCATGACCTGACCCGTGAGCACAACCTGTCCGCGTTCGTGCTCTTCTCCTCCATCGCGGGCACCCTCGGATCCGTCGGCCAGGCCAACTACGCGGCGGGCAACGCCTACCTGGATGCGCTCGCCAGGCACCGTCGCGCCCACGGTTTGCCCGCCACCAGCATCGCCTGGGGCCCCTGGGCGCACAGTGGCATGGCCGAAGACCCTGCCGTACGCGCCAGGCTCATCCGGGCAGGACTGCCGCCCATGGACCCGGAGCCCGCGCTTGTCGCGCTGCGCCAGGCACTCGACGACGAGGAGACGCATCTGGTCGTCTCCGACATCGACTGGACCCGGTTTCCGGCTGGCCGTAGGGCCCTGTTCAGCAAGCTGCCCGAAGCGACAGCGGAACGCCCCCCGGGACATACCGCGACCGAGGGCATCCGCAGCCTTCTCGCCGGGCTGCGCACCCCGGCCGAGCAGGAACAACGGCTACTCCGCCTCATACGCGAGCACGCCGCGACCGTACTTGGATATCCGGGCCCCGAATCCATTGAGACAGCACGCACGTTCCAGGACCTCGGCATCGACTCGCTCACCGCCGTGGAACTGCGCAATGCCCTGGCCGCGGCGACCGCTCTCTCCCTCTCCCCGACGCTCGTGTTCGACTACCCGACTCCGTCGGCGCTTGCGGGCCATCTGCGTGCCGAACTGCTGGGAGAGAGCCGGGAGCGGCACGAAGCGGCACTCGCCCACCCGGTCCACGGGGACGGCGAGCCGATCGCGATCGTAGCGATGAGCTGCCGCTACCCGGGACACGTACGCTCGCCGGAAGACCTCTGGAAGCTGGTCACCGAGGGCGGGGACGGCATCACGCCTTTCCCGGAGGACCGCGGCTGGGACATCGACGCGCTCTACGACCCCGTATCTGGCCTGCCGGGCACCAGCTATGTCCGCGAGGGCGGATTCGTCGACGATGCGGGCGAGTTCGACCCCGGATTCTTCGGGATATCACCGCGCGAGGCGCTGGCCATGGATCCGCAGCAGCGGATGCTTCTCGAGGTGTCCTGGGAGGCCGTCGAGCGGGCGGGGATCGACCCGGTCTCGCTCCGGGGCAGCCGAAGTGGTCTCTTCGTGGGCTGCGGCTACCAGGGCTACGGGTCGGGCGCCGGTGATATGCCCGAGGACATCCAGGGGCACCTCCTCACCGGCAGCTCGGGCGCCGTCGTGTCGGGCCGGGTGGCTTATGCGCTGGGCCTGGAGGGGCCGGCGGTGACGTTGGATACAGCGTGCTCGTCCTCGCTCGTCGCGCTGCATCTGGCGGCGCAGTCATTGCGTTCGGGGGAGTGTGATCTCGCCCTGGCCGGTGGTGTCACGATCATGTCCACGCCTGGCGCGTTCGTGGAGTTCAGCCGTCAGCGTGGGCTGGCTGTGGATGGCCGGTGCAAGGCATTCGGTGCGGGTGCGGATGGCACGGGCTGGGGCGAGGGCGTCGGGATGCTGCTCGTGGAGCGGTTGTCGGATGCGCGGCGGAACGGTCATCGGGTGCTGGCGGTCGTACGCGGCTCTGCGGTGAACCAGGACGGCGCGTCCAATGGTCTGACCGCGCCGAATGGTCCTTCGCAGCAGCGGGTGATCCGGCAGGCGTTGGCGGGCGCGGGTCTCTTGGCCTCGGATGTGGATGCGGTCGAGGCACACGGGACCGGGACGGTGCTCGGTGACCCGATCGAGGCGCAGGCGCTGCTGGCGACGTACGGGCAGGACCGGGATGAGGAGCGGCCGTTGTGGCTGGGTTCGGTGAAGTCGAATCTCGGTCACACGCAGGCGGCTGCGGGTGTGGCTGGTGTGATCAAGATGGTGCTGGCGCTTCAGCACGGGGTCCTGCCGCGGACGTTGCATGCGGATGAGCCGTCGTCGCATGTGGACTGGTCGGCGGGGAATGTCCGGCTGCTGACCGAGGCCGTGGAGTGGCCGGAGAGAGATCGGCTTCGTCGGGCGGGTGTCTCGTCGTTCGGGATCAGTGGCACCAACGCGCACACGATCATCGAGCAGGCTCCGGTGGCCGACCAAGCAGCCCAGGTAACTGACACGGCAGGCCTTCCGCTGGTGCCCTGGGTGCTGTCCGGGCGAAGCGAGGCGGCGCTGGGAGCACAGGCCAGGCGGCTGCTTGCGTACGCGGAGGCCCGTACGGAGCTGGACACTCTCGACGTGGGCTTGTCACTGGCCGCCACTCGTTCGGTGTTTGAACACCGTGCCGTCGTACTTGGGGGTGACGCGAAAACCCTGCTTGACGGCTTGCGCGCCCTCAGCCGGGGCGAGGCTCATGCGGACGTAGCCACCGGCGAGGCGCGCCCGGAAGGGGGCCTGGCTCTGCTCTTTGCGGGGCAGGGTGCGCAGCGGGTCAGTATGGGGCGGGAGTTGTATGACGCGTTCCCGGTTTTCGCGGAGGCGTTCGATGCCGTGTGTGCGTATTTCGATGGTGAGTTGGAGTTGGCGCTGCGGGATGTGGTTTTCGGTGATGACGCGGATGCGTTGAATCGGACGGGCTTTACGCAGCCTGCGCTTTTCGCGGTTGAGGTCGCGCTTTACCGGCTGGTGGAGTCGTTCGGTGTCAGGCCTGATTTCCTGCTGGGTCATTCGATTGGTGAGCTCGTGGCCGCGCATGTGGCCGGTGTGATGGGTCTTGAGGATGCGTGCCGGCTGGTGGCGGCGCGTGGCCGGTTGATGCAGGCGCTGCCGGCTGGCGGGATGATGGTCTCGCTCCAGGCGTCGGAGGCCGAGGTGCTGCCGCTGCTGGACCTGGAGCGGGTGAGCATTGCCGCGGTGAACGGGCCTTCGGCGACGGTCATTGCGGGTGAGGAATCCGCCGTTGCGGAAATCGCCGCGTATTTCGAGGCCGAGGGTCGGAAGGTGAAGCGGCTGCGGGTGAGTCATGCGTTCCACTCGCCGTTGATGGAGCCGATGCTGGCCGAGTTCCGTACGGTCGCCGAGAGCGTGACCTACAAGCAGCCGCGTATCCCGGTGATCTCGAATGTAACCGGTGAACTCGCCACGGATCTGACGTCCCCCGAGTACTGGGTGCGGCATGTGCGGGAGGCCGTCCGGTTCGCCGACGGTATCCGCCGGCTGGAAGAGCACGGCGCGACACGGTTCCTGGAGATCGGCCCCGACGGCACGCTGACCGCCATGGCACAGGGATGCCTGGAGCGGACTGACCATCTCCTCGTACCCGCCCTGCGCAAGGACCGCCCGGAGACGACCAACCTCCTCACCGCCATCAGCCACGCATACGCTCACGGTGTCACCGTCGAATGGGCCCCGTTCTTTGCCGGTACCGGCGCTCAACACGTCGACCTGCCGACATATGCCTTCCAGCACCAGCGTTTTTGGCTGCGGCTCGCGCACACGGACGTCGGCAACCTCGGCTCGGCCGGGTTGGAGGCAGCCGGACACCCCCTGCTCGCGGCCGCCATGACCCTCGCCGATTCCACTGCTGTGGTGTTCACCGGGCGGGTCTCCGCGAAGACCCAGCTGTGGTTGGCGGATCACGTCGTCGAGGGCTCGATCCTGTTCCCCGGCACAGCCTTCCTCGAACTCGCCCTGCGCGCCGCAGACCAGGTCGGCTGCGACCACGTTGGCGAACTGACTCTCGAAGCACCGCTGGTGCTCCCTGAACATGGCGCGGTTCAGCTGCAAATGCGCATTGAGGAACCCGACTCCTCCGGCGACCGGGCGCTCACCCTCCATTCCCGCCGCGACCAGAGCCCCGGCTCCACCGACGAACAATGGACCCGACACGCCATCGGTGTACTCGGAGCGAGCGACCGCCGGGAGCGCCGGGAGAAGTTCGACTTCGCGGTCTGGCCACCGGCAGGAGCCCAACCGGTCGAGGTCGACGGCCTGTACGAGACGCTGGCAGCCACCGGGTTCGAGTACGGTCCTGCCTTCCGCGGCCTAAGAGCCGCATGGCGGCGGGGTGGCGATCTCTTCGCCACGGTGGAGCTCCCCGAAGACATCGAGACGTCGCGCTACGGCCTGCACCCCGCGCTGCTGGACGCGGTCCTGCATGTGCTCGGCCTGGGAGCCGGCGAGGACCTTGCCGGGGGACGCCTGCCGTTCTCCTGGGAAGGGGCGGAGCTGTATGCATCCGAGGCGTCCCTGTTGCGCGCCCGTGTGTCGACAACCGGGAGCAGCAGCCTGTCGCTTGAGCTGGCTGACGCGGAGGGGCGGCCCGTGGCGGCGATCTCGTCGCTCACGCTGAGGCCGGTATCCGCGCAGCTGCTCGGCGGCGCCACGACGGCGGGTTCGCACTCGGACGCGCTGCACCGCATCGACTGGATCCCGGCGCCCGAGGCGGCGGCAGAAGCGAGCGTCGATATGGAGACGCTTGGCTCCGTTCTGCCAAAGGACGTTCCCTCGTTCGTCGTCCTGCGGCTGGACGAGGCAAGCGACGAGCCGGCCGATCCCGCCGTGGCGGTGCGTGCCGCGACGTACCGGACCCTGGCCCGCGTACAGGAGTGGTCGGAGGCGGAGCGCTTTGCCGACTCCCGGCTCGTCGTGGTGACCCGGAACGCCGTGTCGGCAGAGCAGCGGCAGCCCGACCCGGCACAGGCCGCGGTCTGGGGCCTCGTGCGGGCCGCCCGGCTTGAGCACCCCGACCGGTTCGTGCTCGTGGATGTGGACGGCACAGAGGAATCGCTGGCCGCGCTGCCCGCGGCGTTGGCGTCCGGTGAGCCGGAGCTCGCAGTACGGGCAGGCACGGCCCACGTGCCAAGGCTGAGCAGCAACGTTCAGCGAGATGAGCTGCCCGTTCCTGGAGAGGCCGGGGACGGGTGGCGGCTCGACATCACGGCCAAGGGCACACTGGATCAGCTGGCGCTCGTACCGATCGACCAGCGGCCCCTCGAGCCCGGCGAAGTCCGGATCGCTGTGCGTGCTGCCGGGGTGAACTTCCGCGATGTGCTGAACGCGCTGGGGATGTACCAGGGAGATGCGGGTGCTTTCGGCCTGGAGGGCGCCGGAGTCATCACCGAGATCGGCGCCGGCGTCCACGGTCTTGCCCCCGGCGACCGGGTCATGGGGCTGTTCCCCCAGGCATTCGGCCCGACGGCTGTGGCCGACGCCCGGACCGTCGTCCGGATGCCGGAGGGCTGGTCGTTCGCGCAGGCGGCCTCCGTGCCAGTCGTGTTCTTGACGGCGTATTACGCACTGGTCGATCTGGGTGGGCTCCGGGCCGGGGAGTCGGTGTTGGTGCATGCGGCCGCGGGCGGTGTGGGGATGGCCGCGGTGCAGTTGGCGCGGCATCTGGGTGCTGAGGTATTCGGTACGGCGAGCCCGGGGAAGTGGGGAACGCTGCGGGCGTCGGGTTTGGACGAGGCGCATATCGCGTCGTCACGTGACCTGGACTTTGAAGGGTCCTTCCTGGGCGCGACCGGCGGCCGAGGCATGGACGTGGTGCTGGACTCCCTTGCGGGGGAGTTCGTTGACGCGTCGCTGCGGTTGCTGCCGCGTGGCGGGCGGTTCCTGGAGATGGGCAAGACCGATATCCGTGAATCGCAACAGGTGGCGGACGAGCACGCGGGCGTGCGCTACCAGGCGTTCGACCTGATCGAGGCCGGTCCTGAGCGGATCGGGGAGATGTTGGTCGAGTTGCTCGACCTGTTCGAGCGGGGTGTGCTGCGGCCGTTGCCTTTGACGGCGTGGGATGTGCGCCGGGCACCGGAGGCCTTCCGGTTCCTGAGCCAGGCCCGGCATGTGGGCAAGGTCGTGCTGACTGTGCCGATGGCTCTCGATCCCGAGGGAACGGTACTGGTCACGGGCGGTACGGGTGGTCTGGGCGCGCTGGTGGCCCGGCATCTGGTGGCCGAGCACGGCATGCGGCATCTTCTGTTGGCGAGTCGTCGGGGCCCGGACGCGCCGGGCGCCAACGAACTGCGCGAGGAACTGGCCGCGCTCGGTGCCGAAGTCACCGTCGCCGCCTGCGACGCGGCCGACCGCGAAGCGCTGGCTTCTGTGCTGGAGGGGATTCCTGGTGAGCATCCGCTGACCGCGGTGGTGCATACCGCTGGGGTGCTGGACGACGGGGTGTTGTCGTCGTTGACAGCGGAGCGGATGGATGCGGTGCTGGCGCCGAAGGTGGATGGTGCGCTGAATCTGCATGAGTTGACCGTGGGTGCGGATCTGTCTGCGTTTGTGGTGTTCTCGTCGGTGGCGGGGACGCTCGGCAGTGCCGGGCAGGGCAACTACGCGGCGGCGAACGCCTACTTGGATGCTTTGGCGTGCCGACGTGCGGATCTTGGTCTTCCGGCGACTTCGCTGGCCTGGGGTCCGTGGGTATCGGGCGCGGGGATGACGGGCGAGCTCAGCGAACCGGACCTTCAGCGTATGGAACGCGGCGGCATGATCCCCTTCAACACGGAACGGGGTATGGCAGCGTTCGATGCCGCTTGCCGCTCCGCCGTACCCCTGGTCGTCCCGGTCCAGCTGAATCACGCGGTGCTGCGCTCCCAGCAGTCGGGAGCAGTCCTCCCCGCGATAATGCGTGGTCTGTTGGGCATCCCGGCACGGCGCACGGCGGTCTCCAGGCCGTCGGGCGAGAACGCGGTCGATGCCCTTCGAGCCCGCCTTGCCGCGTTGCCGCAGGGTGACCGGGAAGCTTCGCTCCTGGAGCTCGTACGTACCCAGGCGGCGCTCGTACTGGGACACCCCGGCCCCGAGTCGATCGAGGCCGCACGCGACTTCCGGGGGCTCGGCGTCGACTCGCTCACCGCTGTCGAGCTGCGCAACCGCCTCAACGCCGCCACTGGGCTGCGGCTCTCCGCGACCCTCGTCTTCGATCACCCGTCACCGGTGGTGCTGGCTCACCATCTGCAGAGCGAGCTGTTCGGTGAGGGCGAGCCGGAGGCGGCGGTGAGGACAGCCGTCTCAGGGCGGGACACCGCTGACGACCCCATTGCCATCGTTGCGATGAGCTGCCGCTTTCCCGGCGACATACATACGCCCGAAGACTTCTGGCAGTTGCTCAGGGGAGCGGGTGACGCGATCTCCGACCTCCCCACCGACCGGGGCTGGGACATCGAGGGCGGCTACAACCCCGACCCCGCGAGCCGGGGGACTTTCTACGCTCGCGGAGGCGGCTTCCTGCATGACGCGGGGCATTTCGACCCGGCGTTCTTCGGGATGAGCCCGCGGGAGGCGTTGGCCACCGACCCGCAGCAGCGGTTGCTCCTCGAGATCTCGTGGGAGGCGCTCGAGCGGGCCGGCATCGAGCCGGCTTCGGTGCGCGGCAGCAGCACGGGCGTGTTCGTGGGCGCGGCGACCTCGGGCTACGGGGTGGGCGCCGGTGAGATCCCCGACGGTGTCCAAGGGCTACTGCTGGCCGGTAACGCCACCTCGGTGGCCTCGGGCCGTATCGCCTACACGCTGGGCTTCGAGGGACCCACCGTCACAGTGGACACGGCGTGCTCGTCGTCCCTGGTGGCCCTGCACTGGGCGGCTCAGGCACTCCGGTCGGGCGAGTGCGATCTCGCGTTGGCGGGGGGCGTCGCCGTCATGTGCACACCTTCGATGTTCTACGAGTTCAGCCGCCAGCGTGGACTCTCCGCCGACGGCCGGTGCAAGGCGTTCTCGGAGGACGCGGACGGCACGGGGTGGTCGGAAGGCGCCGGGATGCTGCTTGTCGAGCGGCTGTCCGATGCTCGGAGGAACGGGCACCCGGTGCTCGCCGTCATCCGTGGGACGGCCATCAACTCCGATGGTGCGTCGAATGGTCTGACGGCGCCGAATGGGCCTTCGCAGCAGCGGGTGATCCGGCAGGCGTTGGCGGGGGCGGGGCTGTCGACCTCCGATGTGGACGTGGTGGAGGCGCACGGTACGGGTACGACGCTGGGTGATCCGATCGAGGCGCAGGCGCTGATCGCCACCTACGGTCAGGGGCGGGACGGGGACCGGCCGTTGTGGCTGGGTTCGGTGAAGTCGAATCTCGGTCATACGCAGGCGGCTGCGGGTGTGGCTGGTGTGATCAAGATGGTGTTGGCGCTTCAGCATGGTGTGCTGCCGCGGACGTTGCATGCGGATGAGCCGTCGTCGCATGTGGACTGGTCGGCGGGGAATGTCCGGTTGTTGTCCGAGGCTGTGGAGTGGCCGGAGGGGGATCGGCTTCGTCGGGCGGGTGTGTCGTCGTTCGGGATCAGTGGCACCAACGCGCACACGATCATCGAGCAGGCTCCGGTGGCTGATGCTGTGACTCAGGAGGTGGGGCGCCGCTCGCTGCCTGTGGTGCCGTGGGTGGTGTCCGGGACCAGCGAGGCTGCCTTGCGAGCACAGGCGGTCCAACTGTTGGCGCGCATGGACGATGACCAATACGAGCCCTTTGACGTGGGTTTCTCGCTGGCCACTACGAGGGCAACTTTTGAGCACCGTGCTGTGGTTCTCGCACACGATCACGAGTCCGCCGTGCGGGGATTGAGCGCTCTCGCCGAGGGTGCGACGAGCGCGGCTGTTGTACGGGGCCGTGCCCTGAGTGGGCGGACGGCTTTGCTGTTCGCGGGGCAGGGTGCGCAGCGGGTGGGGATGGGGCGGGAGTTGTATGACGTTTTCCCGGTCTTTGCGGAGGCGTTTGATGCGGCGTGTGCGTATTTTGATGGTGAGTTGGAGTTGCCGCTGCAGGATGTTGTTTTCGGTGATGATGCGGATGCGTTGAATCGGACGGGGTTTACGCAGCCTGCGCTTTTCGCGGTTGAGGTCGCGCTTTACCGGCTGGTGGAGTCGTTCGGTGTCAGGCCGGACTATTTGGTGGGGCATTCGATCGGTGAGTTGGCGGCCGCGCATGTGGCGGGGCTGTGGTCGCTGGAGGATGCGTGTCGTCTGGTGGCGGCGCGGGGCCGGTTGATGCAGGCGTTGCCGTCGGGTGGGGCGATGGTCTCGCTCCAGGCGTCGGAGGCCGAGGTGCTGCCGCTTCTGGACCTGGAGCGGGTGAGCGTTGCGGCGGTGAACGGGCCGCAGTCGGTTGTCGTCTCGGGTTATGAGGACACGGTCACTCAGCTGGCGAAGCATTTCGAGGCTGAGGGCCGGAAGGCGAAGCGGCTACGGGTGAGCCATGCGTTCCACTCGCCGTTGATGGAGCCGATGCTGGCCGAGTTCCGTACGGTCGCCGAGAGCGTGACCTACGAGCAGCCGCGTATCCCGGTCGTTTCCAATGTCACGGGCGAGTTGGCCACCGCAGAAGAACTGACCTCTCCCGGCTACTGGGTGCGGCACGTACGGGAGGCTGTCCGGTTCGCCGACGGCATCCGTCGGCTGGAAGGGCACGGCGTCACCCGGTTCCTGGAGATCGGCCCCGACGGCACGCTGACCGCCATGGCACAGGGATGCGTGGACGAGCCCGGCCATCTCCTCGTACCCACCCAGCGCAAGGACCGCTCGGAGGTCGAAGCGCTGGTGACTGCAGTCGGCGGAGCGTTTGTCCATGGTGGGGACGTGCGTTGGCGGGCGCTCTTCCCCGGGGCTCGACGGGTGGATCTGCCGACGTTCGCCTTCCAGCGCGAGCGTTACTGGCTGGAGTCATCGGGGCCTGAGACCGGCGGTGCTGCCGGCGCCCCAGACGCGGCGGATGCGCTCTTCTGGAAGGCCGTGGAAGGCGGAGATCTGGACACCCTGGCTGGGGATCTGGCGATCGATTGTGATGCTTCGTGGAGTGAGGCTCTGACTGCGTTGTCGTCGTGGCGGCGGCAGCGGCGTGAGCGGTCGGTGGTGGACGGTTGGCGTTATCGGGTTGAGTGGAAGCCGCTGGTTGGGGCTGGGGTTGCCCGGTTGGGTGGGCGTTGGCTGTGTGTGGTTCCGGCGGGGGACGCGTGGGTTTCCTCGGTGGTGGATGGGCTGGCGGGGTGTGGTGCGCTGGTTGAGCGGGTGGAGTGCGGTCCTGGTGTGGGTCGGGCTGTGCTGGCTGA
>NZ_JBVHDR010000028.1:19010-36806 GCF_055563295.1 Streptomyces sp. NPDC002868 | reverse complement strand
GCGGCTCCAACTTCGGGCCCCGACGAGGAACTGACGCACCAGCAGCAGAAGTCACACAACAACTAACGATCAACTACTGACGCAGGACACTAGTCGAGCACGGCAGCGACGGCTTCGATCTCTACGAGCTGGTCGTCGTAGCCGAGCACGGTGACTCCGATCAGGGTGCTGGGGACGTCGTGGTCACCGAACGCGTCCCGGACTACCTCCCAGGCGGCCACCAGATCTGCCCGGCTGGTTGACGCGACGAGCACTCGGGTGCTGATGACGTCCTCGACCGATGCACCGGCCTCGATCAGCGCAATCCACATGCTCTCAACGGCTTTCGCTGCCTGCCCCGCGTAGTCCCCGATAGCTGCCGTGGACCCGTCTTCGTTCAGCGGGCATGCCCCGGCGAGGAAGATCAAACGTGATTCGGCCGGCGCGGTGGCCGCGCACGCGTACTCGGCGACGTCGGACAGCGAGCTGGAACGAATCAGGGTGATGGCACCTCGTTCTCCCCCGCGAGGACGAGGACGCCGTCAGCCATCGCAAAGGGCGAGAGGGGTAGCTTCGGCACGGAAGGTCCACCGAGGCTCCGGCGAGGGAAGCACCCCGCCCTTCCCATACCTCGCCCAGGCCACCGCCCCACCGCCCCACCGAACACAACGCGGCGGCACCGGCGAGCAGCCGCCGCCGCGACACCCCACGCCCCGAGGCCGACCCCGGCCGGTCTCCACGGTCGTCACCCACGAAACACGTCGGTTGCCTTACGCGTTCAGACCACCGAACCGGCACCACGGTTGTCCACGAGCCCCACGGGATGATGAGCCACGGACTCGCCCATGAGTGGCGTTTTCCGCCACCCTGGACGCGTTCCTTTCCGCAGCACTCCTGCCGTCGGCACTGCCTGCACCGCACGTCAGAAACTCGCGGAATTATCCTTTCAATGGCGCTAAACCCTCTCTTCCACAAGGTCTCCACACGGCATACTCAGGCCCGGCAGCCGAGGGGGCGCCGGGCATCATCCGATGCGTGGCAACGTTTCCGACAATGCGCGCCCAGTTCTGCTGTGAACCACCACGTACTGCCGTACTGCCGTCATGAACGCCGGGAAGGCGAGCACACCGTAAGAGGCCGTTTCCGGCGGGCAAAATTCCGCTGTCCCGTACCAAGGTGACGAGGCAACGATTCGCGGGCCCGTGGAACGGCCCAACGCACCCAAGCGGCAAACGCCGTTCCAGGCATGCGGGTGGCACCGCTGCGCTATGTCACCACTGGGCCACGAAAGCATTTCGAGCCGAATTGACAATCCCGCACGCTTTCCAGGAGGCAGGTCATGGACAAGGCGCTTCATCGCACCGTTGCGCTCCTGACAACGGTGTTCGGCTTCACGCTGTGCCTCACCGGCCCGGCGAGTGCGACCCCCGGTACCCAGCCGCCCGGCTCCGCTGTGGCCGGCACGCTGGTGAGCAAGAACGGCACGTCGGTCACCGTCACCGCCGCTGTGGGCCTGGGCAACACCATCTCCGTGTGGCAGGTCGGCGACACGATCCGGGTGAGGGACACCGGTGACGCCATCGTGGCTTTCGGCGGGTGCACCGCGGTCAGCGCCACAGAGGCCGTCTGTCCGGGGGTCGGCAGCCTCACCGAGGTTGTCGTCAACGCCGGTGACCAGGCCGACAACGTCACGTCCTCCCTGGCGAGTCCGGGGGTAACCCTCGTCGGTGGCGCGGGTGACGACAGCCTCCAGGGCGGCAGCGCCAACGACACCCTGGAAGGCGACGAAGGCTCCGACTTCCTCTCCGGTGGAGGCGGCAACGACACGCTCACCGGCGCCAGCGGCCCGGACCGGATCTTCGGCGGCGCCGGGAACGACTCGATCGAGGGCCGGGCCGGCTCCGACGTCATCAACGCAGGCGCCGGGAACGACGTGGTGAGCGGTGGCAACGGCGGCGACCAGGTGATCGCGGGCACCGGCAACGACTTCGTGGAGGGGGGCGCGGGCCGGGACACCATCAAGGCCGTCGACGAGGTCAGCGGCAACGACTACGTCCAGGGGGGCACGGAGGTCGACAGCTGCACGGCCGACCTGGGCGACAGTGTCACAGAGTGCCCGTGACCGGCGAGCGCGAACGGCGCGGAGACAGGCCCGCAGTGCCAGCGACACGACGAAGGAGACGCACAACCATGAGAGCGCGACGTATCTACGTGATCCTGTCGGCCGGAGCGCTCCTCTGCGCTGCGCTGGCCGGCACCTCCGCCTCGGCGGCCCCGCACACCGCCGAGCCCCGGCACCTCGCGAGCGCCACGGTGGTCGAGATGGTCGGCGGCACCCTGCTCGTCACGGCGGATCAGGGCGTGGCCAATGACATCACCATCCGCCGTCAGGGCAGTGTCGTCCTCGTGTCGGACAACGCGGACGAGGTGCGCGCCGTCGCCCCCTGCGAGAGACGGTCGGAGAACATCGCGGCGTGCCCGCTCCCCACGGCCGTGCAGGTCAACGGCCAGGACGCCGATGACGACATCACGGTCTCCCCGAATCTGGATGTTCCCGCCACTCTCTACGGGGGCGGCGGCAAGGACCAGCTCAACGGCGGCCCCCGCGCGGATCATCTTGTCGGCGACGACCCGACCGGGGTCTTCGGCCTCACGGCAGCGACTCCGGGCAACGACACCATCAACGGTGGGCCTGGGAACGACACCATCTCCGGGCTGGGAGGGAACGACACCATCAACGGCAATGCCGGAAACGACACACTCAACGGGAACGAGGGCAACGACAGCCTCAACGGGAACACGGGAAACGACACCCTGGTCGGAGGAAGCGGCAACGACACCCTGAGCGGCGATGAGGGCAACGACACCCTCAACGCCACCGACGGCGTCAACGCCAACGACAGCCTCGACGGCGGTCTCGCCTTCGACTCCTGCAACCGCGACACCGGCGACTCGATGGTCAACTGCCCCTGACAGCACGTCCGGTGTGCGTTGTCGCGGCTGAGAGCGCGTGAAGCGGCCGGCCGGGGCGCGGCCCGTTGCTCCTCGCCCCGGCCGACGAGCATCGCACCGACCGAGCACAGACTGTGGGAGATCGTGCCGGGCGGTACCTGCCGCACGATCTCCCACAGCACGCGTGTCGCGGCTGCCCCAGGAGGCGGTGAACCGTACACCGGTCCACGAGTGGTCGGGGCCGGCCTGGTTGTGGTGGTCGGCGAGCTGACTGGGCGTCTGGCTTCAGCGCCTTCGTCCTACCGCGCGCAGCGCCGTCGGTGTCGTAGCGGCCGAGGACGAGCAGCCGCGGGTGGCGCAGTGTGCCGGTGACGCCACCGATGAGGGCTTCGGTGGTCTGGCGCCGTACTGGTAAGCCTGGATAGCAGAAGGTGCGGAATTGGCCAGGGCCGCGGCCCTGGACGGTCAAGTGTGTCGTCCTACCGAGACGGTGTCTCGAACGGCCCTGAGGGTAGGTGTCGTTCGCCCAACTGTCGTGTGGCTGGCAGGGTGCCGACGCCTGCACCGCCCTATGAGCGCAAGGCCCGAACACTTCCTCGCTTTCGCCGGCATAGCCGCCGCCCTGATCCGCTACCGCCCTTGCCAGGCAGGAAGGTTGACCGCCAGCGATATCTGATTGCGGTGATCCCCTCTCGGGAGCAACGATGCCGCCATGGAGCAGCCGAATGAGACCATTGACTGTCAGGACTTCGCCCTGCGGCGCTGGCGGGCGGAGAGCGACTTCGACGCCCTGTTCCGGATGATCGAAGAATCACTCGACCACCTCAGGCCGTGGATGCCGTGGGTGGCCCGCCACAGCCAGCAGCACATCCGCGACTTCCTCGCCCGCTGCGATCCGAAGTGGCAGAGCAGCGACGCGTACAACTACGCGATCACCGTGAACAGCGCACTCGTCGGCAGCTGTTCCATCTACCGCACCGGCGAGCCACAGGGCCGCTTCCTGGGGTACTGGCTGCACCCCGCCGCCACCGGACAGGGCATCGCGACCCGGGCCACAGCGGCCATGGTCACCGAGGCGTTCGCACTACCGGACGTGGCGTACCTGGAAATCGTGCACGACCTGGCCAACGCGGCCAGCGGCGCCATTCCCAGGCGCCTGGGTTTCACCGAGGTCCGGCGCGAACAGGTAACACCGCCCGCGGCTCCCTCGGACTGCGGGACCGACGTGGTCTGGCGGCTGAACCGCCCGAGATCGCCGCTCAACAACACTCCCCACCCCTGAACTCCCGGAAGATCAAGCATCACTCCAGGCACCGTTGCAGTATGAGGCTCGGCCGACTTCGTCCGAGCCTGATGTGGCGCGTCGGTGCGCGGCCTTCGGGCTCCTGCTCGCGCTGAGCCCTGCCGTGGGGGCGGTGGTCGGCTTCGTCGTGCTGCGCGAGCGGCTCACCGCACGCCGGGTGTGCGCCATGGTGCTGGTGGTGGTCGTCGGCGGTGCGCACCCAAGGCGCGATGTCCTTCGGGGTGCGCGGCAGGGTTCCGGTTCAGGCGTTGTAGCCGCCATGGGCGTCCAGCACCGCGCCCGTGACGTACGACGCGGCGGGACTCGCCAGAAAGGCGATCGCCGAGGCGATTTCGTCGGGGTGACCCACGCGCTGCAGGGACAGCGAGCTGACCATGGCCTTGAGGGTCTCGGGGTCCGGCCCTTCCATGCCGCTCTCCATCAGTCCGGCCTCCACGACGTTGGCCGTGATGTCCCGGGGCCCGAGGTCCCGTGCGACCCCCATGGTGTACCTCTCGATCCCTGACTTGGTCGCCGAGTAGTCGGCAAGGCCCGGGACACCGACCCGGGAGCCCAGTCCGGAACTCACCGTGATGATGCGGCCGCCCGCGCGCAGCACTCGGGAGGCGGCCCGGATGACGGCGATCACGCCGAGGTAGTTGGTGGCGTGCATCCGGTCCAGAGCGGCGGTGTCGGCATCCGGGTCGTCCACCGTGCGGCCCTGCTCCACCGAGATCGCCGCGTTGTTGACGAGGATGTCCAGGCCGCCGAAGTGCGCGACCACGTTGTCGATCAGCGCCGGCGCCCGACTCATGTCCGCCTGGTCGGACTTGAAGGCGACGGCCTGCGCTCCCTTGCCGCGCACCTCGTCGACGACGGCCTGCGCCTGCTTCTCGGAGCTGACATAGGTGAACGCGACGTCGGCGCCCTGCTCGGCCAGCAGTCGTACGGTCGCGGCTCCCAGTCCGCGCGATCCCCCCGGTGACCAGGGCGGCAGATCGCGACCAGCGCGAACACCAACCCCGTGGTGATCAGGCGGCTGCTCGGCGAGCTGCGCAGGGCGGGGCTCGTGGAGTCCCGGCGGGGCGTTGGCGCGGGCTGGTCGCTGGCGCGCGAGCTGGGGTCGATGACCCTGCTCGACGTGTACAAGGCAGTGGAACCCGGCCCGCTGTTCGCGATGCACCGCGCCACCCCGGACCAGGGATGCGTGGTGGGTTACGGCATCCAGCCGGCGATGCAGGGCATCTACGAGGGCATCGAGGAGACCCTGAGACACGAGCTGGCCCGCGTCACGCTCGAGGACGTACTCCGGGACGTCCTCGCGGCACCTCGCTAGCCTCCCCGTTACGCCCTGGCATCACCAAGGCCTCCACCCATGCCCAGGCCGACGAACAGCCTGTCAACCAGTCACGCGAAAGACCCTTGCAGTACTAAGGCGGCCATCCTGCACGGGCGGGCCGCAATCCGCAGTGCTGTGCAACCGACCCTGGCCGGGGAGCAGTTGCCCGCGGCCGGCCTTGCCTGTGAGCCGTCCCCAGCCGAGCGGGCTTCAGACGACGGCACCGACGCCCTGGCCCAGCGCGAGCGGCATCAGCTCACACTCGTAGTCGCGGCCCACGAGTGAGTAAGTGAGTAATAGACCTGATGTCCTGCGCAACGCTGGTAGCCGTACCTGTCCGCAACGGCGAGCGATTCAATCAGTTGCCCGCCGGAAAAGTTGGAGACCTCCGTGCAGCGGAGCTTGCCAGCCCGTACAAGGGCGCGTCGACCCCGGTTGTCGGTGTGAGTTGGCCGTCTCTGGGTTGTCACGTCCCGTCCGGCTCGGCGGACTGACGCAAGCACCCATATGTCCTCGGCCGACGCCTGGTGACGCCTTGTCAGGCAACGATTGTGCTGCCCGGGCGCCCTTACCCGCGGGAACACCTTTCCCCCCAGGCCCGGCTGCTCCACTATGACTCTTCATTCCAGCCAGTCACGCTGGCTGGTCTTCCGATGGCAGGCGGGTCGGTCGCGCCGTATTGAACGAGGAGTCGAGAGGGTGCCCAAGCTCCGGAAGGTCGTTGCGAACTCCGTGAACGAAAACCCTGACCACACCGTCCTGCCGGATGCGGAACTAACCGAACGTATCCGCGCCGGGGCCCCGACCGCGTATCCCGCCACACAGGAGCTCAAGCGCCGCCATATGCCGTCGGTCCTCACCTACGCCCTGCTCTGCGGACGCACCCCGCTCGCCGGGAACCAGCTCGCGGTGCAGGCGCTCGACCTCGCCACCCAGGAGACGTGCCGCGGTATCGAGCCCCGGGGGAACTGGGGACACGATCTGCTGATGGCAGTTCAAAGAGTGGGCATGACCTGGGCGTCAGGCAGTCGCCGGTCCCGGCTCGAACCCGGCTTCGCCGCGTGGATTGACGACAACATCGAGTACACCGCTGTGATTCCTGCCGACCCGCCGCGTCCGCACCTCGACTTGACGTCCGCCATGCTCACCGCCTTCCACCGGCTGCCGGAGCAGACGCGGGGCATCCTCTGGTACGGAGTGGTGGACGAGGAGCCGGACGCCACGGTCGCCACCTTCGCCAACGTCCTTCCCAGCATGGTTCCGGAGCTGCGGACCACGGCGCAGGACGCCATGCGCAAGGTCTATATCCAGGCATATCTGGAGCATGGCGGGGACCGGAAGTGTCTGGGATACCGCCGCATCATCGAGGCCGCTGCGCGACCGGGGGATGGGCGGCGCAGCGAGGACCTGGCGCTCCACCTGACGGAATGCCCCAGCTGTGCGCGGCTGGTCATGGAGCTGGGACGGATGACGCACAGCCCTCGGACCGTGATCGCCGACGGTCTGCTGCGGTGGCGCGGAGCAGAGTACGTGGCCCGCGGTCCCGTGCGCGGCCCGCTCGGCAACCTGCCGGAGCCGCCCGACCGGTGGGAGCCCACGGCCGCCCTGCGGGCGTTGGCCGCCTCCGCGCAGTCGCAGCGGAGCGATGGGACGCTGCCGGGTGCCGGGGCCGCACCGCGAAAGGGCGGGACGTCGCGGATGGGCGGGACGCTCGGGACAGGCGCCGCCAGGTGGCCGTCCCGGCTCGCCGTCCTCGTGGCGGTGGTCGCGACCGTCGTCGTGGCCGGCACGGTGCTGGCCACCGCCTTCGAGGACTCCGCCCCGGTCGGCGCCGACACCCCTGATGCCCCACAGCCCCCCTCGCGTCAGGAGGCGTGGCCTCCAGCGGCCGTACTACCGGCCCCCACGCCGTCGTCGAGCGACACCAGGCGGCCATCGAAGCCACCCTCGGCCTCACCGAGCCCCAGCTCCTCCTCCGCAGCACCCACCGCGAAGGCGCCGGCTCCGCCAAAGGCGATCGCGCCGCCCCGTCCAGTGCCGATCGTCGCGGGCGGCGGCTACGCACAGGTCGTCAACGCGGATTCCGGGCTGTGCCTGGACATCGTGAACGGCGTGATGGCGAACCGTACTGAGGTGATCACCGCCCCGTGCAGCGGTGCCGCGACCCAGCGGTGGAAACTGGACCCCATCGGCGTCCTGCGCAGCAGGGCAGACCCCGACTACTGTCTGGACTCGCGCGGTGACACGGACCGCGGCGTCGGCATCTGGACCTGCTCCTCCGTCTACGGCAAGAACGGTCTGAACCTGCGCTTCACCATCGACGCGGCCGGAGTGATCCGCCCACAGATCGCGCCGAGCTTCGCCCTGGAGCCGCTGGGCGGCTCGGCCGGCGGCTCGCTCGATTTCGACCCGGCCGACGGTGACAGTGACCAGCGCTGGACGGCTGGTTCCTCCGTGCGGAGCTAGGTCAGGGTCTGCTCGCGGGTGAGCAGGACCCGCTCCACCTTCGCCCAGCAGCTGGTGCGCTCCACCCTGTCACGTTCGATGTCGGCGCCGGAGCAGTCGAAGTGGACATAATCAACGTCTGGTTCCGCGCGGCGGACGTGATCGTCGGCTCCGGCGGCCTGGTCGGCTACGTCTGGATCGCCAAGTACTTCATCGTCGGCACGGCGGGCCCGGGCGCGGGCCTCCTGGGCGGCGGCGTCGAGGCCCTGGCGGCCCTGATCGCGGGCAACCACTACCGCAACAGCCGGTGACGCACAGTGCCCCTCAACCGGCGGCAACGCCTGGATGGCCGCTCACCACGGTGACGTTGACATGATCGGCCACGGCTTCGCAGGAGTGCTGCTCTTCACCGCCCTCCTCGTTGCCTTCCTCCTCCCCCCATCTGCGCCAGTCGGCGTTCCACAAAGGGCTGTGGGTCTTCAGCTTCCCGATCGCTGCCGGCACGAATTTCGTCATCCGCTGGCTTCACGGGGCCGGGATGGCGCCGGGCGAACCCTCAGCTGGATCCTGCCGGCAGCGGCTACCGCGGCCCTCGCCGTGATGTCCGCCGCCACATTGCGCCATGCAGCTCGACGCGACGACGCAGGAAAGACGCGTAGTTGATAGGACGTGGCCGTTGAGAGGTCGCGCTGCATCCCGGTACGAAGGTCAACCGTCGCAGACCACGGTGCACTGCTCAAACCCGGTCGGCGCTCCCCGCCGGCCTGTGCGGCAGCAGGGCGGCTGCTTCGGCTGCCTGTGCCGTGACCTGGGTGGCCGCGCGGGCGGCGCGTCCGGTCACCCGCCAGGTGAGCATGCGTAGCGCGGTGGCCGGTGCCGGGGGAAAGACGCCGAGCTGACCGAGCATGGCGATGTCGTCGCGCACCGCTTCATGCCCGATCACCTTGCCGTCGCGGAGGTCGAGCACGTGGATCTGTTCGACGTCGATTTCCCGCCCAGTGGGGGGTATGGCCTGGTCAAGGACCCCGTCGTGGAAGCGGACGAACGCACCGGTGTGGCGGCCCTGCATGCGCAGGCGTACCCAGACCTGTGCGTCGTTGCGGGCAGTGCCGAGGACGGGCAGCCGCAAGTCGCTGAACGCGGCCCGCATCCAGGCGCCCGAGGCGAGCACGCCTGCCGGTCCCGGGTTCGCGCAGGCCGGCGGCGACACGGCCGCTTCGCGATTGTGGAAGTCCTCGTGCACCACATCGGCGGCCAGGGCCGGATCCCCTGTCTCGAGGATCCGGAAGAGCCCGTGGGCCAGGTCCGTGGTGTCCATTCCCATGGTGTGCATGCCTTTCGTCGGCGGTGCGCTGCGCTGTGAGGTGACGGTGGATCCGGTGGGCAGGGCTGCCCGCGTCGAGCGTTGTGCGTCGACTTATTGAGGTTACATGACGCCTAATGAATAGGGAGACTATTTAGTCAACGCACTTAGGATGGCGGCATGCCCTCCAAGCGCGCCTACGTCTCCCCCCTCCGCGAGCAGGCCGCCGCGCGGACCCGCGCGCTGATCCTGCAGCGAGCCGCCGAACTGTTTGCCGAGCGGGGTTATGGGCGGGTGACCGTCGCGGACATCGCCTCGGCGGCCGGGGTCGCGTCGAAGACCGTCTTCGCCAGCGTCGGGAGCAAGGGCGACATCCTGGACCGGATCGTCGACCAGGGCGTGGTTGCCTCCGGCTACGAACGGTCCATGCGGCAACTGCTCGCCCTGCGGACACCCGAGGCGGTCCTCAAAGCGCTGGCCCACGGCACTCGCAGGGGCAACGAGGGGCAGTTCACGGTGCACGAAGCGATCCGCAAGGCGCTGCCCGTCCATGAGAACGGCGAGGCGCTGTGGGAGCGGGCCACCGCCGCCTACCGGGACGCACTCCACGCCGCCTCCCGCCATCTGCACACCCTGACTCCACCGCCTTCCTGCCCGGTGGAGGAGACTGCCGACCTGCTGTGGTTCTGGTTCGGCCCCACCGGCTGGCGCACCCTGGTGGTCGAGAACGGCTGGTCGTGGGACCGGGCCGAGGGCTTCCTTCACCGCACGGCCGTCGCCACCCTGTGCTGATGCCAGCGGGTGCCACCATTGGCGCTGATCTGCTGCCCACCGCGGCCCGAGCCATCTCCGCACTACTGCCACCTGGCGCTGCCGTCCGCGCCATCACCGACCTGAGCTACTTCAACGGCGCGCACAGCAGGCCCTGTGATCACGCTCGCCCTGTGGGCCGCCATCGCTGCGCTCCTGCTCGGCCTGCGCCCCCGCCTGATGCGGCGTCGCACCGCAGCCGGCAACTGACCCTGCCGTCAGTACCTCGGCGCTTCTCACCTGGCGCGTCCACCGTTTTACCCAGCGCACGAGCACGCGCCGCACGTGATCACACCCTGTTTCTCGTATGGCAGCCGCCGCTCCAGCCAGGAACCGAGACCATGCGGCGATCCGGACGGGCGCGGTGACAGCGTGAGCTGCGGACGGCCCGGCATGCTGAGGGGATGAGACGTCGCAACCCTGAACCGGCAAAAGCAACGGCGCGGAATTATGCCGGCGCGGTCTACGGCTCGCTCCTCGCCGCCTCGGTCATCGCCACAGCGGGAACGCTGGGCCCCTTCCCCCGGCTCCAGCTTGTGGTCATGCTGCTCACCACCGGCCTGGTCTTCTGGATCACGCACGTCTACGCCCGCCTCGTCGGCGACCGGCTAGCACATCAGGCACTGTCGTGGGAGACGATCCGCCACGAGGCGCGCGCGGAATGGCCGATCGCTCAGGCCGCGCTCCCGCCGGCCGCCGCCGTGGCAGTGAGCCCTTCCCTGGGGCTCGGACCTGGCGACACCGCGTGGCTGGGGCTCGGCGTCGCCCTCGCCGAGCAGGTCGCCTGGGCCACCGCAGCGGTGGTCAAAGCCGGTGCCCCTCGCCGCCTGGTCGCCGTCACCGGTGCGGTCAACCTCCTTCTGGGGCTGGTCATCGTGGCCGCAAAGGCGGTAGTCCAGCACTGATCCCGCGTTCAAGAACCCTCCGAACCGCCACCACATGACACAACGTCAGCCCGCGAGCATTCAGAACAGCACCCTGACCAGCACCGATACCAAAACGCTGATGGAGTACCAGGCCTGGTAACCGTCCGGTGCCGTGACCCGGATCTTCGATTGGCCGTGCGGCCGCGTCTCCCAGTCGTCCATGAAGCGGGCGGTCAGTCCGTGCTGTTCGGCCAGCCGGATCAGCGTCTCGGTGCGGTAGTAGAAGTCCTCCCGCAACACGTGGTGCTCGACGCCCTCGGTACGGTCGAAGGTGAAGTCGAAGAAGCCTCCCGGCGCCAGGATCCGCCCCACATGGCCCAGGCACTCGTCGATGATTTCGATGGGGGAGTGTGAGAAGACGCTGTGCGCGTGCACCACGTCGAAGTACGCGTCGGGCAGGAAGTCGAGCGTCAGGTCCTGCGTGATGGTCAGGTGCGGCAGCTTGCTCTGCTGTTGGACAAGCGCCGCCGCCTCCATCCGCTCCGGCAGAGCACCAGGATCTGTCAGATCGTGACGGGCCGGGCAGCGTTTGTCCGGACTGGCCTGTCAATGACCGGCGTCTTCGCAGCGAATCGAGTCGAGTGCCCTCGCCGCACCCCCAGCGTGGAAGGAGACGCAGCACCGCACCAGGTGCTCAACCACCACCGCGATGGAGGCAGACCATGACCGCCAGGAAACGCTCGACCGCCACCCGCCACCCGCCACCCGCCACCCGCCACCCGCCGTCCGCAGCCCCAGCCCGGCCACCGGCCCGGCCTCGAACTGTGCGCACTCCTCGGGCTCCTGGGCCTGTCCGCCGCGCTGTTCCACTTCACCGGGCCCGCCGGCTTCTCGATCGTCGTCAGCACCGGCGTCGGCCTCTTCGCCACCTGGCGCACCCGTCGATGACCCCGGGCGCGGCAGCCAGTGGAGAGAGCGCCGCCACCGAGGGCACCAGGGGTGTGCTGAGGCCTCCGCGCCAACAGCCTGCCGCCCCTTCCCTGACGTTGAGTCCGTTGGGGCCAACGGGTCCAACCGGACGCGACCTGCCAGTCAGCGCCGCATGCGCCAGGTGCCGTACAGCCCGGCGACTGCCCCGATGATCACGGAGAAGCCTGCGTCGCCGACCGCGCGGTACACCCCCGCGCACACGGCCAGCAGGGCAACCAGGACCACCACGTCCAGTACCTGGTGCCGCGTCGGCTCCGGCGGCAGCGCCGGCCCCCGGGAGGCGGGGGGCAGTTCGGGTTCCGGCGTCTGGGAGGTTGTCTCGATGTCAGCCATGCCTTCAGCAGACCGCCGCGCACCCCCGGTCACCTAGTGAACTGTACGGCCTCGCATAGACCCGGACGTTGCAGGTCACCGGCCTATGCGAACCGGCGCAACGCTGAACGGCCCAAGGCGTTCAGGAACGTTCGGCGGAATCCGTGCACGTTCAGACACCGGGCCCTCTAGCCTGGCATTTCTCAACAGGGAGTGTGATCCGGTGACATACAGCAATCCCCAGGTGGAGCCGGAGGACGCTGCCGCCATTGCCGCGTACGAGGAAGCGCTGCGCGAGTTCACCATGGAGCTGAACCGACTCCACATCGCGTACGGCGCGCCGTCCTACGCAACCATCGCCAAGGCATCCGTCCGGCCGAAGCTGACCAAGGCCGGCCTCAACGAGGTCCTGTCCGGCAAGCGACTCCTCTCCCTGGAGGCGCTGCTGGAATTCGTCCGGGTGGTCAGCAACCCGCAGCCTCCCCTCCCGGACACCCCGGCCGCCTCCCGGGCCCGCCCGGAGCTCGCGGACCAATGGCGCGGCCGGTGGCAGCACGTGAAGTTCCTGCAGCGGCAAGCCCACCCCCCGTGGACGCGCCTGCGCGCGACCGTGCAGGACATGCTCGACCAGGCCCTGCGGGAAGCCGAGGACGTCCGCGCAACTGCCCACGAGGAAGCCGCCCGCCTACGCGCCGGCGCGGAAGCAGAGTCCGAGCGCCTGCGCACCCAGGCCCAGCACGATGCCGACCAACTGCTGCAGCGGGCGCAGGCGAAGGCCGAGCAGCTGCACTTACAGGCATCGCAGGACGCCGAGGAGCTGCGCGCCTCCGCGCGCGCGGACACTGACAGGACGTCGTCACGGTGGGGCGCCCGTCTCCTATCTCCTCGCCAAGCGTGGCGCCCTCTGGTCGCGATGGCCGGGGTAGGACTGGCCGGGGCCGGGCTGGCCTACACGCTGGCTGCGGATTCCCTCACCGGACAGCTTTCCAACTCCTGTCGGCCCACCCGCGCCCACACTGCCGCGCCGGTCGCCCCTGGGGCCGGTCTCCAGCCCGGCGGGACCACGGAACAGGCGGCAGCCGCCCACGAACCGCAGGGGGTGATCTTCCCCACCGGCTCGCGTTGGTCGGGCTGGCCCTCCCCCGACTGGTCGACGACGACCTCGGCCACACCCTCCGAGGATCCCTCCCCCACCGCCAGTAGTTCCCCAACGCCCAGCGCCTCCCCGAGGCCCACTACCTCCGAAACCCACACCCCGGCTGGTGCATGCGGCCCTACCAGTCCGCCCGCGAGCCCGACGCGATCGCCCAGCCCATCCGCCTCGTGAGGTCCCTGACCGGTGTGTGCGGGCACGATGCACGGGGGCGGAGGGACGCCGGCTGTCGAGGTGGCAATGACTGCGCTGACTTGCTCATGAAAAAAATCGAATCCGCGACCACATCACCTCGACTGCCTGCCGTGGTCCTCGGCGGATGAAGCTCTGCGCGTTCCCGCCTAGCGAGATCGAGCGCAGCCCCAAAGCTTGACTTTTAACCTCGGGCGTGATCGCGATCGTCTCGGGGCGTCTGACGGCTTTGCCCACGTGGTGGCGGGCGGCGGGGCTTTTGTTCTTGGAGCCGAGCTGGGTTTTGGTGCACGGGCCGGGCATGTCAGGTGGGGGCGGATGTTCCTGAACCCCCGGCGGACGCGGGCCGGGGTGAGTCGGCCGGGCTCGGCTGGCTTCTCCCAGGGACGGCGGAGGTCCTCGACAAGCCGGCGGCCGAGCCGTGCTCGCACGCAGGATCACGCCAAGGCCGCCACTGTGTCCGGCAGTTCCGGCCCCGAGTGATCAAGTTCGAGGGATCATTCGACCAGCCAAGCGGTCCCGGCCGGCCGTCCCCGACAAGGCATGATGGGGCCGTGAACTGGGATTCATCGGGTGACAAGGTCGTGGAAGCAGGCTGGCAGGCTGTAAGGGACGACGGGCGCGTACGTGCCGAACTCCTGGAAGCGGCCTACGCGGAGCCGCGCCTGCGGCAGTTGTTCCCCTGGACGGGGATGGGCGAGCTGCACCTCAGCCGCTGCACTGAGCAGCGATGGACCTGGGACATTCCGTACATCCAGCCCGCAGCCGGAGGCACCTACTGGGTCTCCGGACCCCTCCGTAGCGAGTCGGTGGGCCCGGCGGCCACAGCACAGGAGGCCATCGCCATGGTGGTCGAACGCCTCCAGCGGGCTACGGCCCCGCATTCGTCGGAACCCCAGAAGAACTCGCAGCCCACGAAGCAACAACGCGGAAGCCGCAGACAGGCTGAGGTTAACTCTCCCTACACGGCCGTTGCCTGAATCACCAGAGTGAATCGACTACAGACGGTGTACTGCAGGTGAGAGATCAGCCGGCTGGCGTAGCGAGGTCGGCCGGATCGTACAGTCCGCGGCGCCTTCATTCCGGGCGCTGGAGAACTCGACGCGCGATGTGTCGTCCTTCTCGAGCACCCAGAGAGTCCCGCGCTGCGGGGTCCACTCCGGTCCCACAAGGAATACGCGGTCACCCGACATATGGAAGAGCCGGAGGCCTGAGTACCGGAAGCCGTAGGCGCTGTCCTTGCTGTCGATGCGGTGGAAGCACGTGCCGTCACCGCGGATCATCAGGTCCTTTTCACTGAAGACGACGACGGCTGGGAATGCGGTGGTGACCGTTCGTGCCGCTTCTGCGGCTCGGCTGCGACCCACGATCCCGGCGTAGGTCGCAGTGGCCCAGAACAGAGAGAAGACGCTGATCAAGACGGTCAGTCCCCACAGGCGCAGCTTCCCGCGACGGTCGGCTCCCGGCGGGCGTGACCTCTCGCCGGTGGGAGGGAGAGTGCGCGCGTAGGTGGTGAGCAGGAAGCCAGCGATCATTGCGAGCGGGATGGCCAGGCCGAAGGCGGCGGGATGGGCAGGCAGCAGCGGCAGCATGGCGAAAGGTGGCAGCCACGCGTGGCGAAGGGAACGCGCCACCCATTCCACGCGGCGCGACTCCCGCACCACCCAGCGGTGCATGCCCGTACCCATCAGTGCGGCAGCCGCCAGCAGCCAGACCGGCAGGAAGAGAGCGTCCACGCTGCGCAGCAGGTAGTCGACGGTGGAGAGCCGCAGCACTGTGTCCCGTAATCCCAGGGCCCTCGTTTCGGCGTCGCTGCTGGCCCACCCGAAGTAGAAGAGGACGGCGGTGAGAAGGGACAGCAGCGAGCTGACGGCTCCGAGGAGTTCCAGCCACGCGGGCTGCGCCGTGGGGTCGGACGAATGCTCGGGCTCAGGCCCCTGTGGAGGCCCGGGAGGTGCGGGAGACGGGGAAGGGGCCGGTGCCGGCGGTGAGGGCGGCGTCGGGGAGCCTGGTGTGTGGGGCGGCTGTCCCTCAGGGGGATCGACCACGGGCTCCTGCGTCCGCCGACTGCGGCGGATGCGAGCCGCCAGCCTGCGTAGCGCCGGCCCCCACCCGGTTGAAGTCGTCGTCACCGTTTGATGGTGAGTTCGAAGGGCGCAGTCAGTTCAAATGCCTCTCCGAACAGCTTGATGCGGGCCTTCCCCGGCTGCATACCGTCCGGGACCAGGAAGTTGGTGAAGGCGTTGTGGCAGCAGCCTTTGTCCTCCTGTTCTTCGAAGGGGATCACTGTTGCCGCTGTCTCGTTCAGGAGCGCGCGTCGGGCTTCGCTGGGCCACGTGCCTTGAACTGAGACGGTGTCACCAGGGCGTGCTTCGACAGGCTCCCGCTGGACTCCGGAAGGGTCATATACACGCACCTGCGTGATCCTGTAGGGACAGGCGACGGCCCCCGTGCCCGTCGGAGCCTCCCTGATCAATACGTTGCCGCGGGGGTTCGCCATGAGGAAAGAGGCGATCTGTTCCAGCACGTGGTACGCGGCTTCGTACTTGCAGTCGCCGGTGGACTTGCCTTTGACGGCCTTGTACGCATCAATCGCCTTGGCCCACTCCCCTTTCTCGCCCTGCACGGCGAAGCAGACGCTGATGAGTCCATTGATGAGGTTCCAGGCAGCCGGTTGCTTCGCCCGCGTCTCTTCGCTCGTGACTTCGTACCTATGGCGGGCATACGAACAATTGCGCTTCTGGATCACATCGTAGAGATGGTCGGGGTTGCTCGCGTCGAACACCGGAGACTTGGGCCCCGCGCGGAGCCAGGAGAACTCTTCGGCCGGAGGCTCGCCCGTCGCGGGTTTTCCGCCGCCGGATCCTCCTGGGCGACGGGTCTCCGTCGGCCATGTCGACGTCTTGGATTCGCCGCCGCTGGGCTTCCACTGAGGGGCGTCCGAGCTCCGAGCACCTGACCATGTGCCGCCGGGGGCTGAGGTCTTCTGGCTGCCTTCGCCGCTCGGGGACCCGTCGGTCGGACTGCGGGTCGGTCCGCTCGTCAGCCCGTCGGTCGGCCCAGGGCCTCCGGCCGTAGCCGTGGCACTGTTCTTATCGACTCCTTCGTCACGAGAACCGCCGTCCGCGCCGCCGCACCCGGCAAAAGCGAGGCTGCCCGCAATCACCAGAATGAGCGCCGCCACAAAGGTGCTCCACCATAGAGAATTGGTTCGAATTTCGCTGCGCAGAGTCACGCCGCCCCCCGGTAGACCCATGATGAGGATCAAATGACTTGAACGTGTGCGCGACCGACGATACTTGCAACTCCCCAGTGGTTACCAGGCGTTGCCCTCAGTCTTGCGTTTCCCTGCATCGTTCTGTATCCGGTGTATCTCTACTGAGCAATAGCATCGCCACTTTCACCTGCTTCTGGACGGCTTCATCGCAGCCTGATGGCGGACGCCCCGGGGCGTGCGGGCCTCTCGCGCCACAAAGGCTGACTCACACCATTCTGCTCAACTACCGCCTCTCATAGCGTCATGGCAGTTGATGTGGTCATGATCATCCGGGGGTGCTCATGCGCAGCTTCTGCTCACGCTGGTCCTCGCCGCGCTGGCGGGCCGCGGTGCTCACGGAACCGGCCACCACGGCGCCGGAGACTCTGGAAGGCCAGCGCCCGCTGTGATCGACCCCAACGCTGATCACAGCGGGTAACGGGAAGTACGAGGTAGGACCCGCGCTCGCGGAGAGCGCGGGTCCTCTTGGGCCGAGGAGCGTGGGTGAGGTGTGCGCCGCTAGAAGAGCGTTTTGTCCTGTCGGGGGTGTTTGGTTCGATGTTCAAGTGTTGCGCCAGTTTGGGGGTATTCGCGGGTGAGGCGTCGGCTAACTGGCCAAGCCCGGTTCCAGTCGGGGTCGATCGCTGCGAGGGCTTCGGCCCGCTTGGGGTGGCCGGCCAGTGCGCCGGGGCGGCGGAGGTTGGACAGCCACTGCCCACCGGCCGGTCCGAGGCCGTGGCGGACCTAGGGGCGCACAGCGTCCAATGCTGGCGTAGTACACGCGGGCGCTCCGCCGGTTCGGCGGCGGTGCCGCAGCCCAGGTGCTGCGCCGCGCTCCGAACAGCCGGGGCGCGGTGGGAAGTCGGCTGGCGTGTCTCGGACAGCGCCTGACCGGGCTGGATTTTCTCGATCTTCCG
>NZ_JBVHDR010000028.1:0-19000 GCF_055563295.1 Streptomyces sp. NPDC002868 | reverse complement strand
GGAAGTCCCTGGTCCTGGGCGACTGGGCGCGGATAACGTCGGCGTCCTCATGCACCGAGTCCTTGGGGGGACATCCATGTACGTCCGCGCGCTGCGGCCTATGTCGGCACTCGTCACTGTGATTGCCGGGGTGCTGATGGCCTCTGGGTGTTCCGCACAACCAGAGGCGCGACCAGCCTCGGTGGTACCGCGGGCGACCGCATCGGCCAAGGCCGCCGTAGCACCGCTGACGAGGGAACAGCTGAGGGCGCTCACCTTCAAGGACGGCGAGGTTGCAGGGGCGCACGAGGCCGGGATTCCGGTGCAGGACCCCCAGCCGAAGGAGGAACGGCGCTCCTTCCCACCTGTATCCGACCCTGCTTGCCAGACCATGCTCGACATCCGCAGCGGGGAGCGCGCCTCCACCGTCGTCTTCCAGGTCTTCAACTGGGAGGGTGACATCTGGGGTGGCGGCTCGACGCTTGCGGCTTACGAGGACGGGAAGGCCCAGCAGGTCTTCGCACAGCTCAAGCAGGCACTTGGCTCCTGCCGCTCGTATGAGGGCACAGGCTGGGTGGGGAAGTTCAAGGCCAAGCTGACGATGGAACAGGCCCTGGGGGCCGGGAACGAAGCCGTGCGATTCCGGGAGACCATCCCCATGGGCCCTGAGTACCCCGGGGACCGCAACGAGCAGTTCACCGTGGTGCGGGCCGGGAACACCATCGTGACGTTCCGGAAGCTCAATATCGGCGGTAGCGCGTCCTTCCCAGCCGATCTGGTCAACCGGCAGGTCGAGCGGTTGCAGAACGCGCAACGCCCCTGATGCGGTGGTGCGAGCGGTGGTTCAGTTGGTGGTCCAGTCGCGGAGCTGGCGGGCGATACGGGCCACGCCGAGGGCCCCTGCGGCGGCGTCGCGCACGAGCGCGACGGCAGCCTTGGGCGGGTAGTCGAGCCGCTGGCCGTTCAGGGCGAGGTAGGCCTCGGCCGAGTGCCAGGCGAAAGCCTCGTTCGAATGCTCGAGGCAGGGCAGTTTCACCAGGGTCTGCAGCAGGGCGCCGGCCTTGAGGTGGACGGAGGCGTAGACGTCGCGCTCCATGGCGCGGGCGTTGACCCGTGCGACCGCTGCATACAGCGGGCCGAGGTCGTCGACCGGCGGGTCGCTGTCGAGCAGCTCGGCGGCGTGCAGCAGGAAGGCGAGGTCGAGCGGATGGGCCGGTTCGGGATGGCTCACGCGGCCTGGCCCCGCCCCTGCTGCTCCAGCTCGGCCTTCGCCTGCCGCTCGGCGTCCCGCTGCTCCGCGGAGGGATCGATGCCGGCCGGCTCGGCGGCGAACGCGGCACCGCTGCGGGCCATCGACTCCTTGAAGCCTTCCAGGAACCGCTGCTCGACGGCGGTTGCGCGGGCGTAGGCGGCGGAGAGGATGTACTCCTGCAGGCTCACCCCCTCCTGCTTGGCCGCGGCCGCGATGGCGGCCCGCTGCTCGGGATCGGGGAAGCGCAGGTTCATGGCTTTCGTCGGCTCCTTCATGGCACCAACGGTACCAGCGGTACCACGGGAGGGATAGGCCCTCTGGCGCCCGTACCGGCCGGGTACCAGAGGTACGGCACGATGAGGCGCCGCTGGCGTGCGCTGGCAGGTGAATGCACAGCGCTGAGTCAGTGCTTGGGACCCCCGAAATCAGGTCACAGGGACTATGGCGCATGCGCGAAGGGAGTTGACGTGTCGGGGAAGCGTCACGGTGACGGAAGTCCGCGACGGCTCGGGGGACCGCTATGGCGGGACTGCCCGATAGGTCGATGATCACGGTTGGACCCGTCTTCATCCAGGCGGCTCCAGCTACCAGTGCAGCGCTCCTGAGCAGCCCGGAGAAACAACACCGTGTGTCAGTGGTCGCTGGCAGGATGCGTTGCATGACCTCATCCACCGCAGCCGATTACGGCTGGTTACGTTCCTCGTCTTCGCTGTTCGGATACGCGCTGGAGGTCGGGTACACCCTGACGCTGGTGCGGGGTGTCTCGCCTGCGGACTTGCTCAGACTGGTGGGTGCCGAGCCGCGTGGTGCGTGTGAAGGGCTCAACGAACTGATCGAGCAGCACGAGGTGCTCTTGCATGGGTACGACGACTGGCCCGAGTCCTTCCTCGCGGGAGCGTTCACCGTGCGGGGCGAGGGAGGGGACTGGGCCCTCGCATTGGAATTCGGTGGCGATCTGGGGACGCGGCCATGCTTCATGGAGGCCCTCTCCGCCGGGACGCGTGCTGTCTCGCATTCGAGCAACGGGGGGAAGCCTATGCACTTCTTCCACTGGTATGAGAACGGGGAGTTGCGGACCACCTTCGAGTGGCCGGCGGACCGGACCGGCAGCACTCCCGACGAGCTGAACGCCGTGATGACAGAGGTCGGTCTCAACCCCACAGGTGACCAAGCTCCCGACGTCGATCGCAAGGCGGCAGTCTTCGCGCTGGCCGAGCGCCTTACAGGCGTACGGGTGACCGAGGAACTACTGACGGAGGCCGAGTACCGGACGGGTGAGGTGCCGGAGGAGCCCGCCGAGGAGTGGGAGAGCATCACCATCGACATCCCGGATGCGCACGGCGAGCGGTCGTACGTACAGCTTCGACGGGATCAGCTCTGACCCGGGACGGAACGTAGAAGTGCGCCCCACATCCCAGCCCCTCGGAAACGCTTCCCACAAGCACCCTGACACCTTTGATCCTGGCCTTCGAGGCATCGCCCGCACACCGCGCAGTTGACCACGGAACCCTCACCCCTTCCGCGCCCCGTGCTGCGCCTCCTGCACAGCCTGCAAGGGCAACCACTGAAGCGCCTGCCGCTGCCCCTTCGGGCGCCGTACGACGACCTGGGCCTCTACGGCCCCGTATGTCGGGCGCCGCCCATGGATCGGGGCACGGCTGCGGCGGTGTCGGCCAAGGTGCGCAGAACGGTCGTGCTGGCGAGTACCAGCGCTGATACCGGCAGACTGGCCCATCGCGTCAGGTCTCGCTGCAGGTCCGGGTCCACTTCGATGATCATCCGGACGTATCTGCAGTTCATCGTGATGATTTTGGAGGACGGGGCAGCGATGTCCCCTCCGCGCTGCAATGCCGCGCGGTACTTGTCCTTGCGCTCCTTCATGCCTCTTCCTGACGCTTGATGAGTTCATCGGCGAGGTCCATGTACGCCGACCCCTTGGCCCGCACCGGACTTCCGAACGACTGGGCGTACAACTCGAGCCGCGCAATCTGGGTGTCCAGCACCACGAACCCCCACTCGGTGAGCGCCTCACGAGCGTCGGCATCGGGGCCGGTGCGTGTGGCGTCGGGACGATTGGTCCGGTTCAGGAGGACTGCAGTGCGGGCCGGCTCGGCGCGCAGGGACTGGACGTCGTCCATCTCGGAGTGGATGGGTGCCATCCGGTCCAGTTCGATGGGAGCGGGCGTCACCGGGACGATCCACGCACTCGAGTACCTCATGATGCTGCGGGCGATGCGAGGATGGTCCTCCAACTGCGGCGCATCGAGCACCACCGCCTGCCGATTGCCCAGGAAGTCGTTCACGCGGCGGTGCACGTCACCCACTGGCAAGGCGATGACGGGAAACGGAAAGCCGTCGGCCAATTCGCTCCAGCGCAGTGCGGAGGAGGCTGGGTCGCCGTCGACCAGAAGCGGCGAGTAGCCCGACTCGTGAAGCGCGTGGGCCAGCCATACGGCACTGGTCGTCTTGCCGACTCCAGGCTTAAGATTCACAAAGGCAAAGCTCAGCGGCATGGGAGCTAACCCTAACGGGCATGATCGAGCGAATGGGTTCGACGCGAGTGCGGAGTTCCATCGTTCACTCGCAAGCAGTCAGGAACCGCTCTTCGGCCGGTGGTCGAGCAGCACGTGGAGTGCCGCCCAGCAGGCCGAGGCGAGCCTTGCAGGGGTCCCATTCGCGGTCGTGGTGCCCGATCGTTGGAGGACCTGGTACCAGGTGCCGACGCGCAACCCCTTCGGTTTCACGTACACGCCCCTGTTCATCAGCGCGCTGGAGGACCCCCGGCGCCTTCACCCTCCAACGGCTTCTGGAGCTTCCGCACCGCGACATGGTGGCCGTCGTCGCCGCCCAGCTCTACCAGGCCGCGGGCGGGCCCCTTCAGGCTCTGCGCGCCCGTACGACGGCGGAGGACTGCATCGCCGCCGGTCACTGCCCGGTGTGTGCCCAGGCGCTGCCCGGAGCCAGCGGGGGCCGCCGCCAGTTCTGCTCACGCTGGTGCAGCGTCCGTTCGCAGAAGCTGCGCAGGAAGGGCCTGCGCAGACTCAGGGCCATGGGCTCCCGCTCGGCTACCTCCTGGACTTCGGGCTGCTGATGCTCGTCACCCTGTTAGTGCGCACCTCCGTGCTCGGCCTCGCCTTCGATCTCCTGGAGAGCCCGGGCGAGTGGTTGCGGGGCACGTCCCCGGAGGTCCGGGGCGGCGCCCCGCTGGGTGCGCGGCGTCGACGACCCGTGTGTATCTGACCCAGCTCAGCGGTGCGCTGGGCATCCGACTCGCCCTGAAGCAGGACGAGCGCGATCTCCGGGAGGCGCTCGCGGTGGCCGAACGCGCCGCCGCACACCGCCGTTTCGGCAAGGGCAGCCGGGCGGACGCCCTCTACAACCTGGGTCAGCAGCACATGCACGCATACCACGCCGGAATGGACGCCGACACGGCCCTGGACAGCGCCGTCGCGGCGTACCGGGCGGGTGTGGCGCTCGACGCCGGCTTCCGCGCCGGCCGCTCTCATCTGGCCCTCACCCTGACGCAGACCCCGCAGGAGAGCCCGCGGGCCGCGCACTTGGCGGAGGCGCTGGGGCTTGTCCGGTCGCTCCTCGCCGAGGTCCCGGCGGACTCCAAGGAGGGCGGACTACCGAGGTCTCCTCGGCGTGATTCCGCTCGAGCAGCTCACGGATGACGACCCCGATCTGGAACTGCTGCGGGAGTCCGTGGAGGCGTTCCGCCTGGCTGCCGAGAACACGGCCCAGCCCGCCCAGGACCGGCTGCACGCCGCCCACTTGTGGGGGCTACTCCCCTCTTTCGTGGCGAGGGATGCGGCTCTGGACCGCATGGCGCGCGGTGTCGAGGCGCCGGAGGACGACGACGAGGACCTGCTGCGGCAGTCGGGAGCGGATGCCCGGCGGGTCGGCGCTGCTCGGCGCGGTGGGCGAGCGCATCGAAGGTGCGCTGCCATGCCGGTGATGCCTCGGAGATCCGGGAAGAGACCAGCATCAGGTACCCGCCCGGTTGGTGTCTCGTTCGTGTTTGATCTCCCATGCGTCCAGGTCGCGATGAGCCGGTCCAGGCGTGGATCGTGCGGATCCCAGTCGACTGATTGATCACAGGCGAGATACAGGCGCGTCGTCTCGGGGTCGTCGAGGCCGGCGTTCTTGTCCCGTATCCGCTGCGGCATGACGTGCCGGTCCAGTGCCTGCATCAGGATCCACGAGTCGCGCTCGAGTCGTACCCTCCGTTCGCTGACCCCGAGACTGCGCATCCGGTTCAGGATGGCGACCACCTCGGGGGCAGGACAAGCCTTTCGCCGCTGGCCAGTTCGGCGATCCTGCGGCGGTATTCGGTGAGCTGGTCGATCCTGCGCTGCAATTCGGCGTCGGTGTCGGTGATGGCCGCGGCGAATTCGGTCGGCTGTGCATGCAGCAGCGCGTCGATACGGGCCAGTGGCACCCCACCGGCCATGTCACCGCGCGCCTTGGCGCGGCAAGCTCCCCGTATACATCGTCCTGTGACCGGCCTCAGGGGCAGGAACTGGAAACGGGACGTCCGTGCCGCGCTACCCATGGACTGGCCACGGACAGGCAAAGGCCGCCGCCGGGCGGCGCCTGTCGGCCGACCACGAGTGGACTCTCCTTGCCGGGCAGGCGCCGTGGCCGGGCCGATGACCAGCGTGGTGCCGACCCCTCCCCCACTGCCCTGCGCCGGCCGGCAGTCTCGGAGCCAGCCCGGCCGCCGGGGCTGGCGGACCGGGGTGGTTTGGGCCCCGCCCGGTCCGGCAGCCGTACCAGCGCACGTCAGCACGCTGGTCGATGAGATCGTGCCCGCCGTACGGGCCGGCGACGACACCACGATCCGCCGCTTGCTCGGCAATCTCGCCGACGTCGCCGACACCGCGGCGCGCCTGCTGCTGGCCAGCGCCTCAACGACGATCTGCACGCCTGACGCACGTCGTCGGAGCCGGAGGCGGGCTTCCGCACACCTCCGACTGAGCCCCAGCCACCGACCGCGCCCGCTCCGCCCGGTCCTCGACGGTTGCTCGGCCCCCTGGTCGGACATCGCTCTCCACAGCGTGCGGCACATGATGTTGCGGCGAGCGCGAGCGGCGGATGCTTCGTAGATTAGGAGGCGGCGGTTAACCCACGCTGGCAGGGAGCACGTGACATCACCGGAGATCGACTACGCGGCGCTGTTCGCCGGCACACCGAGCCCCTATCTGGTGCTGGGACCCGACCTGGTGATCGTCGATGTGAACCGGGCGTACCTTCAGGCCACCGGCCGCAGTCACGATGATCTGGTAGGGCAGTACCTCTTCGACGCCTTCCCCGACAACCCCGCGGACCCCGACGCCGACGGGGTCCGCAACCTCAATGCCTCCCTGCACCGGGTCCTGACTTCCCGCAGGCCGGACACCATGGCCCTGCAGAAGTACGACATCCCCCTCGTACACCGGCCGGGCCAGTTTGAAGAGCGGTGGTGGTCCCCCATCAACACCCCCGTCCTCGCACCCGACGGAACGGTGGCGTGGATCATCCACCGGGTCGAGGACGTCACCGCGTTCGTCCACGCCCGCCGGGCACGCCATCGACTGTCCGGAGGGAGCCCGAGCGAGCGCGAGGAGGGGATGGAGGCCGAGCTGTACGCGCGCTCCCGGGAACTGCAGCTCCTGAACGAGGAACTGCGCCTGGCTCACGCCCGCGAACGCCAGGTCGCCGTCACCCTGCAAGAAGCCATGCTGCACTCCCCGGACCTCGCCCGACACCGCGACATCGCCGTGCGCTACTTGCCCGCCGTCGGATCCCTGAATGTGTGCGGCGACTGGTACGACGTCGTCGACCTGCCCGACGACGGCTTCGCTGTCGCGGTCGGCGACGTCGTCGGCCACGGCCTGGAAGCCGCCACCGTCATGGGCATGCTCCGCAGCGCCCTGAGCGCCGCCACCCGCACCGTGAACGGGCCCGCGAAGGCCCTGGAAGTGCTGGGCCTGTACGCGCGCTCGGTCGAGGGCGCGATGGCCACCACCTCGGTCGAGGCGCTGATCAACACCAGCAGCCAGCAGATTGCCTACAGCAGCGCAGGCCACCCGCCGCCCATCCTGCTGCACGCCGACGGCACCTGCCAGCTGCTGGACCGGGCCACCGACCCACCGCTGGGCGCCCGCCCCGAACACGTCCCCCGCCCCCAGGCCAGCCTGCCCTACACCCCGGGCGACACCCTCGTCCTCTACACCGACGGGCTCATCGAACGCCGCGGCGAAGACATCGACGCCGGCCTCAACCGGCTGACCGACGCCCTGGCCAGCTACGCCCGACTCGGCCCCGAGCGCCTCGCCGACGCCCTGCTGGCCCGCCTCGGCGTCAGCGGCGGCGCCCGCGACGACATCGCCCTGGTCGCCGTACGCCTGTGACGCCTTCGCCATCATCAGACGTCGCAGCCGCGCCGGTAGGCAGCGGCCGGTGATCCGGTGCTCGATCCGGTCGGCCAGACGCTGCCCGGTGGCCTTCTCCAACACCCGGCCGAGTGCCGCGTAGTCGGCGTTGCTGCAGGACCATCGCTCACCCGGTGCGTTCTGCGCGGTGGTCAGAGCCAGCAGTTGCTCGGGCGTCCACTCGCGCTGCTCCAGACCGAGCAGCCAGGGCAGGAAGTCGGGGTGCAGGAGGAAGTCGTCCACGCCACTGGTGTGGCTGAGGAGCACCTTGACGGTGAGGCCGAGGCCCGCCCGCCCGGGCATGCGGTGGAGTCGGCGTCGGCACCGCTCTGTAGGGTCTATAGGTCCTCATCCTGCGCTGCATCCCCGCCTGGCAGGCTCCTCACCTGGCCCTCAGCCCGCGCGCGCGACAGGGCCGGACATGATCCCATGGTTCCGGGGGACCGTTCCTAGCAGTACCCGGGAGAGGTCCAGATGAGTACCTATCGAGCTGCTCAGGTGGCCGCCGCCGGCGGGCCGTTCGGGATCGTCGAGCGTGAGGTACCGCAGCCGGGACCCGGCCACGTGCGGGTTGCCGTGGACGCCTGCGGAATCTGCCACAGCGACGCCGCATTCGTCGACGCCGCGTTTCCGGGCGTCCGGTTTCCGCTGGTGCCCGGGCATGAGATCGCCGGTCGCATCGAGGAGCTCGGCGAGGGAACGCAAAGCCGCGGCTGGCGGGTGGGCGACCGGGTGGCGGTGGGCTGGTTCGGCGGCAGCTGCGGCCACTGCACGCCCTGCAGGCAGGGCGACTTCATCGTGTGCGTGAACCTGAAGGTCCCAGGATGGGCGTACGACGGCGGTTTCGCCGAGGCGGTGATCGCCCCGGCCGACGCCCTGGCCCGGATCCCCGACGCGCTGGCGCCCACGGATGCGGGGCCCTTGGCCTGCGCGGGCGTGACCACGTACAACGGACTGCGGCGCAGCTCCGCACGGCCGGGCGACCTGGTCGCCGTACTCGGCATCGGGGGCCTGGGCCACCTGGGGGTGAAGTACGCAGCCGCCATGGGCTTCGAGACCGTGGCCATCGCCCGCGGAGCCGCCAAGGCCGACTTCGCCAAGCAACTCGGCGCACACCACTACATCGACAGCACCGCGGACACCACCGTCGCAGACGCACTGCAGTCCCTCGGCGGCGCCAAGGTAGTTCTGGCCACCGCCGGCAACTCCGACGCCATCACAGCGACCGTTGACGGGCTGTCCCACCGCGGCGAGTTGGTGGTCATCGGCGCGACCCCCGAGCCCATGGGCATCAACCCGATCCAGCTGCTCCTGCAAGGCAAGATCGTGCGCGGCCACCCGTCCGGCACCGCGCAGGACGTGCAGGACACCATGGCATTCAGCGCCCTGCACGGGATCCGCCCGATGACCGAGATCCTGCCGCTGGACCAGGCCGATGAGGCGTACCAGAAGATGCTCTCCGGCACCGCACGCTTCCGCATGGTGCTCACCCCCCGCTGACCTGGACAGTCTCGACGTCAACCACGGCGACCACCGTCCGCCAGGTACATGAACGTCTCCACAACGGTGGCCAGCCATCGCCCCCAAGGCGAATCCCGAGCCTCAGCTCACCGCACTGGGCACGGCTGCAACCACCGTTCAAGTCACAAGGGGCCGGCGAGAACAGGGCGCCCGGCGGCCTCGGCGCCGCCGAGAACGGCGACGCCGACGTACGGGCCTGTACTCGGCGGGGTGTCGGGGTGGTCAGTCGGCGTTGAGCTGCGCCGCGATCTTCACCACGCGCTCGGCCTGGTGCCGGGCCGCGGCGCGGGTGGTGTCGTCCACCGGATTCGTGCCCTGGGCGTCCACGTGTTGCAGTGGTGCGATCGTGCGGCGCCGGTCAGATGGTGGTGCTCTCGCCGGCGGTGAGCACGGTCAGACGGTCGGCCAGGCCGTCCGGGTCGCCGCGGTCGACGCCCTCACCGACGGTGTCGGCGACCTCGGTATCCACGCGCCAGACGCCTGGCCGCCTGACGGCGACGCGTACAAAAAATGTAGCCGGGTCTCGCACACGTCAGCAGGCCCTGGTTCTGAGCGCGGTCTGCCGGCTCACTGCCCAGCGTCCTTTGACACCTCTCGACCGGTCGTCTACCTTTAAATAGGCGACCGGTCGGCTATTGATCGGTCGGGACATCGCACCCCTCTCGAAGAAGGTCATCATGAGCACTCAGGGTCAGAAGGTCGCGGTCATCACCGGTGCATCGCAGGGCATCGGAGCCGGGCTGGTCACCGCCTACCGCAAGCTCGGTTACGCGGTCGTCGCCACCTCACGCAGCATCGCTGAGTCGCAGGACCTGGACGTCCTCACCGTCCAGGGCGACATCGCCGACCGCGCCACCGCAGAGCGCGTCATTGCCGCAGGCGTAGAGCGGTTCGGCCGGATCGACACGCTGGTCAACAACGCGGGAATCTTTGTCGCCAAGCCGTTCACCGACTTCACCAAGGACGACTACGACGCGGTGCTCGGGGTAAATCTGGCGGGCTTCTTCCGAATCAGCCAGCTCGCGATCTCGCACATGCTCGAGCAGGGCAGCGGTCACGTTGTACAGATCACGATTAGCCTCGTCGATCACCCCAACTCGAACGTGCCGTCTGTGCTGGCTTCTCTGACCAAGGGCGGACTGCAGTCCGCTACCAAGGCCTTGGCCATCGAGTACGCCACCCGCGGGATCCGCTCCAACGCCGTTGCCCTGGGTACCATCAAGACCCCCATGCACCCCGAGGAGTACCACGAGACGCTCGCCGCCCTGCACCCGGTCGGCCGCATGGGCGAAGTGAGCGACATTGTCGACGCGGTCATCTACCTGGAGAACGCCCCGTTCGTCACAGGCGAGATCCTGCACGTCGACGACGGTCAGGCCGCCGGGCACTGAGTCGCAGGCGCAACTGCAGCCTGCCCGACGATCTGCACGCCAGCGCCTGTCCCGCGACCGCGCTCGGCATGCCGGGGCTGTAATCGGGCAGGGTGCGATTCTCGCAACCAGCCCTGACCGTACGGTTCTTCGAACCGATCCGCGCCGGCTGCCGGGCGAAGAGCGGCAAGCAGACCGGCGACCCGGCCCGCGCCGCCCAGACCTTGCTGCGGGTCCTGCAGGCCGATTTCCCGTGGCGGGCAGGCGTCACATGTTGGCCGCTGTCTCCTGTGCCGCGCGAGCGCCCAGCAGGGCCAGGCAGTTCGCCCAGAGGGCGCTGAGCTGGGAGGTGTTGTTGTAGAGCTTCGCCAACAGCACCTGGCCCTCGAGCTGCGCGACAACGGACCGGGCAGCTTCATGGGTGTCGGCGACGGTGACATCTTCTCGCTGAAGAGCCTCGGTGATGACCGACTCGACCATGTCGACCTGGGCGTTGAAGATCTCCTGCAGACGCTTGCGGATCGCTTCGGTCTGATTGCTCAGCTCCAGGGTGAGGTTCCCGAACAAGCACCCCGAGACGGTGCCGCAGCTCTTCTGACCGGCGCGTTGCCCCGCCTCGGTCTCCTCGAACAGCTGCCGCAGCCGCTGAAGAGGCTCTGTGTCGCTGTGCAGGATGCGGGTCCAGTCGCGCCGTTGGCCGACCCAATGCTCGTCGATGACTGTCAGCGCCAGAGCCTCCTTGGATTCGAAGAAGTAGTAGAAGCTGCCCTTGGGCACCCCGGCCGTCTTGCAGATCTCGGCCACGCCCAACGCTGAGTACCCGCGCAGCTCAATGAGTGACTGCGCGGCGCTGATGATCTTCTCTCTGGCGTCACTGGTCCGTCCCATGTTGCAAGTATACGACCGCTCGACTAGTTTGTAATAGACCGGTCGGCTACTCACCACTGAGTCCGACCGGTAGCAGGCGGCGGTCATTCACGGGCGGGCGTCGCCTCCCTACAGAGCACGTACAGATAAGACACGCACAGACAAGAGCTGACGCGATGAGCAATCCGATGCACGAGGTACTGAAGCGCTGGAAGGCCGCGTTCGACGGCCATCAGCCGGACATCATGGCCGACTTGTTCACCCCCGACGCCCTCTTCCAGGGCTTCGGACCCGAGGTTCTGTCCGGCCGGGACTCTGTGCATGGCTACTACGAGGCCGTCCCGGGCGACCGCAGCGCCGATGTGACGATCCTCCACACCTACGCGATTGGCGAGCAGGCGGCCGGAGGTTTCGCGGACATCACTTTCCGCGACCCGGCGGGCTGGGAGGCCTCCGTGCACCTGTCACTGGTTCTCCAGCGCGACGGCAGCAGTTGGCGGATCCGCCAATACCACGTCTCCCGGGTCATCACCGACTGAACCGCACACGCCAAGCGCTGCCGACCGGCCGCGAATTACACCGAGGCTGTCCGCGCACCACAGCGCCCCGCGTTCCATTACTGGCAATCAGGTCGGCACCGCAGCCGAGCTGGTGGGGAGCACGGTGTCGCAAGCAGGATTAACGCCCCGGCGAAGAGCACTGCCGCTGAGTGTCCGCACGCAACGCCTGGGATCCGGCGACGAAGACGACCGGATCGACCACTTCCTCCGGCCCTCGTGCCATGGGCGGGGTGCGCCCAGTCTCGCGATGGCGGACTGATGGTGCTCACACGCGTGGCCGAGAAAACCGACAGGCCTCCCACGCAGTTGAGAACGATGTCTCACGTCGGACTCGACAGCGAGGAGGCCGCGTCGGCCTCTTGTCACATCGCGCTCAGCCTGCCACACAGGCACATTGAGCTGGTCACCATGCTCGTCATCACCGCGAAGGCTTTCACAAGAATTGCCGCGTCGCGCCGCTGCCCCACGTGGGCAAGGATGTTGGGGCCCACCCAGCTCTGCCGGAGCGGACGAGAGTTCCCTTGCTGAGCCGCATAGCCTCGCACCGCCAGCCCGGGCCGCGCAGCCCGACACGACCCTCGGGCCCGACTTCGGCCGACCCTCGTACGGCGGCCGGCAGGGTGGTCACGACACGGAGCAGCGTTCCTTCCAGCAGCCCGTTGATGTGTCACGGGGCGACATGTCATTGCTCTACTTCGGCCTGTGCCATGTCGTGCAGGCCAACGTCGCCGATTGGCGACGCTGTCTGCGCATCATCCTCGACGGCCTGCGTCCGCGGCCCGACCGGGCGTCCTGAGGCAGCACCTCCCGACACCCTGCTGCGGCGGTGTTGCCGCAGGGCAATTGCTGCCTAGTGGCTCCACCGAAAGACCCCGCGCCCTCGCCGAAAGATCTAGACCTTACGGTGCGTAACCCTGGCCACGGCCCAGCGCCCACTGATGGGATCGAGCCAGGCAGACGCCCCAACACCGCCCGAGAGAGCCCTGCGGCGAAGGGCGGCCCTACGGGGCCCGCCACCCACACGACGAAGAGAGCACCATGCCGCACACCCCACCACCCGCAACCGTCGAGAACCCGCCGGTGACGCACACGGCTGCGCCGGTACCCGCCGACGCGCCGGTCGCCATGACCGGATCGGCCCCACCACTGGCACCCTGGCCGCCCACGTTGCCCGCTCGTGCCGACCGACGCGGCAACAGCGCCGTCATCGTCGTTCTCTCCTGCGCCCTGTTGCTCAGCCTGTGCAGCCTCTACATCTCCGTCCAGCGCAACATATACGCCGAGACGACTCCAGCCACCGAGCACTCGGGCGAGTGCCAAGCGCCCCTCGACAACGAGGAATCCTGGGACGACGCCGTCCTCCACCGCACCCCACCCGGCACCCACGAGTGAACACCAGCAACACGGCAGGAAAGCTGGTCCGCGGCCTCCTCCTGATCTCCGCCGGAGTTCTCACGGCCGCGACTGTCGTCCTTGCGGCACCGTGGGCGATCAACCACCGGCTGACCACTCGTCCGCGATCGCATCACTCGAAGGACGAGATCGTTCAGCACAGTGCCTCCGCCAGTCCCTGACGGCCCTTGATGCCCAACTTGCCGTAGACATGGGTGAGATGGAGCTCCACGGTCCGCAGGGCGACGAAGAGATGCTGGGCGATCTCCCGGTTGGTCATTCCACCCGCCGCGAGATCGGCGACCCTGCGTTCGGTCGGAGTGAGCGCGTCCACACCGTGGAACGTGCGGGTACGGGGCCGGTCGCCGAGGGCGCGCAGTTCCCGCAGCGCGGCCTCCGCGACCACACCGGCGCTGCACGCATGGGCGACGCTGACCGCCTCCTGAAGGTCCGCACGGCCCTCCGGGATCCTGCCGCAGCGGATGGCCAGAGCCCCGCGGTCCGCCAGCGCCTGCGCGTACCGGAAGCGGGCAAGTGACATCTCCAGCGCGCGTACCGCTTCGTCGAGCAGCTGAAGGCCCTCCGGCCCGCCGGTGACGATTCCCAGGGCGCGCAGCGCGACACCCGTCATCTCCGGGACGCCCCAGCGCCGGGCGAGTGCCACCTCCTCCTCGGCGAGGCGCACGGCCTCCTCTGCGCGGCCCAGCCGGGCGTGCACCAGCGCTGCCTCGGACCGCCAGGGGTAGAAGCCGGGGGCGAGCATGTTGCGGGCCACGGTCCGGGCGCCGCAGGTCAGGAAGTCGGCGAGGCCCTCCTCCAGCCGGCCCTGCTCAATGCGCAACCAGCCCCGGGCGAGCAGCGGATAGTCGTTGACCCAGTACGGATAGAGCTGCCCGTCCATGCCGCTGCGCTCCAGCAGGGACTGTGCCTCCTCGATGCGGCCCTGCCGGGTCAGCGACTCGACGAGGCTCGCGACGGCGAAACCCGTGTGGCTGGACCCGAGCGGCACCCCCACTTCCAGCAGCGCTTCCAGGGCGGCTTCGGCGTCGGCCTGGCATTCCAGGGTGCGGCCCAGCCGCGTGTTGGCGTTGCCTCGCATGGCGACGGCATGCGCGTACTGGAAGACCGCGCCCCGGGCCCGCGCCTCGTCGATGGCCGCCTCTGCGTAGTCGTGTGCGAGGTCGGGGCGGCCGGCGGCACCGAGGGCGAGCATCGCGCAGTGGTAGACCACCGACTCGTCGTCTGCCGGCGCCACGCCATGGCCCAGCGCCAGGTGGGCCAGCCGGACCACCTCCTGCGCGTCCTCCCCCACCATCGCTCCACGCAGGCTGAGCAGCGCGGCCAGGGGACGTTCGACTGCGGTTCCGGACGCGTCCGTCATGGCCAGGTCCATCAACCGCGGATAGGCACGTGCGGCGGGGGCCAGCTCGACCAGGCTGACGAAGAGGAAGTCGATCTCCAGGCGCAGCGCGTACGAGGGGTCGACGGGGCGTATGGCAGCGCTGGTGCGTTCCAGTACGTCCAGGGCGTCGAGATAACGGTCGACGGCGAACAGCGCGCCGGCCAGTCGGCGGGCAGCCGAGGTCTGCTCGCCGGGGCCCTTGCTGAGCTGGAGGCTGCGGCGCAGCTCGTCTATGGCGGTCGGGACGCTGGACTCGAGCTCCGCCTCGCCGAGCAAGCAGAGCACCGCCGCCCGCTCCTCCTCCGCCAGTGGTTCACGCAGGCTGCGTCGCAGGTAGACGGCGGCCCGGTCGTGGGCACCGGCGTCGCTCGCCTCGACCGCCGCCCGGCGTAGTACCTCGGGCGCCGACGGATGCCCGGGGGCGCAGTGCAGCAGATGGTGGGCGACCTGCTCGGGCGCGGCGGCGCGGCCGAGCAGGAAACGGGCGGCGGCGGCGTGGAGTTCCTGGCGTCGGCTGGGCGGTACGAACTGTTCAACGGCGTCCGAAAGCAGCGAGGCGGCGATGCCCACGCCCTGCTCGCAGTGGTGCAGGAGCCCGGCGCGTACGAGGGTGTGCACGGCGTCCTCGACGGCGGGCTGCGGCACTGTGGTGACTGCGGCGATCAGTTCCACTGGCTGAGGGGACCCGAAGACCGCCACCACGCCGGCCACTGCTTCACCGTGGGCTCCGGTGCCGCGGAGCAACGAACGGACGGCGGGCGCGAGTTCAGGCAGCAGCGCACCGAGGGCGACGGACACAGTCCGCTCACCGGTGGAAGTCTCGGGCTTCGGTTCCGGCGGTGCGGCAGCCAGGACGCCGAGGACGGAACGGAGCAGGAAGTGGTTGCCGTCCGTGGCCTGTTGGCACGCCTCGAGGAGTGCCTGGCCGACGTCGTGGCCGAAGGTGCCCTCGAGTAATGCTCCTATGGCTTCCGGGGCAAGCGGGGAAAGGCTGATCTGGTCGCGGAAGAGCGGCAGGACGGCGCCGAGCGCGTCCTCGTCGGGGGACTCCCCCGGGCCCAGCGAGACGATGACGGCAGGCGGGGTGCCGTCGGCGCGGCGCATCAGCCGGCGGAGCAGACGGAGCGAGGCCGCGTCCGCCCACTGGAGGTCGTCCACGCAGAGCAGAGGTCGGCGCCCGCCCGCGGCAAGCCGGGCGACCACGGCGTCCAGCTCCCGGTGATACGCGCGGTCCTCTGCCGGTTCGCCGGAGGGCCGCGCGGAGGGGGCGGCCGCGGCTGATTCGAGCAACTGCCGCAGCACGGCGTGGTCGGTGCCGCTCTCGTCGGGATCGGCCCAGGCGTCGAGCACAGCCCTGTCGTCGGCCCGCGCCTCATCGAGCAGGGCGCGCAGGAGGGCGCTCTTCCCGCTGCCATAGCCGCCCCGTACGAGAACGAACATATGGTCACCTTCCGTGACCGCGGGGTCGGCACCGATCCCGAGCAGGGCCCGCAGTTCCGCGAGTTCGGCTTCCCGGCCGATCGGATCGGGGATCACGCCGGGCGGGCCGGGAGGCGCACAGAGGATGCTCACCTGCCGGGATATGGCGGCCGATTGTGCTGCGTACGGCATGGGTATCGCGCGTCCCCCTTCACGGCTCTCCGTCGCTCGGATGCCGCTGACAGATTCTTGCACCGAAGCACGAGTGGACCTACCGAAAGAATCCACAACCTCGCCGAAAGATCTAGACCTTACGGTGCGTAACGCTGGTCGTATCCCGTCGTCCGCTGATGAGATCAGAACGACCTTCGGTGCACGCCGACGTCACAAGCCTCCGGCCCGCCCGTGGAGAGCATTTCTCAAGCCCGCCGTCGACGAAGCCGTCGCCAAGTGCCCGCAGGTCGAGCACGTGTTGGTGGTACGCCGCACCGGCCAGGACGTGGCGTGGACCGACGGGCGGGACGTGTGGTGGAACGAGATCACCGCCCGCCAGTCCGCCGAGCACACTCCCGAGGCGTTCGAGGCGGAGCATCCGCTGTTCATCCTCTACACCTCGGGTACGACGGGTAAGCCGAAGGGCATCCTGCACACCTCCGGCGGCTATCTCGCCCAGGCGGGCTACACCCACCACGCCGTCTTCGACCTCAAGCCGGAGACCGATGTCTACTGGTGCACCGCCGACATCGGCTGGGTGACCGGCCATTCCTACATCGTCTACCGGCCGTTGGCCAACGGCGCGACGCAGGTGATGTACGAGGGCACGCCCGACACCCCGCACCAGGGCCGCTTCTGGGAGATCGTGCAGAAGTACGGCGTCACTGGCTTTGTACACGAGAACGGGCGTCGTTTGTCGATGAGCGCGGGAGGCACCCCGATGACGGTGAGGTCGATGTTCACGACTTCGGGAGGCACCCGAGCGCCTGGTCCTCGCCGAGCAAGTTGCCCGCGAAGAACAGCAACGCCGCGCCCTGTCCGACTTCCTGGCGGGCTGGGGCACAGCGGGCGGAACATCCGCCTGATCCCCGTCGGAGACCAGCCGCGCCGTCACTCTCGACCGGGCGGGAGGTCAGACGTGCGTGTTACACCCCCTCTCCATCCCCGGGGCGACCGCCGAGGCTCGTCAACCGCGTCGGCGCCGGGGAGGGCTGGGCTGGCACGGGGCCTCGCGCAGGCGGCGCACGCGGACTCGGGGCCCTCCGTGAACCGGTCGGCGTCCCGCCTGGACCGGCTCGGGAACCGTTCCCCCGGATCCTGCGTGACCTCTTGACGTGTTGTCGGCTGGTGATGGGGGGACCCGAATGAAAGCTCGGACGATGGTGAGCGTGGCGGTATCGGCCTGTGTGGCGCTGGTGGCGTGCGCGTGCGGTCCGGAGAAATCGAAGGAGGACACGGACGCGAAGCCTTCGCAGCCGTCCGCGTCTACGCACGCCGAAGAGCCGTCGGCCACGCCGTCCGTGTCCGCTCGGACCGAGAAGCCGTCGGCCGAGCCAACCGGCGACCAGCCCGCACCCAGGACGAAGGAGGGCGCGATCCAGCGGTACGAGCAGTACCTCCACGCCCTGGGCCGTGAGGACATCGACACGGTCTGCGAAGTGGCCGGGCCCGCCGCGAAGAAGGCACAGGACCAGGGGTCCGGCCCGTGCACGTCGACGTACTCCGTCGTGTTCCAGATGATCTCGCCCGCGCAGAAGAAGGCCCTGCAAACCGCGACGGTCGACCCGCAGCGCATCGCCGTGCGCACGCCTGACAAGATCGAGATGCCGGTCGAAGCGGTCAGGGCTTCCGCAACCTTCTCCGAGAGCGACCTCGGCAGCTACACCCTGGAGTACCTCAAGAACGATTGGTACATCACCGACTGAACCCGACGCGCCGTACGCGGAGCCGCCCGACGCTCCGCGCGCACGCCACCCGGTGGCCGGTCGACCGGCGCCCGCGAGCCTGGTGGTCGCCGATTGTCGTTCCCCGGACAGCCTCCTACCGAGTGAGCCTTCCGCCGAGCCCGTGCACCACACGTGTTGCACCCGTTATGGCCGTCCTGACCGCTTGACTTGGCGACCGCATCGCAGGGGAAGAACGGCAGCGGAGGCAACTCAGGGCATTCGCCGGTCAGTGGCCCCCCAAGGGTTCGCCGGGCCGTGACGGTGACTCCCGAACTCATCGACATTGATCAAGCAACGGGGCTACACGGTGACTCCCGAAGCCGTCGACAAATGACTCCCGTTCTCGCGTACAAAGCCAGCGTCACGATCCTCTACACCGCGCCGACCGCGATCCGTACGTTCATGAAGTGGGGAGACGACATCCCCGCCAAGTTCGACCTGTCGTCCCTGCGCATCCTCGGCTCGGTCGGCGAGCCGATCAACCCCGAGGCATGGATCTGGTATCGCGAGCACATCGGCGCCAACCGCTGCCCGATCGTGGACACCTGGTGGCAGACCGAGACCGGCGCGATGATGATCTCGCCACTGCCGGGCGTCACCGAGACCAAGCCCGGCTCGGCGCAGCGCGCGCTGCCCGGCATCGCGGCCACTGTCGTCGACGACAAGGGCGAGGAAGTGCCGAACGGTTCCGGCGGCTACCTGGTGCTGACCGAGCCGTGGCCGTCGATGCTGCGCACCATCTGGGGCGACGACCAGCGCTACATAAAGACCTACTGGTCCCGCTTCAAGGGCAAGTACTTCGCGGGCGACGGCGCCAAGAAGGACGACGACGGCGACATCTGGCTGCTCGGCCGGGTCGACGACGTGATGCTGGTCTCCGGC
>NZ_JBVHDR010000027.1:0-42393 GCF_055563295.1 Streptomyces sp. NPDC002868 | reverse complement strand
GGCCTGGCGGCGGTCAACGGTCCGGATGCGGTGGTGCTCTCCGGCGTTGAGGAGGCGGTCGGGGAGATCGCCGAGTACTTCCGTGGTCTGGAGCGCAAGACGACGTCGTTGCGGGTGAGTCATGCGTTCCACTCGCCTTTGATGGACCCGATGCTGGAGGACTTCCGCCGGGTCGCGGAGAGCGTGACCTTCGAGCCGCCGCGGATCGTGGTCGTGTCCAATGTGACCGGCGCGCCGGCCACGCCGGAGGAACTCACCTCGCCGGAGTACTGGGTGGGGCACGTCCGCCACGCGGTGCGGTTCGCCGACGGCATCCAGCGCCTGGAGGAGCAGGGCGTCAGCCGGTTCCTGGAGTTGGGCCCCGACGGCACGCTGACCGCCATGGCCCAGGGATGTGTTGAGGACGCCGAGCAGTTGCTCGTGCCGGTCCTGCGCAAGGACCGGTCGGAGGCGGGCGCGCTGCTGTCGGCCGTCGCCGGGGTGTTCACCCACGGTGTGCGGGTTGACTGGAAGGCACTGTTCGATCGTGCGCGGCCGTCGAGGGTGGACCTGCCGACGTATGCGTTCCAGCGTGAGCGTTACTGGCCGGACGGCGCGCAGCCGGGTTCCGGACCGGTCGCTTCCGATGGAGCGGACGCGGGCTTCTGGGACGCGGTCGAGCGTGGAGACGTCCAGTCGTTGGCAGGTTCGCTGGGCGTCGACGAGCAGGTGCTGGGCGGCTTGGTACCGGCCCTGTCGTCGTGGCGGCGCGGGCAGCGCAAGCGGTCGCGGGTGGACGAGTGGCTCTACCGGGCGAGCTGGAAGCCGCTGGGCACGGTTTCCGGCGCCGTATCAGGGCGCTGGCTGGCCGTGGTTCCGGCGGGCCTGCAGAAGGACGCCTGGGCCGGATCCGTGATCGAGGCCCTGGCTTCCAGAGGGGCCGGCCTGGAGCCGGTGGCGTACGAGCCCGGCATGGGCAGGCCGGAGCTTGCCGCCGCCCTCGGTGCAGCCGGGAGCGAGGGGCCGGTCGAGGGTGTGCTGTCCTTCCTGGGGCTCTCCGGTGTCGGTGAGGACGGGGTGCCGGCGGGTCCGGCGGCGACGGCGGCGCTGGTTCAGGCGCTGGGTGACGCCGATGTCCGCGGGCGGGTATGGGTGCTGACGCGGGGAGCCGTGTCGGTGGGGCGCTCGGACGGGGCTCCGGATCCGGCCCAGGCGGCAGTGTGGGGTCTGGGCCGGGTGGCGGCGCTGGAGTACCCGGACCGCTGGGGCGGTCTGGTGGATCTGCCCGAGGTGGTGGACCGGCGGGCGGCGGCTCGTCTGGCAGGGCTGCTCGCAGGTGCGGAAGGTGAGGACCAGGTCGCGGTCCGGGCGTCCGGTGTGTTCGGGCGTCGGCTCGGACGGGTCTCGCCCGGCGGCCTCGGTGGGGGATGGAAGCCGTCAGGGACGGTGCTGGTCACCGGTGGCACGGGTGCGCTCGGCGTACGAGTGGCGCGCTGGGCCGCGGCGGGAGGTGCGGAGCATCTCGTGCTGGTGAGCCGTCGTGGCCTGGAGGCGCCCGGCGCGCCCGAGTTGCGCGACGAGCTGGCCGCTTCGGGTGTGCGCGTGTCAGTGGTGGCGTGCGATGTGGCCGATCGTGACGCGGTGGTGGGTCTGCTGGCGGAGTATCCGGTGGATGCGGTGGTGCACGCGGCCGGTGTGCTGGACGACGGGGTGATCGAAGCACTGACGCCGGAGCGGTTCGCCGCGGTGCTGCGGGCAAAGACCGCTGTGGCCACACACCTGGACGAGCTGACACGAGAGCGTGACCTGTCGGCGTTCGTACTGTTCTCGTCGTTCGCGGGAAGTATCGGTTCTCCGGGGCAGGGCAACTACGCGGCAGCGAACGCGTATCTGGATGCGCTGGCCGAGCAGCGCCGGGCGCTGGGGCTGACGGCGACGTCGGTGGCCTGGGGACCGTGGGCCGATGGCGGCATGGCGGTTGACGAGGGACTGGGAGAGTACCTGCGCCGACGGGGTCTGAGCGCGCTGGATCCGGAGTCCGCGTTGGTGGCCCTGGACCGGATCGCCGGCGGTGAGGAGCCTGCCGCCGTCGTGGCCCAGGTGAACTGGTCGCAGTTCATACCGGCGTTCACCGCCGGCCGGGTGAGTCCGTTGCTGGCGGATCTTCCCGAGGCGCGCGCCGCATGGGAGGCGGCGCGGTCGACGGCAGGAGCCGATGGGCTGCGGGAACGGCTGGCGGCATGCCCGGCCGAAGAACGCGGCCGCATGCTGGTGGATGTGGTGCGGGAGCAGGCTGCTCTGGTGCTGGGGCACGCGAATGCGGAGTCGGTCGACGCGGCCCGTGCCTTCAGGGAGTCGGGTTTCGATTCACTGACGGCGGTGGAGTTCCGAAACCGGCTGAATGCGGTGACGGGGCTGCGCCTGCCCGCCACCCTCGTGTTCGACCATCCGGCTCCGCTCGACCTCGCCTCGTTCCTGCACAGCGAGCTCCTCGGTCCTGACACCGATGCTCCGGAAAGCACCGGGGTCGTCGCCGACGTCGACAAGCTGGCAGCTGTGCTGGCCGCGGCCGGGCCGGCGGAGACGAACGGGGAAGCGCACCTCAGGGTCACCGCCAAGTTGAGGGAACTCCTGGCCCTTTGGACGGGCGTCGAGGCTGCGGACGATGCGGGCCGCAAGGTGGCGAAGCTCGACGAGGCCACCGATGACGAGATGTTCGATCTCATCAACAAAGAACTGGGAATCTCCTGACCCCAGTCTCTGTAACGCTCGCTCATACCTCACCTCGGGAAAGTGGTAGACGATGGCGAACAACGAAGAGAAGCTGCGGGAATACCTCAAGCTGGTCACAGCAGATCTTCGGCAGACCCGCAGCCTCCTTCAGGAGGCGGAGACGCGTCGGCAGGAGCCGGTCGCGATCGTCGGTATGGGGTGCCGGTTCCCGGGCGGAGTGGATTCGCCCGAGAGCTTCTGGCGGCTGCTGACCGAGGGAGAGGACGCGGTTTCGGAGTTCCCGGCGGACCGCGGGTGGGACCTGGACGGGATCTACGACCCGTCAGGCCGGCAGGGGACGACGTATACACGCCAGGGCGCCTTTCTCTACGATGCACCGCGCTTCGATTCGTCCTTCTTCGGGATATCGCCGCGGGAGGCGGCGGCGATGGACCCGCAGCAACGGCTGCTGCTGGAGACGTCCTGGGAGGCGCTGGAGCGGGCGGGCATGGAAGCGGGTGCGCTACGGGGAAGCCGCACCGGCGTCTTCGTGGGATCCAACGGCCAGGACTACCTGGCCCTCATGCTGAACCGGCCCGAGGACGCCGACGGGTATCTCGCCACGGGCATCACGGCGTCCGTGATGTCGGGCCGGATCGCGTACGTACTGGGTCTGGAGGGCCCCACGCTGACGGTGGACACGGCGTGCTCGTCGTCGCTGGTGGCGCTGCATCTGGCCGCACAGGCCCTGCGGTCGGGGGAGTGTGACCTCGCGCTCGCCGGTGGTGTGACCGTGATGGCTACGCCGCATGTGTTCGTGGAGTTCAGCCGGCAGCGCGGGCTGTCGGCGGACGGCCGGTGCAAGGCGTTCTCCGACGACGCGGACGGCACGGGGTGGGGCGAAGGCGTCGGCGTGCTCGTGGTGGAGCGGCTGTCGGACGCGCGGCGCAACGGGCATCCGGTGCTGGCGGTGGTGCGGGGCAGTGCGGTGAACCAGGACGGTGCGTCGAACGGCCTGACCGCGCCCAACGGGCCGTCGCAGCAGCGGGTGATCCGGGCCGCCCTGACGGGCGCGGACCTTGCGGCGTCCGATGTGGACGCCGTGGAGGCGCACGGCACGGGTACGACGCTGGGCGATCCGATCGAGGCTCAGGCGCTGCTGGCCACGTACGGGCAGGACCGGGATGAGGACCGGCCGTTGTGGCTGGGTTCGGTGAAGTCGAACATCGGTCACACGCAGGCGGCTGCGGGTGTGGCCGGTGTGATCAAGATGGTGCTGGCGCTGCAGCACGGTGTGCTGCCCCGCACCCTGCACGCGGACGTGCCGTCCTCGAGCGTTGACTGGTCGGCAGGCGCGGTGGCACTGCTCCGGGAGAACACGGACTGGCCGGTGGACGGGCGTCCGCGCCGGGCCGGGGTGTCCGCGTTCGGGGTGTCCGGGACCAACGCGCACGTGGTCCTGGAGCAGGCTCCGGCCGATGTTCCAGCCGAGGGCGACGAGCAGAGCGACGAGCCCGCGGCGTCCGGGCCGCTCCCGGTGGTGCCGTGGGTGGTGTCGGGGCGCAGCCGTGCGGCGCTGCGCGCCCAGGCGGAGCGGTTGTCGGAATGGGTGGGTGCCCGCCCTGAGCTGGATACGCTGGAGGTCGGCGGATCCCTGGTGACGACGCGGTCGGCGTTCGAGCACCGGGCGGTCGTGCTGGGCTCGGATCGGGCGGAGTTGCTGGCGGGACTCGATGCGCTGGCGGCCGGTGGGGCCGCGCCATCCGTGGTCACCGGTACGGCGGGTGGCGCGGGGAAGACGGCTTTCCTGTTCGCGGGTCAGGGTTCGCAGCGGTTGGGGATGGGCCGGGAACTGTACGAGGCGTTCGACGTGTTCGCGGACTCCTTCGACGCGGTGTGCGCGCACGTGGACGTGGAGCTGGAGCGCCCGCTGCGGGACGTGGTCTTCGGCGAGGACGCCGCACTGCTGGACCGGATCGACTATGCGCTGCCCGCGCTGTTCGCCCTCGAAGTGGCTTTGTTCCGGCTGGTGGAGTCGTGGGGCGTGCGGCCGGATGTGCTGCTGGGGCACTCGACCGGTGAGTTCGCGGCAGTGCATGTGGCGGGGGTGTGGTCACTGGAGGATGCGTGCCGTCTCGTGGCGGCACGCGGCCGGTTGATGCAGGCCCTCCCGGCAGGCGGCGCCATGGTCGCTCTCCAGGCGTCGGAGGCGGAGGTGCTGCCGCTGCTGGCAGGCCGCGAGAGCGAGGTGGGCATCGCCGCGGTCAACGGTCCCGACGCGACCGTGATCGCCGGCACCGAGGGCACGGTCACCGAACTGGCGGAGCGCTTCCGTGAACTGGGCCGCAAAGCGACGCGGCTCCGGGTGAGCCTTGCGTTCCATTCGCCGCTCATGGAGCCGATGCTGGACGATTTCCGGCGGGTTGCGGAGAGCGTGACCTTCGAGACGCCGCGGATCGCGATCGTCTCCACCCTCACCGGGGAGTCCGCCAGGCCCGAGGACATCGCGTCTGCGGACTACTGGGTACGCCACGTCCGGCAGGCCGTGCGGTTCGCCGACGGCATCCGCCGGTTGGAGACGGAAGGCGTCACCCGCTACCTCGAGGTGGGCCCGGACGGCACCCTGACCGCCATGGCCGCGCAGAGCCTGTCTTTGGACGGCGGGCTGCTGGTCCCCGCCCTCAGCAAGAACCAGCCCGAGGACCGTGCGTTCACGGCGGCGATGGCGGGCCTGTACGCCCACGGGACGGCCGTGGCCTGGCCGGCGTTGTTCGCCGGGGCCGGGTCGCAGCCGGCCGGGTCCCAGCCGGCCAGGTCCCAGCGGGTGCAGCTGCCGACGTACGCCTTCCAGCGTCGGCACCACTGGCTGCCGACCTCGGGCTCCGCCTCGGCCGGGGTCGCGGCGGCGGGTCTGGGCGCCACGCGCCACCCACTGCTGGGAGCCGCCGTCGAACTCGCCGATGCGCGCGGCATCCTGCTGACGGGACGGCTCTCCCTGCAAGCTCAGCCCTGGATCGCCGATCGCAAGGTGGCGGGGGCGGTGCTGATGCCGGAGACGGCGCTGGTGGAGCTTGCGGTCCGGGCCGGGGACGAGGTGGGGTGCGGCCTGCTCCAGGAGCTGACGGTTCAGACCCCGCTGGTGCTGCCGCGCAGGGGAACAGTCCAGCTGCAGATCCTCGTCGGGGCCGCGGACGAGGCCGGGCGGCACACGGTGACGATCCATTCCAGGCCGGGCGACGAGGAGTTGGAGCCCGCCTGGACGCGCCATGCAGCAGGGGTGCTGGCACGCGAGGCACCGGTCCCCTCCTTCGATCTCGGTGTGTGGCCGCCGAAAGGCGCAGAGCCCGTCTCCGTGGACCGGCTCCACAACCGGCTCGCCGCAGCCGGGTACGAGTACGGCCCCGCGTTCCAGGGGCTGCGGGCGGTCTGGCGGCTCGGCGGGGACTACTTCGCCGAGGTGTCCATGGAGGAGCCGGGGCAGGATGCCGGTGCGTTCGGGCTGCACCCGGCGCTCCTGGACGCGGCCCTGCAGACGATGCTGACGGCCCTCCCGGAGGCCGACCCGGCAGAGATGGCTCTGCCCAGTGCCTGGAGCGGTGTGTCCCTGTTCGCCTCGGGTGCCACGGCCGCGCGGGTGAAGCTCTCCGGCGTGGGGACGGACACGGTCTCACTCGCCCTCGCGGACACCATGGGCCGTCCCGTGGCCACGGTGGATGCGCTCTCGGTGCGGCCTGTCCCCACGGAGGCGCTGGCGGGAGCGGGAAGCGCCCAGCGCGATGCGCTGTTCACACTGGACTGGAAACCGGTGACCGTCGTTGCGGACGCCGCGCCGATCGAGACGGCGGCCGACGGATGGGCGGTCCTGGGCACGGGTGGTGTGCCGATGGCGGCCGGGCTCGCGGCGGCCGGAGTGTCCGCGCAGGCGTACGCGGACCTGGCAGCCCTGGGTGCGGCCCTGGACGCGGGTGCCGCGAAGCCCGGGGTGGCGGCGCTGGTCCTCGGGCCGGAAGCAGACGCAACGGGGTCCGGTGTCGCTGAAGCGGCGCAGGAGGCTACGGCGGACGTACTGGCGTTCCTTCAGGCATGGTTGGGCGACGAGCGCTTCGACGCGACGCGGCTGGCCGTGGTGACCTGCGGGGCCGTTGCCGCCGGAGCGGACGACCCGGTGTCGGACCTGGTGCATGCCCCGGTGTGGGGACTGGTGCGTTCGGCGCAGTCCGAGCATCCGGGGCGCATCGTGCTGGTCGACCGGGAATCCGCGGAAGGGCTGCCGACCCAAGCGGTGCTGAGCGGTGAGACGCAGGTCGCGGTGCGGGCAGGTGAGTTGCTGACGCCTCAGCTGGCCCGGATGCGCCCGCCCGCGGACGAGGGAACGGACCCGCGGTTCGGTGCCGAAGGGACCGTGCTGATCACGGGCGGCACCGGAGGACTGGGCCAGGTGTTCGCCCGCCACTTGGTGAACGTGTACGGCGTCCGGCGTCTGCTGCTGACCAGTCGCCGCGGACCGGATGCACCCGGAGCGGCGCAGCTCCGGGACGAGTTGACCGCCCTCGGGGCCGATGTGACGGTCGAGACCTGTGACGTGGGCGACCGGGAGGCGCTGGCGGCGCTGCTGGCGCGGATACCGGCCGAACACCCGCTGACCGCAGTGGTCCACACCGCGGGGACGTTCGCCGACGGGTTGCTGACATCACAGACGCCCCAGAGCGTTGCCAACGTCTTCCGGGCGAAGGTGGATGCGGCGGTGAACCTGCACGAGTCGACCCGTGGCCTCGACCTGTCGGCGTTCGTGGTGTTCTCCTCCGTCGCTGGTCTGGAGGGGAACCTGGGACAGGCCAACTACGCGGCTGCGAACACCTTCCTCGACGCCCTCGCGCATCACCGGCGGGCGGCCGGCATGCCGATGACCTCGCTCGCGTGGGGGCCGTGGGAGCAGGCCACCAGCGGGATGACCGCGCAACTGGCCGAGGCGCACATCGCGCGTATGACCCGGGGCGGCGTGCTGCCGCTGTCGACCGAGCAGGGGGTGGCCCTGTTCGACGCCGCAACAGCGGCCGACGGGGCGTTGTTCGTGGCGACCCGGCTGGACATCGCGTCGCTGCGGTCGCGTGCGGAGGCCGGCGAACTGCCCGGTCTGCTGCGCGGTCTGCTGCGTGCCCCCACCCGTCGGGCCGCCGAGTCCGGCGTCGGGGCGGCTGATTCCGGGCTCGCCCGGCGACTGGCCGCGATGGGGCAGGCACAGCGGCGCCGGGTGGTCTCGGATCTGGTGCGTACGCAGGTGGCCACGCTCCTCGGATACGACACGGCCGAACTGGTCGAGTCCGAGCGGCCGTTCAAGGAGCTGGGTTTCGACTCGGTGACCACGATCACCCTGCGGAACCGGCTGAGCCAGGAGACCGGTCTCCGGTTGCCCGCCACGCTGGTGTTCGACCATCCCACCGCAGGCGCCCTGGTGGGGCATCTGCTGTCCGCGCTCGGTATGGACGGCGACGGCGCAGCGGAGGACGTGCCCGCGGCAATGCCGCCGCTCGTGGCGGTGAACGACGACCCGGTCGTGATCGTGGGGATGGGGTGCAGGTACCCCGGCGGAGTGGACTCTCCTGAGTCGCTCTGGCAACTGGTCGCCGAAAGCCGGGAAGGCCTCGGGCCGTTCCCGACCGACCGCGGCTGGGACATCGAGGCACTGTACGACCCGGATGCGGACCGGCCCGGCACGACATACCTGCGGCAGGCCGGATTCCTCTACGACTCCGGAGAGTTCGATGCGGAGTTCTTCGGGATATCGCCGCGCGAGGCCCTGGCCATGGACCCGCAGCAGCGGCTGATGCTGGAGACATCGTGGGAGGTGTTCGAGCGGGCCGGCATCGCCCCCGCCTCACTGAAGGGCAGCCGGACCGGGGTCTTCGCCGGTGTGACGTACCAGGACTACGTGTCGGGCATGCAGATGGGGACGGCCGGCAACGTGATAGCCGGGCGGGTGTCCTACGCCTTCGGACTGGAGGGGCCGTCGGTCGCCGTCGATACCGCGTGCTCGTCCGCCCTGGTGGCGCTGCACCTGGGTGCCCAGGCGCTGCGGTCGGGCGAGTGCGACCTGGCTCTTGCAGGTGGGGTCACCGTCATGTCGCAGCCCGATCCCTATCTGGCGTTCAGCCGGGAGAGGACGCTGGCCTGGGACGGGCGGTGCAAGCCGTTTGCCGCGGGCGCGGACGGGACGAACCTCTCCGAGGGCGTCGGCCTGCTGCTGCTCGAACGGCTCTCCGACGCCCGGCGCAACGGTCACACAGTGCTGGCCGTTGTCGCAGGTAGCGCGGTGAATCAGGACGGAGCCTCCCACGGGCTCACCGCGCCGAACGGCCTGGCCCAGCAGCGGCTCATCCGGCAGACGCTGGCGAGCGCGGGGCTGTCCGCCTCGGACGTCGACGCGGTGGAAGCCCATGGAACGGGTACGCCGCTGGGCGACCCGATCGAGGCGCAGGCACTGATGCTGACGTACGGACAGGGCCGTGAGCCCGGCCGGCCGTTGTGGCTGGGATCGATGAAGTCGAACTTCGGGAACAGCCAGGCGGCGTCGGGTGCGGGCGGCGTCATCAAGATGATCATGGCCATGCGTCATGAGCTGCTGCCGGAGAACCTGCACACGGACGAGCCCACCCCGCACGTGGACTGGTCCCAGGGCGACGTCCGGCTGCTGTCCGAACAGACGGCCTGGCCGAGCAGTGGCCGGCCCCGCCGGGCAGGGGTGTCGGCGTTCGGTATCAGCGGCACCAACGCGCATGTGATCATCGAGCAGGCCCGCGACGAGGACGGCTCCGCAGCCGGCTCGTTCGGTACGCAGAGCACGGGCGGGCAGACCGGCTCGGGAGACTGGTCCGAGCTGTCGGTGGTTCCGCTGCCCGTCTCCGCCCGGAGCGCGGATGCGCTGCGGGGACAGGCGGCACGGCTGTGCTCGTTCCTGGAGGCCGATCCGAAGTTGCGGCTCCGCGATGTGGGCCTGTCCCTGGCCACGACCCGGTCCGCGCTGGAGCACCGTGCGGTGGTCCTGGCCTCCGGGCGGGAAGCCGCCCTGCGGGAGCTGCGGACGCTCTCCGAGGGCGATCCCGGCGGCACGGTGGTGCGAGGCAGGGCCAGATCCGGTGACAACGCCCCTGCGCTGGTATTCGTCTGCCCGGATCCGGGGCGGCCGGTGCCGGGCCCGCTGACCGCGGCGGCCGCGCAGCTGCTGGAGTCCTCACCCGCGTTCGCCGAGTCGATGGCCCACTGCGAACGCGCGCTGTCCAGTTACGTGGAGTGGTCGCTGCTGGAGGTGGTGTCGGGATCGGCGGAGCCGGGATGGCCTGACCGGGGCGACATCGCCCTGCCCGTCCAGTGGGCGGTGACGGTCTCGCTCGCCTCGCTGTGGCGCTCCTACGGAGTCGGGCCGGCGGCGGTGGTCGGCCATTCCCAGGGGGAGATCGCGGCGGCCTGTGTGGCCGGTGCCCTCTCGCTGGAGGACGGCGCGCGGGCGGTGGCACTGCACAGCAGGGCGCTCGCCTCCCAACGGCTGTGCGGGGGTGCGGTGTCGGTCGCCCTGCCGCTCGCGGAGGTGCAGGCCCGTCTGCCGCGGTGGGAGGGAAGGATCTCGGTGACCGAGGTGAACGGACCGGCCTCTGTTGTGGTGTCCGGCGAACCGGACGCACTCGACGAACTGCTCGCCCAGTGCCGGGCCGACGGTGTCCCCGCACAACGGGTACCGGGGGGACGGCCGTTGCCCTCACAGGTCGAGCAACTGCGCGAGGAGCTCGTCGAGGCGCTGTCGGACATCCGGCCGGTGCACGCGCAGGTGCCGTTGTGCTCGACGGTCACGGGCGGATGGCTGGACACGGCCGGGCTGGAACCGGAGCACTGGCTCGCGCACCTGCGGGAACCTGTGCGCTTCGGGGATGCCGTACGCACGCTGCTCGACAGCCGGCATGGCGTGTTCGTCGAGCTGGGCACTCACCCGGTGCTGGCCGGCGCGGTCTGTGAGACCGCGGAGGAGGCCGGGGCGGCCGCGGTGACGGTGTGCTCGGAAGAGGCCGGCCAGGGCGGTGCCCCCCTGATGGCGGCGGCGATGGCCGAACTCCATGTGCACGGGGTCGAGGTGGACTGGCGCGCGGTGTTCGCGGGCTCCGGAGCCCGCCGGGTGGACTTGCCGACGTACGCCTTCCAACGCCGCCACTACTGGATGAAGCCGTCCGCACTGCCGTCCGGCGTCACCGGCACGCCGGACGGTCCCGGGCGGGCCGACCACCCGTTGCTGGACACGGCGGTGGAACTGCCCGATGCGGACGGCTGGCTTCTCACCGGCCGTCTCTCGCTGACCTCGCACCCGTGGCTCGCCGAGCATGCAGTCGTCGGTATGGTGCCGCTGCCGACGTCCGTATTCGTGGAACTCGCAGTCCAGGCCGGTGACCAGGTCGGGTACGACCACGTGCAAGAACTGACGGTGGAAACCCCGCTGGTGCTGCCCGAGCGGGAAGGCGTTCGGCTGCGGCTTACGGTCGGAGCGGAACAGGAGCCAGGCAGGCGCACACTGCGCGTGTTCTCCCGGCCGGAGGCCGCGCTGCCCGGGGAACCCTGGACGCGTCACGCCACTGCCATCCTGGCCCCGGCCGTCCCGCACGTGCCGTTCGACCTCGAACTGTGGCCGCCCGCGGAGGCGGAGCCGGTGGAACTCGACGGCTTCTACGACGCCCTGTCGCAGGCGGGTGTTGTGTACGGGCCGGCCTTCCAGGGGCTGCGGGCGGCATGGCGCCGGGGCGACGACCTCTTCGCGGAGGTCGTACTGCCGGAGGAACAGCGCGAGCAGGCAGCCCGGTTCGGTCTGCACCCCGCCCTGCTGGACGCCTCGCTGCATGCGCTGGCATCCGGGGCGGACGACTGCCGGGCGCCGGGGCTTCCGTTCGCGTGGCGCCACGTGGCGCTGTACGCCTCGGGCGCCTCCTCGCTACGGGTGCGGCTGTCCTGGACGGAACCGGACGTGATCACGGCGGCGGTGGCCGACGACACCGGACTGCCGGTCGCGTCGATCGGCGCTGTCGCACTCCGGCCGGTCGCCCCCCGGCAGCTCAGGAGCGCTCGCGCGGAGCAGCGCAGTCGGTTGTTCCGGCTGGACTGGCTCGAAGCGGCGTGCAACACGCCTGAGTCCGGGGCCCGCTGGGCCGTGGTCGGCCATGACGCCCTGGCAGCCAGGCCGTCACTGATGAATGCCGGGGTCTACACGGAGGTGTACGCGGATCTGGCCGCGCTGGGCACGGCGCTCGACGCCGGAGTTCCTACGCCGGAAGCAGTGATCGTCAGCGGCCTGCAGGAGTCTGCGGCATCTGCCGCCCGCCGGGCACTGGAACTCGCCCAGGACTGGCTCTCCGACGAACGGTTCGCCTTCTCCAGGCTGGTGTTCCTCACCCGGGGGGCAGTGGTCGCCGGTGACAGCGCTGCCGGTCCGGATCTGGCCGCCGCACCGCTGTGGGGTCTCATCCGCTCGGCACAACTGGCGGACCCCGGGCGGTTCGTCCTGGCCGATCTGGACGGACACCGTGCGTCCTGGCGTGCGCTGCCTGCGGCGCTGGCGGCCCAGGAGCCCCAACTGGCGCTGCGCAAGGGCACCCTCAGGGTCCCCCGACTCATCAGGACGCAGGACCCGGCGGCCTCGGTGGGCGCCGCCTTCCCGTCCGGCCCGGAAGGCACCGTCATGGTCACCGGTGCCACCGGGACGCCAGGTGCGGCCGTCGCCCGGCACCTGGTCGCCGAGCACCAGGTGCGGCGGCTGCTTCTCACCGTCCGGCCGGGCCTCGAGGACAGTGCCGGCGCTGCCGCGCTCAAGGACCGGCTCACCGCCCTCGGCGCTCACGTCACGGTCGCCGGCTGCGATCCGGCCGACCGCGACGCGCTGGCCGGGCTGTTGGCCGGGATCCCGCCGGAGCACCCGCTGACGGCGGTCGTGCATGCCGCGGGCGCGCCGGACGGCGCAGAAGCTGCCGCAGCGACCCCCGAAGGCCTCGACGCGCTGCTGCGCCCGGGCATCGACGCGGCCCTGAATCTTCACGAGCTGACCGCCGATCAGGATCTCTCCGCATTCGTGCTGTTCTCGTCCATCGAGGGGACGCTGGGAGCTCTCGGCCGGGGCGGCCACGCGGCACTCAGCGCCTTCCTGGACGCACTGGCGCAGCACCGGCGGGCGGGCGGCCGCGCCGGCCTGTCGCTGGGCTGGGGTCCGTGGGACGCGGGGGACGGCGCGGAGCCGGCGGGGGCAGACCAGCGCAGGGCGCTGCACGCAGGTCTGGCCGAGCTGTCCTGTGCGGAGGGCCTGGACCTGTTCGATACAGCCTGCCGTCTGGACACGGCAGCCGTCGCGCCGGTGCGGTTCGACCTCGCGGCCCTAGACACACAGGAGGTCACCGGCGAGGGTTCCGCCCCGCTCCGCGGTCTGCTTCGGACGCCGACCCGGCGCTCCGCAGAGCAGCCGGGCAGTCCGTCGGGAGTCCTCAGCCTCCTGAAACGACGTCTGGCGGGTCTGCCCGACCCCGAGCGGGACTCCCTGCTGATGGACCTCGTACGGGCGGACGTGGCGACCGTACTGGAGTACCCGTCGTCCGACGCGGTGGAGATGACACGGGCGTTCAGGGAGATCGGGCTCAACTCGCTGACCGCCTTCGCCCTGCGCAACCGGCTGCGGGAGACCACGGGGCTACGCCTCCCGGCGGCGCTCCTGTTCGAACAGGACACTCCTCAGCGGCTGGCATCGCACCTCAAGGAAGAGCTTCTGCGCCCCCGGGCCGCAGTGGACCCGCAACACTAGGGAAAGGCAGTAAATGAAGATAGACGGCGTCTACGTCGACACAGTCGGGGTGCACCTTCCGGACGAGTGGGTGAGTGCGGAGAAGGCAGTTGAGGAGGGCCTCTACGATGAATACTCGATTCAGTACGGCACCGGGCTGACCGGTGCCTACATCGCCGGCGACCTCCCGGCGGTCGACATGGCGGTCTTCGCCGCGCGGCAGGCACTTGGCCGGTCGGAAGAGGACGTCGACTCCCTCGACTTCCATATCCACTGCACCTCCGTACAGCAGGGGCCCGAGACGTGTCACCTGCCCGGCTACATCCTGCGGGAGCTCGGAGCAGGCGACGTTCCCAGCGTCGACGTACGCCACCACTCCAATGGGATGCTCGGGGCGTTCGAGATCGCAGTCGGGCAGATGACGGGTGCGGCGGCGGCCTCCTCGGTGCTGGTGACCGGGGCGGAGAACTTCACCTCCCCCATGATCGACCGCTGGAAGGGATTCGGCACGGGCTTCACCGCGAGTGACGCGGGCGCCGCCGTGCTCTTCAGCGGCGAAAGTGGCTGCGCGGCGCTGCGGGCGGTCAATTCCGGCACGCTGCCCGAGCTGGAGCAGTGGCACCGCGGTGAGGAGTCCCTGCTGCCGTTCCGGGAGAAGACCAACGGTGCTTCGAGCGTTCTTGAGCTGCTCTCGTATTTCAACCAGCATGTCGTCCCGCTGGACAAATGCATGGAGATGATCCGGGACTTCGAACTCGAGATCGTGCACCGGTCGCTCGTCGATGCCGGTCTCAACGCCTCGGATCTCGCATGGGTGGTGGCGTCCAACACCGACGCGCGCATGATCGACCAGATGAAGATGCAGCCCCTCGGGCTGCCGATGTCACGCTCCAACTGGGAATTCGGCAGGATCTTTGGGCATATGGGTGGTTGTGATATGGCCGTGTCGCTCAACCATCTGCTGACGACCGGACAGGTGGCCCCGGGCGACCACATCCTGATGACGAGTTCGGGGCCGGGCTGGGTCTCCTCCTCGGCAGTGCTCACCATCCTCGACGTGCCGTCCTGGGCCAGGCAGGAGGCTTCGGGCAATCCGGCCTGAGGCCACAACGCAACGGCCCGGCACCTCAGCCGAGGTGCCGGGCCGAGCTGCCGACGGGCGTCACGGCTGACGCGTGGCGTACACCATGAAGTAGTGGAAGACCTCGGGCAGGTCGGCGCGTTCGACGGTGACGGAGAAACCGTGGCTCTCCAGGATCCCGGTGATCGTGTCGAGTCGTCCGTCGAGGTCCTGGACCTCGATGACGGTCTGCCTGATCCGCTGCCAGTCGTCCGCGTCCAGGCCCTCCAGGACGTCCAGTTCGGCTCCCTCGACATCGACCTTGAGCAGATCGACCGGGCCGTCCGGAGCCCACTCGCGAAGGACCGTGGACAGCCGGTCGACCTCGACGTCGACCTCCACGCCCTGCATGACGCGGTCGACGGCCTCCTGCCCGATCTGCTGGACGGTGACGTCCTGGCCGACCTTCTTCTGCTCCGGATAGCGGGTCGAGTTGCCGGGGATCGCGGGATAGAAGGTGAAGCGCACGCCCGGCTCGTGCTTCAGCCCGAGCGCCATCCTGCGGGTGTCGACGCCTTCGACGCCGTGCGCGTCGAGGTTCTTCCGCAGGGCCTCGTGGATGTCCGGGATCGGCTCCAGGGCGAGCACCTGCGCGCCGGGAAACTGCTGCTTGACGAAGATGGTGAAGAGCCCGACATTCGCACCGGCGTCGACGATCCGCGACGAGTCCGAGAGCTCGATGCCGTGCCGGAGATAGGTGCGGTCCTCGAATATCTCGTTGTAGATGAAGCCGATCTCGGAGAACAGCACCCCCTCCGCCTGCGGTACGAAGAACGAGACGCCGTCGGCGACCTGTACAGACCTGATGTCGGTCATGATGGATTCTCCCGGAACGGTGTGTAGTGCCGCAGGTCATTGGCGCCCGCTGTGGAAGCGTGCACCAATGGGCCCCGGCATTCTCCTAAAAGGGAACGTGGATTCAGGTTCCGAAGGTCGGTTGATTCAGGCGTCCCGCTTCCGCAGCAGCACATAGCCGCCGATGACCGCCACAGCCACCCACAGCATCATCACGCCGAATCCGCCCAACGGGCCGTACGGTGAGTCGGAGTGCTGCACGACGCGCGCCATCGCCGCGCCCGCCTGGTCCGGTAGGTACCGGGAGACCTTCTTGGTGCCGGGCACGGACGCCAGGATCTGGGTGATCAGGAAGAAGAAGGGCATCAGGATGCCCATGGCCAGCATGGTGCTGCGCAGCATCGCCGCAACACCCATCGAGAGCAGGGCGATCAGCGCCATGTACAGTCCCGCACCGATCACCGCGCGCAGCACATGGTCCTCGCCGATCGTCGTGCTGTGGGTACCGAGCGCTGCCTGCCCGGCGAAGAAGGTGGCAACGCTCGTCACCAAGCTGACGACGGTCGCGACGACCGTCGCGACCGTGAGCTTGCAGACGTAGAAGACGCCGCGCCGCGGCACGGCCGCCAGTGAGATACGGATCATCGTGGTGGTGTACTCGCTGCCGACCACCAGCACACCGAACGCGACCATCGCGAGCTGGCCCAGTACCCCGCCGGCGAAGGCGGTACCGGCGGCGTCGAAGGACAGTTGGTCGGCCGTCGACAGATCGTCGAACTGACTGTTGGACAGAGCGCAGATCAGGGTGCCGAATCCGACGGTGATCACAAAAGCGGCGGCCAGCGTCCAGCCGGTGGAGCGGACCGACCTGATCTTGACCCACTCCGAGTGGAGGACTGCGGACAGTGCGGGCATGTCAGGCATCCTTTCCGCCCGGCTCGGTGCGGTACTCGGCCGCTTCCCCGGTCATCCTCATGAACGCCTCCTCCAGCGAGGCGTGCTGTGTGCACAACTCGTGCAGCGGCACCTGCTGTTGCCAGGCCAGTTCGCCCAGCCGCTCCACCGGGACGTCGGACACCTCGAAGGCGCCCTCCGAGGTCATCCGCGGGGTGATGCCGGCGTCGGCGAGCGCGTCATGCAGCTTCTCCGGCTCCGGGGTGCGGATACGGACGTACGAGTGGGAGTTACGAGCGATGAAGTCGGGCATGGGCGTGTCCGCCAGCAACCGGCCCCGGCCGATGACCACGAGGTGATCCGCCGTGAGCGCCATTTCACTCATCAGGTGGCTGGAGACGAAGACCGTGCGTCCCTTGGCCGCCAGATCCTTCATCAGCGTGCGGATCCAGACGATGCCCTCGGGGTCGAGCCCGTTGACCGGCTCGTCGAACATCAGGATTTCCGGGTCGCCGAGCAGCGCGGCAGCGATACCCAGCCGCTGACCCATGCCCAGTGAAAAGCCCTTGGAGCGCTTTCTGGCCACCGAGCCGAGCCCCACCTCTTCCAGGACCTCGTTCACCCGGTTGAGCGGAATACGGTTGCTCACCGCCAGGCACTCAAGGTTGTCGTAGGCGCTGCGCCCGCTGTGCATCACCTTGGCGTCCAGCAGCGCGCCGACGTGCCGCAGCGGCTCCGTCAGCTCGGCGTAGTGCTTGCCGCCGATCCGCACATGGCCGGACGTCGGGCGATCCAGGTCGAGCACCATGCGCATCGTGGTGGATTTACCGGCCCCGTTGGGACCGAGAAAGCCCGTGATGGAACCGGGCCGGACCGAGAACGTGAGGTCGTCGACCGCCACCTTTTTCCCGTACCGCTTGGTCACGCCCGTAAGGTCGATCATTCGGCCAAGGTAGGGGGCCCGTCCAAGGCGTGTCTGGGGGGTTCCCAGGACCTTTAGGAGTTTGTTCAGTTGTTTTTCAGCGCCTCGCCCGGTCACCCGGGAGGTCCACGCCGAAATCGAAAATGGCGGCCAGCGCCCTCGCGACCGCCTTCGGGGAATCGACATGGACCACGGGAAACGGGCAGGCCGGCACATCTGTGATGCGCGACGGGCCGATGACGAGCCCGAGCTGTGCACCGTGCCGCTTCATGACCGCGCCGAGGCACACCGGGAACAGATCACGCCGCCGCAGTGAGCCGGCGACGCAACTGCTCACCATGCCGCCGAGGCTGAGGCCTCCGACGATCCCCGGGCGGATGCCCTGCTCCGCCAGCGCGTCGTGGATGCCGAACTGTGCGGCGGCCAGGGCGATGGAGACCGCTCGCAACCGGAGCTGCTCGTCACCGTCGAACCCCTGCTGGTGCCCCCTCGAGAGGAGAGTCCGGTGATTGTCCCTTTGCGCGGCCCGCTCCCGATGCAGGCACGGGCGGCGGCCGGGCTCCCCGTACATCCAGCGGGTGCCCGGCTGCCGTCAGGTCGCCTTGGGGGCTACTCGGCCATGTAGGTGCAGCCCGTCCAGACGAACACCTGGAGCGTCTGGCCGTTCTGCCGGACCATTTCCGTCGTCGGCTCAAAGTGCTCGTAGCGGTTGCCGCATGCGAGCTTGAGCTTGGAGGTCACGTCCTTTACGTAGCGGACCCTCTCCTTGTCCGCGACCAGGTTGGGGCCACCGCGAAGCAGTACATTCATTTCGTTCATCAGCATGGCCAACTGCCCTTCTTCAAGGCCGTTCGACTGCTCACCGACCGATTTCCGGGAAGGCGATTCATTACAGGCCATTGGAGCAGCGGCAGCGCTCGGGAAACCCCTAAAGGCGTGCCGTGAGGCGGGCCTCGCACGGAGTCCCGGCACGTCGGCCGCGGGTACGGGGACGCCTAACTCCAGGAAGGGCGGCCCGCCGACGCCGACGCCGACGCCGACGCCGACTTCGCAGTGAGCAGGGCGTCGCGCAACTGGACCCGACCGGTGATGCCCAACTTGCGGTAGCTGCTGGTCAGGTGAGTCTCGACGGCCCGGGGCGTGACGAAGAGGGCCTGCGCGATCTGGTGGTTCGAATGCCCCGTGGCCGCCATCCCGGCTATCTGGTACTCGCTGGCTGTGAGCGGCTGCCGTTCCTGCCGCTGCCCGCGTCGTGGCCGGGAACCCGTGGTGCGCAGGGCCGCTCTGGTCTTTTCCGACAGGGCGGTTGCGCCGCACTCTTCCGCCAGGTCGAACGACCGGCGCAGCGTCGTACGCGCCGTCCGCATGTCCCCCGCGCGCAGTTGCGCCGCTCCGAAGTCGTACAGTGACTTGGCCAGTTCGAGGGGTGCGGGGGAGTCCTCCAGCCGGTCCACGGCCTGACGGAGAAGGTCGAATCCGGCGTCGCCCCCGGTGACCAGCCCCAGATGTCGCAGGCTGACCCCGATCATGCGTGCCGTGCCCCAGTTGCGCGAAAGACGCAGCTCCTCGGTGGCCATCTCGATGGCCTCCTGTCGTTTGCCCAGGGCCGCGTACGCGAGCGCGGCCTGCGACCGCCAGGCGGTCACCGCCGGGTTCACCAGTCCCGCCGCGTCCTGGCGTTCGCCGCAGTAGAGCAGGGTTTCCAGCGCGGCCTCGGTGTCTCCGGAAACGAGCTGCCAGCGGCCCTGGGCCAGCAGATACGGACCGCGGTCCCACACCGCGTCGGGGCTGTCGTAGCGGCGGTTCGCCGCAAGCACCTCTCCGGCCGCTCGGAGGTCCCCCAACTCGATCAGGTTGTTGACGATGAGGGCCGCTATCGGAAGGGTCGAGTAGCCGAGGTCGGGTGAACGGTCGAGCAGGGCCTGCGCCTGCATCAGCGCGTCCACCACCCGTCCCTGTCGTGAGGCCGCCGAGGCCTTCCCGTACGACGCACCGATGGAAATACGCTGGGCCCCGCAGCGTATGGCCTGGTCGCTCAACTGGTCGTACCAGGTGACGGCTTCCTGCAGCCGGTCGGTCGTGATCAGCCCGAGGGTCGAGAGGGCGAACAGCATTTCCGTCGGCCCACTGAGATTGATGCCGCCGCGCAAGGCGCGGTCGGCCAGTTCGTTGGCGTGCGCCGCGCTCTCGTGGCCCGCCATGGCGTGGATCAGTGAAGCCGCCAGCACCGCGCGTTCGCCCGGGGTGTCCCCGCGCAGCGAGGCAGGGGACACGCTCGCGATGAGCGGGCCGACCAGCTCGATCGTCGTCTGGTCCTCGTACGCCACCTGGATGAGCTGTGCCTTGAGATGGAGCAGCAGTTCGCGCTGCGGGCAGTTCTCCGCCGGGTCTTCGAGACCGGCCACCGCCTGCTGGAGCACCGTGACGGCCTCCGGGCCGCGCTGTGTCATCTGCAGAGCGGCGGCGAGCATCGCCGAGACCCGCCCGCGGACCGCCGGATCCTCGATGATGAGCAGGCTCTCGCGCAGCCGGCCCACCGCGGTATGCGGCACGTGCATCAGTTCGTCGGTGCCCAGCTCGACGAGGACCGCGGCCCGCTCGTACTCGGACAGCGGTTCGTTCAGGGCCCGTTGCAGATAGCGGACCGCGGCGTCGGGCGCGCCACGGTGCCGCGCGACGCGCCCCGCGTCCTTCAGCACCTCGGCCGGCCAGCTGCCCCCCGCGCCGGGCTCGCAGTGCATGAGGTGCGCGGCGACCTGCTCACTGGAGGCGCCTTCCTGGTGGAGAATGCGGGCGGCCCGCACGGAGCCGGCGGCCAGGTCGTCGGGGGTCATCGTGTCCTCGATGATGGCGGTCCGGATCAGCGGGTGCCTGAACCGCGTCGGGGCGTCCTCGTGCAGTACGCCGATGCGGCGCAGCACCAGCTCGTGCCTGGCCACCTCGGATGCGCCGAGCCCGGAAAGTGCCGCGGCGACGCGGGTGGGAGTGTCGTCGCCGAGAATGGCCAGGGCGCGGGCGAGTTCGACCGTATCCTCGATCTGGCGGCCGACGCGGTGGAGCACGGTGCGGGCGAGGACGTGCCCTCGGAATTCCTCCACGGCCCCGATGTGCTCCGCGTAGGGCGGCACCCGGTTGTCGACGAGGGTGCGCAGCAACTCCACCAGCAGTAGGGGGTTCCCCTCGGAAGCCTGCTCGCAAGCATGGCAGAACGCGTCGTCCGTGTCGCCGTCCGTGGCAGCGCGCACGATCACGGCCACGTCCGGGCCGGTGAGTGGCGAGAGGGGGATGAGTCGGCAGTCGGGCTGGGTGGCGATCTCCGTGAGCTGGGGGCCGGTCGGGTGTTCCTCACCCGTCCGTTCGGTGAGGACCAGCAGGACGGGCAATCCCTCGATGCGGCGGGTGATGTAGGAGATCCAGCGCAGCGACGGCGCGTCGCACCAGTGGGCGTCGTCCACGACGATGACGAGCGGGCCGCGAGCTGCGAGATGGATGAGCAACCAGTACAGACCGTGCAGCAACGCGAACGAGGCATCGCTCCGCACCGGGCCCTCCTCCGGACTGCCGTCGTCCGTGCCCAGCGTCCGGGCAGCGAGCTCCGCGGGCCCGGCCAGTAGCTCTGCGCGCTCCTTCTCGTCAGCGTCGGCCAGGACCGGGGCGAGCAACTGGCGTACCAGCGAGAACGCGAAGTCCGTACGTGTCTGGCCGCAGGTCGAGCGCAGGACGCGCATCCCGTTCCGGCGCTCGATGCCGACCCAGGCATCCACGAGCGAGGTCTTGCCGATCCCGGCCCCGCCCTGGACGACAGCCACACCGGCGCGGCCGTCGCGCGCACCGGCGGCGAGGGTTCGCAGAACTGCCAACTCGGCATCCCGGCCGACCAGCCCGTCAGTACCGCTGCCGTCGGAATCCGGGGAGGGCTGAGTCGGGTCTGCCATCGTCGCCGCCGTTTCTGCATCGCCCCCCTCGGAACGCCACGCTGCGCGCCGGGCAGGTGGCGACCACCCTAGTTGCAGCGTGTGTTCCGCTTGTGGCGGGAACGAAAAATCGACGGCAGCCGCCCGGACGGGACCGGTGACCGCGGAGGGCGGCGCCGGCCTGCTCAGTGGGGACCCGTCACCTCAGCCCCGGGAGTGCCCAGGGCCTCGGCGCGGTCTCTGCCGCATCGTCGGCGCTGGAGTTCAGGCAGGTGATCACGACGCACGGCCGGACACGGCGGTGGAGGCGAAGTGATCGCCGAGCAGCCTCATGACCTCGGTCTGCTGATCGGTGAGATAGAAGTGCCCGCCCGGCAGGACCTGTAGGTCGAATCCGCCCCTGGTGTGATCCTCCCAGGCCAGGGCTTCCTCGAGGGAGGTCTTCGGGTCCTCGTCCCCCACGATCGCGGTCACGGGGGAGCTCAGCACCGCCCCCGGCTCACAGCGATAGGTCTCGATCGCCCGGTAGTCGCAGCGCAGTGCCGGCAGGACCATCCGCAGCATCTCCTCGTCGCCGAGGACTCTGGTGTCCGTACCGCTGAGCGCCTTCAACTCGGCGACGATCCCGTCGTCGTCGCGCTGGTGCACGTTCTCGTCGCGGTAACGGGAGGGCGCCCGGCGCCCGGACGCGAACAGCCGCAGCGGCGCCACGCCTTGGTCCTCCAGGCGCAGGGCGACCTCGAACGCCACCAGTGCACCCATGCTGTGGCCGAAGAAGGTCAACGGCCGGTCGGTCCAGGGCCGGAGGGCGTCGACGACGTTATCGGCCAGCTCACCGATCGTGTCGATGCCTGCTTCCCTGCGCCGGTCCTGCCGGCCCGGGTACTGCACGGCGAGTACGTCCACGGCTGGGCTGAGCGCGGAGGCCACCGGGAAGTAGAAGCTCGCCGAGCCCCCGGCGTGGGGAAAGCAGACCAGGCGGTCGCCCGCGTCAGGAGCCGGATGGAAGCGCCGGCACCACAGACCCTCGTCCACAGAGGATGAACTCATGGGGCTGATCCGTCCTTTCCAGTAGACCGGCGCCTCGGAGTCGGTACGAAGCGGGCGACGGTTGTCCCGAGCCGATCGGGAGATGCGGGCTGTTGCCCTGGACATATCCAGGCAGTGCGGGCTCCGCGGCGCAAGGGCTGTCAGCAGGATGCGGGGGAAGTCTGGTCATTTCCCCCGTACTTCACGGGCGGTCTTCGACTTCGGTGGTCCGCTCCGCGGGCGCAACCTAGTCTCACCCCTGGCCAAGCACGGCGAGTGGCTGCTCTGCGCCGAAGTCTCGCGAGGTCAACCACCACAGGTGCACCGACGGGAGACTGCGATGATCGACGAGCTGCTGCCCGACTCGGCCTCCGTGGCGGAGCTCTTCGGCGACCCGCCGGCCGGAGCGCTTCTGAGCCAAGAGGAGTCCTTCGTCTCTCGCGCGGTTGACAAGCGCAAACGGGAGTTCGCGGCAGGCCGCTGGTGCGCCCGCCGGGCAATGGCCGGGATCGGCGTGCCGCCCGCACCGATCCTGCCGGGGCCGCGTGGGGAACCGCGGTGGCCGTCCGGAGTCTTGGGGGCCATAACCCACTGTGACGGGTACGCCGCCGCCGTCGTGGCGCGGCAGGGGGACGTGCTCTCTCTGGGTGCCGACGCGGAGCCCGCGAGTCCACTGCCGGACGGGATCCTGGAGGCCGTGGCGCTGCCCGGGGAGCGTGCCGGGCTTCTCCGGTGCCGCCGCCGCGAACCGTCGTTGCCCTGGGACCGGCTCCTGTTCAGTGCCAAGGAGTCCGTGTACAAGGCGTGGTTCCCGATGACCGGGCGTCCGCTGGAGTTCGAGGACGCGTTCATCACCTTCGACCCGGACGGCGGGACCTTCACCGCACAGCTGCTGGTGCCCGGATGGCGGCTCGGTGACTCCGTGCTGACCGGATTCGAGGGGCGCTGGGCCGTGCGGGCGGGCCTGGTCATGACGGCAGTCGCCGTACCCTCCGATCGCTCACGCACGGCGCACGGAGCCGGGATCGCGATGGGGGCACGGCGCTGACAGTCTGCACACCCTGACGCCGACGGCCCACGTGGCGCAGCCGTCGGCGACATGGTCCCGCGGTCGGGGCGTTACTGTGCCGCCCGCCCGGCGCCGAAGAACGTACCGAGACCCCGGCGCCCGGACACCCCGAGCTTGCGGTACACGGATGTCAGATGCAGCTCCACCGTGCGCTGGGTCACGAACAGTTCTTCGGCGATTTCCCGGTTGGTCTCGCCGGCGGCGGCCAGTTGAGCCACCTGGGCTTCGCTCGGGGTCAGCGACTCCACGCCGCTCGACGTGACGGTGCGCGGTCGGGCACCGGTGGTCAGCAGCGCGTCATTGGCCTCGGCGCGTAGCACTGCGGCGCCGATCGAATAGGCCAGATCGAGCCCCTGGCGGAGCGTCTCTCGCGCCGCCTCGGTGCGTCCGCACGCATGGAGCGCAGAGCCGTAATCGACCAGCACGTGGGCCCGTTCGAGCCGCGCGGGGGAATCCTCGAGGACGGACAGCGCTTCCTCGAGGAGGGGCAGTTTCCCGGGGCCACTCTCCGTTTCCGCGAGGAGCCGCAGACCGGCGCCGAGCGCGTCGGTCAGGTTCCCCTTCCGGGCTCGCGCCACTGCGGTCTCGGCGAGCTCCCGGGCGGGTGCGAGGGCCCCAAGCGCTAGGTGCGCACGGCCTGCCCAGGCCCACCAGGACGAGACGGCAGGGCTCGTCCGGGTCCACTGGTGCTGTCGTCTGCCTGCCTCCAGGAGGTACACCAGCGCCGCCTGCGGTTCGTGGTGGGCGAGCCGCAGCCGTCCCCTCGCACACAGGAACTCGTTCCACTGCCAGGTGTCCAGGCTCGTCGGCGGGAATTCCTGTGCGGCCGCCGCATCGGCAGCCGCGAGGTCACCGGAATCGATCAGCGCGTGTATCTGCGTCGCGATGGGCAGCGCCAGTGTGCGGCCCCAGGTTTCGGGCGGTACCACGTTCAGCGCCGATCTAGTGGCCGCCACCGAGTCGGACAGCGCGCCCACCCGGTACAGCGCCTCGGCCCGCAACGCCAGGCACAGGCCGTACAGCTGGCGCTGGCTCTCCCGGGTGCTGTCGATGACCCGCTTGTAGGCGGCATCCGCCTCGTCCGACAGGCCCGCGTACAGCAACGCCGTCGCCGCCGTGGCCAGGAAGAACGGCGAGTCGATGCCGGGCACGCTGCGCTCCAGCATCCGGCGGGCCGCGGCAGCCGACTCCTCCGCCCGCTCCTCACGTACGGCGCTGAGGCCGGCCCCGGCGGCGATCAGGGCCCGTTGACCCGGGGAGTCGCCGGGCAGGCTGATGTCGAAGGGGTACTCCTTCAGCGTCGCTCCGAAGCTCTGCAGGTCCTCCGCAGAGGCCAACAGCCGCTGCCCCTCCAGAAGCCGCTGCAGATCGCCCGTGACGTCGCGGACCGTCGGCGCCTGCTCGGCGAGCAGGCGCACCGCCTGGAGGGACTGCTCACTGCGGATCAGGCCGCTGGCCAGCGAGGTGAGCACGAAGAAACGCGGAAGCGGTTCGTTCACGTACTCCAGAGCCGACTGGAGATGCCGGACACTGGCCTGAGGGTCCACTCCCGCCTCGGCCAGCCCCAGTTCCACGAGTACGGAGGCGTCCTCGGGCACCTGCACCTGCTCACGCAGGCAGTGCCGCAGCAGATCCACGGCCAGTGCGGGGGCGCCGCGGAACGACGCCTCGCGGGCGGCCTCCCGTAGCACGGTGACCGCCCATTCCTCGGTGGCCGGCAGCGCGGTCATCAGGAGGTGTCCGGCCACCTGCTCGGCGCGCGCGCCCACGTCCAGCATCAAGCGGGCGGCGCGCTGGTGCGCCTCCGCGCGCTCCTCGGGCGGTATGTCCGCCACGATGACTTCCCGTATCAGGCCGTGGTTGAAGGACCATGTCCGGCCGTCGTCGACCTCCGAGACCAGGCCGTTGGACTGCAGTGCCTGCATCGCGGCGAAGTGGGTCGCGTCATCGAGCCCGGCCAGCCGTGCGCATACCTCCGTCATGGCCTCGTCACCCATGACGGCCATCGCGCGGGCTGCGGCCACGGCGGACTCGGGCTGTCGCCGCAGGACGGACCGGACCGCCTCGTTGAAGAACGCACCGTCGTGGGTGGTGACGTACTCCAGGCCGCCGACGCTCGGCGGCTCGCCGCCGAGCCGCAAAACGGTCAGCAGGGAGTGGACGAGCAGGGGGTTGCCGCCGGTGATCGCCAGACACGCGTCGTGGAACTCGTCGTCCGCCTCGTGGTCGAAGACGGTCTTCACCAGGTGGGCGACCCCGTCGGCGGTCAACGGACCGGGCCGCAGGATCCGGCAGAGCGGCTGTCCGGCGATGTCGTCGAGGAGCGCGGCGTCGGTCGCCTCGTCGCCGGTGCGCCGGGACAGGGCCAGCAGGATGGGGAGCCCTTCGATCCGCCGTGCGAGGTGGGTCAGGAAGCGCAGCGAGGCCAGATCGGCACAGTGCGCGTCGTCAACGACGATGACGATCGGCGCATCGTCCGCCAGGTTGCAGGTGAACCAGTACAGCCCGTGCAGAACGGCATACGACACATCCTCGGTCAGGGGCATGACATTCCCCTGCAGGGCTTGACTGCTGAGCGCCAGCGCGGCCGTACGGGCACTGCCGGCCAGCAGACGTGCCAGCTGTGGTTCGTCGAGTGTGACGAGCAGCGGCTCGAAGAGCTGCCGCACCACGCCGAAGGGGAAGTCGCGCTCCAGGGCGTCGCAGCGTGCTTCCAGCACGCGCAGGCCTTCGATGTGAGGCGCGGACGTCAGGCTGCGCAGCAGCAGACTCTTGCCTATGCCGACGGAGCCCTCCAGCAGGGCGATACCGCCTGACCCTGCGCGGGCGTTCTGCAAGAGGGAGGAGAGGGCGGATATTTCCAGCTCGCGGTTGACGAGAGTCAACTGGTCCCGCTGGCATTCGAACGTTCCGATCGGCATCCCGTCGGTCATCGGGAGTCTCCTGTCCGCTACTGCGCCCGGCACGGCCGTGCCCGGCGGTCCGCCGGATGGCAAGCGTGGCCCGTCCGGTCAATTCGGGCCCGCGCGTTCTCTGTTCTGCCGGCTGGAGCGCAAGGTGCTGAATGCCGGCAGCAAGGGGTGGGGCCCCGCGCGGGGACACCCGTATGCCCGTAGCCCGGGGCAAGGCCGCTCTGTACTGTGCCGAGGTCATCCGGGCCTAGCCGGTACCAGCCACGCCGGGGTCACCCCCGTGTGCGGCCTCGAGCCGCGGCAGGTCGGCGCGGTCCCGTACGTAGCGGCGTACGGAGGCGGCCTGGCGTGTTTCCGGGAAGACTTCGGCGCGGTACGTCACATCAGCCGGGCGCCGCGGCCGGTCGGAATTCGCCAGGAAGAGCAGTCCGGCGAGGCATGCGCCCCGCGGGGACAGGTCTGCACCCCGCACTTCTTCCGGCACCTGACGATGTATATCGGTCATGAAAGGCGCCCCCCATCAACATCGTGCGCCACATCTGATACGACCTTAGCCGGATCCCCCGGTCGACAGTGGGCCATGTGCACAGCGGAAACCGGACACACTGTGTCGACGGCACATTTGCTCTGCCACCAGAGGTGTCATTCGGCGCAGCACCGAAGTGGTGGTGGTGCGTATCGCTGCAGATGGCCTGAAATACGGATTAGAAAAGGGGCTGATGGCCGCGCATTCTTCGCTCTTCAGCGGTGCTCCCCGTAGATCCTTCAGCGTAACGCCCCATCTGGCCTGGCCTGAAGACGCCGCCGACAACAACGCCGAACGGTGTGGGCGGTTCCTTGACGCTCGGATGCGCGTGCCGGCAAATCCCGCAGAACGGTCCCCGGCGTTGCCACCTGCGGCAAGCACCGCATGGGTGCTACCGCCCGCGGCCGGGATCGCCACCTGCCGTTGAATCCTCGGCTGAGCTGACGTGGCATCAATTTGTCAGTGAATGGCGGAGATGCGCTGAAGCCGGTGGGTTCTCAGGTGTTCAGCAGCGTGTAGCACGCCACATGGAGGGCGAGCCGCTGATCGGGCGACTCGAGGTCCACCCCGCAGGCCCGGATACGCTCGATCCTGCCGAGCATGGTGTTGCGGTGCAGGCCGAGCCTGGCAGCGGCCTGGCCGGTCGAGCCCCCGCAGTCCAGCAGGGTCGCCAGCGTGGTGATGAGGACATCCGCCTTCGGGTCCGCGATCAGATCGGCGAGCAGCACCCGCGCCGCCGTCGCGACATCCGCCACCGGCAGGCAGGCCAGGACCGCGCGGGGGCCCAGATCGGCGTACAACTCGATGGGTCCGCCACCCAGCTGCCCGGCCGCTGCCGCGGCCAGCTCCGCCTCGCCCACGGAGCGCCGGATACCGTCCATGCCCTCGCCGACCCGGCCGATGCCGACAGCCAGGCGGATGGGGACGCGGGCCGAGGCCCATTTCCGCCTGACCTGCTCCGCGACCTCACGCGGCTCCATCCCCTCATCGGTGAACCAGGCCACCCAGCGGTTCCCTCTAGGCACGATCGGTGCGTACGGGAAAGCCTCCTGCCAGGCCGCGACCACCACCGGGACGGCCGCTTCGAAGGCGGACACGTCCGGATCGGCGGGCCGCAGGGCCACGGCGACATGGTTCCCCTCGACGCGCCATCCCGCTTCGCGGGCCAGCTGTTCGGGGTCGTTCGTCCCGTCATCCCCGAAAGGCGTCATGGCACCGTTCGCGCCGGGCACCGAGTGGGAACCCCGCAGCAGCGTCTCCAGCAGCAGGCGGTCCTTGCTCGCCTGCTGCGCGAGGGAGAGCCGCAGCCCGGCGACGGAGGCGACCAGCGGGGCCCGCGCAAGGCGCAGGATCGTCTCGACCGTCTCCACCCAGGACGGGGACCAGGCGGCGAGCTGTGCCACGAGAGCCGCCCAGGGGCGCCCGTCGGGACCGGGCACCGCGACCCGTACCCGGTACGCCTCGTTGTCCGCCCGGCCGGCGGCCGACCGCCCGGCGAGTACATGCCCGTCCTCGGTGACCAGTGCGGCGCTCACCCCCGGCACCTCCGTGTTGATCACTCCGACGATGTCCCGAAGACGCGCGTGCTCGCCGAAGAGCACGGCGCAGCGCGCCATCAGGCGGGCCCGCGCAGCTTCGGTGTCCGCGATTGCCGCCGCCAGCTCCAGCGCCTGCTGCGCCGGGTCGGCCACGGTGAAGAGGGGAATCCGCAGCCGCTCGGCGAGCTGGATCGTCGAGCTGGTCACAGCGATCTCCGCAGGGGCCACGACGCACGAGGCGTTCCGTTCCCAGGCGTGGCGCAGCACCGACTCAAGCGCCCAGATGCCGTGCGCCGCCGCCGGGTGCACAACCAGCGCCGTGTTCGGCTCGCACCGCTGCGCCTTCTCCAGCTCGGATATCAGGCTCACTCCGGTCACCGGCCGGTCCTGGTGGCGAGTGGCGAAGGAGCCTGCCCGGGCCAAGGGGCCGCAGCGCACCAGCTCCGCCACGGTCAGCGGCTCGGACGAGCGGGTGCGGTTCACCGCGGATCATCCTCGGTGGGGTGACGTACCGGGATGCCGAACGCGCGCGGTCCGGCCAGAGCGAGCCCGGCGGGCGTATGCCACATCGGCGCCGCGGGTACCACGAGTACGTCCACATCATCGGCAACGGCCACCCACTCCAGGCCGACAATACGCAGCTTCTGACGGTCGAACAGGCACAGGTGATCCGGCACCGCGGCAGCGACCGCCCCGTCTGTCAGCGCGAGCAGTAGCTCGTTCTGCGCCTCGAGGCGGACGATCCGGTCGGTCCCGCCATGCTCGGCCACCACGATGGTGCTCGGCATGGACGGGTAGTGACGCGTGCCCTCCGATCGGCTGGCGCGCCCGATTTCCACGACCCGGCCGCTTGCCAGCACGCCCGCACCCACCGTCCGGGCCAGGTCGCCGAGCAGCGTCCGGCGGTCGGAAACCGCGGTCAGGAGCTTGCCGACCCGCATGAGCCGACTGGTGGACCCCACGATGGCGGACCGGCTCAACTGCCCGGCGGTCGCGGGGTACATGGCGCAGATCATGAAACCGCCCGAGGCATCCACGACACCGCGCAGCAGCGGATCCGCCCGAACCGAGCCGGTCTCCAGCACTACCACGTCGCCGGTCTGGCTCACCGCTGCGAGCGGTGTGACGGGAAGCCCTGCGAGCGCGTACGTCGTCTGGTGGATCAGCGGCAGGATCCGCCCCATACCGTCGCAGTCGACCAGCGGAAGCCCCAGCGCGGCCGCCGCGGCGATGGGGAAGAGGGCGTTGGGCCCGGCCGCGTTGAGTGACACCAAGGCGTCTATCCTGCGGCCGACACGCGCCTCCAGGGCTCGTACCACCAACACGAACTCGTCACCGCATGGGGGGAGTTCGATCAGCGGGGCGAATCCCCCGACCGCGCCCACCGAGGCACACAGGGCGTCGGGCGGGAGGTCGTCGATGTCGACCAGCGACACCGGGCCGTGCCGCTGGAGCAGCTCCTCGACACAGACCGTGACCCCGTCCACGCCTGCCGCGCCCGTGGCCGAGCACATCAGCTGGTTGCCCGCCACCATGGCCGGCAGATCCTCGGCCGATATCCGCACCGGTTTCGCCGGATCGACCGCCGTGTCGTCGTTCACCGCTCGCCCTTCGGTTCGGGCCTGCTGCTCGCACGTACTTGCAGGCGGTAGAGGTTGGCGCGGAGGTAGCCGACCACCGTGGCCGCCGATCTGACGATGCGCTCGCTTCCCGGACTGGCGCCGTTCGCCGCGACCAGGGTGCGCGCCTGCTGCTCGGCCCGTGTCTGCAACTGATCGAGCTCCTCGGTGCCCTGGACCGCGACCAGCAGGTCGAGCCAGGCGCCCGGTTCCGTGCAGGCAGCGCCGACGGCCCTGAGGTCGGCGCCCGGATCCACCAGGACCGGCACCTTCTCCGCGGCCCTGTGGATCTCTTGCGCGACGTGCGACCAGCCCTCGTCGAGCACGGCCACCACATCCGTCGTACGGCGGCTGTGGTCGTTGAGCAGGGTGGCGACGGCGGACGCCCCGTCCACCCGGCTCGCGGTGAGTACGGGCTGCGGCGCGGACATCCGCACCCCGAGGGGCCCCGCGAGGTCGGACTCCACATGAGGCAGGCCCTCGCGTATCTGCCCCATGGCGACGCCCGACGCGCCGGTCAGCACCACCAGCGCGTCCGCGCTGCCGGACAGTGTGGCCGCTCCGATCAGCGCGGTCGCGCCGCTCGCGGTCAGTCCGGAGACGGGGGACCGGCGCAGCCGTTCGGCGGGCACCCGGCCGCCGTCCCCCGTGGCGAACCAGCAGGACGTCCGGCCGGAGCCGAGCGACTTTGTGGCGCGCTCGCTCCGGCCGACCAGCTCCTCGGCCACATTCAGCAGCGCGGCGTTGACCACCGTCGTCGCCTCGCGCTCGAGCAGCCCCAGCCCTCCGCCCTCGTGCGACAGGCACAGCCGCATGTCGGGGCAGCGCTCCAGCAGCCGGGCCGCGACGGCTTCTTCGTGGGTGGCCAGTGCGGCTGCCCCCGTCGCGGTGATCGCCAGTGTGGTCAGCCCCGCCGACCGGGCGTTGTCCGCGCACCGGTCGGCAGCCGCCAGATCGAGTTCGGCGAGTTCGTTGCCGAACAGGTCGTGCCCTCCGATGACGGTGTCACGCCAGGCGACCAGTGCCCCCACCAGCGGCGCAGGATGTCTGCCGGCTCCCGGGAGGCTGCGGCGGGGCACAACCCGCACCGCTGCCACCGGCTGGGCCCGCAGGCGGCGTATCACCGTTGCGGAGTCGGAGCGCGGCAGGGTGCCGGCCCCCGCAGCCTGTTCGAGGGAGGCTTTGAATACGGCGGAGACATCCCAGGTGACCGAGTCGACGACGGCCGGAGCCGCAGCGCTCAGTTCGTGAAGCAGGGTCGCAAGCGGCTCCGTCCAGACCGTGGCGAGCGGAACCGAGGCCGAGGCGAGGACGTGCTCCTCGTCCACGAGCGCGGCATGTGCCCGCGAGGGAGTCAGCCGGATCCCGATGCGCATGCGGTCTCCCAGGCGTTCTCGGCGGGCGGACGGGGGCGATCCCACCACATCCTGCCCGAGGAGCGCCGAAAGGGGGATGGCCTGGACGCAAGCGTCCATCGAGGGCACCTGCTTGTCGGGAGCCGATATCGAGAAGCGGCCGCCTGTGCGCTGTCCGAGCCGCACACCGACCCCGCGAGGATTGGGCCGTCCTCGCGGAGCCGGGTGCGCCTCCGGCCGGATATGTACGGTGCCGGCCTTGCCGCCGTCCTCGCTGCTCCCGGCCGCCGGAGGGGGGTGTGCGGACCATGAGCAGCCGCGTCAGCGGCATCCCCATCTTCGCCGGACTCCCTCTGGGGAAAACCCCACACACGGGAGCGGTCTACTGGTGGGGACGGTGCACAGCGGTGCCGTCGCCGGCTCGTCGCGGCCGGCGCGGTCGGCCGCGCGCGATGTGCCGCGGCCTAGGGGCGGGCCGCCGCCGGGCGTTGTGCGGGGGTGTCCGGCCTGCGACCGCGCCGGTTGTCCGCGTCCTTGACGAACTCGGAGATGACCCGGGGCGGCCAACTGCCGACCGTGAGCATGCCCATGGAGTGCGCCCGCGCGACCAGCGCGGCGCGGTTGGGCGCTTTGAGCCTGCGCAACATCAGGCCGACGTGGTACTCCACGCCCTGCCTGCTGAGGTAGAGCCGGGCGGCGAGCTGCACGGTGGAGGCGCCGCTCGCGACGCCCTCGAGTATCTGTGCGTCGAGCTGGGTGAGCAGCTGCCTGCGCTGGGCCGGCGCGTCGTCCTGGCCGGCGAGGGACACCGACTCGTCGTCGGGCCGGATGACCACGACGAACGACGGTGCCTGTTCGGACTCGCTCTGCACTGCTACGCCGGTGAGTTCGCCCGAGAAGGGCGCCGCCTCGCTCCGGATCCCCACCATCCGCTCCACGAACCGTGCGCGGCGTCCCTCGGCCAGGCGGGTGAAGTGCCGGTTGAGCAGCCCGGGAGCGCTGGGATGCAGCAGCGTGTAGAGGCTGCGGCCGCACATTTCGGCGGCGTCATGGCCGAAGAGCCGGAGAAAGTCCGCGTCGGCGGCAACGATCGCCAGCGAGGCGTCGAGGCTGGCCATGCAGGCCCGCTGATGCTCGGGGGAGCGCCGTCCCACCCCGAGGGTGGGCTGGTCGGGCGCGGCGGCGGTGTGGGGGACTGCGGCGTGAGGGGCCGCCGCAGGGGTCATCGGGTCCGCGTAATGCTGGGTCAAGGGAGCTACCGTCTTTCTGCGGTCGGCACACCAGGGAAATCTGACAGATCGGATGAGGCATTTTGACCGTCTCCGCTTCCTCAATATCTGGAGCGAAGTGCCTTTCTGTGCAGTGGTATTCCGCGGACCAGAGCGTAGGAACGTCGCGTCCCGAGAGTCAACGCGACATGTGCTAATGAGCAAAACACTGTGGTGTCTCGGTGCGATGGTTCGGTACCCGTTGCGGGGTTGGGTGCGGTGGTTCGGTGTCAATACGGTGGAGTAGCAATAACTCGTTGTTGCGACTGGATTACGGGAGCGAGCCGACGCTTCGAAGTGAAGCCTGCGGTACCGCAAAGGGAGGCGCGCGCACGGCTGCAGCGCGTAGTGGGATACCACGCCCGATGCGATTACTCACTGGTCAGTAAGTTGCCAACCGCTCAGTAAGATTACTCACCGGTCAGTAAGGGGTGGCCGTCCAGGGAGAGTCGGACTACTGGTCGAGTTCCCGCAATGAAGCAGCGAGAACTGCCCGTCCTTTGATTGACATCTTTCGGTAACAATTCGTCAGATGCTTTTCCACGGCCCGGCAGGTGATGTTCAGGTCGTCGGCGATCACCTGGTTCGTCAGCCCCGAGGCGGCCAGCTCGGCGACCTTCCGCTCCGCCGGGGTCAGTTGACCGCGCGTGGCTCGGGTACTCGGCATTGCCTCGGCGAGCCGCGCCTCCGTGCGGCGGGCCAGCCAGGGGGCGTCACACTCGACCGCTTCCGCATGCGCACGGTCCAGAGCCGCCCTGCCACGGACGTCGGCCGGGCCGCACCGCTCGCCGAATTCCAGCAGCGCCAGGCACAGTTCGTAGCGGTTGGCGGACAGGTCCAGCACGTCAACCGCCTCCAGCAGCAGTTCCCTGCTCCCCGGGCCATCGACGATCCGGCTGTGCACGCGCAGAGCCCGGCCGAGAGCCGCCGGCGCGCCCCAGACACGGGCCTGTTCCAGCTCCTGGGAACTCAGCTCGGCGGCATGCTTCAGGTCGCCGAGGCGCAGGTGCACGAGCGCGGCGGACGATGCCCAGGGGAGCAGCACGGGATTACGCCAACCGCACTGTTCAAGACGGTGACCGACGTCGAGGAAGTGGGAGAGGGCCGTGCTCAGATCGCCCTGCCGGCCTGCGCTCTTCGCCCTCAGCATGGTGAGCGCCGACCACAGGTACGGTTCCTCCGCGGCCCGGTACCTGCCCGCGAGCAGCCACTCGGCGAGCTTGGAGTCCTGGGTATGGATCGCGACCGAGGCGAGGGCGATCGCCGAAACGGTGAAGACCTCCTTGTGCTCCGCCCCCGCCAGGTCGTAGGCCGCGAGCGCCCGCTCCTTGGCCTCCGTGACACGGCCGCGGGCCAGTGAGACGAGCGCCTGCTCAGCGCCGATCAGCGCCTGTTCCAGGGGCGTTTGCCGCCCGGCCGCGTTCTGCTGGGCCGCGTCGAGCCAGGAACCGAGGGTCTCGATGGAGTCCGCCGCCACGAGGTTCGTCACCAACATGGGCAACGTGGTGTGCACATACGCGGGGAAGGCCGGCTCCCGTTCCAGGATGCGGTTCGCCAGCCGCGCCACCTCCTGCGCGGGCAACGCGTTGGCGAATGTCGCGGCCCCGAGCAGCGTCGCCAGTAATTCCCGCTCGGCCCGGGTGCCGGTGCTCGGCTCGGGGCCCAGACCGACGAGACGGGCCACGGAATCGGCCAGCTGCACCGGGACCGACAGGGCCGATTGCCTGATACGGGCCTCGAGGCGCAGCGCCAGCTCACGGTCGGGCCCGCGCATCCGGTCGGGTCCCAGAGCGTCCGCCACCTCGCGCAGCAGTTCATGGATGGGCCGCACCGTGGAGGAGAACGCGGTCGGCGCCAACCGCACCACGGCCTGGGCGCGCTCCACCGGTTCATCGAGCAGCGTTACAGCCTGCGCTATGTGGCGTACGGATGCGGAGGGGGCGAAACTCCGCTCCGACGTGCCCAGATCGACCAGCAGCTTCGCCCGGTCGCTGCCCGGTGGGCTGACCAGCAGCGCCCGCCGCAGATAGCGGGCGGCGGCCTCGGGTGCGCCCCTGCTCTGCGCGGAGTAGGCCGCTGAGCGCAGCACCTCGATGGCCCAGGCGTACGTGGGTGCGGTGAGGGCCATGAGATGCTTCGCCACCTGCTCGGGCGGGCGGCCTGCCCGGTGCAGCAACTCGGCCGCGAGCGCGTGCATGGCGGTCCGTTCCGCCAGGGGCATGCCCTCTTCCACGGCCTCCTGCACGACGGGGTGTACGAATCGGGGGCGCCGCCGGTGGGTCATCAGGCCGAGCGACGAAAGGTGCCGGAGGGCTTGATCCCGCCCGACCGTGTCCAGCTCGGCCAGCCTGCTCAGCAGCTCGGGGTCCGCGTCGTCGCCGAGTACGGCTATGGTCCGCGCCATTCGCCTGACCTGCTCCGACTGCGCGTCCAGGCGCAGCAGTAGCCGGTGCCGCAGCGGTGAGGGCCGGAGCGCGGCGGCGGCTTGCGCATGCTCCGCGGTCGGATGGAGGCCCCGGGACGCGGCGTCCGCCAGAAGGGACCCGAGGAACAGGGGGTTGCCGCCGGAGGCCGCGTGGCAGGCCATGACGAACGCCTCTTCCGCCTCTTCCCGGTAGTGCTGCCGGATCAGCTCGCGAGAGTTGTCGAGAGTGAAGTTCTTTGGGCGCAAGGCGTGCGTGGCGTACCCGATGACTCCCTGGACGGCTGGATGCTCGGTGAGCGTGTCGCCCTGGCGAACAGCACAGACGAGCAGGACCGGCATGGAGGCCAGCCGCCCGCCCAGGTGCCGCAACCAGTGGAGGGTCGCGGGATCCGCCCACTGCAGTTCGTCGACGAGCATGAGAATCGGCCGGTCGCGACCGATGTTCTCGATGAGCGCGGTGAGGCCGCCCAGGACGGTCTTGTCCGGATCCGCGCCGCCGAGCCAGCCGGCATCGAGGGCTGTGCGAGCGTGGCGCGCCGGCCCCGAGGTCCAGCGAGCCAACGCCTCCCGTGAGGCGTGCCGCAGTGCCGGTTCGAGGAGCTGGCGGGCCACCCCGAGGGAGAAGTCACGCTCCATCGGCGCCGCGCTCGCCCGCAGGCGCACGAACCCCTGAGCTGCACCGAGTTCGCCGATGGCGTCGAGGAGGGCTGATCTGCCGATGCCCAGCGGGCCGCTGACCAGCATCAGAGCGCCCCGCCCGGTCCGCGCGGTACACACGGCGGCGGCCGCCAGGCCCAGCTCGGCCTCCCGGTCCAGCAACATCAGGTTCAGATCCCTCCAGGCCGCGAGGTGATGTCGCAGCGGTGCATGCGGAGCGTGTCTACCCTGTGTGCGCAGTGTGGAGACGGTGGGAGGGCGGCGCAAGTCCGTTGTATTGAATGCCGCACCGGGGCGCACGAAATCCACAGGGCGCGCAGGGATACGGGCATGGCACCGCGATGGTGCCCGCACGGCTCGCAGATGGGGCTGGAAAGAAGGAACTGCGGATAGCCAAGTCCCTTGGCGCTACCCACTGGTTCACCAGTCAAATAGAGTTTGCTGTGCGGGGTTTTCTTCACTCTCCGCGACAAGGCTGTCCACGTGGTTCGGCGAAGCCCGCTGGAGGGGTGGCGAACTCTTCGTGAGGGCGTCAATCGAAGAGCTGCCCTTCCGGTCTCGGAAGGGGCACACGAAACGCCCAACGGCATGGCTTCCAGGGAGGGTTGAGGGGCGTCCAGCATGAATTTCTCGTGGGGATTCATACTTGGTGATGCCCCGGCTCCGGGCGGCGCCTGCGTACCGCGGATCACGCGGTAACAGCAATCAGAAATCCGGCTTCGGGACTACTGAGGTGTAAACGATGTGCCCCATGATGCGCACGGAACTCGTGTGCGGTGCAACGCTCTTGAGGAAGATCTGAGGATCCGCTTTTGCCGGGAGGGCAGTCGGCGGCTTGCGGTCGGTCCGCGCGGGCACGCTGAGGGGTGGGAACGGGCGGTCGCATCCTCAAGGCCCTCGGACTCCTGTCTGGCTGTCTGACAAGTTCAGGGAGTCATCGTGGAACCTGGGGCGGGAGGTGTCAAGCGCATCGCCAAGCAGCGTCGGAGCGAGGGGTGCGGAACCGGTGCCGCAGAGCGGCCGGCTGCCCCGGCTCGAGGTCTGCCGCAAGGCGTCAGGTCCAGGGAAAACCCCAGTGCAAACGCCCGCAGAATCGGGTCAACTCGCAGACATCTTCGATCCCGCCACGCGGACCGCGCCCTGGCCGGCGTCGGACGGCCTCGCACGGTCGAAGAACGCAAGGAGCGCACATGACTTCGGCAGGCCAGGACAACCCAGTACCGGAACGGAGCAGCGACACCACCGCTTCCCCGGGCGGGACGTTCGGGCGGACCATCCTGTTCGACGTGGTGCTTCCGGTCGGGCTGTACTACATCCTGCGTGCGGCGGGCCTGAGCGAGTTGGTCTCCCTGCTCCTCAGCGGAGCGCCGCCCGCGCTGCACACCGTGCATACGATGGTGAGGCACCGCAAGGTGGACACCATCGGGCTGTTCGTCCTTACCGTCGTGGTCGCCGCCGCCGTCGGCTCGCTGATCAGTGGCGACCTGCGTCTGGCGCTCGCCCGGAGCGGCTGGATCACCGGCCTGGCCGCGCTGTGGATGCTCGCCACCCTGACCTTCAAACGGCCCTTCACCTACCGTGCTCTGGAAGCGCTTGTGCCCGGAAGGGCGCAACTCCTCGACCGGTTGTGGTGCACCACTCCGCTCTTCCGCAGGGTGTGGCGGGGACTGACCTGGCTGTGGGGCCTGGGGCTGATCGTGGATGCCGTGCTACGCGTCGTCTTCGCGTACACCCTGCCCGTCGACACCGTTCCGGCGCTCGACGGAGCCCTGTACGGCGTCACCTATGTCGTCCTGCAGGTGATCACGCAGATCGTCCTGGCGCGGACAGGTACTCTGCGGATGATCTTCGGGGAAGCGGGCGAGGACGAGCCCGACCGCGCTCACGATGCCGGCAGTGACGCGTAGTACGGCAGGTAGGCGTCCAGCATCCGCTCCAGGTATCCGGTGCCGACGCGTTCCACGCCAAAGCCCGGTACGAGCTTCTCCAGCTGCTGCGTCGACACCGGTGTGCGCACCACGTTTCCCTGAGCCGGCACCTGCACCCGCCGGGGGGAGAGGCCGAGACGCTCCTCGATGCCGTCCACGAGCCGGACCACCGGCACCGGTGTACCGGACACCACGTTCACGGTGTCGCCTTCTGCGCCGTCCTCCAGCAGCCGCCCGATCACGTACACCAGATCGCGGACGTCCAGCAGATCGCGGTAAGCGCTCTCGTAAACCGAGACGGAACCCGACTGCACCTGCCGGGTCATCGCGGGCAACAGCTGATGGGCGCGCTGGTGACGGCCCACCAGATGGCTGACCCGAAGGATCAGATGCGGCACCCGGGCCGACCGGATGCTGGACTCGAGCGCCAGCTTGTGCCGCCCGTACGTCGTCGGCGGGAAGAGCGGCCCGTCCTCAGCGGCCGGCTCGTGCTGTGACCCGTACATCGCGAACGAGGCCGTGGAGAAGAACAGCAGCATGCGGCGTTCCTCCCGGCACCGCCGCAGCTCCTTGTACAGCAGTGCCGCCTCGCGGTCGAACTCCTCCGCCGCCGTCACCGAGGTGCTCGACACCCCGGCCGCGAATGCGGAGACCTCGGGAAATCTCCCTGAGAACGCCTCGGAGAGGTGCCGGGCCAAGAACCCTCTGCCGACGATGTCCATCGCTACTCCTCTCCTTCGACAGTGACGTGTACAGCCCGCTCTCGGATCGCGTCCACCAGCTCCATCGTGGCCACCGCCCCCGCATGCCAGGCCGCCTCCCCGGGCGAGGTGCCACCGCCGGTGCGTACGGCCGCAGCGAACGACGAGAGGCAGCGGGCGAGTTGGTCGGCCGGCCCCAGCCGAAACGTCTCCTCGTGATCCTGTTCCTCGAGCACCACCGAGGGCTGAAAGGACGCGGGCGGGGTGAATGCGCGGTCCACGGTGATCCGGGCGCGGCTGCCCCACAGCGTGTACCGCGAGCCGTAAGCGTGCTCGAAGCCGAAGGTGAGGCTCGCCAGCACCCCGGACGGGGAGTACACCAGCGCCTCTCCCGAGAGATCGAGCCCGTCAGAGGGCCGCACCCGCAGCGCTGCCCCTGCCACGCCGAGACCCGGGCCGAGCATCGACAGTGCGGCGCGCAGCGGGTATACCCCGACGTCGAGCAGCGCCCCGCCGCCCAATTCCGGCACATAGCGGATGTCCGACGCCGGGAGCGGCGGGATGCAGAACGAGCTGCTGAAACCGCGCAGTTCGCCCAGCCTGCCCGAAGCCACCATGTCGCGGACGGTGTCATGCTGCGGATGGTGCAGGAACATGAAGTTCTCCCGAAGCACCAGTCCGCGGGCCTCGGCGAGCCGCACCAGTTCGTACGCCTCGTCCGCCGTCGTGGCGATCGGCTTCTCGACCAGGACGTGCTTGCCCGCCGCCAGGGCCCTCGCGGTCCACTCGGGGTGCGTGGAAGTGGGCGTGGAGACATACACGGCGTCGATGTCGGCGCGGCCGAGCAGCGCCTCGGCATCGGCATCGGCACAACTGCCGAACGGGTCGGCGAAGCTCCGGGCCTTCGCATGGCTGCGCCCGGCCACCGCGACCAGGTCGATGTCCTCGTTCGCGGCCATCGCCGGCAGCACACGCCGCCGGGCGATGGACGACGTACCGAGGACGCCGAACCGGACCGGCACGGCTACAGCAGCGTCCTCATACCCACGACCAGGGTCCTGGCCTGCACGTTCAAATGGTGGCTGTACTTCAGAAGTTCGTTGATCTGGCACAACGTCACCCAACGGAAGTCCTCGGGAGTGGCGGTCGGGAAGTCCTCGTCCACTTCGGTGATCAGGTAGCGGTTCTGGGCGTGGTGGAAGCGGCCTCCCTCCTCCGACAGCACGGCATCGAAAAGCGTCCGCTCCGGACGGCGGTCCAGTACGGCATCCAGATACCTGGGGCGGTCCTCGGACGGAAGATGGGCGTAGCTCTCCGGGGTGCACTGCACGGTAGGGCCGAGCTCCACCACATCGAGGAACCCCGGCTCGACCCGTGCACTGAGCAGGGCGTGCGGTACGCCGCGGATCCGCTTCACCAACAGCGCGGCCACCCCCAGCCCGTGCGGTTCGAGCAGTGGCTGCGACCAGGCAGGAACCTCGCGCCGGTGCGAGCTGACATCGACAGCGACGATGCTGAAGAAACGCCCGCTCTCGTGCGAGATCGCCTTCTCCGAGCGGTGCCAGCCCTCCGTCTCCCGCAGGGGCAGCGGCTCGGTGGTGATCTGGCGCGTGGCTCGCCGCCCGGTGACCCAGCTGCGGATCTCCGTGTCGGAGTGCAGGCCGGCACCGGCTCCCGCCGTCCCCGAGTCGGCCCGCCAGTCGGGGAAGCAGGACAGCACCGTACGGGCATCCATGTTGACCAGATCGGGGTGGCGCAGGAGCGCGCCGAGCTGTCCCAGAGTGAGCCAGCAGAAGTCCTCGCCCGCCTCGACCTCGGGGCCCACCTCGACCACCATGTTGCGGTTGCGCTTCCGGAAGAACCACGAACCCTGTTCCGACTGGAGCACATCGGCCACGACCCGCAGCGGATCGGGGTCGATGAAACAGTCCAGGTACGGGACGGCGGAACCGCCGTGCACCCGGGTGTAGTTGCTCTTGGTGGCCTGCACCGTGGGGGAGAGCTGTACCGCGTTGACGTTCCCCGGCTCCGGCTTGGCCTGCATCAGACAGTGCAGCACTCCGTCGATTTCGCGGACCGCGATGCCGAGTATGCCGATCTCCGGTTGGTGGATGATCGGTTGGCACCATTCGCGGACCCACCCGTAGTCGGAGCGGACCCGGATGCCTTCGACAGAGAAGAAACGCCCGCTGTCGTGCCGCAGGTTTCCGGTTGCGGGATCGAAGTTCCAGCCCTGCAGTTCATCGAAGTTGATGCGGGTGACGCGGAGCGCATGTTTGCGCTGTCGCTCCTCGAACCAGGCGTGGAACGCCTCGTTGCTCATCACCTCGCCTCCCGTGGCCAGGGCGGAGGCGGCCAGTCGGGAGGACAGCGAGGCAGCCGGGTGGGACGACAGTGCGGAGCCGGGTGTGCGCAACAACTCCGCTGCCCTGTCCATATGCATCGCTGTGCCTCTCCGTGCCGGCGTGTGTACGGCAGTTGGACTGCCGCCCTCTCCCGTTGCAGCCTGCACCGGGGTGCACCGGCATTCACCTAGTCTCTGCGCCTTGTCCGCCGACGGCCGCGCGGCTATGGAGCCGAGCGGTTTCCCGGTGGTCTGGGGGCGCAAGACCCCCGGGCCGGGGCCGCGTATCCGGTCTGGAAGCCCTGTTCAGGGCCGTGCGGAAAGTGTCTCCGCCCCGCCTAGGAGTTCCCCTAGAGCCTGCCTTCGACCCCCTTTTCGAAGCCGGCGCTGTGGAACGGTGACGTCAAGCCGTGACCGTGTGTCGCTTCGGGTGTTGGGAGTGCGATTGATGAACGGGTCGGAAACCGCGGGCTCCACGATTCCATCGCCGCACGCTGAACCGATCGCTGTCATCGGCCTGTCCTGCCGCTTGCCCGGGGCGGGCGACCCTGCTGCATTCTGGGAACTCCTCCGCGAAGGCAGGAGCGCCATCACCGAAGCGCCCCCGGACCGGTGGACCGCCGAACTCCTCGCACAAACCGGGGTTTCCGAGCCCGCACGAGGTGGGTTCCTCGACGACGTCGCCGCGTTCGACGCCGGATTCTTCGGGGTGTCACCGCGCGAGGCGCAGGCGATGGACCCACAGCAACGACTCGCCCTCGAACTCGGCTGGGAGGCCCTGGAGAACGCCCGCATCCGGCCGGAGCAGCTCAACGGCCGCCGGGCCGGGGTGTACATCGGAGCCACCGTCGAGGACTACGCCATACTCGTGCACCAACAGGGCACCGAGGCGCTCGACCACCACACGCCGACCGGCCTCAACCGCGGACTCATCGCCAACCGCCTCTCCTACTTTCTCGGTCTGCGCGGGCCCAGTATGATCCTGGACACCGCCCAGTCCTCGTCGCTCGTCGCGGTCCAGACGGCGTGCGACAGCCTGCGCCGCGGAGACTGCGAAGTCGCCCTCGCGGGTGGTGTGCACCTCAACCTCGTACCCGAGACCACCATCGCCATGGCCCGGCTCGGCGCGCTGAGCCCGGACGGCCTCTGCCATACGTTCGACGCCCGGGCCAACGGGTTCGTACGCGGCGAGGGCGGCGGTCTTGTCGTCCTCAAACCGCTCGCCAAGGCGCTGGAGGACGGTGACCACATCCGCTGCGTGATCCGCGGCGGAGCGGTCAACAACGACGGCGGTGGGGACGGCCTCACCACTCCGGACGTCTCCGCGCAGGAGGAAGTGCTGCGCCTGGCCTGCGAACGCGCCGGTATCCGGCACGGCGACGTCGACTACGTCGAGCTGCACGGCACCGGCACCAAGGTCGGCGACCCCGTCGAGGCGGCATCGCTCGGCGCCGCTCTGGGCACCGACCCGCGACGGAGCGCCCCGCTGCGGGTGGGGTCGGTGAAGACGAACATCGGCCACCTGGAGGGCGCCGCCGGGATCGCGGGGCTGCTGAAGGTGGTGCTGTGCGTGGAGAACGGCCGGCTCGTGCCGAGCCTGAACTACGCGGCGCCCAACCCCGACATCCCGCTCGACAGGCTGAACCTGCGCGTGCAGACGGAGTCGGGCGAGTGGCCGACGGGGGAGGGGCGGCCGCTCGTGGCGGGCGTGTCCTCGTTCGGCATGGGAGGAACGAACGCGCATCTGATTGTGGAGCGAGCGGGGTCGACGGAGCAGGCTGACGAGGGGGAGTCTGCGTCGTCGTCGGGTGTTGTGGTGCCGTGGGTGGTTTCTGGGCGTTCTGTTGAGGCGTTGGTGTCTCAGGCGGCTCGGTTGGCGTCGTGTGTGGAG
>NZ_JBVHDR010000026.1:20005-44285 GCF_055563295.1 Streptomyces sp. NPDC002868 | reverse complement strand
ACCAAGGCACTCGCACTGCCCACCACACAGACCTGATCACAACACCGGCGACGAGCTCAACACGACCGCACACCAATCACGCACGAGGTCGTTAGAACCCACCCACCTCACTCCGAAGGCCCAGGCCGCGTACGCTCCCCGGCGAGAGGGGGGCTCCATGGAAGCGCTTGGGTTGTTGTTCGTTGCTGTCGTCTGTGTTGTTTCCCTGGTCACGCCTCTGCTCGTGGTGGTCACCGTCATAGCGGTCACAGACCGGCGCAGATCGGCGGCGCAGGGCCCGGCCATCGCGGCCCTGGAGAAGGCCGAGCGGGACGAGCGGGACCGTGCCTTTCCTAGGCCCGATCGGTAGGCGATCAGCGGGGAGTGAGGGGGAGCGCGGGGGTTTTTCGCCGTGCACTTCTTCGACCGCGCCCTGGTCGACGCCCTCGCAGAGGGCTGGGTGCTGAGGGAGGTGCACGCCTTCGAGGAAGGCGAGCTGCCGCGCCGCCTGTGGCGGATCACCCAGAGCCTGCCCCGCTGACCACCACCGATCCGTCCGCCCCCGATCCGGCGATCGGCGGATCGGGGGTTTCAGTCATGAGCTCGAGGCCCGTACAGGCCTCCCGGGTGGCCCACTGCCCCGTCCGCACACAGCACGGCATCCGACAGTTCGAACAACTCATCGCGCCGGGCGGTCAGACACTCGTAGAACTCGGCCCGGAAGTGTGACGCGTCCGCGAACGCTCCCTCCGGACAGCATCAGGCAGCAGACTCACTCTCACGGCCTTCGTCGTGGTCACGTGCACCTTGGTCGGAGCACATGGTCAGACGAAGGCCGCCCGCACGTCCGGTGAATCCCGAGGGGAGCCACCCAGTTCGAGGAGTCGTTCGAGGCCTGGAGATGAAGAGGCTCAGTCGGGCAGCGCCACGGTGAGGTCCACCTCGATGAGCCGCCCTGTGAAGCTGAGTTGCGCAACGCCCAACAGCGTGCTGGCGGTGGTGAACGCCTGACCGAGGGCTGATTCGGTAAGCCGACGCCATGCGATCCCCAGAGTGTTTCTGTCGTCGCTCCGCACGTAGATCACGGAGCGCACCACATGTTGCGGCTCCGCACACACTGCGGTCAGGGCAGCGAGTGCGTTCGCGACAACCTGGTCGACTTGCACCTCAACGGATCCGGAACCGACGAGGGAACCGCTCCGATCGAGCGGGCACTGCCCTGCCAGGTAGGCCGTACGAACGGTCTCCACCACGGTGATGTGGTGATAGCCGGGCGTCTTATGCAGCTGCTCGGGGTTGATACGAGTGATCTTCGCAGTCATGTCCGCGTCCACAATGCTGGCTGACCCTCCGCGGAGAAGAACGAGGCATGCCGGACGGGTGGCTCAGGTGTGCTCGGATACCAGCATGGCTCGCGTGCCGGGGGTCCTGGTGCACATGATTGAGGAGACCGCGCGGCACGCCGTGCCACCCTGACATTCTGCGCGAGCAGATCGACGGCAGCACAGGGCGCTGACGCCCGCCGCCGAGGGGCGACAATTGATGTTGCGTGGGAAGCGTGGCGCTTGCATCATCCCTGGATGGACGACACACCAAACACATTCCCAACTGCTCTGCCCGCGTTGCGCGTTGCGGCGCGTGAGGCGGCTTCACCAAGCTCGCGGTGGCCGGGCCGGCAGAACGAGGCCGCCCGGCTGGCCGTCCAACGGCAGGTTCGCCGAGTCCGGCCTCAGCTGCTCGGCAGGTCGCAGCGGTCGATCAGGCCGCCGCGAACCGCGGAGTTGATGGCCGCCGTGCGCGAGCGGACGTGGAGCTTGGCGTAGATGTTGCTGAGATGTCTTTTGACAGTGCCCACGGAGATGTAGAGCTTCTCCGCGATCTGCGCGTTGCTGGCACCGTCCGCCGCCATGGTGAGGATCTCCAGCTCCCGGTCCGACAGCAGATGGCCCAGCCGGGTGTCAAGCCATTTCAGCGCGTTGCGCGGGATCGAGATGACCACCCGGTCGGGGTCGAGCGTCACCGCACGGATGATCGCGACCAGTTCCTGTCGGCCCACGCCCATCGCGAGGCAGGCGCCCACACCGAGCGCCAGGAGGCGGTGAATGGTCTGGGCACTGCGATCGGTGAGGACGACCACCCTGGTGCCGGGGAAGCTCTGCAGCAGGCGCCGGATCGCCTCCTCCAGCCCAGAGGCGAAGGAATCGATGACTATCAGCACCACATCTGGGCTGCAGTCGCTCATCGACCGCATGATGGTGTCCTGGCTCTGGGCATCTACGGTGTTGCCGACCAGCCGCAAGCGGGTGTCGTCGCTTGCCAGCAGCTCCGAAAGGCCCTCACGAAACAGCGTGTTGGCGGCAACTAAGAGGATGCTGATTTCCTCTCTGACGCTTCGATTCACTTTCGCCTCCAACGTCCCTGCCGGAAGTGGCCTCGCCAATCTTTCGGGGGCCAGGACTCCACACGGGACGACTCTTCGTTGTGGCGGTTAGGTGAATGGCACAGACAGGCCCGTGCGGGCTTTCCCGCGTTGCGCCAAGCCTCCCAACACTTGGCGCCGCATCCCACCATGACAGCCGGTCAGTCGCTGCCGTCTGCCGTCGACTGGGCATGAAACGCGCGCCAGGTCGTCTTCGTGCTGTGGGCGTTCCTGCGGAATCCCCATGTGTCGGAGAGGTACTGCACCAGCCCCGCCTGCGCTCTTCGTACTGCCGGGCTGCCGAGGCAACGGATTATCTGGGGAGCCGTCCTCGACCTCGAGGCGCAGTACGCCGTCGGCGTACTGCAAGGCGAATCCGACGGCTCCGTGCGGTGCGTGCTGCACGGCGCTGGTGACCAACTCGCCAGCCACGGCCGGGGCGTCCTGGACGAACGACGCCAGCCCCCACGGGGGCAGGTGCTCTGCCACCAGGTCGCGGGCCGCCTTGGGAAGGGTCCCGGTCCGGCAGTCGGCCGGAAGGAGGCGGGTCTCGACCTTGGGCGTGACGGCCGAACCTGAAGCGGCCGCGCTCGGGGGACGGCTGGTGACAGTTCCGGTCATCGCGAACCTCTCAGATGTAGGACTGTTCGCTGCCGTCGGTTTTCGGGGTCGGGAGGGGCGGCCGCAGCACCGCGGTCATACCCTTGTGGCAAGATCTGAAGGATATCGCTATACCAGTACCGCGACTTGGGGAGAAGGTAGCGGCAACGCCGCGGCAGGACAACTGCTGTGGCGAAATTTGAGGCGGCCCATTGCGTATCAGTATGGGCCCGTGCCGCGATCGTGGGCGGTGCCGCCCGGGTGGTCCGCCGGGCGTGGCCGGGAGTGGGACGAGGCCCACGGAGCCGGCAGCTCACGAGCACGGGATGAAATGAACCGCACACTCACGGCGGCACGGCCCCGCGGAGCGGGAAAAGAATGCGCCCAGGTGTGTACGGCGGGAGGTGCATTCCACTACATCTCCCGGCCCATTCCGGCGCATGACGACTGCTTTTTTGTTGCGGCGCCCCGGGGAGCCCGCTTAGCGTGTGGGCCACGTTGGCCGTGGCGAATGGAGGCCGCTATGCGTCTCGAATTTCGTGGGGTAGCTTTTCACGGATTCTCCCCAGAGGGAGAAGAGCAGACGTCGTGAAGCAAGTCACGCTCGATGAGTTCATCGACCTGATCGAGGCCTATGTGGGCGGGCCGGGTGAGGAAGATTTCGACGGCGGTGTCATCGACGTTCTCTTCGAGCGGCTCGGCTATGACTCGCTCGCCCTGCTCGAACTCATCAGCCAGGTGCAGCACGAGTACGGAATCGACCTGTCGGACGACTTCCTCGGCGAGATGAAGAGGCAGACGCCCCGGCAGGTGGTGGCCAGGATCAACGAGCTTGTCAGCTCCCATACGCGGGCCGGTACAGAAGGGGAGTTTTGTGGTCACGAAGACGACTGACCCACAACCGGCTTCGGGCATCGACGTCATCTCCGACCATGCGACCTGGCAGGTGACGCTGCTGGCGAGTGCCGGCTGGCTGTCGCGCATCGTCCACGACTTGGCGGAGCTGGGGTCGCGGACATTTTCATGGGCGGGCCGCTGCCGGTGAGCGCCTTGGGAAGGCCAGTGCGCACGAGGCGTTGCCTGCACCGCGTCCTGCGGTGTGCCGCATCGGTCGGGATATTCGCCGAACCCCGGAGAAGGTCTTCGCGATGACGGAACTGGCCGATGGCCTGCGCTCCACGAATCCGTACGGCGTCGTGCCGATGGTGAAGTGTAACGAGATGGAGATGACCGCGCGCCTGTTCGACGAGGTCTTGCACAGCGTGCGGACGGGCGTTCCCGCCTTGGAGAAGGCCACGGTCTTTCGGTTTCCCGAGCACTTCGAGCGGAATCCGGATGAACGTGCTTTCTTCGACGAGTTCATGGCCTTCTGGAGCCGCCAGTACATGGACGGCTCGCCCCACGTCGAGCGCTTCGACCGCTACGAGAGGATCGCCGACCTCGGCGGCGGATTCTTCCTCGCCCAGCTGCTGGGCAGGAACCCTAAGGTGAAGGGGTATCTCCTCGACTCCCCGGACGCCGTAACCAGGGCCGGACCGGTGCTGTCGGAGCACGGGGTGGCCGACCGGGCAGATCTCTCGCACGAGGCGGACAGTTGATGGCCCGTGGTCCCACGGTGCGGCCGCCGACCGCACCGGTGAAGCCGCGGGCGCGTTCGCGGTTCGGCGGCGCCGCCGACGACTGGCTCGGGTGCGGCGGCTGTGGCGAACTCGTCTACCGGCGGCAGGCGGTGGGAGAAGGCCCTCAAGGTGTGCCCCGAATGCCGCCACCACGCCCGACTGGGGTCGAGGAGCGGCTGAACCTGCTGCTCGATCCGGGGTGGACCCGATTCGGGGCCGAGGTGGGCACCGAGGGACCTCCTCGGCTTCGTCGACACGGTGCCGTACTCGCAGCGGCTCGCGGACAGCCGTCAGCGCGCACCGGCAACGCCGACGCCGTGGTGTGCGGAGGGCACCATCGCAGCCCTGCCCGTCGTCACCGCCGCGCTCGACTTCGCGTTCCTGGGCGGAAGCATCGGCAGCGTCGCGGGCGAGCTGATCGCCCGCGCCGCCCGCCGGGCCGCCGCGATGTCCGATCCGACACCGAGATCCTCACTGTCGTACGCAAGTTTGGCGGTATACGGGAGCAGGGGCTGCTGCCGCGTGACTGGCAGGAGCGGTTCCTGTCCTGCCTGCGGGCCGACTTCGAGCTGAACAACACCTATCTGGCGCGGCCGGCCACCGGATCGCCTGCCCGGTGTCGGCCTTGGCTGGGGATGCCGACCCGGCGGTCGCACCGGCCGAGTTGCTGCCGTGGCGGGACGTTGCCGAGGCGACGTTCCGCCTGCGATTGTTCTGCGGCGACCACTTCTACCTCGCGGACCCGTCGCCGAGCCGCGTGGCCGCGATCCGCGAGGACCTGCTGGTCCCGTCTTTCGACCACGACTGCTGACCGGCTAGTCTCCGGTGTCTCCGGGTGCCGGGGCGTCAGCCTCCCGGGCGGCGCTCCAGCGCGATCACCGGGATCTGCCTGGTCGTCTTCGCCTGGTACTCGGCGAGGAACGGATGGTCCTGCGCGGCCCGCGAGAACAGCCGGTCCCGTTCCTCGCCCGCCGTGACGAAGGCGACTGCGGTGTAGCTCTCGGTGCCCATCTCGACGGTGACCTCCGGACGGGCCACCAAGTTGTGGTACCAGTCGGGATGCCTCGACGCCCCGGCGCTGGAGGCGAACACGAGCAGCCGGGCTCCGTCGCGCACATACATCACCGGCGTGGTGCGCTTGCGGCCGGTACGGGCGCCGGTGGTCGTGAGCAGGAGCAACGCCCGGCCCGCCAGCGCGCCGCCGACCGTGCCGCCCCGGGCCCGGAACTCCTCGATCACCCGCCGGTTGTGCTCCCTGATACTGCTCACGGGCCCTCCGAGGTTCGCTGGTGTCGCCCCGGTGCCATGTCCTCGATGTCCGCCCACAGCTCGCGTTCCGCGGGCGAGGCCGGTGCGTCGAGGGCGAGCCGCTCCGGATGACCCTGCGGCGGCTCGTCGAGGCCGGTCGTGTTCTCCGCGCCGGTCGTGGCCTGCGCCGTGCCCAGGGCGGGTTCTCCTCTGTTTTCCCGGGCAAGCTCGGTCCGCAGGACCTTCGGCCACAGGATTGGCGCGTACAACGCGCCCGCCCAGCACATTCCGGCGCGAAGAAACGACCAGGGCGCGGACCGGCGGACCGCACGGAGCCGGCGGATGAATTGGCGGATGCGCCGCGGGTGTACGGCGGGCGATGTATCTCGCTGCATCTGGAGTCCCATCCTTCTTCGCCCGGACCCGAGTTCTTTGCGGGGCCAGGTGGGGGCACTTAGCGTGTGGTGCGTTGTCCAAACGAAAAGGTGCGGAACGGAGAGCCGGAAATGACCAGCAGGATCGAGAATTCGGTGTTCATCGACGCGCCGCCGGAACTGGTCTGGCGCATGACTAATGACGTGCGCTCGTGGCCGGAGCTGTTCACCGACTACGCGTCGGTGGACGTGCTCCACGAGGACGGCGACACCGTCCGCTTCCGCCTCACCATCCATCCCGACGAGGATGGCGTGGCGCGCAGTTGGGTGACCGAGCGGACGGTGGACCCGCGGACGAGGAGCGTGCGCGCGCATCGCCTCGACCGCGCCCCGTTCGTGTTCCTGAAGATGCACTGGGAGTACACCCCGGAGGGGGACGGCACTCGGCTGTGGTGGCGGCAGGAGTTCGCCGTGCGGCCAGACGCCCCGTTCGACGAGGCGACAGCGGTCGCGCACATCAAGGACAAGTCGCTGCTTGATATGACGGTCATCAAGGAGAAGACCGAGGCCGCGGCGGCGGTGGACCGGGAGTCCGCCGATCCCGCCTGACCGTCTGTCTGCCCGCCCCGAAGTCCGGCCGGAGCCCGGTCGTTCCCTACCGACGGGGCTCCGGAGCCGGCGGGGACCGCTCCGAAACCCGCCGGCGGCTGCGGGGGCCAAGCCCCTTCGGACCGGGCCTGGTTCACGCCCGGTGGTTCACGCCTGGTGGGTGAACCAGTAGCTGTCCAGCAGCACGTCGGACCCGATCAGCACCCTGCGTGCGAGCGGCAGCGGTCTGTCGCGGGGGGAGAGTTCCGCCAGGTGCGCACGCTGCTGCATGCGGGCCCCGAGGAAGCCGCGAATCTGTTCGGGGGTGCGCCGCCGCGGGCCGACCGACGACCATTCCAACGGGTGCCGGCGGCCGAAGTGGACCAGTACGTAGTCGGCGCCTGGCGCGAGCCAACTCCACAGCCGCTGCCGGTAGACGGCACGCTCCCGCCGCGCCAGGACGTGCAGGCAGCCACAGTCCAGGACGAGATCGAACGTCTGCGACGGCGTGTAGGCAAGCACGTCCGACTCGACGAGTTCGAGGGCCACCCCGGCCTCGTCAGCGCGCGCCCTCGCCATCGCCAGTGCCTCGGGAACGAAGTCGACGCCGGTCACCTCGAAGCCCTGCCGGGCCAGCCACACCGAGAACGCGCCCGCACCGCACCCGAGGTCGAGCGCGCGCCCGGCGCTTCCCCGGGCCCGCACCACCTCGGCCAGCAGCGGCGGCGGCCCGTCACGGTGCCACGGCAGCGCCTCCGGGCGTCCAGCGCCCCGGTACACGTCCGTCAGACGTCTTTTCTCCAGCAAACCCATCGGTCCTCCAGATGCCGCGACTACGGCCGCGCCATACGCTATGCGGCGGCGCCTTATTCCGACAACTGAAAATGGCATGAGGGGCAAGGGAAGAGACGATGGATGTAACTGGCCTGCACCTTCGGCTGACGCAATATCAGCACATTGGAGGTTGCCCTTTCCGCCCGCCGCCGACGACACTGTAGGAAATGGTTCCGGCCGACCGCGCCACGCATTCGTGATAACCCGGCATTCGCGATAACCGGAAGACGCGCGAAAGCAGGTCTGCTCCGAGGAATCGCCGCTCCCGATCTGTGGTGGCTTTCGATATGACGATGAGTGACGGAATGTCCGTCGAGCGCATGGGCAAGGTGAGCCCGCGGCTGCGGGTTGCGCCGCCGATGGACGGCATAATCGGCACCCCGGACTGTTCCTTCCTGATGGGTCAGTGGTCGGACCAGGGAGGTCCGCCTGGGCCCCCGCGGCTGATCGCGCCGCCGCACATCCACCACCGCGAGGACGAGATCTGGTACGTGCTCGACGGCACGCTCCGCTTCCGGCTCGGCGAGGAGGAGCTCGAAGCGCGCGCCGGCTCCGCCGTGCTTGGGCCGAGGGGGGTACCGCACACGTTCTGGAATCCCGCTTCTGACCCGGCGCGCTATCTCATCGTCATGACGCCGAACACGGCGTGTCTGTTTGAGGAGTTCCAGTCGCTGCCGGACCGCGAGCCCGCGACGCTGCGGACTCTGTTCCGCCGCTACGACTGCGAACTGCTCATCTGACCCGCGCCCGGACCGGAGCCCGGCGTGCCTGCCAGACCGCCCAACCGAGCACCGTCGCCAGTGCCAAGAGAGGCACCGGCAGGCTGCCGAGGACGAACGCTCCCAACGCGTAGTCGAGCGCGGGCACCACGGCGGACAGGGCGAACAGCCAGCGGGGCGGACCCCGGTGTCTCGCGGACGCTCGCGCGGTGTCCGCCCATGGGGTACGCGGCCACGGCTTCTCGACCGATACCCACGTCTTGAAGCCGATCGCGGACAGCATCAGCAGGCCGATCGCCGAGCTGGCCCGCCGGCCCGTGCTGACCCCGCCCCGCGGCCCTCAGGCATGCGTCCCCCAGCGGCTTCGCCAGGTAGGCCAGGACGTGCAGATCGAGCATCACCCCATCGAATACGCGCTGACCCGGGTCCCCGGGTCGTCGGCGGCCGCCCCGAAGGCGGTCAGGACGAGCATTGCCAGGACCTGGCTCATCCATCCGATGGAGGTGATGACGTGCAGCGTCAGCAAACGGCGGGTCACGCCTCACAGCTGGTCATCGCCGAGGCTGTAGCAGCCCGTACCCTTCAAGCAGGCTCGATCGGGCATGAGTGGCAGCCCCGGGACACCGGTGCCGCTGCTCGCCTTCGCTGCTAATTAAGAGCTGCGATCAGGATCGCTACAGTACGGGCGTGCAGGTGGGCACCCGGTCGGGCTGTAAACTCCGCGTCCAGCCAGGAAGTTCGGATGCGACTCGTAGCAGCCTGCCCATCAAAGGGCTCTCCACGACTCCGTCGGCCGGCCTTCCGGGGCGCCCCATGACTGCTGATTAAGAGTGGCGACTCGATCGCTCGTACGGACTTGCCGGTGGGTGCCCCTACTGTCTGATGATCGTTGTATCTACAGCCTGGAAGGCTGGATGCGACTTTCAAACGCCTGCCCAGTAGAGGGGCTCATCGAGACTGCGTCGGCCAGCCTTCAGGCCACCCTCACTAACTGATTAAGAGCTGCGATTCGATCGCTCGTACGGACTTGCTCCAGGGGTGGCCCGGCGCCCCCGTCCGTGATCGAGCTGGAGAAATAAGATGACGCAGCGGCCACCACAGGTATGGGCCGGGATCGACGTAGGAAAAGGACATCACTGGATCACGGTGGTCGACAGCGACGGAGAGTCGCTGTGGAACCGCAAGGTGGTCAACTCCGAGTCCGACATTCTGGCCGCATTCGGTGAGGCCATGGGCATGTCCGACCATGTGACCTGGGCTCTCGATCTCATTGACGGCCCGGCATCTCTGCTCTTGGGAGTCCTGGCTAGTCACGGCCAGAACCCGCGGTACGTCACCGGCTCGAAGTTCGCGGCCTTCAAGAAGAGCTTTAGCGGTCAGGGCAAGACCGACCTGAAGGACTCATACATCATTGCCGAGTTCACCCGCTGCCTTCGACGTCAGACGGTCCCTGTACCGGCACCGCCCAGGCTGACGAAGGAACTCGTGCTGATCCTGGCCCACCGCAACAGCCTGTCAGCCGAACGCACCAGGACCATCAACCGCATGAGGGCTCTCCTGACCAGCATTTTCCCGGAACTGGAGCGGTCCTTCGACTTCGCCCAGTCCGCAGGGCCGCTGGTCCTCCTGTCCGGATTCCAGACGCCAACGTCCATCCGGCGCATGGGCGAGAGCAGGCTGACTGCCTGGCTCGCCAAGCGCGGGGTGAGGAAGGCAGCAACCGTCGCGGAGAAGGCCGTAACAGCCGCCAAGGCCCAGGAATCAGCGGCCAGTGAAGAAGACCTGGCGGCCGAGCTGGTGGCCGAACTCGCCCAAAAGATCACGGAGATGAACAGCCGCCTGAAGGAGCTAGAGAAGAAGGTCAAGGACCTTCTCTCCCAGCACCCCCAGGCGCCCATCGTCCTTTCCATGCCCGGATTCGGCGGAGTTCTCGCGGCCGAACTGCTCGCGGCGATTGGCGACATCTCACGGTTTCCGACCGCTGGGCGGCTCGCTGTCGCGTCGGGAATGGCCCCAGTCTCCCGTGACTCCGGATCGAACACGGGGAACCGTCGGCGCCCGACTCAGTACAGTCGCCCGCTCCAGCGGGCGTTCTTCCTGTCGAGCCAGGTCGCGTGCTTGACCGCGGGGACGTGGGAGAACGAGATGTACCTGCGCAAGTACAAGGGCTACACGCACGACAAGGGCCGTCACAAGAAGGCCGTGATCGCTGTCGCTCGCCAGCGAGTCTCCGTCCTGTGGGCCATGCTCCGCGACGGCCGGCTCTATGAGAGGGAGTACAACCCCACCCGTGAGAAGGCGGCCGGAGAGGGTCAGGCTGCTTGACTAAACCCATTAAGAGTCGTGGAAGTACCGGATGCCGTGGGGGCGGTGACAGGTGGCCGGCAGCCGGTCCGGTTTCTTCTCCTCGGCCCAGCTGGAGCCGTGCAGAGCCGGATCGACAGCGGTCCGAACTCGTCGAACGCGGAACACCGGTCCGGGAACCGGCTGTCACATGCTCGATGCGGTCGAGTTTGGTGTCCTTGTCGGGGTCTTTGGACTCCTTCCAGGCGCGTGGTCCGCTGGAAGGAGATCCCGTGCTCGCACAGGATCTGCCGCAGCCGTTCCCGGCCGACGTTCACCGTCCGGACGAACGCTCTGCTGCAGCTTTTGCCCCCTCTTCATCGGTCCACCGTCGCGCTCTGACCGGCTCTGCCCTGTACGACCTCACCCTCAACAGCGACCACGTTGCAATCGAGAGTGAGACCGACAGACCCCCATGCCGCGAACATCGACCGGCGTGTCACCAGACCCGGCGAACGTTCGTGGTCAACGCACAAAATGGTCGAGCAGTTCAACCTTCCCCAGACGGCGACCTACCGCGACGCCTGCCGCCTTGTGGGCGAGCTGACGAGCAAGCACCTCGGCGCGAGTGTCGAACTCACATTCGGGCCGGGTACGACACGCGGCTCTGCGTACGGCGCAGCTCGTGGACGGAACGTACATCGTCTGCCGCGCGAGTCCCGGTCCATCGACTCGGCATCCTCCTGCACGAACTCGCGCACCTGCTCCTGAGCCATCGGCCCGCCACGCTCGACCCCCGCGAGGGGTGCGCCGCTTCGCGCCACATCTGCCGGGCAAGCTGGCGCGACTGCTCGCCGGCGGATGACCCATACCCAGGACGAGGAACGGCAGGCAGAGTTCCGTGAAGCCCATCTGGTGCAGGATGCGCCAGGTCTGCGCCGGGCTGAAGCGGACATGGAAGCGCCGCGCGATCACGGTGGCCACCCGGGCCAGCGTCCACCGCTGGTCCTCCGTCCAGCCGTGTGCAGCCGGACCCTTCTCCAGCTGTGCCGCCAGCCAGGCCCGCCACTCGGGCCTCATCCGTGACGGACGGCCGGACGGCCCCTTGGACCGCAGTGCCTCGATCCCGCCCTGGCGCCAGCGGGCATGCCAGGCGTAGGCAGACTTCGGGGAGACCCGCAGTCGCCGCGTGACCTGCGGCGGCGTCACCCCTTGCGCGAATAACTCGGCGGCCTCAAACCGCACTTGCTCCCTCTGGGCCCGCTGCTTCGCGGTGAGGCCGCCCCCCATCGGGATACCGCAGGTCACAGGGATACACCCACCATCGGCACCACGGTCACCCCTCAACCGAAAACCTCAGTAGCGGCGGCGGACCGCCGATGGTGGCGCGTGTGCGGAAACGGCACACGGGTCGCGGCACGCGTCCCGCGTGTACCCTGCTGCTCCGTGTGTGCGCGCACAGGTTGAACTGAGGCTGGCGCAGGTCCCGTGATACCTGACACCCACCCACTTGGACAACCGAGGAGGCCCCTTGTCCGAGGTCGTCCCTACCCGGCGCACGGGGCTGCACTCCGCGGACCTCCCCGGTCCGTTGGACAGCTTCGTCGGGCGAAAGTGGGAGCTGGGCGAGTTGAAACGGCTGCTGGGGCAGTGCCGGCTGCTCACTCTGCTCGGGCCTGTCGGCGTGGGCAAGACGCGGCTGGCGGTCGAGCTGGCGTCCCGTCAGGGCACCTGCGTCGACGGGACAACGTACGTCGATCTCTGCTCGTTAACCGCCCCCGAGCTTCTGGCTCCGGTTGTCGCCGCCGCGCTGGGAGTCCTTGAGCGGCCCGGCGAGCCCGTCACCGACACGATGGCCGCCGCGCTGAGTGACCGCCGCGTGCTGGTACTGCTCGACGGCTGCGAGCACATCATCGAACCGTGTGCCCGACTGGCCGACACTCTGCTGCGCCGCTGCCCGGGCGTGCGAGTGCTGGCGACCAGTCAGGAGTCGCTGCGTGTGTCTGGCGAGGTCACGTTCGCGGTCGGCCCGCTGTCCCTGCCGGACCCCGGAGGCGCGGGCATGGCCTCGGAGGCGCCGGGGTCAGACGCGGTGCGGCTGTTCGTGGACCGAGCGCGCGAACAGGTGCCTTGCTTCGAGCTGACGGCCGCCAACGCGGGGGCCGTCGCCGACATCTGCGCGAGGCTGGACGGCATGGCGCTGGCGGTGGAAATGGCCGCCCGTTGGGTCAGGCTGTTGCCCGTCGAGGAGCTGCTGGCCCGGCTCGACGACCGCTTCACCCTGCTCACCGTGGCGCCCAGGACCGCCGCCGGCCGCCACCGGGGTCTGCGGGCGGCCATCGACTGGAGCACGCAGCTGCTCGAAGCCCGCGAGGAGGCCGTCTTCCGTCGGCTGTCGGTCTTCGACGGGGGGTTCGACCTGGCCGGGGCGACTGCGGTCTGCGCTGACGACGACATCCCGCACAGTGCGGTGCTTACGGCGATGTCCGGCCTGGAGGCCAAGTCCCTGGTGGCCCCGGCCGGCGAACGGCGGCGCAGCGCGCGCTTCTTCCAGTTGGAGTCGATCCGCCTGTACGGGCTGGAGCGGCTCCATGCTGCTGGTGAGTCGGAGGCGGTGCACGACCGCCTGGCAACCTGGCTGGCCAGATTCGTCGAGTCCCTCCCCGAGCGGGTGTTCGCCAGTGCGGACACGCTGCGCAGACTCGACGACGAGCGCGGCAATCTGCTGCGGGCCGCCGCGTGGACGGCCGGCCGCGGTGACGACCGCCATGCCCCGCTCGCCGTTGCCGCAGCCCGGTGCACCTGGGAGCACGGGGACACCTCCGAGGCGTGCGCCCTGCTGAGGTCCGCCCTCGACCACGCGCACACCGGTCCGCGCCATCGCAGCTCCGCACTGCAGCAGGCGGCGTGGCTGGACTGCTGGCAGGGTCGGCACGGTGAGGGGCTGGCCGCGGCCGAGGAGGCGGTCGCGATCGAGCGCACTCTCGACCGCCCCCTCGTCCTAGGCGAGGCCCTGGGAGTTCTTGGACTGGTGCGGATGGCCCGCGAGGAGTTTGCCGTGGCCCGGTCCTGCTTCGAGGAGAGCCTGGAGACGGTGCGGCCGCTGGCATGCCCGGGACACACGGCGCGCTGGCTGCACAGTCTCGCCTGGGTCACCCTGCGGGCCGGGGACGTCGCCCGGGCGGCCGACCTGCTGGAGGAAATACTGCCGGTCATTCGGGGGGAGAGCGAGTCGACCCTCCTGGCCGCCGTCCTGCACACCGTCGGCGCGCTGGACCTGACCCGGGGGGACACGTGGAACGCGGAGACCTGGTTCAAGGAGTCATTGCAGGCCAGCTGCAACGGCTACGAAACACCGCGCGCACTCGAGGGCTTGGCGGTCACGGCAGCACGGCAGGGGCACGACGAGCGGGCGCTGCGCCTGGCCGGCGCGGCCTCGGCGATCCGCGGGATACGCAGGGAACCGGACCCCGTGTGGCGGCACTGCGTGGAACTGGTCATCGACGAGTGCCGTCGCCGGCTCGGCCGCTCCAAGGCCGACAACGCTGTGGCTGCCGGGTGCCGACTGGCTCCCAAAGGCGCTCTTGCCTACGCTCTGGAGGACGTGTGGAACGGGCAGGGGTTCGCCGCCGGTACGGCGGGTCCCTGCCTCACCGAGCGGGAACGCGAGGTTGCCCGGCTGGTCGCCGACGGGATGACAAACCGCCAGATAGCCCTCCGGCTCCATGTCTCCCCGCGCACCGTCGACGCACACCTGCAGCACATCCGGGACAAGCTCAGCGTCCGGTCCCGGGCTCAGGTCGCAGTGTGGGCGGCGGCGGGGCATCTGGCCCTGCCCAAAGCTGCGGGCACCGATCCGGCGCGCGAGAGCACCCTGCCGGACTGACGGCCTCGGCGCGCGCGCCGACGGGCGTCTGAAGGCCACTCCTCCTATCCTCCTGGCCCGGCTCAGCCGGTGCCGGCGTCCGCTCCCTCTGGGCGCCATCGTGCCGAACACCGGTCCGCAGGAGGCCTTGAGCACCGCGGAGCGGCCGATCCCGATGTCCGTGAGGCCGACGGCGCACCACAGGTGTACGACGGTCGGCGCCCGCGTTCGCGGAGAAGGTCGCCGACGTGGTCGGTCTCATGAGGGCGGCAAACAGGTTGGTGGCGTCGTGGCGGCGTTGTGCGGCGCGCCCATTCGAAGCGCCCACACACGGTACGCCGAGTTCGCGGCGCGGTAGGGCTCCAACTGGCAGAGGCAGCCAGGGAAACCCGGTCGCTGGGACCCCTTTGGGGTCACACGGCATGGACGCGGCCGCGTATTTCTCCGGGGTCAAGCACGCCGCTCCACCTCCCTTTGACTCGGAGGCTTCCGCCGAGCCCCTCTTGGACCTGGACAAGATCACTGCTGGCGTGTGGGTGACCGGGGCGGCTTTCCGAGCGACTGGGACCGTAGCCCGCGTCGGGCAACTATCCGGAGACCACCCGCCTGCAACTACCCTCTGGCCGCCGCCCAGCTCGCCCGATACGGGTACTCGCCCGCCTTGGACGCCGACGCCGCGGCGACAGCGGCCGGAGCCCCAGGAGAAGGGGCTCCGGCCGCTGTAGGACCCGGCCGACGTCACCAAGGCGCACATCGAGGCCTTCCATGCCTGGATGTCGACACACCCAGGCCCACGGAATACGCGCAGTCAGCGGAGCCCGCAATGTGTGGGAACGGCCCCAGGGTTATGAAGTCGACCGCCCACTCGGTGAGCCGAATCCACCTCACACTTTACTGTGGCGCGCGCCGGTAGGCGAGCGAAGAGAAGAATGCACCGGATATGTACGGCGCGCGGTGTATTCAGCTACATCTCCTGTCCAATCCTGCTTCTTTCCGGGTGGTCTTTGTTGCGGAGGTTGATGGCGGGCGCCTAACGTGTGAGCCCAGTTGGCCGCGGCAGTTGCCAACCGTTAGGCGCCTCCTTCTGTGTGAATTCCCCTTCTCCGAGAAGAGTATGAGGTCATGAAGGAGATCACGCTTGGTGAGTTCATCGATCTGATCGAGACTTATGCTGGCGGGCCGGGTGAGGAAGATTTTGATGGCAGCGTCATCGATGTGTTGTTCGAGCATCTCGGGTACGAATCCCTCGCGCTGCTGGAGCTCGTCAGCCAAGTGAAGCACCAGTACGGCGTCGACCTGTCGGAGGATTCCCTCGGCGATATGAAGTCGCGTACACCCCGGCAGGTTCTGGGCCAGATCAACGAGATCATCAATTCTGCCGATCCTGGTGAAAGGCCGGCGAAGGAGGAGAAATCCATGGCCGCGAACAAGAGTGACGCGAAGCCGAATCCGACCATCAATTTCATACCCGACCACGTCCGGGCGTGGCAGGTGACGCTGCTGGCCAGTGCCGGCCGCCTGTCGCGTGTCGTCCATGTCCTCGCGGAGCTCGGTGTCGCGGATGTCCTCGAGGACGGTCCGCTGCCCGTCGGCACCATCGCAGAGAAGACCGGCGCGCACGAGGAGTCGCTGTACCGCATCCTGCGTTGCGCCGCTTCGCTCGGGGTGCTCGCCGAAGGGCCCGAGCGGGTTTTCGGAATGACCGAGCTGGCCGACGGCCTGCGCTCCGCCAACGCGTTCGGCGTCCTGCCGATGGTGGGGTACAACGACATGGAGATGACCGCGCGCCCCTTCGAGGACATCCTGCACAGTGTCCGGACGGGTGCTCCGGCCTTTGAGAAGGCCCATGGAATGCCGCTTTCTGAGTACTTCGAGCGGCACCCTGAGGCGCGGACGTTCTTCGACGATTTCATGGCCTTCTGGAGCCGTCAGTTCATCGCGGGCTCGCCCGACGTCGACCGCCTCGACCAGTACGGCAGCATCGCCGACCTCGGCGGCGGCGACGGGTTCTTCCTGGCGCAGCTTCTGCGCCGGAACCCGAAGATGAAGGGCTACCTGCTCGACTATCCGGACGCGGTGGCCAAGTCCGGGGCGATCTTCACGGAGCACGGCGTGGCCGACCGGGTCACCGTCGAGGGCGGCGACCTCGACACCGCCCCGATCCCGGGCTCGTACGACGCCTACCTGTTCAAGGGCGTACTGCACTGGATGTCGGACGAGGCCGCGGAGAACGTCCTGCGGAAGGTCCGGGCCGCGATCGGGAACACCGACGCCCGGCTGCTGGTGATCGACTGGGTGCTCAGGCCGGGCAACGACTGGGACCACTTCAAGTTCCTCGACATCGACATGCTGGTCCTCTACGGAGGGCGGGAGCGCACGCTGGAGGACTGGACACGGTTGCTGGAGCACACCGGTTTCACTCTGCTGAAGGGGCCGTGGCTCTCCCACTGGCAGATGCCGCTCCTTGAATGCAAGGCCGTATGACATCCCGTCAAGCAAGGACGCGGTAATGCCTGCCAGTCCCTGCTACGGCCAGCTGAAGGACATCCTCGCGGAAAAGGTCGGCCTTCACGGTGAAATGGTCGACAGGTCGCCGACGGCCACCCTCGCCGAACTGGGCGTCGACTCCCTCGGTGTTCTCGAATTCGAGGTAACCGTGAAGGAGAGGTTCGGTGTTGCACTGCCGGACACCACGGTGGAGATGAGCATCGAGCAGATCGTCGATTTCGTTACCAACGCGCTGAAGGAGAGCTCGTCATGACCAGCAAGACCGACAACTCGGTATTCATCGACGCGCCGCTCGAACTGGTCTGGCGCATCACCAACGACGTACGCTCGTGGCCCACCCTCTTCACCGAGTACGCGGCCGTGGACGTGCTGCACGAAGAAGGCGACACCATTCGTTTCCGGCTCACCATGCACCCGGACGACGATGGCACGGTGTGGAGCTGGGTGAGCGAGCGAACGATGGACCCCCGGACGAGGACCGCCCGTGCTCACCGCGTCGAGACCGGCCCGTTCGAGTTTATGAAGCTCCACTGGGAGTACCTGCCGGAAAACGGCGGGACCCGGATGCGCTGGCAACAGGAGTTCGCGGTGAAGGAGAGCGCGCCGTTCGGCGAGGCGGGCGCCACCAAGCACATCAACGAGAACACGCTGACCCAGATGGCGGTCATCAAGAAGAAGGTCGAAGCCGCGGCGGCAGCGCAGGGCAAGACACCCGATCTGGAGAAAAGCGGGCGGTGACTTCCCCGCGCGGCTGCCCGAGGGGCATCGGCCCACGGCGTGATCCAAGCGAGCGAACCGGACGGCTCACATGACAGATGATCGCACGATGTACGACTGGTTTTCCGCTGCCGCAGCCCGGTACGGCCACGAAGTGGCGCTCGAAGCCGGTGGTGACCGCCTGACCTACGCCGAACTGGAGTCGCTCGCCGCAAATCTGGCAGCCGACATCGTGGAGACCAACGAGCGCCCGCCCGCCGTCGTGGGTTTGTGCGCCGACCGCACGGTGGCGACCTACGCCGGATATCTGGCGATCCAGCGGCTTGGCGCCGTCGTTGTGCCGCTCAATCCGGCGTGGCCGAAGGTGCGCAGTGAAACGGTCGCGGCGGCGGCAGGCGTCGACCTGGCGGTCTCGGCGGATGCGCGCCTCAGCCTCCCGCAGACCACGCTCCACGCGGGCGAGGCCCGGCTGGGGCGGCTGCGCAGGAGACCAGTGCCCGACCTGCCAGAGGTGACGACGTCGCCGGACGGCGTGGCGTACATCCTGTTCACCTCCGGCTCCACGGGGACACCGAAGGGCGTGCCGATCAGCCATCGGAACGTGTCCGCCTACCTCGGCCACGTCATCCCGCGCTACGAGCTCGGACCGGGCAGCAGGGTGACGCAGACCTTCGAGACGACCTTCGATCTCTCGGTGTTCGACCTGTTCGCCACCTGGGGGTCGGGCGCGACACTCGTCGTGCCCGCACGGGCCGACATGCTGGCGCCCGCCCGCTTCGTCGCACGGGAGCGGATCACGCACTGGTTCTCGGTGCCGTCGGTCGTCTCGGTCGCGCTCCAGCTCGGCCGGCTGCCGAGCGGTAGCATGCCCGGCCTGCGGTGGAGCCTGTTCTGCGGCGAGCAGCTCACCCTGGAGCAGGCGCACGCGTGGCGGGCGGCCGCCCCGGGCAGCGTCGTCGAGAACCTCTACGGGCCGACCGAGCTGACCCTCACTTGCACGCAGTTCCGGCTTCCCCGCGACGCCGAGGACTGGTCGGTCCCGGCGAACGGAACGGTGCCCATCGGCACGCTGTACCCCGGCCACGAGCAGCTCATCGTCGACGACAGCGGCCGGCCCGCGAAGACCGGCGAGCTGTGCGTGCGGGGACCGCAGCGCTTCGCCGGCTATCTGGATCCGGTCGCCAACACCGGCCGTTTCATGAGCTTCGACGGCCGGCGGGCGACGGTGTGCGGCGGCGACGGACCGGTCGAGGACCCATGGTGGTACCGCACCGGGGATCTGGTGCGGCGCGAGGGGGTCACGCTGGTCCACCTCGGGCGCCTCGACCACCAGGTGAAGGTGCACGGATACCGGGTGGAGCTCGGTGAGATCGAGTCGGCGCTGCGCGAGCAGGCGGGGGTGCGGGACGCGGTCGTCGTCACGGTGCCGGACGCGCACAGCCGGTCGGTGCTGCACGCCGTGTACACCGGCGAGTGCGAGGGCGGCGAGAAGCGCCACGGCGAGCGGCTGGACACCGCGCTGCGGCACCGTCTGCCCAGGTACATGGTGCCGCGCTCCTTCACCCGGCTCGACCGGTTCCCCCTCAACATGAACGGCAAGATCGATCGCTCGGCGATCGTCAAGACGCTGCAATGAGACAACGAATCGCTGTCGTGACACAACGTCAAGGGATGTCGCCGGATGGTGGGTGAGTGGATATGAACCGGGAATCGCTGTTCGGAATGATGCAGGCGTACAAGCAGACGAGTCTGCTGCGGGCCGGTATCGAACTGGGAGTCTTCGACCAGTTGGCCGACGGCCCCACCGACGCCGAGAAGGTCGGCGCCGGCATCGGGGCGAGTCCGCGGGGCACGAGGACCCTGCTGAACGCGCTGGCGGCCATCCGCGTCGTCGAGATGGACGGCGGGCGTTACTGGCTGCTGCCGGAGACCGCGGAGCTTCTGGTCCGGGACCGGCCCGGCTACGTCGGCGGAGTGGTGCATGTGTTCGCCGGCGACCGGGAGTGGGACGCGCTCAAACGGATCGGCGACGCCGTACGCCACGGCCGGACCGTCCTCGACGAGAACGCGGAGACGCCGGAGTACGACTACTGGGAGGATTTCGCCTCCCACGCCACGGTGTTCGCCGAACCGACCGCCGCGACCCTGGCGGACGAGATCGAGCCGTGGGCGAGCGGGCGGCGGGAACTGAAGGTCCTCGACCTGGCATGCGGCCACGGCGTGTACGGATACACGGTTGCGCAGCGCTACAAGCAAGCCATGGTGTGGTCGCTGGACTGGGAGAACGTCCTGGCGGTGACCGCTGAGAACGCCATGCGCATGGGCGTGGTGGCGCGGGCGCACTACCTGGCCGGCGACATGTTCCAGGCACCCCTCGGCGGCCCCTACGACCTGGTCCTCGTCACCAACGTGCTGCACCACTTCTCCGAGGCCCGCGCGACGGAGTTGCTGAAGCGGGCGGCGTCAGTGCTCAAGCCGGACGGGCGGCTGGGGGTCGTGGGAATTACCACCTCCGGCAAGCCGCCCGCCGAGGATCCCACGCCCTACCTGTTCGACATCCTCATGCTGGCGTGGACCTCGGAGGGGAACGTCCACTCCGAGCAGGCATACGACCGCATGCTGGCCGCGGCGGGACTCGGAGGCGTCGCCCACCGCCCGGTGCCGGGGCTGGCCTTCCACGTGGCCGTGGCGGCGCCGGCCGGCGCCGCCACGGCCGTCGCGGAAACCGGGCCGGCCCGGTGAAGGGCCCGCGGAAGGTCTCGGTGGGCGACGTCGTGCCGAGCAGGCGGCTCGGCGGCGCCATCCGGGCGCTGTTGACCCCGGCCTCGGTGGGGGCGAGATCGGGCTTCCTGGGCACGGTGACCCTGCAGCCGGGGGAGTCGGTCGCCACGCACTGCCACCCGTACTCCGACGAGTTCCTCTTCGTCGTCCGGGGCAGTTTCGCGCTGCGCATCGACGAAGAGGACTCCGCCGCCGAAGACGGTGACGCGGTGTTCATCCCGCGCGGCACGCGGCACCGCTACGAGAACAGAAGCGACCTGACGGCCGTGGCCGTCTTCCAGATCACGCCGCTCGCGCCCAGCCCGGAGCTGGGGCACGTGGAGGTGGATCCGGTTCCGAATGCGGCGGAGCCGCCGCCGTCCGTAGGAGGGTGAGCGATGCGCAGAGTGGTACTCACCGGGATAGGCATATGCGCCCCGGGCGGTGTCGGCCAGAAAAGGTTCTGGAACTTCATCACGTCCGGTCAGACCGCGACACGCCCCCTCTCGCTGTTCGACGCGAGCCGGTTCCGTTCCCGGATAGCGGCCGAGGTCGACTGGAACCCGGCCGCGGAGGGCTTCTCCGAGCACGAGGCGGACAAGTTCGACCGCATGGTCCAGTTCGCGATCGTCTCGCTGCGCGAGGCCATGCGTGACAGCGGCCTGGACGACGACCCGCCTTCCCCGGAACGCGTCGGGGTCAGCGTCGGCACCGCCATCGGTTGCAGCATGGGCCTGGAGAGCCAGTACGTGACCGTCAGCGACAGTGGCAAGCATTGGCTCGTCGATCACGAGCGGGCGGCTGACTGGCTGTTCGACTACTTCGTGCCCTCGTCGCTGGCGCGCGAGGTCGCCTGGAGGGTGGGCGCCGAGGGACCGACCACCGTCGTGTCCACGGGGTGCACCTCGGGGATGGACGCGGTCGGCCACGCCTTCGAACTGGTCCGGGACGGCTCGGCCGACGTCGTGGTCACCGGGGCCTCCGACGCGCCGATCTCGTCGATCACCGTCGCCTGCTTCGACGCGATCAGGGCGACGTCGCCGAACAACGACGACCCGGCTCGGGCCTGCCGGCCTTTCGACCGCAACCGCGACGGCTTCGTCCTCGGCGAGGGCGCGGCGATCCTCGTTCTGGAGGAGTATGAACACGCCCGGCGGCGCGGCGCGCATATCTACGCGGAACTCGCCGGGTTCGCGACCCGGTGCAACGCCTACCACATGACCGGCCTGCGGCCGGACGGCCGGGAGATGTCCGAGGCGATCTCGGTGGCGATGAACCAGGCGCGCATCAACCCGGAGGACGTCGAGTACATCAGCGCCCACGGCTCGGGAACCAAGCAGAACGACCTCCACGAGACCGTGGCGTTCAAGAGGAGCCTCGGTCAGGCGGCCTACCGCACGCCGGTGAGCTCGATCAAGGCGGCGATCGGGCACGCCCTGGGCTCGGTCGGGGCGATCGAACTGGCCACGTGCGCGCTCGCCATCGAGCACGGCGCGGTGCCGCCGACGGCGAACCTGTACGAGCAGGACCCCGAGTGCGACCTGGACTACATACCCCGCGTCGCCAGGGACTATCGCGTCGACATCGCGCTCAGTGTGGCCAGCGGGTTCGGCGGGTTCCAGAGCGCCGGCATCCTGGTCGGCCCGCGGCGGTGGGCGCCATGAGCGACCGCCGGCGCGTCGTCGTCACGGGGGCCGGCGTCGTGGCACCGAACGGCCTGGGACTCGACGCCTACTGGGACGCGACGCTGGCCGGGCGCAGCGGTCTCGCGCGCTTCAGCCGGTTCGACCCGTCGTCGTATCCGGTGCACATCGGCGGCGAGGTACCCGACTTCGCCCCGCACGAGCACCTGCCCCGGCGGCTGGTCCCGCAGACCGACCGCACCACCCAGTTCTCCCTGGCGGCCGCGGAGTGGGCGTTGCGCGACGCCACACTGGACCCCGGGACACTCGGGGAGTACGACGTGGGCGTGATCACCGCGAACGCCTGCGGCGGATTCGAGTTCGGCCAGTTCGAGGTGCAGAAACTGTGGAGCGAGGGCCCGCATCGGGTCAGCGCCTACCAGTCCTTCGCCTGGTTCTACGCCGCGAACGCCGGCCAGATCTCGATCCGCCACGGCATCCGGGGCCACAGCTCGGTGGTGGTCTCGGAGCAGGCGGGCGGCTGCGACGCCCTGGCACACGCGCGCAGGCTGCTGCGCAACGGCACCCTGCGCGTCGCGATCACGGGTGGCATCGACGCCCCGCTGTGCCCCTACGGCCTGGCCGCCCAGATCCCCACCGGCCGGCTGAGCCGGGAGCGGGACGCGCGCCGCGCCTACCTGCCGTTCCACCGCGCCGCATCCGGGTACGTGCCGGGTGAAGGGGGCGCCCTGCTCACCCTTGAGGACGCCGAGACCGCGCGGGAGCGCGGCGCCGGCCGCGTGTACGGCGAGATCGCCGGCTACGCGGCGACGTTCGACCCGGCACCGGGCTCGGGGCGGCCCCCGACGCTGCGGCGGGCGATCCGGGCCGCTCTGGCGGACGCGGCGGTGGAGCCGCACGAGATCGACGTCGTCCTCGCCGACGCGGCCGGGCTGCCGGGCCTCGACGCGGCCGAGGCGGCGGCGATCACGAATGTCTTCGGACCGCACGGGGTCCCGGTCGCGGTGCCGAAGAGCATGACGGGCCGGCTCTACTCCGGCGGCGCGGTCCTGGACGTCGTCGCCGCGTTCTTGATGATGCGCGACAGCGTGATCCCGGCCGCGGCGCAAGAGATAGACGTCCCGCCCGAATACGAGATCGACGTGGTGGCCGGGGAGAGCAGGGAGATCCCTGTGCGCAACGCACTCGTCGTCGCCCGCGGCAACGGCGGATTCAACTCGGCGCTCGTCGTCCGCAGTGCCTGAACGGAGGAGGAAGCGATGGCTCACATCTCACCGGACCTCAAGTACTACACGCTCATCAACGTCTTCAAGGTGACCCCGGACAACCAGCGCCGGATGTTCGACGAGATCGCCCGGGCGAACGAGATCATCCGGAAGTTCCCCGGCTATGTGTCGGGCAACATCCACGTCGGCCACGCCGGAACGCGGGTCGTCAACTACACGCAGTGGCGCAGCAAGGAGGACTTCGACGCCATGCAGACGCACTCGGACGTCCAAGAGCACTTCGAGGCCTGCCAGCGGCTCGCCGACATCGACCCGATCTACTGCTCGGTGGAGTACGCGCACGAGGCAGACCACTGATGGTCCGCGGTCCCGCGGCGCCCGCATCCGCCGCGCCGAGGACGCACTCGCGGTTCGGCGGCGCCGAGGACGACTGGCTGCGCTGCGACGGCTGCGGCGCGCTGGTCTACCGGCGGCGGTGGGAGCGCAACCTCAAGGTGTGCCCGGAGTGCCGACACCACGCGCGGCTGGGCGTCGAGGAGCGGCTGGGCCTGCTGCTCGACCCCGAGGGGCTGAGCCGGTTCGGGGCCGAGGTGGCAACGAGGGATCTTCTCGGCTTCGTCGACACCGAGCCCTATCCGCGGCGGCTCGCCAAGAGCCGACGCCGCACCGGCAACGCGGACGCCGTGGTGTGCGGCACGGGCAGCGTCGAGGGGCTGCCCGTCGTCGTCGCCGCGCTCGACTTCGCGTTCCTCGGGGGAAGTATCGGCGGGGGGGGGGGGGGCGGGCACACCCCCCCCCCCCCCCCGCGCGCGCGCGCGACGGCAGCCCCGCGGCGCATCACGCCCGGCCGGTTGGGCCCGGATCGGTGGGCGGGGGTGGGGGGGTAGGAGGGGCCGCC
>NZ_JBVHDR010000026.1:0-19995 GCF_055563295.1 Streptomyces sp. NPDC002868 | reverse complement strand
CCGCCGGGTCGGGTGTGGTCCAACCCCCGCGGGCCGGGGTCGTCGCCCGGGGGGGGGGGGGCGCCCGGGGGGGGGGGGGGGGGGTTTTTGGGGGGGGGGGGGGGGGGGCCCCCCCCCCCCCCCCCCCCCCCGCCGGGCGCTCCACGAGCGCACCCCGCTGCTGATCATCTCCGCGTCCGGTGGCGCCCGGATGCAGGAGGGCGTGGTGTCGCTGATGCAGCTCGCCAAGACCAGCCAGGAGATCCGCCGCCTGCACGCCGCCGGGGTGCTGACGGTCAACCTCAACACGGACCCGACCTACGGCGGGGCGACCGCGTCGTTCGCGATGCTCGGCGACGTCGTCATCGCGGAGGAGGGCGCGCGGATCGGCTTCGCCGGCCCGGAGGTGATCAGGCAGACCATCCGGCAGGAGCTGCCGCCGGGCTTCCAGACCGCGGACTTCCTGCTGGAGAACGGGCAGATCGATCTCGTCGTGCCACGGGAGGGGCTTCGTGCGGCCCTCGCCGGCCTGCTGCGCCTCCACGCCGCGTCCCGGCCGGCGTCGGGCCAGGGCCCGCCTCTAGCGGCCGATCCGCCGCCGGACGGGACGGCGGGCGACGGCGAAGACACCTCACCGGCGCTCGTGATGAGACCGGAGTCGCTCCGGAAGCGGTCCGCCGCGGACGTCGTCGCGCTCGCCCGCGACATGGAACGCCCGACCACGCTCGACTACTGCGCGCAGGTTTTCGACGAGTTCGTCGAACTGCACGGCGACCGGATCGGCGGCGGGGACGATCCGGCGATCGTGGGCGGGCTGGCCCGGCTCGCCGGCCGCACGATCGTGGTCATCGGGCACCAGAAGGGGCACGACACCCCGGAGCTGGTGCGCCGCAACTTCGGCATGCCACAGCCCTGGGGCTATCACAAGGCGTACCGGCTGATGAGCCATGCGGAGAGGTTCGGGCTGCCGCTGGTGACGTTCGTCGACACCCCGGGCGCGTACCCCGGTATCGAGGCCGAGCGGCGGGGCCAGGCGTACGCCATCGCACGGTGCATCGAGCACATGTCCTGCCTGCCGGTGCCGGTCGTGTCGATCGTGACCGGCGAGGGTGGCAGCGGCGGCGCGCTGGCGATCAGTGTCGCCAACCGCGTGCTCATCCTGGAGAACGCGTACCTTTCCGTGATCAGCCCCGAGGGCTGCGCCACCATCCTGTTCAAGGACGCCGCCTCCGCCCCGCGCGCCGCCGAGCAGCTCCGGCTCACACCGTCCGACCTGCTCGAACTCGGCGTGGTCGACGGCGTGGTGCGGGAGTCGGCGGGCGGCGCGCACACCGACCGCCTCTCGGCCGCCGGGAACGTCGGGGCGGCACTGGCGAAGACCCTCGACGAGCTGTGCCGCATGCCGCGGGACGAGCTGCTCGCGCAGCGCTACGAGCGCTTCGCGGCGTTCGGCGACCCGGCGAGACAGCCGGCACTGACCGGGAGGTGGGACGGTGACCGGGTCGGTGGTTGATGGCTCGCCGGGCATGAAGGACATCGGCGCTACCGTGCGGATGATCGTCGACTCCCTGCCCGGCCCTCTGCGAAGGGTGCGGGTGCAGGCCGACGGCTGCATGGTCGAGGTCGAGTGGAACACCGACGGCACGGTGGGGGGCGAACGGACGGGGCGGGAACGGGAAGGCCCGGCCGCGGTGGCGCGCGGCCCCGCGGGAGCGTCCAAGGCCGACGCCAACGGGAGCGTGGCCGACGCGGCGGAGACCGGTCCCCGGCCGATCACCGCGTCCGTCGTCGGCACCTTCTACCGCCGCCCTTCACCGGAGGCGCCGCCGTTCGTCGAGGTGGGCGACCCGGTCGAGGCGGGCCAGCAGGTCGCGACCATCGAGACGATGAAGCTCTTCACACCGGTGACCGCGCAGGCCGCGGGCCGCGTCGTGGCCATCCACGCCGAGGACGGGGAGATGGTCGAGTTCGGGCAGCCCCTGCTCGACCTCTCCCCGGGCGGCTGAGATCCGACGTCGTAAGGACAAGGCATGTTCGGGAAGGTTCTTGTTGCCAACCGCGGGGAGATCGCGGTGCGGATCATCCGGGCCTGTCGGGAGATGGGCATCCGCACGGTCGCGGTGTACTCGACGGCCGACGCCGACGCGACGCACGTCGCCATGGCCGACGAGGCGGTGTGCGTCGGGCCGGCTCCGGCGCGCCGCAGCTACCTCAACATCCCGCACATCATCGGGGCGGCGCTCAGGACGGGCGCCGAGGCCGTTCACCCCGGCTACGGATTCATCTCCGAGGACCCCTACTTCGCCGAGATCTGCGGCGCCAACGGCCTCACCTTCATCGGGCCTCCCGCGGAGGTGATGGCGATGGCGGGGGACAAGGCGACGGCCCGCCGGCTCATGTCCGCAGCCGGACTGCCGCTGCTGCCCGGTACGACGGATCCGGTGGCGTCGTTCGAGGAGGCCGCCGCGGTGGCCGAGCACATCGGATACCCGATGGTGATCAAGGCGGTGGCGGGCGGCGGCGGCCGGGGGATCACCGTCGTGGACGATCCGGGCGAACTGCGCCGCAGCTACCAGCAGACCCGCAGCAGCGCCCAGGCGGTGTTCGGTAACAGCACGGTCTACGCCGAGCGGTACGCACCGAGGGTGCGGCACATCGAGATCCAGGTGCTGGCGGACGCGCACGGCGCCATGGTGCATCTGGGGGAGAGGGACTGCTCGGTCCAGCGCCGGCACCAGAAACTGCTCGAGGAGGCGCCGTCTCCCGCACTGGACGCGGGGCTCCGCTCGGAGATCGGTGAGGCGGCGCTGCGGGGCGTCAAGGCGCTCGGCTACCGCGGCGCCGGCACGATGGAGTTCCTGCTCGACGACAACGGCCGGTACTGGTTCATGGAGATGAACGCCCGTATCCAGGTCGAGCACCCGGTGACGGAGATGGTGACGGGCATCGACATCGTCCGGGAACAGATCCGGGTCGCGGCGGGCGAACGCCTCGCGCTGGACCAGGCGGACGTCGTCCTGCGCGGCCACGCGGTCGAGTGCCGCATTAACGCCGAGGACCCCGAACGCGACTTCGCGCCAACGCCGGGTCGGCTCACCGAGTTCCGGGTACCGGGCGGGCACGGGATCCGGGTGGACTCGCACTGTGTTCCCGGTGCCGTCATCCCGTCGCACTACGACTCGCTGATCGCCAAGCTCGTCGCCTGGGCGCCCGACCGCGGGTCGGCCCTCGACCGGATGCGCTCCGCGCTGGACGAGCTGCGCGTCGAGGGCGCGGGGGTGCGCACGACGATCCCGTTCCACCAGCGGGTCCTCGGCCACTCGGCGTTCCGGGCTGGCGACGTGCGCACCGACTTCCTGGCAGCTCATGAGTTCACCGACAGGGGCCGATGTGTGTAAGCCGTGGCTCAGGATGGCCGAGGACGCCAGTGCCGGCATCCGGCTGTTCTGTTTCGCCCACGCCGGTGGCGGCGGCACGTTCTTCCTCCCGTGGCGCACCCGGCTCGGTCCGGACATCGCGGTGTGCCCCGTGGTGCTCCCCGGCCGGGAGGGGCGGATCGGCGAGCGACCCTTCACTCGTATGGACGATCTCGTCCCACCGCTGGTGGAGGCGCTGCGCCCGCACATCGACCGCCCGTTCGCCTTCTTCGGACACAGCATGGGCGCCGCCGTCGCCTACGAGGTGACCAGGCGGCTGTCCGCCGAGGGAACCGGGCTGCCGCTGTGCCTGTTCGTCTCCGCCCGCTGCGCGCCGCAGGTGCGCGTCTCGCCATCCCTGCACGGGATGTCGGAGACGGAGACCCTCGCCGCCGTGCGGAAACTCAGCGGTGCGCCGGAGGAGGCCCTGCAGCGGCGGGACTGGCGCGAGCGGTTCATGCCCTGTCTGGTGGCCGACTTCGAGCTCAACGACACCTACCTGGCGGGCCCGGGCGGACGGCTCGCCTGCCCGGTGTCGGCGATGACCGGTGACGCGGACCCGGTCGTCACCCCGGCGGACATGCGGTTGTGGCGGGAGACCACCCACGGCACGTTCCGCTTGCGGGTGTTCGGCGGTGACCACTTTTACCTCAAGGGCCCGCCGCCGGGGCTCGTGGCCGCGATCCAGGGGGATCTGCGGCGGGTGGTGGTCCCCCAGGAGGCCTGGGGATAAGCCGGTCGGCGGCGGCTCCCGCGGCGGGCCCGGGCTTCGAGGAAGCCCGGGCCCGCCGCGGTCCTGCCCCGCCGTTATCTGCCGCCCTCCGCGACGACCTCGAAGACGCCGGGGAAGAAGGGGAACTGCTTCCAGACCGGCTTCCCGACGATCTCGCAGAAGCCCTCGTCGTGAGCGGCCCGGAAGTGCTTCTCCGACTCCCAGACCGCGGTGTTGACGAACCGGAACCGCCGGTCGGGCTCCAGCGCGCGGTGCAGCCGGTGCCGGACGTAGCCGGGCTTGGCGCGCAGGTACTCGCTCACCTCGTTCCAGGCCGCGAGGAACTCCTTCTCGCGGTCGTCCGACACCTCGAAGAGGTTGATGAAGGTCACTTGCGCCATCACAGATCATCTCCTGACGTGTGGTATCTCCGTGGGCGGCGGTCAGTGCAGCCCGGGACGGAACCGGTCCTGGGACGCCGCTTGGGACCCGCCGTCACCCGGAGCCGGCTGGACGATGTCGCCGGGACCCCAGAACCCCTGCGCGTGAACGATCCGGCCCGCGTCGTCGAAGCGCATCACGCTGATGATCCGGATGGCCACGGTGCCGGCGTCGATGGTGCACGCCATGGCGGCGCCATTGCCGTGCGAGCCCCGGATCGGCGTGTCCAAGGTGAGCCGGGCCTTGGCGCCGCCCGCGGAGAACTCGCGGAAGGCCGCCTTGAAGAAGATGCGGATGGCCTCCCTGCCCGCCTTGGCCGGGGTGCCGTAGGGATCCTCCAGCACGGCGTCGTCGGCGAACAGCCCGGTGATCGCCTCCACGTCCTCGTTGTTCCAGTGCTCCAGGCACTCCTGCAGCGTGGCCTTCATCTCGGCCTCGGTCGGCATCGGGGACCTCCTCTGTGTACGTCTGGATTGCTGCGCATTCCGGCTAGACCGCGTGCTGCGAGCCCACCGGACCGTCCTCGAAGAGGCGGGGGTCGGCGGTGGCGAGGTGGCCGCCGCCGGAGCACACCAGGACGGTGCCGGTGATGTACGGGTTGACCGCCATCACGAAGACCGCCTGCGCAATGTCCTCCGGCTTGCCGACCCTGCCAACCGGGAGGATGCGGGCGATGCCGCGGAAGAACTCCGCACGCTGGTCGGCCGGCATGTAGTCCCACCATGGGGTGTCGACCAGCCCCGGCGACACGGCGTTGACGCGCAGCGGAGCGAGGTCTATCGCCAGGGGCGGGACCATCTTCTCCAGCGCCCCGTTGATCGCCGCGGCGCCGGCCGTTCCGGCAAGCGCCGCCTGGGCGGAGGCCGCGGTGAGGAACACCACCGACCCCTCCTGCTTCATCTTCGGGAGCGCCGCATGCAGGGTCTGCATGTGCGCCCAGTACTTGACCTCGAAGCCGGTGCGTAGGTCGGCGAGGTCGATCGCGGCGAAGTCGCCCTCCCCGGTGCCGCCGGCGTAGCCGGTCACCGCCAGCACCAGGTGGTCGATCTCGTCGATGGCCAAGAACAGCGCGGCCAACTGCTCGGGGGCGGTGGCATCCACGGTCCTGGTGGCCACCGAACCGCCGATGCGCTTGGCGGCCCGCTCCAACTTCTCGACGTTGCGGCCGGTGATGACGACCTCGGCACCCTGGGCGGCGAACAGTGCCGCCGTGGGCTCGCCGATGCCCGAGCTGCCGCCCATGACCACGACGCGTCGTCCGTTTACGTCCATGCCGTGTCTTCTCCTTATGCTTCGGTTTCGCTTTGGGTCACGGTGCGAGAACTGCGGCGCTTCCGGTCCACTCGTTCAGCGCGTCCCGCAGGGCGGCGGCGCGCCCGGCGGTGTCGTGCTCGTCGCAGGTGCAGGCCACATAGCCGTCGGGGCGCACCAGGAGGAGCGTGCGGCGGCTGCCCGGCCAGGCGGCACGCACCAGCCGGTCGTCGGGCGCCGATGTCGCCGGCCGTGCCGGACGCGACGTCGCGGATCCCGGCGTCGACGCCGTCCCGGTCCTGCCGCAGGCCCGTCAGCTCGGTGCCGTAGCGGAAGCGCACGCCCGCGTCGGCGGCCCGCCGCTCCAGCAGCCTCTCGACCTCGTACTGCGGGGTGAGCAGCACGAACGGGAAACGGCTGGTCAGGCTCCGCAGGCTCAGGGTGATCCCCAGTGCGAGCAGCCGCAGTTCGGTGATGGGGGTGCCGGCCTTGACCAGTTCGTCGGCGAGCCCGCGGGCGTCGAGCTGTTCGAGGGTGCGGGCGTGCACGATGAAGGCGCGGGTGAGGTTGCTGGTCTCCTGCGGGCGCCGCTCCACGATGGTGACGCAGTGCCCGGCTGCGGCGAGGTCGTCGGCCAGCAGCAGGCCGGTCGGGCCCGCGCCTACGACGAGGAGATCGGTGGTGCTCGGGGTGTGCTGCATGGCGGCATCCTGTGACCTGACCGGATTGCGTGCAGGTGGGGCCGGGCCCGGCGCCGCGATTGTGCCTGCGGCGGCGCGGCTACCCGGCCTGCACTTGTTCCTCCAGCGGCTGCCCCTCGCCGCCTGCCGCCGCGAAGATCGCCGCGATGTGGTCGTCGGCGAAGAAGTCGTCCACGTCGACCGTGCCGGCCAGCATGCCGAAGTAGCGGTCGGTCGCCGGCTGGTTGCCGACCATGGCCCGGACCAGCCGGAGGATCTCCTGCGGCGGCGGCTCGGACGCGATGTCGCATGTCAACCGGAACATCGGGCGGGCGGAGTCGTCGCGCCTGCGGCGGTACTCGGCGAGCGCGACGTCCATCGCGGTCCCACTGCCGAAGCAGCGGTCGACGGCGTCGGTCAGGAACTCCGCGTCGCGGAAGGCGTTGGTGATGCCGTGCGCGGTGATCGGGTCCTGGTAGTACCCGGCGTCGCCGGCCAGCGCCCAGCCGGGCCCGTAGGGGTGGCGGTGGCGGTTGGGCAGGTCACCGGTCCCGTACCACCGTTCCTCCCGGGTGCCGGCGCGTACCCGCTCGCCGAGCGACGTCTGGTCGAGCGCCGCGAGGTAGTGTCGCTCGACGTCACCGCGTACCTGCTTGAACTGCGACCGGGGGAACAGCACTGTGATGCAGGCGAGGTCGTCGTGGGTGGGCACCGCGGCGGCCCCGAAGGCGTCGCGGCCGAAGCTCTCGAACCCGTCGAGGGGGACTCCGCTCCAGTACGTGTAGTACGCGCAGCGGAACGTTCCCCGGTTCTCGTAGATCGGTGCGTTGACGGTCGAGGCGACCGTGGAGCGCAGCCCGTCGGCCCCCACGACGAGCCGGGTCCGCTCGACGACCTCGGTGCCGCCGGCGCGTCCGCGGATGCCGACGACCCGCCCGTCCTCCTGGAGCAGGCCGTGGACCGAGAACCCGGTCCTGACGGTCGCGCCCGCCGCGGCTGCCGCCTCGACCAACAGGGCGTCCAGCACGATGCGCCGCGGCGCGTAGGCGACGTCGACCCCGTCGTACGGAGTGGGGCACCCCTTCAACGCGATCGGGCCGAGGTCGAGCCCGTAGGTCGGGATCGGCGGGCAGCCGGTCGCCGCGAGCCGGTCGAGCAGCCCCCAGGAGCGCAGCCGGGCCACCGCCGGCTGATGAATGTAGTGGGTGGACAGGGTGTCGCTCGGGAAGGTCGCCCTGTCGACGAGCAGTACTCGATAGCCTTTTCGGGAGAGCAGCATCGCGGTGCTCGCCCCGGCGCATCTCGCGCCGACCACAATAACGTCGTACACCATTGTTCTCCTCGTGTCGTTCCCGTATACGCGGCTCACGCCAGGCAGGTCATCGGCCGCCCGCCGTTGAAGGCGACGGCGTCGGACAGCGCGCCGAGGAAGTCGATCGCCTCTCCCGGTGCGGCACCGTCGAGTTCGGCGTAGGCGCGGTACAGATTGCCCACGATGCGTTCCGGCTCAAGAAGTCCGGCGTACGGGCCGAGGTCGGCCTCTCGCGCCGCTTCCAAAGGAGTCAGTCCCGCCGCTTTTCCGGCACGGGCGGTATTCAGCACGAGGCGCAGGTATTCGAGCGTCTCGTCGATGGCTTCCGGACCGCATACGCCACCGTGGCCGGGCACGATGGTCCGAGCGCCGAGCGGTTTGACGACCTGTTCGAGCACCGTGACGGTCCCGGCCACCGAACCCTGGGAGACGAGGGGCGTTCCGCCGTTGAAAAGGAGGTCGCCGGCGAACAGCAACTCCCGCTCCGGAATCCAGATGATCGAGTCGTCCACGGCATGGGCGGCCATCCCCACGTGCCTGACCTCGACGCGCAGGTCGTCGATCCACAGCGTGACGCTGTCGGTGTAGGTCAGGAACGCGGGGTCCAGCTCCACCGGACCCCAGTCGATGTCGGTCCAGAAGGGCATGGGCGGAGGCCCCCACGCGAGCGCGGCCTCGCGGGTGAGTTCATGAGCGACGATCGTCGCGTTCGGAAACAGGTAGTTGCCGAACGTGTGATCGCCGTGGTGATGCGTGTTGACGATCGTACGCACCGGCAGGTCGGTCACCGAACGGATCGCATCGATATAGGCATGAGTACGCCGCTCGGTCGCACACGTGTCGATGCTGACCACTCCGCGGCTGCCGACGAGAAATCCGGTGTTGTTGACCCAACTGCTCCCGTCCGGCTGCACGTAGGCATATACGCGGTCGCTGACCTCGACCAGGTCGGGCGGCGGCAGGACTCGGTTACAGTCGAGATGGGAATTCACGTCGGCATCATTGCATCCGTACAGCGACGAATGCAGTGGCGATATCGGCTCCGCCCGGGCGCATAAAAATGCGGCGAAATATGCACTCGAACTACACCCTCCTGGACCTGAATTCGAGCCCGGTCGCGGCTTCCTCGGCAAAGCAGTCGATTGCTATGTTCGCACTCATGGAATTCCGTCATCTTGGCCGTTCGGGCATGCTGGTCAGCGAGATCACCTACGGAAATTGGGTCACCCATGGCTCGCAGATCGACGACGCCGAGGCGACCGCCTGCGTACGCGCTGCCCTGGATCACGGCATCACCACATTCGACACCGCCGACCTGTACGCCGCGGGCCGGGCCGAGTCCCTGCTCGGCGAGGCGCTCAAGGGCGAGCGGCGGGAAGGTCTGGAGATACTCACCAAGGTCTACTGGCCTACCGGCGCGGGCCGCAACGACCGCGGCCTGTCCGGCAAGCACATCGCGGAGTCGATCAACGGCTCGCTGAAGCGGCTGCAGACCGACTACGTCGATGTGTATCTGGCCCACCGCTACGACTACGAGACTCCGTTGGAAGAGACGATGGAGGCGTTCGCCCGCGTCGTCCACAGCGGAAAGGCCCACTACATCGGGCTCTCGGAGTGGAAGGCCGCGCAGATCCGCGCCGCATGCGAACTCGCGAGGGAACTGAAGATCCAGCTCGTCATGAGCGAGCCGCAGTATTCGATGCTGTGGCGGGTGATCGAGGCCGAAGTCGTGCCGACCTGTGAGGAACTGGGCATCGGCCAGGTGGTGTGGTCGACGCTCGCGCAGGGCGTGCTGACCGGCAAGTACCTGCCGGGGCGCCCGCCGCCCGCCGGGTCGCGCGGCACCATGGATGGCAAGGCCGCGTTCTACATCTCGCAACTCATGACCGACGAGGTGCTCTCGACCGTGCAGAGGCTCCAACTGCTCGCCGCCGAGGCGGGGCTGACCATGGCACAGCTCGCGGTCGCCTGGGTGCTGCAGAACCCGAATGTCGCGTCGGCGATCGTCGGCGCCTCACGCCCCGAGCAACTGGCCGACAACGTCAAGGCGGTCGGCGTGAAGCTCGACGCGGATCTTCTCAAGGAGATCGACGGCGTCCTGGACACGATCGTCGAACGCGACCCGGCACGCACCGACAGCCCGGCCCGGCGCCCCTGACGCTCGTGGAGGAGATGGCCATGACGTTGACCCGAAGGCAGACCGGCCGACAGTCTGACGGCGACAGTGCGAAACGGAACAGCCGGCCGTGGCGAAACCTGCTGGTGTCCCTGCACGTTGTGACCTCCATCGGCTGGATGGGGCAAATCCTCGCCCTGTTTGCCCTGATCGTCTTCGGTGCGGGCACCGATCAGCCGGACCTGCGGATCGGCGCGTACGCCATGGCGGTGATGCTCGATCTGAACGTCCTGGCGTTTCTGGCGAACGCCGCCGCCTTCACCGGACTTATGCTGTCCGCGCTGACCCCCTGGGGCTATTTCCGGTACTGGTGGGTCCTGATGAAATTCGCGATCACCGTGGTCCTGTTCTACACGGGGATATTCGTCCTCGAACCGATGGGGGACGAGACCCTGCGGGCCGCCCGGCAGGGGCACGACGGTCCGGCGGTGCAGCTCGCTGTGGCGGGCCTGCTGATGCTGTGCGCGATCAGCTTCCAGACGTGGCTGTCGCTCACCAAACCGTGGTCGCGCACACCGTGGGCGGCCACGGGGCGGGGCCCCAAGAGGATGCCCAACGGGCCTCGCTGGGCCTTCGTCCTCTCCGTCGTCGTGCCCGTGCTCGACTACGCGTTCGGGGCATACGTCCTCAACAGTCCCGTGCCCATCCTCTCCATGGTGATGGTGCTCGGCTACCCGATCTGGCGCGCGCGCCGGAGCCGCACGGCGGATGACAGCGACACGCCTCCGCCTGCCGCCGCGCTCGGCCGGCCGCGGCGGGCGGGCAGTGGACAGCGGTCCACGCTCACCTGACAGTGCTTTCGCCGATCGGTGGTTGATCGGCCAGGACCGGTCGGGTGGCCCCGGCGATGATGCCCCCGGGGCCACCCGGCCCATGCGCCCCGCCCAGATGATCGGCACGCGGCGTGATCGAGACCGCCGCCGGCTTCGACCCCAGCCTTTCGGACGCCGCGACCGGATCGCTGTCGGCTGTTCTCGCCCGGCCCACCGGCACGAGATCCAGGAACTCATCGTCCGGATCGCCCGGATCAGCCCCCAGGTGCTGCAGGAGCGGAATCTGCTCCACTGCCTGGTGGTGGAGGGGCCTGCCGACCGCTTCGAGGTGACCGGCGCCATGGAGGTACCCGGCCGCCCCGGCAGTTTCTGGCCGGGGACCGCCTGGGCCTGACGGACGGGATCATCGAGGCCGCCGAGTCCGGATGGATCGCGGGCGAGGCCGTCGCCGAACGGGAGCAAGCTCTCGCCCCTGTGTGGATTCCCCTGAGCTGGCGTCGCTCCCCGTCCGGCTATCACACTCCGGCTGTCTGAAGCCGTGGCTCCATCACGCCGAACACCGGTCCGTGCGGGTCCTTGAGCACCGCGGCGAGTCCGATCCCGATGTCCATCGCGTCGGCGAGGCAGCGTCCGCCCAGCTCGACCGCCTTGGCGACGGCCGCGCTGAGGTCGGCCACCGTGAAGTACACCAGCCAGTGCGGCGGCACGTGCTCCGGCATGGGCGGTTGTATCGGCATCATGCCCGCGACCGGCTCGCCGCCGACCATCCACTGCGTGCAAGCCGTGTCACCGTGGTCGGTGGTCACCGGGTCCCAGCCGAACACCTTCGGGTAGAACCGCTTCGCGCGCTCGGGAGAACGGGTGGCCAGCTCGGCCCAGCAGAACGAGCCCGACTCGCCGACCAGGGCCGCGCCGGGGAAGGTGTCCGGCTGCCAGAGGGAGAACACCGCGCCCTCCGCGTCGGTGCACACCACGGAGATCCCCTGGTCGAACTCCTCCATGGGCGGCCGGCGCACCTTCCCGCTGGCGGACTCCACCGCCTTGGCCGCGGCTGCCGCGTCGGTGGTCGCCACGCTGGCGCTAGACCCGCCATGGTGTGCGGCAGCGCGCCGGCGACCAATTGGCCTTCATTCGTGAACGTCGTGTACTCCCCGGCGCCGGGATTGGACAGAGCGACCGCCTCCCAGCCGAAAAGCGCACCGTAGAATGATTTGACGCCGGCCAGGTCCGGGGTGATGACATCCACCCAGCAGGGGGTGCCCGGCTCGTATTCGATTGCATTCATGCTCGGATTGTAGGTGCGCCGGTATTGCCAAGGAGTAGAATCCGGCCCGGGTCGGATAAATGCACCGGGAGTGTACCGCTTGCGGGGCGTTCCACTACACCTCTTGTCCCGACCCTTTTCATTTCGGTTCCGGACCCGATTGCCGGGGCCTGATAGCGGGCCTAGCGTGTGGGCATGTCATATCGAAATCGCATACAGCCCTGGAATAACGGCCATGGCGGGTGAGGAAATCCCCGACCGGTTTTCGGAGGCCGTCGGCAACCGCCGGGGCAAGCAGGTGGCCATTCTCGGCGCCGGTGTCGCGGGGCTCGTCGCGGCATATGAGCTGGAGCGGCTGGGACACCGGGTCGAGGTCTTCGAAGCAGCGCCTCGGATCGGCGGCCGGATCCGCACACATCGCTTCGGCCCGGGACCGCGCGCCCCCTTCGCGGAGCTCGGTGCCATGCGTATCCCCACGCACCACCACCACGCGATGCGCTATGTCGCCCGGCTCGGGCTCGCCGGTCAACAGCGCGAGTTCAAGACCCTGCTCTCCGATGAGAATGCCTACCTCGGCACCGGCACCGGGTACGTGCGGATCCGGGACGCCGCCAAGGAACTGGTGGACAACTGTTTCGGTGCGTCCCTGCGGGAGCGGTATCGGCACGACACCCTGCTCTTCGCCGCGTGGCTGACCACCGTCGTCGACGCCATCGCACCTCCTGACCTGCGAGGCAGCCTGCGCGGCGATCTCAACTCGCATCTGCTGGACCTGCTGGAGCGGGCCGGTGTGAGCGGGTACCTGTCCGGTCGCGGCAGGGCGGATCTGCATGCCTTCTTCGACGATCACCCCGAAGTCGGATCCGCATGCAGCGGAGCCCTGGGGAGCTTCCTCGATGACATCCTCGCCGAGACCAGTACGCAGCTCGTGGAACTGCGCGGGGGAATGGGACAGATCGTCGAGCGGCTCGCGGCGGCGATCAGGGGGCCTGTTCGGCGGCGGCACGAAATCGTCGGCCTGCACGTCCGGAAGGACGACGTCGTCATCGCCGTGCGGCATGCGGGCCGGATACGCATGGTGCGCAGCGATTATGCGCTGTGCACCATTCCCTTCTCCGTACTGCGCCGCATCCGCCTGGAGGGCATCGACGACGACAAGGCCGCCGCAATCCGTGAGACGGTCTACTGCCCGGCCACGAAGGTGGCGTTCCACTGCAGCGAGCCGTTCTGGGAGCGCGAGGGGATAACCGGCGGTGCCTCGTTCAGCGCCGGCGTCCTCCGACAGACCTATTATCCGGCCGCGGAAGGCGATACGGAAAGCGGCGCGACGCTGCTGGCCAGCTATACGATCGGCGACGACGCGGACCGGCTCGGCCGAATGACGGACAGCGCCCGGCATGAATTCGTCAAACGCGAACTGGGCAGGATGCATCCCCAACTGCTGCGTCCCGGAATGGTGTTGGGCGCCGTCAGCGCCGCGTGGGGACAGCACGAGTGGAGCGCCGGCGGTTGTGCCGTACGCTGGGGCGGCGACGCCTCGGAATGCGAAGAGGAGCGATGGCACGCCGCCCGGCCGCAGAATCGTCTGTTCTTCGCGGGTGAGCACTGTTCCTCCACACCGGCCTGGATCGACGGGGCGATCGAGTCGGCGATCACCGCCGTCCGGGACATAGCACGGCACGTGCCCGTGTCCCGGGCCATGGCGGCGGTGGTGGCGTGAGTTAACCCCGGGGGAATGAGGGAATCCCCGGGGAATCAGGGGGTAGACCCGGCGGGCCTGCCCGGGCGGTCGCCCTGGGGTGTCGGCGCCATCGCGCTGCGCAACAGCGTCGCGGTGCCCGGCAGGGCCGCCAGCCGCAGGACGGTGTGACGGATCGTCAGCCGCAGTCGGCTGTCCGGCACGAACCACGGCGTGCTTCGCCGGGCGGAACGCTGAACGGTCTCGATCCTGGGCCTCAGCCGTGCCTCGTACGCCGCGAGGGCGTCCGGCACGGCACGCTCGCCGAGCTGCCGCGCCAGCTCCTCAGCGCCGGCCATGGCAAGCGACGCTCCCTGCCCGGCCAGCAGGGAGACCGCCTGGCAGGCGTCGCCGAGCAGGACCACCCGTCCGGCGCTCCACTCCGGCAGAGCGGTCTGCGCGATCAGGTCATAGTGGGGATTGTCCGGGCAGGCGTCGAGCAGCCGCGGCACCACCCAACCGAGATCGCCGAAGGTCTCCTTCAGCGCCGCACGCGGATCGTGCGACAGCTCGGAGGGAACGCGGTGCATGAAGACCGCCGCCACCCGGCCGTCGCTCAGCGGGTATCCGCCGGCGTGCCGATGGGGGGCGGCCAGCAGCCGGAACTCCCCACGCAGGGCTTGGCGTACGACGTCGTCGCGGAACAGGTAGGTGGCGATGTGCAGCCCGAGCGGACGCACATACCGCTCCTGGGGCCCGAACGAGAGTGCCCGCACCCGGGAGTACACGCCGTCGGCGCCGATGAGTAGATCCGCCTCGACGTCGGTGCCGTCGTCGAGTTGTACCGTCACGCCGTCGGCGTGCTGCGTCACCCGCTCGACGGTGTGCCCGAAGCGCAGCGTGACGCCGCCCGCCAGGACCTCGTGCAAAGCCTGCACCAGGTCCTCGCGCAGCACCCGGCAGACCCGTCCGGCGACCGCCTCGGTGAACGCCCCGTATCCGATCCCGGCGCGGCGGCACCCCGCGCCGTCGACGTAGCCGAGCCCGGCAACCTCTTGATGGGCCGCCTTCAGACGGGGGAGCAGCCCCATCCTCTGCGCAACCGTGTATCCGGCGCCGAAGAAGTCCAGCACGTACCCGCCGTCGCGCAGCGACGACGCCCGCTCCACGACGAGCACCCGCCAGCCGCACCGGTCCAGCCACCAGGCCGCGGTCAGACCGGCGATGCCGGCACCACAGATCACCGCCCGCATGACGAATCAATCCCTTCCGGGCCGACACTTGAAGCATTTCCCGATCGCATTCGAGATGCGCGGCGGGTCCGTTTGCCGAGGGTAAGCAGATCCGCACGCTAGACCCCGTCGCAGGCCCCGGCAACCGGCATGCCGCCGAAGGGAAAACAGGCGAGACAAAAGATGTAGCGCAGTATGTCGCGGGTATACAGAACGGCTGAATTCACCGGCACATTCCCGGAAATCTCCCGGGATGGGGTTAAGGGATGTCCCGTAAATGATCTGCGGGCTGATTGGGTGGGTCGGCCACGGCTGCGGCCACTCGCCTATCCGGCGAGGTTGAGGTTGTGCATGCGGGCGATGCCGAGCATGGCGTGGTGGACGCCGTCGCCGCGCAGACGGCAGTCGCGCAGGACCTTCCAGATCTTCATGCGGGCGAAGCAGTGCTCGACGCGCGCTCGAACCTGCTTATGGGACTTGTTGTGGGCCTGCTTCCACTCCGGCAGCTCCTCGCCCTTGCGGCGCCGGTGCGGCATCACCAGCCCGGTGCCCGGGTAGCCGCCGTCCGCGATCGTCGTGGTGTTCCCGACGGCGGCCTTAGCGCCGGACTCGGCCCAGGCCCGGCAGTCGTTGCGGTTGCCCGGCAGCGGCTGGCCGACGACCACCACCAGGCGGCTGTCGGCGTCAATGACCACCTGGTGGTTGGTGGAATAGCGATAATTCTTCGACTGCTCTGCCACCTTGTGGTCGCGGGTAGGCACCAGGGTGCCGTCAACGATCAGCACCGTATCCTTGGCGAACCGCTGGCGCGGCTGCAGCGCAAGCTGCGGCCCGAGGTGGTCGATGATCCGGTCGGCGGCGGACTTCGACACCCCGAACAGCGGGGCCAGTTGCCGCATCGTCAAGTTTGTCCGCCAGTACGCAACCACCAGCAACAGCCGATCCTCCAGCGACAGCTTCCACGGCCGGCCCCGCCCGCAGCATCCGCACCCTCGCGACGCAGCTGAGCAACCAACTTGCCGAACGCACGCGGGTTCAGCCCGGTGAACGGGGCTATCCAGGACGGCTCCGACGCCGTGATCACACCAGACACGACCTAGATCATCGCACAGCAAGATCACTTACGAGACAGCCTTCAGATGGCTTCCAAAGGAGCACGGATTCGTGGCTGTTCTGTGACGCAGGCTTATGAGGATCTAGGTATGGCAAGAACAGCAAGACAGCAGGTGCGGCGCCGGATAGTCGGTGCGGGAATGGCTGTGGCTGTGGTGGCGGGTCTGGCCACAGCAGGATGGTACGGCTACGCAAGGGTGGCGGCTTCGATGGCTTCCCTGTCGCGGACCGGTGAGGTGGATGCAGCAAGTCGCACTGCAAAGGCGGAGGGCGAACGTCGCCTGGAGAGGGTCGTCGATGTCCTGCCGAGTGCACCGCGACAGCTCGGCACCGCGGCCGCGGACCACTGCCTTCGTAATGCCCCCTTCGAAGGCGAACCGCCTGGCTCGCTGAGCTGCCAGTGGCGGCTGGAGCGGTATGTCGTCTTCGATGGCGACCTGCGGACAATTGGTGAGAAATGGGGAAAGGCGCTCGGCAACGACCGGTGGATCGGCTCACGGGCGCCGTTCCCTTCCGATTACAGTTCCACCTCCGAACGGTACGAGTACCGCGACCCCCAGACGCGCGACCGTCTCATCGTCACGCTGGTCCAGGACAGTGGTGAGCTTCGCCTCCTGGATGTCGCGCCCCGTTTCGAGGGCACCGAGCAGTACGAACGAGAGCAGCGGAATTTCGCTAGGCGGAAGACCGCGGAGCACGCAGTGGCAGAAGGCCGGCGAGTCGCCCGAATCTCGTTGGTACGCGCCTACTACAGCGAGAACGGCAGCGCACCCTTTGAACCTCCGTACTGGTGACGGCCGGCCCTCTGTGGCAAGGGCCGGGGTGCCGCATGGTCAGTCGGGACGATCGACCGGTAGTGCCGTGCCGAGCGCATCGACGCGGCCGTGCCCGCATTTTGCGAGGTGACGACCTTCAGCAAAGCAAATCAACAGCCAGCCCGAAGCCTCACGCTGGCCGGTACTGACGTGCTCTGGTTGAGAATCAGGCAGGTAAGCAGGTTCGAGCGCGCGTCGAGCACTGCTTCGCCCGCATGAAGACCTGGAAGGTCCTGCGCGACTGCCGTCTGCGCGGCGACGGCGTCCACCACGCCATGCTCGGCATCGCCCGCATGCACAACCTCAACCTCGCCGGATAGGCGAGTGGCCGCAGCCGTGGCCGACCCACCCAATCAGCCCGCAGATCATTTACGGGACATCCCTTAGCGTTCTTGCCAAGCGGGATGACAGGGAGCTGGTCACCCCGCCTGCCTTTCCGAAAGCAGGCAATCTGGCCGCCCGCGTGACGTCTCGTGTCGCTTCCGCCTTCAGGTCTAGAGAGGAAGTTCCTTGACACAGAATGTCGAGCGGATTTCATACGCCAGCATCAGCACGGTGTTGGATGTGGTGGACCCGGGGGTGTTCTCGATGACACCCCTCGTCTCCGACGGAGACAAAGCCATGTCGGTCCTGGTCACGTGGCCGCCCAATTCGGAGACACGAGAATGCCCTCACGAGGGCTTTCTCGAAATCGCTCTGGTCGTCGGTGGAGCCATCATCGACGAAAAGGGCGAGGTCCTCCCCGAGGGAACGATCTGGCTGCTGCCCAACGGCCACGTGCATTACCCGCGGTCGGGGCCAGAGGGCGCACGTGTCCTCCTGTGCCGCGTCATGCAGTCGTGAGTAGGGCGTCCGAGGGGACATCTGACGGAGCGAACTCAGGTGTCGGATCGGCTCAATGACGTCCCGCAGGACGACCTGCCCAGCCTCCACGCCCTCGCCGCAGGCACCGACCGCGACCCCGACGCCGTCATCGCCGGTCTGACGCTGCCCTGCAACTCGGGCGTCGCAGAACGAATGGCTCGCCGGTGCTGATCGCTTCTGCCTGCTCGCGCAGGTCAGCGTGAGTGAACTCGAGCAGGGCCTGGTCGGCCGCCCGGCGCAGCAGCGGCAGGATCTCGGGCCCTGGGCCGGCCGCGGTGTGTCTCGGCGAGCTCGGCGAAAGCGCGCTGGTACGGGGCGCCGTACGTGCGTCCCCGGCTGGCCGACCGTTGGACATATCAGCCCAGGCTCGACGGCTACGGTGAGCCCAGGATCTCTGCTACGACCGCTTCATCCATACTCAGCCTTGTGGCGAGGTCCTTGGAGTCAGCAGCACCGTATCTGAACACCCTGTCTTCCTCTGCTGTGTTGACGCGATCCCGGGCGATGGAATGCCACAACCAGCTGCGCGCTGCCTGGATCTGGGACATCAAGAGTGCTTCGAGGATTTTGTCCTCTGCATCATCGTCGCCGGCCACGTGTTCAACGAGCTCCTCGGCCGCATCCAGTGCCGCGCCCAGAGCGGCCAGCGCATCGTCATGCTCTTCGACCTCCCTGCGGTCACCGATCCGCAGGACGCTGTAGAAGTGCTCGTCATTGGAACGAGTGCCGACGAAGTGCTGCTCGGATAGGGAGACCTGACGCTGAGGCCAGTAGAGGGTGTAGCCCTCGGGCTCCTCACCGACGTGCATGAGGTCGACCAGCTGGTCGGTCATGTACTGGAGCGCGCTGTCTGCGCTCGGCAACGCCCAGGTCCAGCCACCTGCCGGACACTGGTGCACGACGACGTGTCGTCCGTCTGCAAGGGGCCCGCAGTAGAAGAATTCCTCACCCCATACGAATGTGTGCGGGTCTTCGATGTCCTCGACATCGACGTCGGGGATTTCGACCGGTTCGTTGCCCGGGATCAGATCAGTCGTTGCTTGGTCGTCAAGTGCGTGCTCGGACATGAAGGCGTCCCCTCTTCACGGGTAGGAGGCAGCAGCAATCCCAGATGGGTGCTGCGTCACCCCCACGCGTGTGGGGAATGCTCCGGGCTTCGTGGCTGGCCCCAGCTACGGACATTGTGCCAGGCGCTGATCCCCTGAGCCGGGCTTCGACGGAGATTGCCGGATGTCCGTTTTCAACGGAGCCAGGCGTGTCTCATCTGGTGCCTGGAAGTCCATCCTCTTAGCCAGCGTCGCTGGCGACCGGATAGCCAGCTGTGACGCACGTCCACCGCCGCCAGGCTGACCAAATGGCGGCCTGGCTACGCGATGCCGGGTTCACGGTCGAGGCCCAAAAGTTGCTCGACCTCGACGAGAGCGTTCCAGGGGCGGTCCATTTTGCGCGCCGCCAGTCCTAGTTGGGCATGGTCGAGTTGGTCGGCCAGGTCGGTCAGGTCGTCGGCGTGCAGGTCGAACCGGTCCGAGGGGGTGGGCGGGTCGCCGACTGGGCGGGCGACGTAGGCGGTGCGCAGGCCGAGGCCCTGTGCTCCGCGCAGGTCCCAGGCGTGGGCGGCGACCATCAGGAGCCGCTCCGGCGGTCGTCCGGAGACGGTGACGGCCAGCTGGTAGACCGCTGGGTTCGGCTTGTAGGTCCGGGCGTCTTCGGCGGACAGGGCCTGGTGCCAGCGCAGTCCGGCGTGGGCGTTGAGTCCCAGCAGCGCCGTCCGGCTCGCGTTGGAGAGTCCGATCAGCGGGAACCGTTCGGCGAGTCGGGCGAGCCCTGCCACGGTGTCGGGCCACGGCGGGAGCCGGCGACCTGAGAGGGCCAATGCCGCTATGGCGGTTGGGTCGTCGACTCCGGCGGCGTCGGCGACGAGCCGGGCGGCTTCCAGGTCGAGGACGTCGCTGGTGAGGTAGGGCCGGACGCCGTCGAGGATGCGACGTTGCTCGCGGTCGATGTGCTGGTGCCACAGCGACAAGAGCTGCTCGATCCTGGGCTCGTCGAGCGATGGGTCGAGTTCACGAATGCCGGCGCGGATACCGGCGGGTTCGTCGACGAGCGTGCCGAGCACGTCGAACACGACGGCATCGATCTCCAGCTCTGACATGGGAGAGGTCTCCTGGACGAAGCAAGGGGTGAAAGTGGCTGTTACTGACCTTTCCGTTGAGTTGTCGGGGATGACATCGCTTGATCCCTGCGGTAGTTCGTGGGCATGAGGTATCCGCAGGGTGGTGGCCTCACTCC
>NZ_JBVHDR010000025.1:19890-48009 GCF_055563295.1 Streptomyces sp. NPDC002868 | reverse complement strand
CTCCGACATGATCAACCTACGTGCCTCAACCCCCACCACAAACAGCCCAACGACCCAGCCCGACCACCGTCACCGCTAACCATGCACGAGGTCGTTAGAACCACTCCAACTTGAAGGTGCCCGCAACGCTCCACCAGTTGGCCATGGGCGGATCATCGATCTGCGGGAAGGTCTGGAACGTGGTACCGCGCAAGTGGCCGTCAGCGTAGAGGAATCCGCGGTAGTCGCCGACCTTGCCGTCATCCCATACGATCTGGAACATGACTGAGCGATCATCAATCCTCGGGCTGATGATCTCTCCTCCTTGATGTTCTGCGCGCGCCGTTCCTACCAGCTTGACTTCTGACTGCTCAGTTACACGCATCTGGAAACCGAAGTCGTGAGGGTCTCCAAGCTGGTGTCGCTGGTTAATGTCCCAGCTCCCTCGCAGGTCAACGAGACGTATCATGCGATCCCCCCGTGCATCTCAGGCCGATTCGCGAAATCCTATCGGTGCACCGCTGATTGGCCATATGTGCGGCGAGCGAATCTTTGACAAATTCCGTCTCATGCGTCCCATTGATTAGCGACTGGCACGTGAGCATTAACCTCGAACCTTCGTGATTGGCCGTCAGCTTCGATTGGCGGTCAGTCTGTGTCGTTGTCCGGCTGGGGGCTCGGGGCCTCCTGGGAGGTGGCGCCCGGTACGAAGCCGAGCACCTCGCAGGTGTGCTTCGTCGGTAGGGGCAGGCGCGAGCCTGAGTTGCTCGCCGCTTCTGCTCCTCGCGACATTGCGCTCATCGAGCGAGGCCGCAGCGCGGCCAGCCCTACCTCAACGGTTGAGGCAGTTCGTCACCGCATTGTTTCTGCCGACTGAGGGTCAGTGTTCAATCGATGACGGTGTTGGTCACAGTCGCGTCTGCCGGCGCCCGTACCGCGTTCAGCACGATGGCCGCCACCGACTCCGGCCGCAGGAACTGCTCCGGGCGGTACTCGTGGCCCGCCCGTTCGGCTGCCTTCCGCTGCAGCTCGGTGTCGGTCGGGCCCGGGTGGATCGAAGTCACTCGGACTCCGTTGGATTTCTCTTCGGTCTGAAGGGCGTCAGCGAACGCTCGCAACGCGTATTTGCTGGCGGCGTAGGGACCACGGTTCGACTTGATCCGGAGTCCGGATCCCGCGTTGATCAGAACCACGTGTCCTCGGCCGTGGCGGAGCGATGGCAGGAGCAACCGAGTGAGTTCGGCGGCCGAGAAAAGGTTGACCGCGAAGATTCGCTGCCACACGTCCAGTGAGGCATCGGCGATCGTGCCGGGCTCGGCGACGGCGGCATTGTGCACGAGCACGTCGAGACGATCGATATCCGCCGTGGCCTGGGCAAGTTGGCCGGGGTGTGCCAGATCGGCCACCCATGGACGGGCCTTTCCTGGCAGGTCGCGGGCGAGCACCTCGAGTGACCGGGCATCGCGGCCGCCGAGGAGCACATCGTATGTGGGCGCAAGTGCGCGGGCGATGGCCGACCCGATGCCCCGGGAGGCTCCTGTCACGAGTGCGCGCGGTCGTGGAGTTGTCATGGCGTAGTACCTCGCGGAACGGGCCGGAAGGTGACCGGCAGGCTTGTCAGTCCACGCATGAACCGGCTGTGTCCCCAGGTCAGTTCGGAGGGATCGACAGCGAGGGCAAGTTCGTCGCAGCGTTCCAGGAGGGCGAGGAGCGCGATCGTGCCTTCCGCTTTCCCGAGCGGCGCGCCCAGACAGTGGTGGATCCCGTGCCCGAACGCGAGGTGTCCTCGGCTGTCGCGGAGGATGTCGAACCGGTCGGGCTCGGCGAAGCGGTCCGGATCCCGATTGCCGGCGCCGTAGGACAGCAGTACAGCTTCTCCGCCCCCGGGAACGGTGACGTCTCCGATCTGCATGTCGCAGGTCGTGATCCGCAGTACGGGCGCCATTTTGATGGGGCCGTTGTAGCGGAGGATTTCCTCGATCGCCTGCCCCATGAGGTGCGGGTCCCTCCGGAGCATGTCCAGCTGCCCGGGGTGCTCCAGCAGTGCCAGTACCCCACTGCCGATGAGATTCGCGGTCGTCTCGAATCCGGCCACCAGGAGGAGGAAGGACATGCTGATCATCTCGTCCTCCTGGATATCGGCCTCGAGAAGCCGTCCCAGCAGGTCGTCGGAACCGGTGGGCGACTCCCGCTTCGCTCTCAGGAGTCCGCTGAGGTAGTCCCGCATCTCGGAGGCGGCATGAGGCATGCGGCTGTGGTCGCCCTCGCTCATCTCGACGTAGACGCCCGCCAGCCGCGCGAAGGTGTCCCGACCCTCGGCAGGCACGCCCAGCACTTCCGAAATAACCGTGAGCGGCAGACGCTTCGCGAAGTCGGTGATGACATCGAAGCGTCCCAGCGGAAGGAACCGGGAAATGAGATCGTTCGTGATCTCCTGGATGCGTGGACGCAGGGCTTCGATGCGGCCCGGGGTGAACTCACCTGCCACCAGTGCACGAAGTCTGGTGTGGTCCGGGGGGTCGCAGCGGAGCATGTTGCGCGTGACGGTGTAGGTCTCGGTGGCGAAAACCCACGGAGCAGACTGCACGGCCCTGTTACCCCGCCGCGGATCGTTGCTCAACTGTGGATCCTTGCTCGCTGCCCGGATGTCCTCATGGCGCGTGACGAGCCACACGGGAACACCGGCGAACATCACGCGCCGTACAGGCCCTTCGGCCCGCAGCTGCGCGAGCAGCGGATACGGGGCGTTGACGTAATTCTTCTGCTCCATGAGATCGGTGACACCGTCGGGGGCCATGCGCTCGGGTGGCATACGGAAAGTGACGGCGTTGTCGGCCTGTTCGGAATTCACGGGTCCTCCATGTACTGCGGAGCCGCTTGTGTCCGGTGGACTCGTGCATGAGCGGGCAGGGCCAGGCGCACCGGCAACGCGTCGCAATGCGGGTTCGAGGGATCAGAGGTACGTGGGGTCCATGCGCCCCATGAGTGATAGATGCTGCGGTTCCGGCGCTCCAGGTAACAAATGAGATTGACTGGCCACCCGGTATTGGCGAATGCATACTTGTCCATCCGCGTCGGGTGCTCGCTCAGCGGTGGCCCTTTGCCGCCCGGTGAGTCGATGTTGTGCCAGTCGGGATGGAGGTGTATGGACCCGAGGATGTCAAGCTCGTCCACTTCGGCGTCCCGCATGATCCGAAGCAGGTCGGTGGAATCGCACCAGTACCCGCGATGGGGGTTTTTGTAAGCCGTTCCGAAACAGGGAACTATGGATTCGGAGAACTCCCCCAGGGCCGCACTGTCGGTGGCCCGGACATTGCGGCCGAACTCGACACGCTCGATGCGGGCACTTTCGCCCCGCATGGAGCCGACCAGCACACCGAAGCACGAGTAGGGGAAGCCCGGCCTGATCGCTTCATAGACACGAACAGCGGCGTCGAGGAACGTGGAGCAAGGGGCACTCTCCAGGAAGACATGCACGCTGTCCGCGTGTTCATTGGGACCACTACCGTTCATCACGATCAGCGCTCCCCACGTATGACAGGAAGAGACGTGAAACCGCGTAGCCGCCCGAACCGCTGACAAGGGGGCTGTGCCGGCGCGAGATCCGGAAGACGGTGCCGTAGCCGCCGCAGCAGCATCGACATCTCGAGGTACACCAGTTCGGCGCCCAGGCAGTAGTGCGCACCTCCGCCGAAGCTCAGGTGACGTGGGCCGTCGCGCCCCGGCCTGAACTCATCCGGCTGTGAGAACACTCCGGGATCCCGGTTGGCGGCACCCAGCACCGGCCAGACCTGTGCCCCCGCCGGTATCGTCACTCCGCTGAGGACCACCGCTTTCGTGGGGATTCGGGGGGCGGGGGTGAACTGTACGGGCGCGTCGTAGCGGAGCACCTCGTCGACGAACAGCCGGGCGCGGACGGGGTCGTCCAGGAAGACCGCCCGGTCCGGGTGGCGCATCATCAGAACGACCCCGGTCTCGATCCCCGCAGCTATCTGCGGGTACCCGGCGACCATGAGTCCGGTGAGAACACTGATCAGTTCGTCATGAGGCAGAGCCTCAGGGCAGTCGGTGTGCGCACGGACGAGTTCGGACATCAGATCATCGCCAGGTGCGCGGCGCCGGCGAACCACTTCCCCCTGAAGGTAGTCGGTGAGCTGCCGCATCGCCGCAGCACCAGCACGGTCCTGTCCGGGCAAGGGCCCGGAGGTGGGAAAGATGTCGGCGACGAGCATCGACACAAGGTCTCGATCACCCGGGAACAACCCGAGCAAGTGCATGATCGTGTCGCGGGGAAATGCCTCGGCAAGTGCGGTCATGTCGGCCGCCCCGTTACGGAGGGTCTCGACCACAGGTTCGAGCAGTTGGTCGCAGAGCTTGCTGAGCCACGGCTGCTGACGTCGCACATGCTCGACAAATGGCCTGGCCACCGCGGTACGCATTCTGGTGTGCCGGGGTGGGTTCTGTGAGCTCATGACACGCGACAGAACAGGCGTCGGATGGTGCACTGTCCGGCCGGAGGGCCCGTGGCCGCCCGGCGCCCGAAAGCACTCCCGTTCGACCAGAACACGCTGACAGTCCGTGTAACGGGTCAGCAGGTAGGAGCCGGTCCGGAACTGGTACACCGGTTCCGTCTCACGCAGTCGGTCATAGACGGGATACGGGTCGCCGGCGTGAACATCCGCAAGGGCGTCAGTGGAGCCGATGGTTCCCATTGGCATCAACCCCTCGCGGTGACGGTGGTTTTGGCCCGTCCAGTCCTTTCCTTGTCCATGGGGCGGAGGTGCCCCTTGCGGGGTGGAACGGAGATCTCGCGTCAGCTCACCACCATTGACCACTCCGATCGGGTGATGTGCGACTTGGAGTACAACCGGATTACTCCGAACGGGTGAGTCGTCTCTCGTCCGCAATGGACTGGCGCTCCACCGTGACGTCGTCGGCTCAGCGCACCCGGCCGCGCGGTTTCAGTGGCGTCGCGGGCATCGGCCGGACAGCGCAGCAGCGGATGGGCGCGCAATCCGGTACGACAGTGACCCCATACAGCTGCGGCGAGGCGTTCGTGGACGTTGACCTCTTCATGCGCGCTGAAGGCATGAGGTTACAACCACCCGATGTGTGCAGATGGATACCCCGGCCGTCTATTGGTGACCGGGGACGTTTTATGCGGAAGCAGGAATTCCGCCTTGCGGGCCGGTCCCTGCCGAGTGATGCTGGCAGCGCGGCCGTGTCGCAGCCGTAGAACTCCACCATTCAACTGACTGACGATCACAAAGGGTCCTGGTCCGCGTTGAGCTGGACCTGTTCCCGCGGTCGCGAGTCGGAGGGAGTCGGTCGTGATCGATCCCGTACAGATCCTGTGGTCACCCGCCGGTGCCACGATGCCATCGCTGGGCTCCCGCGCACTGGCAGACGTCCACGACGGCGACACCCCGAACATTCGGATGCCGATCCGTATGCTCTCCGTCGACACCCCTGAGGTGACGGCGGGCTCGGCGGAACGGGCGGCGCTGATCGACGCGGAGTTCTCGCAACTCGCCGAGTGGATCCGCCAGGGCGACGCCCCGATCTCTCCTGGGCTCGCGGAATTTCTCCTCCCGAAGCTGGAAACGGGCCGCGCGGGCAGCCTGCACTTCCAGCAGGGCACGGAGGCGTCCGACTTCTCGAAGGAGAACATCGCCAGACGACTGGCCCGCCCCAACGGCCGCCCGCGGAACCTGTACATCCACACGGCGGACGCTCCGTTCGATGACAACCACCGCCTGCTGGCGTACATAGCCCCCAACTTCTCGGCGCAGGAACGCAAGACGATGCCGAGGGAGGAGCGATCGACCTTCAACCTCGACCTGATCGCGGCGGGTTGGGCGGCGCCCTTCATCATCTACCCGTCGATCCCGGGCGAGCTGGATCTTCCCCTGCTGCTGGCCGCGGGCGACAAGGCGGTGGCGGAGGGGCAGGGCATCTGGGCGTCGGACGAGACGCTGCTGGCGTACGAGTACCGCGCCGTCGAAAAGCTCCACGACATCACCAAGAAGAAGATTGAGGGACGGTCCTTGACTCCGCGCGAGCTGTTCGCGTGGCGGAGCCGGTACTGCGTGGACATGCGCGACCGGGTGCTGCATGGGCCGGAGAACTACTTCGAGGTGCCGCCGGTCTATCGGCTGTGGCTGTGGCCGCAGGATGTACAGGAGGCGGTGGCAAGGCTGAATCTGCGGCCATCTCCGAGGCTGGTGGGCGCCGACTAGAGTGCTTTGCGAGAGCGCTGGCTGCCGGCCGCTGGTCCGGCGCCGCGACTCTCGCGCCCACGAGCAGGCCGTAGGAAGGCCGGCTACGTGTACGCGAAGCGGATCTCCCATCACATCAACGCCCGGCGTTCGGCCGTCTATAGGGCGCTTCTCGATGCAGACGCGATGACCGCATGAGCAGCCAGGTGCACGAGTTCGATGCTCGCGAAGGTGGCTGGTTCCGGATCTCCCTCAGGTACGAGGGGCTGCGCCCGCAACCACCCACAACGCGAGCCCGCCGAACATCCCATCCCGACAACGAACCCCGGCTTCCCTCAACGGGCTGCTCGCCCGCTTCGGCACCTGCTGCACTGGTTCAGTCGCGGTAGTCCCTCCGCTTGAACTCTTCGCCGGCCTTGTCGTAAGTGATCCATTCGCCGCTTTCCTTGCCGACGTACGCAGCACGCGTCCCGACCCGAGAGGGCGGGCACGAACTCGATCAGTGGCGTTGGTGCTTCGGGAGGAGGATGCCCGCCTCGGCGAACTGCGAAGGCATGACAGGCCGTGCCCCGGTCGCCATGTCACCCGACCTCAAGACGTGCGGAGCACCCCGCCGTACTCGTAAACGCGTTGGTTCAGCTTGGTGGCGCCGAGGTAGGAGGTCAGGGCCGCGTGCACCGGGGCAAGCGGCGGCTGGTCGGGGTCAGGGCGCCAGTCCGCCAAGTTCACCAAGCCCGGCTCTACCGGCTCCAGCCCGTCCAGGAAGCCGTCGAGTTCGGCGGGGGTGCGGGTCTGCCAGGGGATGCCACGCCCAGAGATGTGCGCGGTCATTTCCGAGCACGTGGCCGGGTCGTCGGAGACGACCTGCGACAGGCCCAAGTAGCTGCCCGGTGCTGCCTGGTCGATGATCGTCCGAAGGACCCGGCGGGGAGTGTCGGCATCGCTGAGGTGGTGCACCACCGACAGGAACAGCACAGCCACCGGCTCACTGAAGTCGATCAGCCGGTCCACGTCGGGATGGTCGAGGATGGCCTGCTGGTCGCGCATATCGCCGGTGATCACCGCGGTGGTGGCATCGTCGGCCAGCAGCGCCTGGCCGTGCGCCAGCACGATCGGGTCGATGTCGACATAGACGACGCGGGCGTCCGGCGCGAAGTGCTGGGCGACCTGGTGCACATTGTTGTCAGTGGGCAACCCGCACCCCATGTCGATGAATTGGCGTATCCCCGCCTCCCGCGCCAGGTAGCGCACTGCCCGGTACAGGAACTGGCGGTTCTGTCTGGCAATGTCCACACACTCGGGGAAGTCCGGCAGGGTTGAGAGGAGGAACTCCCGGTCGATGTCGTAGTTGTCCTTGCCCCCCAGCATCCAGCCATAGGCCCGCGCCGAGGTCGGCACGTCGAAGGGTATCGAGGTCGCCTCGGACCGATTGTCACTGACCACAGCGCGCACTCCGCTTCTCCCGCAAGGGCACAAGGACCTGGCTCCATCATGGCGAGGCTACCCTCTGGTCCCCATCCCGATGGAGTGATTGCCGATCGACCAACGGGAAGGCGTGTAAGGGACGTTGGCGGAACGAACGCCACCGCGGTTGAACGCCCGCCCGCAGATCGGCTCACGCCCCCGCACGTGCCGCAAGCCGCGCGGAGCTTACGGAACAGGAACGGCTCAACGGCGGTACACGGCAACGATCTGGGCTTGACCGCAGGAGCCCGGCATCGGCTGGAAGCCCTGGGGTCGTCACTCCCCCGTAGATGCCGCTCGGGCTGCAGCACCACCCGCCGCACCAAACGAACCCAATGGTCTCCCCCAGCATGCTTCCGAGCTGGATCGGCCTTGACTTCGAGCGCTCTCCAAGACCTATCGTCCAATCGCAGCCAGTAACGGATTAATCACCAGGACGCCTGCCCGCTGAACAAGCCGAAACAAGGAGTGCACATGTCGGCCGAGACCAGGCAAGACCGCTTCGAGCGCGGTATGAAGGTGCTTGCCGCTGTCGACGGCGAAGCGGGCCAACGTGTCATCGACTCGCTGGCCGATGTCTCGCCCGAACTGGGCCATCAGGTCGTCGCCTGGGCATTCGGCGACATCTACGACCGCCCGGGGCTCGCGCCCCGCGACCGCCAGCTGGTCACGCTCGGCATCCTCACCGCCCTCGGTGGCTGCGAGCCCCAGCTGGAGGTCCACGTCAACGCCGCACTCAACGTCGGCCTGACACCGAACGAGATCGTTGAGGCCCTGCTGCACTCCGCCGTCTACTGCGGCATGCCCAAGGCCCTCAACGCAACGTTCGTCGCCAAGAAGGTCTTCGCCGAACGCGGGTTGCTGCCGGTTACGGAGTGAACGGCTCCGCCATCCGCTATCCGTAGCCGGGTCCGTTCCTGCTCTGCATTGATCAGAACCGGGCAGCTGACGGCATCCTCCAGATCCGCGCACTCCGCGAGTGCCGTCCGGTTCTATCTCCGGCGCATGGAGCTTACGGACTACTTCGGCGAGCATGTTCACGGTCGTATGCCCGACCCGCAACTGCTCAAGCCGGATCCGCACTGCTTGAGGCGAGCCCTGGAGATCACAGGCTCGACCGCGGCCGAATCCCTGATGATCGGGGATTCGGTCGCGGACTATCAGGCCGCTCGGGAGGCCGGAGTCGCCTTTCTCGGCTACGCGCGCAGCGAGATCGAGCACGGCGCACTGGTGCGCGCAGGGACGTCGGTGATCGTTAACAGCATCTCCGAGCTACTGCCTCACCTGCCGGGCGCGTAGAGCGGGGAGCGGGGAGCGGGGCGACGCCCCGCGGAGCCCGGCCGACGACCATCGGCCCGTGACAGGTCTGGGCGACTGCGGATCGGTACAGCGCGATACCGCCGCGAGCGCGTCGGCATGCGGGACGAGGCGCTGCACCTCGTCGTCGAGTTCGACGGCTGGAAGACCCACGGTCCCGGGGCGCGATTGCTCGTGGGCATGGCGTGCAGCTCCTGCGTGGCGTCGTCCACCTCGTCGGTGAAGCCGGGCGCCGCCCGCTGGCCCTGCTGGTCACCCCGGGCCAGTGGGGCGATGCCCCGCAACTCATCCCGGTCATGGAACGCATCCGCGTCGGCCGGCCGGGCGGCGGACACCCGCGCACCCGGCCCGACCACCTCGGCGGCGATAAGACGTACTCGTCCCGCCGCAACCGTCGCTACCCGAGACAGCACCAGATCAAGCACACCATCCCCGAGCCGAAGAATCAGCGGGCCAACCGGCAAGCCTGTGGCAGCAAGGGCGGCCGACCCGTCGGCTTCGACAAGAGGATCTACAAGCGCAGGAACGAAGTGGAGCGGACAATCAACGCCCTGAAGAGCTTCCGGGCTGTGGCCACGAGGTTCGACAAACGCGCCTACATCTTCCACGGCACCGTCATCGTCGCCTCGATCCGACTCTGGCTCCGCTCGTGATCCGCGACTGGCTAGGGGGAGACACCCCCTAGTCGTCCGAGCCGGTAGCCGACGGCGGTACCTCGACGACGAAGAACAGGAAGGTGGTTTTGGTCGAAAGGTCATGGAAGTCGTCGGGGAACAGCTCACGGGCGGCCGGGTCGGGCTGCGGCTCGCTGATGACAGCAAGGCGGAAACCGGCGGTGGTGAAAGCATCGGTCATCGCGTGCAATGGCCTGCGCCAGAACCTCATCGGGACGGACTGCCCGTTGAACGTCCAGTCGAAGGTATAGCTGGTGGTCGCAAAGTAGTCGGGCCGAGGATCCTGGATCGTGTAGGCCACGAAAGGGTGGTCCACCGACGCGATCAGCCGGCCGCCGGGCCTGAGCACTCGCCGCAACTCGGCCAGCGTCGGCCCCCAGTCCTCCAGGTAGTGCAGCACCAGCGACGCGACCACGTCGTCGAACGCACCGTCGGCGAACGGCAGGCGGTCGCTCAGGTCGACCACGTGCAGGGCTACGTCGTCACCGAGCCGCCGCCTTGCCAACGCCAGCATCCCGGCGCTGGCGTCGATGCCGGTGACGACCGCACCGCGGTCGCGTAGTGCAGCGGACAGGGGGCCCGAGCCGCAACCGGCGTCCAGGATCCGACGGCCGGCCACGTCTCCGGCGAGAGCTACCATCGCGGGCCGCTCGTAGTACCCGTTCACGAGGTTGTTCTCGTTCTCCGCCGAGTACGCCTCGGCGAAACTGTCGTAGTCATTCACCAGGTCCCGATCTGCAGACTGGGCGAAGCTCTCGGGTACGTCGGTTACGCGTTCCATCGTCGCAGCCTAGTTGTCACATGATCCGCCGGACAGGCCCTCGCCACTTACCCTCAGGATTTCGGGCGCATCACACTGGTGACCTGAGTCTGGACGGGTTCCGGGCCGCTGAGTCGGAACAAGTGGGCGTCCGGGGGGCCGCGCCACACCCCGCGGGTGAAGACGTCGTCGAAACCAGCGCGGACCTGCTTGTGTGAGTCGTTGCGCGCCTCGTTCCAAGCCGAGGTTCGCTTGACGTGGGCAAGGCGCCAACACCCAGGGCACGCTGCAACCGGCCAGTGCACGTTGGGCGCGCCGTGAGTCATTCCATGACATCGCCTGTGACGAAGAAAGAGCCGTGAAGTGTTCGTCCGCCTCCGTCAACAGTGATGGCCCCGCCCCTACACGGGCGGGGCCATCAATGGGGTCTACCGTGACGGCATCCCCTTGGGCGCGCCGCTTGGTACCGGGGCGTAGCCGGTGGCCCGGCTGGTGAATGTGCCCCGGCCCTGGGTTCGGCTACGCAACCGGGAGGCATAGCCGAACAACTCGGCCAGCGGCACGGTCGCGGTGATCACTGCCGTGCCTGCCCGGGCGGTCGAGCCCGAGATCCGGCCGCGCCGTGCCGCCAGGTCGCCGAGGACCCCGCCCACCGCGTCGTCGGGCACAGTGACCGTGACCTCAGCCACCGGTTCCAACAGCACCATCGCGCAGGCGCGCAGTGCCTCCCGCAACGCGAGCCGACCGGCGGTACGGAACGCCATCTCCGAGGAATCCTTGGGATGGGTTGCCCCGTCCGTCAGAGTGACCCGCAGCCCGGTGACCGGGTGACCGCCCAGGGGGCCCTCAGCCAGAGCATCCCGGCACCGGCCTCCACCGCCCGGACGTACTCCGTCGGCACACGTCCGCCAACAACGGTCGAGTGGAACACGAAGTCAACCGCGCTGCCGCTGCCGTCAAGCCCTGCGGCGTCCAACCGCTCCGCATCCAGGACGACATGGGCGAACTGGCCGGCGCCTCCGTCCTGCTTGACGTGGCGGTACACCAGCCCGGACACCCCGCGGGCGACCGTCTCCCGATAGGCCACCTGCGGCCGGCCGACGCTGACATCCAGCCCGTGGGCGCGACGCATCTTCTCCGCCGCGACCTCCAAATGCAGCTCGCCCATGCCCGACAGCACCGTCTGACCGGTCTCACGGTCAGTCCGGACCGTCAGCGAAGGGTCTTCCTCAACCAGTCGTGCCAACGCCGACGCCAACCGGTCGGTGTCGATGCTCCTGCGTGCCTCCACTGCCACGGAGACGACCGGATCGGCCACCCTCGGCGGTTCGAGGATCAACGGCGCTGCGGGTGTGCAGAGCGTGGCGCCGGTGCGTGCCGCCTTCACTCCGACCACTGCGACGATGTCCCCGGCAACCGCCCGCTCCACCTCCGCGTGCCGGTCGGCCTGCACACGCAGGATCCGGCTGATCCGCTCGGTGCGCCGGGCCTCCACATCCAACACCGCCTCTCCCTTGCCGATCGTTCCCGAATACAACCGCAGGTAGGTCAGCCGCCCCGTGGCGGTCGAGTTCACCTTGAACACCAGTGCGGCGAACGGCGCCGCCGGGTCGGCGACCCGCTCCTGTACCGAGCCGTCGACGGTGCCACGCACCGACGGCACATCCAGCGGCGAGGGCAAATAGGCCACGACAGCCTCCAACAGCGGCTCGATCCCACGATTGCGGTAGGCAGATCCGCACAGCACCACCACGGCGTCACCGGCGAGTGTCAGATCCCGCAGTGCGGCGGCCAGTGTCCGCGCGGAGACCGTCGACTCTGCACAGAATTCCTCCAACGCGACCGGGTGGAGTTCAGCCACCACCTCCTCGAGCAGCCGGCGCCGCCGGCATGCCTCTTCCCGCAAGGTCTCCGGCACAGGACCGTCCTCGAAGGTGTCGCAGCCGTCGGACCAGACTCGCGAGCGCATACGCAGCAGGTCCACCACGCCGATGAACCCGTCCTCCTGGCCGATCGGCATCTGGACCACCAGCGGAACCGTATGCAACCTCTCCCGGATCGACTCGACCGCCAGGTCCAGGTCGGCACCGGCACGGTCCAGCTTGTTGACGAATGCGATCCGCGGCACCCCGTAGCGGTCGGCCTGCCGCCACACCGACTCGCTCTGGGGCTCGACACCCGCAACGGCGTCGAACACCGCGATGGCGCCGTCGAGCACACGCAGCGAGCGCTCCACCTCATCGGAGAAATCGACGTGGCCGGGAGTGTCGATCACATTGACCCTGTGGCCGTCCCAGTCACAACTCACCGCAGCAGCAAAGATCGTGATTCCACGATCGCGCTCCTGGGAATCGAAGTCGGTGACGGTCGTACCGTCATGGACCTCTCCACGCTTGTACGTGGCGCCGGTGACATACAGGATCCGTTCAGTGACGGTGGTCTTGCCGGCGTCAACGTGGGCGAGGATGCCCAGATTACGGACGCCGGTAAGCGGATTGTTGAAGTGAAGGTGTTCGGTGCGCACAACTCTGGCCTTTCGCAATGACCGACAGCAAGTCAGCGCGATTTCCCGGACGGAGACCTGCCCTCAGGCCACGCCCGAACCCCCAGGCGGCGCAACGCCTCGGGATGTTCCGAGGCGTTGGTCGAGGCCGGACAGACAGGGGTCAGGCGTTCGTCGCGGAGATCCGGCGCCGGCCGCGCAGCCGACGCCGGACAGGCGAAGACACCAGGATCACCTCGTACCGTGACTGGGGAACAACGACAGCGGTGCGGTGACGCACGGCCGGCTCCCCTCACTCGTCAAGGCGCGCGCTGCGATGTTGTAGCGCGTTTCGTGGCGAGTGTATGGAACTGGGGGTGGCCGGAGCACCGCATTTTTTTCCGGCAACGGGATCCGCTGAGGAGAACCGGTCGTCCACGCTCGAAGGCATGGCTGACGGTCCACTCGGCAAGCCCGGTGGCGTGCGTGCGACACACGTCGACTCCTGTCAGGAGCCGTCACTGCCCTCTTCGCCCAGGCGCAGGAGGCCGGAGATGTGACAGCGGATGCCACACCCAGCCCGGCCCATACGCATGACGTCGTACCCGACGGACCGACCGGTCACCGTCAGCCGTGACCAGGCACGCGCCATGGTTTCACCACATAGCTGGAACGGGCGGCGTTCCAACGGCGCGCGACAGCAGGCTCGACGGCTGGACGCGGGAGAGAATCGTGAAGTGACCGAACCCTCAGCGGCTCCCAGCCTGTCCGGGCAGACCGTTTGCGGCGACGACATGCGAACGCCGTGGCGCGACTTCCTGCGGACCGAGACGGGCAGTGCCACATTCCTGCTGGCCGCAGTGCTGGCGGCGCTTGCCTGGGCAAACATCGGGCCGGACTCCTACGAGTCCTTCTGGGGCACGCCTCTGTCGCTCGAGCTCGGCTCCCACGGCGTGTCGCTCGACCTTCGCGAGTGGGTCAACAACGGTCTGATGACGCTGTTCTTCTTTGTCGTCGGACTTGAAGCACGCCGAGAGTTCGACATGGGCGAGCTGCGCGAACGCCGTCGCGTGACACTGCCCCTGCTCGTCGGCATCGCCGGCATGCTCGTACCAGTAGCCATCTACCTCGGCATCAACAGCGGCCACGCCTCCGTGCACGGCTGGGGCGCCGCGATGTCCACGGACACCGCCTTCGCACTGGGCATGCTCGCCCTGATCGGCAGGCGCCTGCCGGCGGGCCTGCGCCCCTTCATCCTCACAGTCACCGTGGTCGACGACTTCGTGGCGCTCTGCGTCATCGCGATCGCCTACAGCGACCGCATCTCCGTGGCCGCCCTTGTGGTGGCATTGGGCATCTTCGGCGTCATTCTGCTGGTGCGGGCCGCCGGAGTGCGCCGAGGTCCGGTGTACGCGTTGCTCGCCATCGCGACATGGACGGCACTGCTGAAGTCCGGCGTCGACCCTGTCGTCACCGGTCTGGCCATTGGGCTGCTCACGAACGCGTACCCGGCGGCCCGCAGCGACCTGGAGCGCGCGAGCTTCCTGTTCCGACTGTTCCGTGAGCAGCCGACGCCGGAGCTCGAGCGCTCCGTACGGCAGGGGCTGGCGTCGGCGATCTCGCCCAACGAGCGGCTGCAGCGGATGTTCCACCCGTGGACCAGCTATGTGATCGTGCCGCTGTTCGCACTGGCCAACACAGGCATCCCCATCGGCTCCGAGCAGCTGTCGAGCGCTGTGCACTCACCAGTCACTCTCGGCATCCTGCTCGGCCTCGTCCTGGGCAAGCCGGTTGCGGTCTTCGGTACATCGTGGCTGGCAAGCCGGTTGAGCCATGGACGGACACGTCCGCCGGTCGGCTGGGGTGCGACAGCGGCCGGCGGCACCATCGCAGGCGTCGGATTCACCGTGTCCCTGCTGATCGCGACTCTCGCCTTCACCGGCGACCAACTGGAAGAAGCGAAGATCGGCATCCTCGGTGCGGTCGTCTGTGCCTTCGCCCTCACCTGCGCGGTCACAGCAGTGATCGGACTGCTGCCGCGCCGTACACGCATGCGTGCGCTCTTGGGCGCGACGGAGGCCATCGTCGACCTGGCCGCGCCCGTCGACGCCGAGCGCGACCACATCCGCGGGCGTCCGGACGCTCCGGTCACGGTGGTCGAGTACGGCGACTTCGAATGCCCCTACTGCGGTCAGGCTGAACCCGTCGTCCGCGCGCTCCTCGCCGACTTCGGCGACGTCCGCTACGTCTGGCGGCATCTGCCCTTGACCGACGTCCACCCTCACGCCCAACTGGCCGCAGAAGCAGCCGAAGCCGCGGCCGCACAGGGCGCCTTCTGGCCAATGCACGACCTCCTCCTCGAGCGCCAGGACGCCCTGCGGGCATCCGACCTCGTCGGCTACGCGTCAGAGATCGGTCTGGACACCCAGCGTTTCCAGCAAGACCTGCGAAACCGAATCGGCTCGGGGCGGGTCGCCGAGGACGTGGAATCCGCCGACCTCAGCGGCGTGTCCGGGACACCGACATTCTTCATCAACGGAGTACGCCACCACGGCGCCTACGACATCACCCACCTGGCCAACGCGGTACGAACAGCCCGTCAACGCGTAGCCGTCCAACGGCCATAGTCCTGGGGGTGGCTTCCTGCTGCGACCCTGGCAGCTCAACGACCTTGCTCTCGCATGGGGCGTCGAAGGTCGAGTACATGCCACGGGTTGGCGATTCCGTCGGAGGCGGCGCACAGGCTGCCCATGCCGTACGTGTGCTCCTTCGGTTTGTCGTCCGGCCAGTGGGTCGCGAGGACCTCGCGCGTCGGGCTGCACCGGCCGCATGGCTCCATCGAGGACGGTTGCCAATCCCGCCGGGGACATGAGGTCGTGGGCAAGGAGAAGCAGGGGCGGCGGGGATGGCGTCACGGCAGCAATCGCTGCTCTTTGGCGACCGCCACCGCCCCCGCTCGGGTCTCCACCCCGAGCTTGCCGTAGATCCGTCCCAGGTGGGTCTTGACCGTGGCCTCGCTGATGAACAGGGCTCGGGCGATCTCCCGGTTGCCCAGGCCGCGCGCCAACTGCTGGAGGATGTCGCGCTCGCGCTCGGACAGGGCGGGGCGCGGACTGCGCATCTGGGCCAACACCCGGTCGGCGACCGGAGCCGACAGTGCGGTGCGGCCGGACGCCGCGTTGCGGATCGCCGCGAACAACTCCTCCGGCCCTTCGGCCTTGAGCAGGTAGCCGGCGGCACCCGCTTCGATGGCGCGGGTGATGTCGGCGTCGGTGTCGAACATAGTGAGCACCAGCACGCGTGGGCCCAGCGTGTCGGGACCCTCTCCGCCATCTGACGACAGGTGCCGGGTGGCCGTCACGCCGTCCATGCCGCCGCCGAGTTGGAGGTCCATCAACACGACGTCGGGCCGGGTACGGGCGGCCACCGCGAGCGCCTCTTCGCCGCTGCCCGCCTCACCGACCACCTCGATGCCGTCGGTGCTGGACAACAGCGCACGCAGCCCGGCACGCACCACGGCATGGTCGTCGCACAGCAGCAGCCGGATCGGCGAGGAGGACTTCGATGGGCTCACGGCGCGGTCTCCCTGGGGGCGTCGATGGTGAGGGGGATGGCGGCAGATACGACGGTGCCCTCGCCCGGCGTGGACTCGACGGTGAGCGCGCCGCCCGACTGCCTCGCCCGGATGCGCATGGCCGGCAGCCCGTGCCCGCGCGCCCGGCCCGCTTCGGGGACCGGCGGGCCGTCCGGGTCGAAGCCGCGGCCGTTGTCGGCGATGTCCAACGAGGTCTGGTCGTCCAGGCAGGTCAAGGTCAGCGCGGCCCGCGTCGCCGCGGCGTGCTCGCGCACGTTGGCCAGCGCGCCCTGCGCGATGCGCAGCAGCGCCGCCTCGACCCGCTCCGGCAGTGGGCCCGGGGTGCCGTCGAGCCGGAAGACCACCGTCAGCCCCGCGCCGCTCTCGCGGTCTGCGAGCGCGTTCAACGCCTCGGCCAGGGTGCGCTCGGCGAGATCGGCCGGGGCCAGGTCGTGGACGAACCGGCGGGCCTCGGCAAGGCTGCGCGACGTGATCTCGGCCGCGTCCCGGATGTGCCCGCGGGCCGTGTCCGGGTCCGCCCGCCAGATGCGCTCGGCGGCCTGCAACAGCATCTGCTGACTGGACAGGCCCTGCGCGAGGGTGTCGTGGATCTCCGTGGACAGCCGCTGCCGCTCCGTCAGGATGCCCGTTCGCCGCTCGGTGGCAGCCAGGTCACGGCGGGTGCGGACCAGGTCGTCGATCAGGACGCGCTGCCGGGCCGCCTGGCGTTGCAGATGGACCAGGACGGCGGTGGCGACCGCGGCGATGGCCGGCGGGGCGAGCACCATGTTGAGATTGAGCGTGCCCTGTGACACCCGCATCTGGGAGGCGACGACCAGCGCGGTGAGCCCGGCCACCACCGGCACCGCGATCCGCGCGGGCAGCGTGTGCAGGCCGGCGAACAGCAGCGGCATCGCGCACCACGTGGCGCTCGGCGCGAGGGCGAGCAGGACGATCCAGACGGCCGACACCACACCCAGCCAGGCCAGATGCCGGGCGGTGGGCCGAGCGCCGGGGCGCGGCGCGGGTGCCAGCAGCCGTCCGATGACGTACAGCAGGCAGAAGACGACGAACAGCGCGACGACCCATACGGTGCGCGTGTCGCCCTGATCACGGGTCAGAAAGCGGGCGAGCGAGGAGCCCAACAGCACGAAGAACGCGGCATGCATGACCGCCGTCAACCACCGCCCGTCCGGATCGTCCCGCTCGCCCTCCCCCGGGTACCAACGCCCGATCGCCGCCATCACAGAGCGCACAACCGACGTGACCGTTCACCGTGCCGCACCGACGGCCTCCTCATCGCCCCACCCGGCCTCTCCTCGCCGACAGTCCAACGTGCCCGACGCAGCACCGCAACCTCCAATCGGCTGATACCACCATCCCCCGAACCGCCCCCGCATCGGAGCCGGTCAGCCGCATCAGGCTCCGGCCCGTGCACCGAAACTGGCATCCAGACCCACCAGGCGCGGCGGCCCGGCCGCAGCGTCCGCACCGAACGAGGAGAACAAACCGCGTGCCTGCCAAGAACGTCACCGTCAACCGCGCCGCCCTCGGGCACCGCATCGCCTACGCACTGCGCCACCCCGAGCGGGTTCCGCGCCACATGGCCCGCGCCGCACGGAACGCGTGGCTGCGCCACCGCTGGCCGGACCACATCTCGTACTACCGCGCGGTGATGCGGTCCGACACCCGCGCCGACCCGGACGCGGCGGTCGGCAGCCGCAGTCACGAGCGGTGGCTGGCACTGGGGGCGATGCAGTTCGACTACCTGCTCGGCCACGGTCTGCGCCCCGAGCACCGGATGCTGGAGATCGGGTGCGGCAACCTGCGGGCGGGCTGGCGGTTCATCCGGCACCTGGAGCCGGGGCACTACTACGGCATCGACATCTCACCCGACATCCTCGCCGCCGCGCAGGACACGATCGTGCGCGTGGGGTTGCAGAAACGGCTGCCCACGCTGACCCCGGTCCGCGACCTGACCCTGCGTTTCCTGCCCGATGCCCATTTCGACGTGGTGCACGCGCACAGTGTCTTCTCGCACTCCCCGCTCCCGGTCATCGAGGAGTGCCTGGCCAACGTCGGCCGGGTGCTGGCACCGGGTGGCTGGTTCGACTTCACCTTCGACCGCACCGAGGGCAAGGAGCACCAGGTGCTGCGGGAGGACTTCTACTACCGCACCGAGACACTCATCGCCCTGGCCGAGAAACACGGCCTGGCGGCCCGCTTCATGACCGACTGGGAGGAACTGCCGCACGGCCAGTCCAAAATCCGCGTCACCCACGGCCCGGACAACGACAGCGAGGTTGCAACCGGTGCATGAGGCGGAAGGCGCACGGCCGCCGCTTCGCCGATCGGGTGCATCACCCCTTCGAGGTGCACCATGCCCGGCCCGAACCGCCGGTCCATGTCCCGCTGGATGTCCTTGGTGACCAGCAGGATCCGGGCGCTCGCGGCATTGCGTACGACATCCGTGCCCGCTGTGTAGAGGTGCGGAAGCAGGTCCCCCAACTGCGCGGAGACCTTACGGAGTTCAGTCTGGGAGTGCTTGGCCGTCGTGAGGCACAGAGGACCGCCCCAGACCTTGCGGATCTCCCGCTCATGGCGGGGCAGGTCCCGGGTGAACCGCATGATGAGGAGGGTCTGGTCAGGCTCGGTTCCCTGGGCGGGGAGTTCGTAGATCCAGCCGCCCGCGAACTCCGCGTCGTCGTCATGGAGTTGAAAGGCGCGTTCGCTTGCCCTGTCGGTGACCTTCGACCGGTCGATGGGCTTCCACCCGCCGGACGGCGGTGTGCAGGGTGGCGAGAAGTCGGGCTCCTTACTCGTGCTGGTGTCGGTCTTCCCTTTGGCGCTGCCTGCCTTCGCGGGCTCGGTGAGCGTGAAGCGGGTGCCGTCCCAGGTGCCGGTGAGGAGGTAGGACCCCCACGTCACGCCCCGCACGGTCTCGGACTTCACGGCGTCCCACTTCCAGCCGACGACGTCTGGACCGCCGCACTGCGGGGGCAGGGAGTCCTTGACCGCCCAGCAGAGCTGAGGCCCGTGCGAGGTGTTCTGCAGGACGGTCGCACGCACCTCGTAACGCTGCGGGGAGGGTGTGGCCGTACGGCCGGGAGCTGTCTCCTGCCCGCAGGCGGCAAGTAAGAGGAGGGCGGGGAGCGCGCTGAACGCGGCGTGTGTGGGTTTCATGCCGCTGTGACGGAATCGCTTTTGACCTGGTTCCTACGGGTCGGGTTCCCTCAGCGCCGCTGCCACCAGCCCCTGGATCTCCTCGCGCGGCACTCTCCCGCCGGCCACCAAACGGTCGCAGATCAGCCCGTCGATACAGGCGAGCAGCGTGAGAGTGCGCCGCTCGGCCTCCGCCACGCCGTGGTTGGTCAGGAACTGACTCAACCTCAGACCTACGCCTGGACGGTAGGACAAGCTCAGGCCTGCTCGGTCGCTCCTCAGCCGCGCTGGGCCGCGGCCAGGGCCGCGCGCAGCGTTGCGGCGTCCGCGCTCGCTCCCGGGTCGTCCATGGAGATGCCGCGACCCTGCGGGTTCTTCGCATACGGAACGACATAGGCCGGGGTGTCGCGCTGGAAACGCCAGCTGTCGGCGAGGAGCCCCGCGTCCAGGGCGTCGTATCCGAGGAGATCCAGCAGCCGGGTGGCGGCGGCCTTCGCCTCCGGGTCATCGCCGGCGATCGGCAGCGCCGAGCGGTCGGCAGCGCCGGGGGGCCGGGTCAGCGCGGCCAGATGCGCGAAGAAGATGTTGTTGAACGCCTTGACGACCTTGGCGTCCGGCAGATGCCGCTGGAGGAGTTCGCTGGTGGTGGTCTCTTCCGAGTCCAGTTCGGCGATCCGTCCGTCGCGCTCGGGGTAGTAGTTGTTCGTGTCGAGAACGACCTTCCCCGCCAGCGGCGCCACCGGCACCTGGCGGTAGTTCTTCAGCGGGACGGTGACCACGACCCAGTCGCCGGCGGCCGCCGCCTCGGCGGGTGTCGCGGCCCGCGCGCGGGCCCAGCTCCGCCACCAGGTCGGCGAGGGTCTCTGGTCCGCGTGAGTTGCTGAGGACCACATCGAGCCCGGCGGCTACGCCGAGCCTCGCGAGGGTGCTGCCGATGTGTCCACTGCCGATCAGTCCAAGAGTGCTCATGCTGATGACAGCCGGACACACGGCAGCCGTATTCCCCGTCCCTACGACTTGGGGTGCTTTCTTCCACCTTTGGCGTGGTCGGCAGATGATCGGGTCGCAGCGTGGGCCGCCGCGCGTGACGTTGACCCGCCCCCGGGGCTCGGGGCTGTGTCCGGCCGTCACGCGCGTACAACCTCAAGGGCAGACGGGGAGTCAAATGTGCAAGGAACAGCGCCTGACGGACCGCCACGGACACGCCCGCCTCCTCCACCGGAGGCCATCGGCCGAAGTCACGAGCCCGGCGCCAGCTGAGAGGCCGACCATGAGACTGAGACTGACCACCGGGGCGGCGCGTGCCGCTCTGGTCTGGTGCGCCGCGATGGTGCTGGGCCTCGGCCTGGCCGCCGCGCCGCCCTCTGCCGCCGACCCCGCACCGGAAGGCTACTTCGCGGTGTACGCACCGCCGAAGCACGAGGTGGCCCGCACAGGCGCGGTACCCAACGACGCCCGGTTCAAGGATGTACAGATCCAGTTCGTCAACGTCCGTCCCCAGCAGGATCTGGTGGAGGACGTCGAGCTGGTGATCGACACCACCGGCGCCAAGGATGTCGCGGAGTTCCGCTTCGCAGCGGACTGTGCTGTGGCGGGGGCGGTCGCCACCTGCCCGGTCGGCGATGTCGAAGTGCGCTGGAACGCCGAGCCCAACTTCACGTACTCCTACAAAGTCCGTGCCAAGGCCGGCGCGGCGAACGGCGCCACGGGACAGGTCACGTACACCGCCCGCTCGGCCAACACCCCGCTCGGCAAGGAGAGCGAGCTCACGACGGCCGTCACGGTCACCGAGGCCGCCGACCTGGTGCTGACTCCGCCGGCGCAGTACCGCATCCGGGTGCCCGCCGGCGGGAGTGTTCCGTTGCCGCTGGAGGTGTCCAACGCGGGAAGCCAGACCGTGCCGCGCACCTATCTGCGGATCTGGGGCTTCGACGGCGACGACCGCGCGGAGCTGCTCGGCAGCTACACCAACTGCTGGTACCAGACCCGCGACCCCAAGAACGCCAAGTCCCCGAAGGTCGGCGCCGTGTGCCTGCTCAACAGCCCGCTCCCGGCCGACTCGGCGCGACACGTGCTGTCCCCGCCGCTGAAGATCGGCATGGGCAAGTACGAGGAGTTCAGCAGGCTGGAGTACATGGTGCTGCCGAATGTCCCGGAGCAGCCCCGCGGCGTGCGCGGCACCTCGGGCGTGCTGAAGCTCGCGCCCGAGCCGCAGCAGAAGGCCGCGCAGGCCGCACCGCCGCCCCGCGAGATCGACGGCTCCGACAACTCCGTGATCGTCGGGTTCGACACGGGCCAGGTGGCCGATCTGGCGGCCGCGGGCGCGACCGTGAAGACGCGCGTCGGCGAGCGGTTCACCGCCGTCGTCGGAGTGACCAACCGGGGCCGGGCGACGTATCGCGGCCCCGGAGAGGCCGTGATGGTAGAGATCCCGCGCGGATTGAAGGTGCTGGGGTTCGACAAGCGGTGCAAGGCGACGCCCAACACCACGCACTGGGAGAACTACACGGATCCCACGTTCGGTGACGGTCCCGAGGACGACGCTCCCGTCCCGACGGGCGCACTGTACCGGTGCAGGGTCCCTGGAGAGCTGTTGCCGGGCATCAAGCCCGTACTCGGCTTCACGCTCACAGCTACCCGGACACTCGACGAAGCGCGAGGAGTGGTGTTCCTCAGTCAGGGGAGGGCGGCTCCCGGGCGGAACAACCTCGGCTTCCTGACGGTCACCGCCACCGCGGCCGTCGGCGGCACGAGCGGAGGCAGTACGAGCGGAGGCAGTACGGGCCAGACGTCTGGAGGCTCCGGCACGGCCGGGGGCACGGAGGGCGTGACCACCGGCGGCTCCGGTGACCTCGCGGCAACCGGGTCGGGCTCGACGATCCCCGTCGCACTCACCGCGATCGGGGCGACAGGGGTGGGCGTGATCGTGTTCGTCGTCGCAAGGAGACTGCGGCGACGCGCCTGACGCCTGACACCCGCCCGGCGGTGGGCGGGGTTGTCGCACCCCGCGCGACACCCCCGCCGCCGCCACGAGCGTTGCACCAACCCCCACCGCCTCGCCTGCGGTGCAGCACGGGACGTTCATGGGCTGATGACCGGCCGGACCGGCGCGTGGGATGCGGAGGCGACCGGGCTGTGGGCACCGCTGAAGATCGCGCCGGAGCCGGACGGCGTCTGGTTGAGGACCCAGAGGCCGATCAGTACGGCGAGAGCGAAGACGACCGTGATGAGGACCGCCAGGACCAGGCGGCGCTTGCGTTCCCTGCGGAGCCAGTCGCCGCGGGCGGCGCGATAGGCGTCGGGGGCGGGCTGCACCTGATGTGCGAGGGCTTCGAGAGCCTCGCGGAGCTGCTTCTCGGTACCGGGGGCACCCGGGGTGGTGCTCATCGCCGTGCCTCCATCGCCTGGGTGAGAGCGGCGAGGCCGCGCGCGGTGTGGGTCTTGACCGATCCTGCCGAAATGCCCATCGCCGCGGCGATCTCGCTTTCCTTGAGGCCGAGCCAGTGGCGCAGCACGAGGGCTTCCCGCTGCCGGGCGGGCAGTTGCTGGAGGGCATCGACCAGCACCCGCTGGTCGTCGCGGAGCAGGGCCGAGTTCTCGGCGGAGGTGACCGGGTCGGCAGACGGGGCCTCGGCGTGCCGACGGGCGACCTGGAGATGGCGTATCCGCATCCGGGTCAGATTGCAGACGGTGGAGCGCAGATACGCCTCCGCGGAGTCGGCATCGCGCAGTTTCCGCCACTTCCGGTAGATCTGGTAGTAGGCCTCGGCCACGATGTTCTCGGGGTCGTCGGCGCCCAGCAGCGCGGCGAGGCGGAGCATCGAGGCGTAGTGCTGGTCGAAGAGCCGGGCGACGGCCGCCTCCCGCTCCTGTTCGACCGGGTCGGCCGATACCTGGCGCGGCAGGGCCTTGTCCGCGGCTGCGCCGCCATTCACCACCGGCTGTCCCGCGGGCAGCGGGACAGCCGTGCTTCTGATGGTGCGTCTCATGGGTTGTTCGCTCCCGTCCCGGGCCGGTGCCTGGCTGTCAGACAAGGGGGCAGTGCGGTGGAGTCCGTACCCCGGGGTGTGCCGATCCGGTCCAGCACCGCGGTGCCCGCCAGCGCGACCGCCAGATTGAGTATCAGGGCGGCCAGTCCCGCGTAGATCTCCGGCGGATGACCGGACATGCCAGGCAGGCCGAGCGGTACGACGGGCGAGAAGCCCTCCCGTACGACCATGACCGTGCCGAACACCATCCCGGCGGCCCAGCCCGCGAGCAGCGCCCGGTGGTGCAGCCGGCGTGTGAACAGCCCGATGGCCACCGCGGGGAAGACCTGAAGGATCCAGACGCCGCCGAGGAGCTGGAGGTTGATGGCGTCCTGATCCCGCAGCCCGAAGACGAACGCGACCGCTCCCGCCTTCGCGGTGAGGGAGACCGCCTTGGCGATCCGCACCTGGCGCTTGGGGGTGGCGGTGGGGTGGAAGTACTCGACGTACACATTGCGTACGAACGAGGTCGCGGCCGCGATCGACATGACGGCGGCCGGAACCAGCGCTCCCACGGTGATCGCGCCGAAGACCAGACCGGCCAGCGGCGCCGGCATGAGGCGGTCCACCAGGATGGGGACCGCGGCCTCGGCGCCGCCGTCGGGGGCACGTACGCCCGAGGCGAGCGCCGCGATGCCGAGCAGTCCGAAGAGGGCGAGCACCGCGGTCCAGACCGGCAGGGCGACGGCGACCCGGCGCAGGACCCGCGGGCTGGAGGCGGCGAAGGCGGCGGTGAGGACGTGCGGGTACATCAGCAGGGCCAGCGCCGAGCCCAGGGCCAGTGTGGCGAAGGCCGGCTGCTGGTCCGGGGAGAGGACGAGGGAGGCATTGCCGGCGTCCGGACCACTGAGCCGGCGGGCGGCCTCGTCGAAGACCGCACCGGGGCCGCCGAGCCGGGCCAGGACGAGCCAGCAGACGGCGAGTACCGAGCCGAAGACCGCCACGCCCTTGAGCGCCGAGATGACGGTGGGCGCGCGCAGACCGTGCCGGTAGGTCGCCACCGCGAGACCGGCGAAGATTGCCGCCATCACCAGGTCACCGGTGGCGGCACTCGGGTAGAGCCCGCCCGCGGTGAGCACCGCTCGGATGCCCAGTAGCTGCAGGGCGAGGTACGGCATGGTGGCGAGGATGCCGGTGAGCGCGACCACCAGGGCCAGCGGCGCCGAACCGTAGCGTCCGCGCACGAAGTCGGCGGCGGTGACGTAGCCGCGGTCCCGGGCCACGCTCCACATCCGGGGCAGCAGCACGAAGGCCAGCGGGCAGACGATCACGGTGTAGGGGAGGGCGAAGAAGGCGGGCGCCCCGTTGCCGTACACCAGGCCGGGTACGGCGGCGAAGGTGTACGCGGTGAAGATCGTGCCGCCCAGCAGCAGCCACGTCCAGAGGGTGCCGAGGCTCCGGTCGGCCAGCGCCCAGCCTTCCAGGGAGGGCAGGTCGTCCTTGGCGTGCAGTCGGCGGGCGGTGACGGCGAGCAGGGACGCACCACCGATGACGGCGAGGAACGCCGCGGCCATGGGGCCTTCGGTCATCGGTCACCGTCCTTGGTGTCCTGGGAGTGCGCGAGCCCTGTCGCCTACGAGTTGCGCGGGGGGCCGGTTGCGATGACAGGAAACCATGGGAAATCTTCTGGAAATTTGCTGTCAACCGAATCGCGGACGCCGACAACTCTTGCACAGACCGACAGGAATGAGGAGGTCACAGTGGTTTGGATCGTGCTCCCCCGCCACGTCTGGCGCCGGGTCGCGGCCGGCGCCTGCCTCGTCGCTCCCGTCGTCGCCCTGCTCTGGGTGCCCTGGTACGCGCAGGACCGGCCGGAACTGGCTGGGGTGCCGTTCTTCTACTGGTACCAGCTCGCCTGGGTGCCGGGGTGCAGCCTCGCCATGCTCGCGGCGTATCTGCTGACCCGGCGCCCGCCCGAGCCCTGATCGGCCCCTGTCCCGCACACCTCTCGAGCCGTTTCCCCGTACACCTCTCGCCCGTTGATCACGTCTATTCGCCTGCCAAGGTGAGGAGCCGCCATGCCCGGATCCGTCCGCACGAACCGGATGAACAGCGCAAACCCGAAGTCGATCTTGCTGTGGACCTGTGTCGCCCTGCTCGGCGCCTTCGCCTGGGGCATGGTGGCCCTGGCCCGGGGCGAGGAGATCTCCGCCGTCTGGCTGGTGGTCGCGGCGCTGGGCTCGTACGCCATCGCGTACCGCTTCTACTCACGCTTCATCGCCCGGCGTGTGCTGAAGCTCGACGACAGCCGGGCCACCCCCGCCGAGCGCCTTGAGGACGGGGTCGACTTCCAGCCGACCGACCGCCGGGTGCTGCTGGGCCATCACTTCGCCGCGATCGCCGGGGCCGGTCCGCTGGTCGGGCCGGTGCTGGCGGCCCAGATGGGGTATCTGCCGGGGACGATCTGGATCGTTGTCGGCGTGATCTTCGCCGGGGCGGTGCAGGACATGGTGGTGCTGTTCCTGTCCATGCGCCGGGACGGCAAGAGCCTGGGGCAGATGGCCCGCGAGGAGATCGGCAAGGTGGGCGGGGCGGCCGCGCTGATCGCGGTCTTCGTCATCATGATCATCCTGCTGGGCGTGCTGGCGCTGGTCGTCGTCAATGCCCTCGCCCACTCCCCGTGGGGCACCTTCTCGGTCGCCATGACCATCCCCATCGCCCTCTTCATGGGCTTCTACCTGCACATCCTGCGCCCCGGACGGGTTACCGAGACCAGTCTGATCGGCGTCGCGCTGCTGCTCCTCGCCATCGTCGGCGGCGGCTGGGTCGAGAACTCCTCACTCGCGGGCACCTTCACCTGGAGCCCGACGACCCTCGTCTTCTGCCTGGCCGGCTACGGATTCGTCGCCTCCGTCCTGCCCGTATGGATGCTGCTCGCGCCGCGCGACTACCTCTCCACCTTCATGAAGATCGGCACAATCGCGTTGCTCGCGGTCGGTGTCCTGGTGGCAGCTCCCAAACTGCAGGCCGAGGCGGTGAGCGACTTCGCCACCTCCGGCACCGGACCGGTCTTCGCCGGCTCCCTCTTCCCGTTCCTGTTCATCACCATCGCCTGCGGCGCACTGTCGGGCTTCCACTCCCTGGTCGCCTCCGGGACCACCCCGAAGCTGATCCAGAAGGAGTCCCAGGTCCGGATGATCGGCTACGGCGCGATGCTGATGGAGTCCTTCGTCGCCGTCATGGCCCTGATCGCCGCCGCCGTCCTCGACCCGGGCCTGTACTACGCGATGAACGCCCCCGCCGGGCTGCTCGGCACCACCGCCGAATCCGCCTCCCAGGCCGTGGCCGGCCTCGGCTTCAGCATCACCCCCGACCAGCTGACCGCCGCCGCCAAGGCGGTCGAGGAACAGACGCTGATCGCCCGCACCGGCGGCGCACCCACACTGGCGGTCGGTATGTCGGAGATCTTCTCCGGGGTCTTCGGCGGCGCCGCCATGAAGGCATTCTGGTACCACTTCGCGATCATGTTCGAGGCGCTGTTCATCCTCACCACGGTCGACGCGGGCACCCGGGTGGGCCGCTTCATGCTCCAGGACATGCTCGGCAACGTCTGGAAGCCGATCGGCCGCGTCAACTGGAAGCCGGGCATCTGGATCACCAGCGCGCTGGTCGTCGCTGCCTGGGGCTACTTCCTCTACACCGGCGCCACCGACCCGCTCGGCGGGATCAACCAGCTCTTCCCGCTCTTCGGCATCGCCAACCAACTGCTCGCCGCCGTCGCCCTCACCGTCTGCACCACCGTCCTCGTCAAGTCCGGCCGACGGCGCTGGGCCTGGGTCACCGCCGTCCCGCTGACCTGGGTGGTCGCGGTCACCTTCACCGCCGGCTGGCAGAAGATCTTCTCCGACGATCCGCGCGTCGGTTTCTTCGCCCAGCGGGCCCGCTACGCCGACGGAATCGACGCCGGCACCGTCCTTCCTCCCGCCAAGACCATGGACGACATGCACACGGTGGTCACCAACTCCACCGTCGACGGCGTCCTCATCGCCCTCTTCCTCCTGCTGGTCGTGACCGTGATGGTCAACGCGGCTGTGGTGTGCGCCCGCGCACTGCGCTCGCCCGCCCCGCTGCCGACCACCGAAGTACCGTACGTCGCCTCGCAGATCGACGTGCAGGTGCCGGAACCCCGTAAGGCGCTCGCCGGAGCCCGCGAATGACGCTCCGTCGCATGCTGGACGGACTGCGGTGGTACGTACGGGAGTTCACCGGCGAGGCCGCGTACGACCGCTACTGCGAACGGCACCGCCGCCACCATCCGTACGCCCCCGTCCCGACTCGCCGGGAGTATGAGCACATGCGCACCCGGCATCAAGACTCCCATCCGAGCAGCCGCTGCTGCTGACCGATCCGGGGTGGGGGGGGGGGGGGGCGGGCCGCGCCGCCCCCCCCCCCCCCCCCCACCCCCCCCCCCCCCGCCCCCCCCCCCCGGCGGCCCCCCCGCCCCCACACCCCCCCCCAACA
>NZ_JBVHDR010000025.1:0-19880 GCF_055563295.1 Streptomyces sp. NPDC002868 | reverse complement strand
CCGGGGGGTTTTTTTCCACACCCCCCCCCCCCCAAACACACCCCCCCCCCCCCCCCGCGGGGCCGCCCCCCGCGGGGGGGGGGGGGGGCCCCCCCCCCCCGCCCCCCCCACCCCACTCACCTCCAGGACCCCCGATGCTGCGACGCCGAGGCCGGATCCGCCAGGTCCGCATCAGCCCCGAACTCGACGACCGCGACCTGCGCCGCGTCCTCGCCGAGATCCGCCCCTCCCACCAGCTGCACGGCCTCGGCGCCGACCGCACCGGCGCGGCCTGGCAGCCCGTCGCCGATCTTCTCCGCGCGACCGGCCACGACTGGGACCGCCGTACGCACCGGATCTCCGTACTCGCCCGGACCCTGCCGCCGGCCGTCGCCGACCGCTGGGCCACCGTCCGCCCCGATTCGCCTGACGCGGCGGTCGTCCAGGCCCAAGTGCTGGCCGGCCGGGCCCCCGAGCACGGCCGGGAAGCCGCCGCCCGCGCCGAACAGCTCTGCATACGCGCCGCCGAAGCCTGCCCGGCCGACCCCACCCCCTGGATCGCACTGCTGTCCCTGCTGCGCGCCATGCGCGTACCGGTGCGGCATGCGAAGCCGGTCTGGAACGAGATCGCCGTACGAGATCCCTGGAACCGCCGCGCGCACCACGAACTCCTGCGCTACATCTCCCCTCGTGAATGCGGGTCCCTCGTCGGCATGTCCGGGTTTGCCGGACGCGTCGCGGAAACCGCACCGCACGGCTCGCCCCTCGCCCTGCTCCCCCTCGCCGCCCGCACAGAGCACTACGGCCACCGCCTACGCCCCGGCAGCCCGGACGCCCTCGGCGCCGGCACGCACTGGCACGGCCCCGGCGTCGCCGAGGAGATCGACACCGCACTGACCCACTGGTTCGACACTCCCGCCCAGCCGCACGCCCAGGCGATGGCCGACCTCAACCTCCTGGCGTTCGCCCTGGTCCGCACCCAGCGCCTTCCCGAAGCGGCCCGGGCCTTCCGCCGCATCGGCCGCCATATGACGCTGTACCCGTGGGACCTCGCCCAGGTCCAGGACCCGGACCATGATCCGGTTGGCACATTTCTCTACTGGAGCGCGCGGGAGACGGGCAGTTGAAGCTTCCTGCTCGTAGTGCCCGAGATCGCAGCCTGAGGACAACCCCTACGCAGCGTTGGGCCGCGGAATCAGCAGTTGGAAAAGCCCTTCGGCGGACTCAGGTCGTGCTGGGCGATGTCGGTGTGCCGTAGGGGGCGCAGGTACCGGAATCGGCTGTCACGCGGCGCAAGGTACGCAACATACGCAAGTACCTCGGATCGTTGCTGTTCGCGCCCTTGTCGGCCAGTGATCGCTGCGGCACGGTTGGCGCCGATGACGAGGACGCCGGAAGATCCCGGAACGGCTCGGCCCGCGGACTGAGCAGATGGTTTCGAGGCGAGTCCGGCCCGTATCAGTCTCAGTCCTTGTCGAGCGTCCTCGCCACTGACGTCGGCCCGCCATCTGCGGGCCCCGGAGAACGCTGCGGCCACAAGCCTGCGTACGACGCGCTCTTCATATCCGCGCCACTCCTGCCGAGGACGACTCATGGATTCCCGCGATCTCTTCCCCGATCAAGACCCTCCCACGGCTGCCGCGCTCTTTCTCAGTGCTCTCGACCATGAACACCTCTACTCCGCCGCGGAGTTGCGGCGAGCCATCTCCCGCGCCTACGCGGCCTTCGACCGACCGGCCGCACTCCTGGACCTGTACCGGCGGTCGGTGCACGGCGCCGATGCCGCCGAACACGAAGTCCGGGCGGAACGAAGATCATGGGCCCTGAGCATGGCCGCGCGCCTGGCCCGGGACGACGGCCGGCCCCTGGCCGCTTCGCCGACGCCGACGCCGACAGCATGGGAAAAGCCGGTCACGGCCTTGTCCGAGCCGCCCGCGTTCGACTACGCGCCGTCCGCGGACGTGTCACCGTCCCATGAGGCGGACCCCGGGGCCTTTCCCAGACCCAGGCAGACCACGGCGCTGCGCGAACTGCGTGCCGCACGCCGCCGCCCCGCCCAGGTCACCGCCGCGGTCCTGGGCGTCCAGATAGCCGACGTCTGCCTGGCCAACGAGGCACCCGGTTTCATGGCGTACTCCTGGGCAGGGCCGCTGAACATCGGACTCACCCTGGTCCTGGTGCAGTTGGTGATCACCGGCTGGGCGGTCGTGTGGTACGCACGGTACGCGAGGAACTCGCTGGAGCCCATGGTCGAGCGTCACAGCGCCTCCTTCGCGCACCTGGAGAGCCCCCGTTGAACACCATCCTCGCGCTCTCCGGTTCCGGCGGCGCCTTCCCCGTTCTCACTGTCTTTGTCCTCTGCGTCGTCTGTACGCTGCTCCTTTCGATCGGGGCGGCATCCTCCGGAGAGGACGAACTGAGCGAGTTCTACCTTGGTCAGCGGCGGCTGTCGTCGTTCGTCAACGGGCTGGCGATCTTCGGCAGTTATATGTCCGCGGCAGGGATGCTGGGCAATCCCGGCCTGATCGCGCTCACCGGCTACGACGGCATTGCCTACGTGCTGGCTCCGATGGTCGCCTGGTCCGTACTGGTGCTGCTGGTCGCCGAGCCGTTCCACAGCACCACACGGTTCACCATCGGCGACTCTCTCGCCCTTCGGCTGCACGCCCGGCCCGCGCATCTGGCGGCGGGCATCACGAGCGTGGTCGTCTGCCTGCTGTATCTGACCGCCCAGCTCGTCGGCGCCGGAGCGCTCGCGGCGACAGTCCTGGGCATGGACGGACCGGGCGCCCAGCGGATCGTTGTGGCCGGCCTCGGTTTTCTGATGGTCCTCTACGTCTTCATCGGCGGTATGCGGGCGGCGACCTTGGTGCAGAGCGTCAAAGCCATAGTCCTCCTCGGCGCAGGTCTCTTCGTCGTGCTGGCGGTGCTGTCGGAATTCGGCTGGAGCCCGGCGGACCTGCTGGACGCGGCCGCCCGTCACAGCGGCTTCGGTGACGCCTTCCTGCAACCCGGCATTCGCTTCGACGACCGCACGAGCAAGATCGACTCCCTCAGCCTGCAACTGGCGTTCGTGCTCGGTGCTGCCGGCCTGCCGCATGTCCTGATGCGAATCGGAACGGTCTCCAGCGGACGCAGAGCCCGCAAGTCGGCCGCGTGGGCGGCCTGCCTGGTCATCTTCTTCACTCTGACCGAGGTGCTGACGGGCCTGGGCGCCGCGGCACTGGTCGGCTCGAAGGCCATCGCCGCAGACACTCCCTCCGGCAACACGGCCGTGCTCCTGCTGGCGGAGCACCTGGGCGGGTCGTTCCTGCTCACCATGGTCTCCTGTGCCGCCTTCGTCACGATCGTGGCCGTCGTCGCGGCTCTCACGCTTACCGCGGCGGCGTCCCTGGCGCATGACATCTACGGCGCGACGATCATGCGGGGCACCGCGTCGGAGAAGAGCGAACTTGTCGTGGCGCGGCTGGGCGTGGGGCTGATCGGTGTGGCGGCGATCGCCTTGTCGATGATGGCTCAGCATCTCAACATCGCCTTCCTGGTCAGTCTCGCCTTCGCCATCGCGGCCTCCGCGATCCTGCCCGCGCTGCTGTTCAACCTGTGGTGGAAGGGCTTCACGACCAAGGGAGCGGTCTGGAGCATGTTCGGCGGTCTGCTTGTCGCTGTGCTGTTGACGACGCTGTCCCCGGCGGTCTCGGGGAACCCGACGGCGCTGTTGCCCGGCGCGGACTTCGCGGTGTTCCCCCTGAGAAACCCCGGTCTCATCTCCATTCCTGTGGGATTCCTGCTCGGCTGGGTCGGCTCGGTCCTCGACCGGCGTCAGCCGGGCGGCGCGGACTACACGGAGACCGAGATCCGTGTTCTCACCGGCACGGGCACCGGGCGTCGCGGCGGTTGAGGCGGGCTGAGCTGACGTGTGACGCCCGCGACCACCGCCGTCGTCACAGCACCCAGTCGGCTGCCATCGCGCTCTGGCGGGGTCAGTTGGTCATACGACAGCACCCGGGCAGCGTAGAGACATCGTCAGGGCGTACGACAGGGCGCCCCGGCACGATGGTGTTGATGCGCACCCGGTGCGGGGCCATTCAGTCCATTGTCCGGTCGGGAAGCGGTTGTTCGGCCCAGATGACCTTGCCTTCGGGGGTGTATCGGGTGCCCCAGCGGTCGGCGCACTGGGCGACGAGGAACAGGCCCCGCCCGCCCTCGTCCGTGGCGGCCGCGTAGCGCAGATGGGGCGCGGTGCTGCTGCCGTCGGACACCTCGCAGGTCAGCTCCCGGTCGAGGATCAGCCGCACGCCGATCGGACCGGTGGCGTAGCGGATGGCATTGGTGATCAGCTCGCTGAGGATCAGCTCGGTGATGAAGCCGGTTTCCTCCAGGTCCCACTCGGCCAGCTGACTGGCGACGACAGCACGCATATGTCCCACGGCCGCGGGGTCGCGCGGCACGTCCCAGCGCGCGACGTGTTCCCTCGGCAGTACGCGGGTCGAGGCGACAAGAAGGGCGATGTCGTCGCTCGGGCGAGAGGGCAGCAGGGCCTTCATCACCGCGCCGCACGTCTCCTCCGGCCCTCCGTCGAAGCTGCCCAGGGTGCTGCTCAGGACTTCGAGGCAGCTGCCGATGTCCCGCTCCCGGTTCCAGATGAGGCCGTCCGTGTAGAGGACCAGCTTGCTGCCTTCGGGCAGCTCCAGCTCGGCCGCCTCGAAGGGCAGACCGCCCAGGCCGAGCGGTGGACCGGCGGGCAGCTCGAGAAACTCGACGGTGCCGTCAGGGCGGACGAGCGCAGGCAGGGGATGGCCGGCCCGCGCCATGGTGCAGCGTCCCTCGATCGGGTCGTAGATGGCGTACAGGCAGGTGGCCCCGGTGATCTCGTCAGTGCTTTCCCCCGTCGGTTCACCGCGATCGATGAGGGCGGCCAGTTCGTCGAGACGCGCGAGAAGCTCATCGGGCGGCAGGTCCAGAGCGGAGAAATTAAGGACTGCGGTGCGCAGACGGCCCATGGTCGCGGCAGCATGCAGCCCTTGGCCGACCACATCGCCCACCACCAGCGCGACTCGCGCGCCCGGCAGGGGGATGACGTCGAACCAGTCGCCGCCGACCCCGGCCTGTGCGGGCAGGTAGCGGTAGGCGACCTCGAGGCCGTTCTGCTCGGGCAGGCCGCGCGGCAGCAGGCTGCGCTGCAGCGTCACCGCCATGGCGTGTTCCCGCGTGTAGCGGCGGGCGTTGTCGATGCAGACCGCGGCGCGGGCGACCAGCTCCTCGGCCAGGGACAGGTCGTCCGCCTCGAAGGGCTCGGGCTTCTGCGAGCGCCAGAAGCTCGCCACTCCGAGGACCACGCCTCGGGCGGTAAGCGGGGCCGTGATGAGGGAGTGGATTCCGTAATCGAGGATCTGCTGCGCGCGCTTGGGGTCCTGAGCCTGCCACCCGGGGGCACTGCGCAGTTCGGGTTCGACAACCGCCCGCCCGATGGTCAGGCCCCTCACCTGCGGCGTGGAGGAGACAAACCTGATCAGTTCGTTCCTGGGGTAGAGCGGATGATCGTCCCGGATACCGGTGGTGGCAGTACGGCGCAGCTCCGGCTTCGTACCCCCCGGCTCCTCGCCGAGCAGCACAGACTCTGCCAGGTCCACAGTGACGAAGTCGGCGAACTGCGGTACCGCCGCCTCGGCCAGCTCCTCGGCGGTCCGGGTCACCTCGAGGGTGGTACCGATGCTCACACTGGCGTCGTACAGCACTTTGAGGCGGCTCCGCGCAGCCTCCACTGTGCCGGACAGCGCCTGAAGCTCGGTCGAGTCCCGGAGTGTCGCGACGCTGCCCGGGGTACCTCCGTACCGGTCGATCGGACGTTGGTTCACGACAAGCAGTCGGCTCCCCGCCGGGTGCACCTCGTCGGTGGCCTCACGGCCCGACGCCAGGAGCTCGGTAGTGAGCGAGCCGAGGCCGAGCTCGCCCACATGTCGGCCCTGGGAATCGGGGACGAGATCGAGCAGGCGCTGCGCCTCATCGTTGGCGAGCACCAGCCGGCCATCCTGGTCGACGATCAGGACGCCTTCCTTCACCGAGTGCAGGACCGCGTCGTGGTGCTCGTACATCCGCGTGATCTCACTGGGGCCGAGGCCGTGGGTCTGACGCCACAGTCGTCTGCTGAGCAGCGCCGCCCCGCCTGTGGTGACGGCCACCGCGGCAGCCGCAGCGCCCAGCACGACCGGCAGCTGCTGTGTCACCACGCCGCCGATCTTCTCCATCGTGATCCCGGCAGCCACCAGGCCCTCCACTGAGCCAGTGGGCCCCTTGACGGGAACCACAGCGCGAACGGAGGGCCCGAGCGTTCCTTCGTAGGTCTCCATGACCGTCCCGCCGGCCTGGGCAGGCGCGATGGTGCCGATGAAGTGTTTACCGATGCGGTCCGGCACGGGATGGGTGTAGCGGATTCCGTCCCGAGTCATGACAACGATGAAGTCGACGCCGGAGCGCTCCCTGGCCTCTTCGGCCCGCGGCTGCAGCACAGCGGAAGGATCGGGGGAATGCAGGGCCGCCACAATGCCCGGGGAGTTGGCAAAGCTCTCCGCAACGACGAGTGAGCGATCTGCAGCCTCCCGCCGGCTGTCCCGCTGGGCGTCCAGTACCAGCACGACAACAGCACCGAGAGCAAGCAGCAGCACGACCACAACCTGCAGCACAAACATCTGGCCGACGACACTGCGCCCGCTCAGCATCGAACGCGGCCGCCTCTGCCGACTGCGCACGGACTCGTCGCTGGACAGGGAATCCGGCAAAAATCGCCTTCGCCGGAAAAACCCACTCATAGATCCTTTGTACTACTTTCGACGGGAACACGGCATGTGACAGGTGCATCGACTGGCAAGCCCGCGCCCTGACCAGCCCGCACGGCGACAGCCCACCGTGGAAGCCCGCGCTCGGTGACGGTCATCCCCGACTGTTGGTGCTCGTTTACGCAAGGTTGCCGCGGCTTCTGCAGGAAATCCGGACGAGAGCCAGGGCGGAGCAGACAGCAGCTGAGTCTCGTCGGCAGACCCCCGCCTCTGCGCGGCCACGCGATCAGCTTGTGGCCGGATCGAGGGCGTCGAGCACCTGCCTCATACCTGCGCACCTGTCAGTCAACCGAATCCAGGCGGACACCGATGGCGTGGCGGGCGCGACGCCCGCGGTCCCCCTCGGGGTTGAGGAACCACTTACGGGCCGAGACCAGCCACCAGGCGGCGGCGAAGCCGAGCACGACGAGGACTGCGATCGGGGCGTAGTTGAAGGTCTCCATCGTCACAGGACTGACCTGCGGGAGCATGAACAGGACTGTGATGAAGCCGACCCACATCACCGCGATGGTGCCGATGAGGCGGCTGGCCCGGCCCAGGTGCCACGGTCCGCGTTCAAAGCCCTCCCCCTTGCGCAAGCGCAGGAATGTGGGGATGACGTAGGCGATGTACAGGCCGATCACCGCGATCGAGGTAACGGCGGCGTAGGCGGTGACGTTGATCAGGTAGGGCAGGCCGAGGACCAGGGCACCGAGTGCGGCGAGCCAGACCGCGTTGGTGGGGGTACGCGTGTTGGGGTTGACGCGTTGCCAGACGCGGGAGAAGGGCAGCGCCCCGTCTCGGGAGAAGGCATAGATCATCCGGCTGTTCGCGGTGACGGAGGCCATGCCGCAGAACAGCTGGGCGCCGATGGCTATAAGCAGCAGGATCTTGCCGCCGGCCACGCGGACGGCGTCCATGAAGATCTGGGCAGGCGGGACGCCGGTGGAGCTGCCCAGCGCCGCATCGTAGTCCTGGATCGCGAAGGTCAGCCCGACCAGGAGCACGAAGCCGACGACCCAGGAGATCCAGATGGAGCGGATGATGCCCCGCGGCCCGGCCACGGCGGCGTTGTTGGTCTCCTCCGTCATATGGGCGCTCGCGTCGTAGCCGGTGAAGGTGTACTGAGCCATCAGCAGGGAGAGCATGCCGACGTAGAAAGTGGAAGACCAGCCCGTGTTGTTCACGAAGCCCCCGAACACGAAGTCCGCGGACTGGTGTTTTTCGGGGATGAGCGCGAGCGCGCCGACGATGACGAGGACACCGGTGATGTGCCACCACACACTCACGCTGTTGAGGATGGCCACCAGGCGCACGCCGAAAGTGTTGATCAGCCCGTGCAGAGCCAGGATCGCGGCGAAAAGCATCATGGTGTGCCCCGGGGTGGCCGCGAAGTCGAACTGCAGGTCCAGATAGGCGTTGAGGAAGGAGGCGGCGCCGAAGTCGATGCCGGCGGTCACTGCGACCTGGCCGAGCACGTTGAACCAGCCGGTGAACCACGCCCAGGCGGCTGCCGTACGGGGCGGGGCCAGTTTGTGCGCCCAGAAGTAGAGGCCGGCCGAGGTGGGATAGCTCGAGCACACCTCCGCCATGGCCAGACCGACGAAGAGGGTCATGAGGCCGACGGCGACCCAGCCCCAAATAATCATCGCGGGGCCGCCGGTGTTCATACCGAACCCGTACAGCGTCAGGCATCCGGCCAGGATGGAGATGATGGTGAAGGACACGGCGAAGTTCGAGAAACCGGACATACGGCGAGCAAGTACCTGGGTATAGCCCAGCTGGCGCAGGCGTTCCTCGTCCGAGACGGGGGGAATGTCGAAGGGCACGGGGGAAGGATTCCTTTCAGGCAGGGATGGATACGTGGATTCCGCGATTTGACCCGGGGCGGCGGTTCATGGGCTCAGCGAGGGTCGATCGCCTTCTGGGCCCAGGCCCGATGGCGCAGGAACAGCTGTGCCGGGTCTCCGCAGTAAGCCCAGGGCAGGCGTGCGGCATACGGGCCGATGGCCTCGAAGACCTCGAATGCTTCCTCGTGACGGTTGGCGTACGACAAGGCGTGTGCCAGATAGTTGGCGTCGTCCATGAAGTGCGCGTGCGGCTGCGGAGCCCGGTAGCGCCACCAGCCGTCCAGAACTCGATCGATGTCCGGGCAGTCCAGCCAAGGGTGGATGGTCAGCCCGTACGTCCGGCTGTTCCGTTCCAGCCGAATGCGGTGGCTCTCGGCGTGCGCGACGAGGAGCAGTACCACGAGGGGCGTGCCGCGCGGCGTCAAGGAGGCCAACTCGTGGGCCCAGTTGTGCATTTCTCCGTTCGAGCCGTGGTGGCGCTGGAAGACGTAGGTCAGCAGCTCGTGATAGGCCTCCCGGTTGTACGGGTCGCGAGCGCGTACCTCCCTCCATAACTCCATGAGTGTCTTCCGGTCGGGGCAGTGCACGCGCAGCAGCACTATCCGCACCACCCATGGGGAGGGATCGCTCTCCAACGCGTCGGCGGCCTCCTGACAGGTCGCCCATGCCTGCTCCAGCAGCTCCCGCCCACGCTCCGGCCCGACGAGGAGGGAGCGCACGGCCTGGACGTAAGCGAGCATCACAAGGGCATCCGGGTTGGCCCGTTCAGCGTTGGCCCAGGTTTCCGCCCACCGCAGCCCGGCTGCGCCATGAGCGAGGACCTGCAGCCGGAAGATCCGGCGGTCCCAGTCCTGGCCAGTGGCTTGGAGCAGGTCACGAGCCGCTTCCCAGCGGCCCATCGCAGTGTCTTGGCACACACGGCGTAACGTCTCGTCGTCCCGTGCCGGATGAGTATCAAGTGCTGTGGAGGGAGATTGACCAAGTCTTCTGAACATCAGGCACCTTGAGGGTGGGGGGTCCCGTCTGCGGTCGAACGGCGAACTCTGGTCAGTTGTCAGGGGCTTCGGCCGGGGAGGAGTGCGGCGAGTTGGGTGTCCAGGACGCGGCGCTGGAGGTCGGGGGGTAGGCGTCCGGGGTGGCGACGGGGTTGAGTCTCAGGCTGTCGATGAGCACGGCCAGGGGGCGGGGCGCCGCATTCGTAACAGGAGACCCGCAGTTCTTGCTCGGGGGAATGGCTTCAGGCGCCATAGCAAGGTTGGTGGAAGGTTGGTCGTAACACATCATCCGGTCCGCCTTCGTGTGCTCGCGGGCTGCGCGGTGCCGCGGTGCGTCGGCATTTGGAGGTCCGGAACCGCCTGTTGCCGGTCCCGGGGGCCAGGTGGTGTCAGGTCCACCCGGCCCCCGGAGTTCAGCGCCCCGCCAGACGCAGGAGCCGTATGCCCGGCATCGGAACGGTGATCGTGACCGATGCCGTGCCATCGGCGTCGGCGGTCAGTTGCGCAAGCGGCTCGATCGGCAGGGTGTCGGCCGCGTGCAGCGCCTCCCACTGCGAGGCGTCGGGCCAGTCACCACCACCGAACCCGTCCCAGACGCGCTGGATGTTGCCGTGCGTCTCATCCACCCGCCATGAGGACACCTGGTAGGTCATGCCGGGGCGCAGTCCGGACACTGAAATGGTCACCGACCTGTCCAGTACGGTGGCCCCGTCGATCTTCGACTGATCCAGGGTGCCGTTCCACACCAGGACGTCCACTGTGATGCCGTCCTCACTACGCGTGGCCAGGGCCTCTACCGTCGCCTCGGCGCCGTCCCCGCTCGCCACGGCCGGGATCCGGCCCCCGGTCAACTGGGACAGCAGGTAGAGCGCCCAGAAGCGCGGCTTGCGCAAATTGCCGACTGTCAGCAGGCCGAAGCCGCCGTGGAACAGCTTGGGCGGCCACCCGAGTTCCTCGAACTGGTCGGAGGCGACCCAGTAGGAGAGGCAATCGGTCGAGGCAAAGGCGCTCTTCATGCCCCGGAGTACAAAGGGTGCGGCGAAGACAGCGTCGCTGACCCGGTGGAAATGGGTCGGAGTGACGCCCCACTCGGTCCACAGGATCTCCGGTTCCGGTTTGTCGGTGGCTTTGGCGAAGGACTTGGTGAGCGGCCGGAAGTCGAGCGGTGCGTTGCCGTAGGTGTGGGTGGACACGAAGTCGACGGGCACGTCGCGTTTGCGGCAGTACTCCAGCAGTGCGCCGACCCAGCCGGCGGCCGCCGATGAGGGGCCGCCGACCCGGATCCGCTCGTCGACGGACTTCACCGCGCGCGCCGCGACCTCGTAGAGACGGTGGTAGTCGTCCTGGGTGCCGTTCCAGAAGACCTGAAGATTGGCCTCGTTCCAGACCTCGAACTCCCAGGTCGCGACCTCGTCCGGTCCGTAGCGCTCACGCAGGTGGACGGTGAGGTCGCGGCACAGGTCGCCCCAGCGGTCCCAGTCCTTCGGGGTGGAGACCAGCGCCTTGTAGTCGAAGACCGTGTACTGCGGGTCGGAGGCCAACTCCGTCGGCATGAAGGAGAGTTCGACAACCGGCCGCAGACCGCCGGCCAGGAACCTGTCGTAGACCTCGTCCAGGCCGGAGAAGTCGAAGGACCCGTCAGTGCGGACCGTGACCATCTCCGGCAGGAAGGTGCCGTGCGCCCGGACCGAACGAACTCCGATCTCGTCACGGACGATGCCCAGCGCCTGCCCGTACTCCTGCGCGACATCCGACCCGCCCGGGCCGGGCCCGTCCCGGACCAGCAGTGAGAAGTGCTCTGCGCCGATCATGCGCCGCCACACGTCGGGCATGGGGACGGGCTCAGTAGCGGCGTCGACCGAGACGGTGACGGCGGCCGGGCGCCCGTCGCCCGCCGCGGGAGTGCCGGTCACCGTCTGGGACAGTGCTCCCGCGCCCTCGTCACTCCACGTCGCGACCTTGTACCAATAGGTGCGGCCTGGCTCGACCAGTGTGTCCGCGTACGGCGGATGCGGCACGGCCAGGACGTCGCCGCCCAGGTGGTCCAGCGGCCGGAACGGCCCGTCGGCGTGGTCGGCGCGGTGCACCAGGTAGCCGAGCGCGCCCTCCACCGGCTGCCAGTCGAGGCGTACGAGCCCAGCACCGTGGTCAGCGGTCAGGCCCCGCGGCGCGGGAAGTGCGCCGATGCCGGTCAACCGCTGGTCGCTGAGGACGCCGATCCGTTGCTCCCAGTCGAAGCGAGCAGCGGACTTGTCCGTGGTGTCGGTCACGGGACCAGCCTTTCGTGTGCGGGGTGTGCGGAATTGCCGGGAACAAGCGGCCGGGCGGATCGAGGGTTGGCTCAGCCGAGCAGGAAGTCCTCACGGCCCAGCAGCGGACGGACGCGGGAAGCGAACCCGCCGCTGCGGAAGGGCCGTTGGAGCAGACCCGGGCGCAGCCGCTGTGCGAGGGCGGCGAGGACCATCCCCTGGTCCAGGGCGAGAACGAAGTCCGAGACGCGGCCGGTGGCGGTGTTGACCGAGTCGCGGAAACCGTAGGTCTTGTCGTACGCGCCGAACTCACCGGCCAGCGACCGGAGGTTGGCGACGGCTTCGGACTCGGCATACGGGAGAGCGAGGAACGAGGCGTGCGGGGTGATCGCCCCCGTGGAGGCGTAGTGATCGGTCGTCATGCCGATAGAGGGAACGCCGTACGCCAGGTAGCCGCCCTCCGGGACATTGCTGGGCGACAGGCCCCAGAACCCGGTACCTGTCTCGTCCAGGCCGAACTCGATCTGGCTGCGGACATAGCTGGAGTGGGTCACTCCCCACGCACGCGGCGACCATTCGGGCTCGGGTACGAACAGCGGCACCATCAGCGCCTCGAACATCGAACCGCCCCAGGAGGGGACAAGTGAGCGCCCACGGTAGGTGTAGTGCCCGGCGAAGTACTCGACGCCGTCGACCGTGCGGTTCGAGCCCTGTGGGACCTGCTCCTGTCCGTACTGTGGCGGCAAGGTGCGGAACAGGTGCCAGTAGTGGTCGGGCGGCAGGGTGCCGTCGGCCAGCCCGAGATAACTGGCCATCCGTGGCTCGGTGTTGAGCGCTCCGTAATGAAATCCGGTGACTGTGTTGTCGTCCGTCCAGTAACCGCCGAGCAGCTGGCCCGGGCCCTTGACCGGGTCGGCTGCGTCATACGGCGTGTAGAAGAAGGACCAGTCGCAGGCGGCAAGTAGGCGCTCGATCGGTCCGCGCAGCACGGGCACCGCGTCCGCCGCGATCCTCAGACCCGTCACCAGCCAGGCGTTGTCGACCGTTGACAGGAAGGGGCGTACGGGTGCACCGGTGCCCGGCCAGCTGGTGAGAATGGCTCCGGTCGCGGGGTCGTACCAGTTGAACCAGAAGCCGTGCGCCCGTTCCAGGCCTTCGACGGCGCGCACGGTACGGGCGATCCGGCGGGCTGCTTCGGTCCGGCCGATCACCCCGAGACCGCGCGCGGCCACGGTGGACCACAGCAGGCAGCCGATGTTGGTCGGGGATGTGTTGCTGGAGCGGACTGGGGTACGGCCGCTGAGGTCAAGGGTGTCGGCGGGCAGGCCGAGCGGCGTGGTAAGCGCCTCCATCGAACGGTAGGTGGTCTGGAACCAGCGGTACAGCAGGGCGTCGTCGGAACGCTCGGCGGCGGTGGCCGGGCCCACGCCGAGGCCGACAACTGCGGCCGCGCCCGCGCTCGCGGACAGGAAGGTACGACGGTCCATCATGAGTGCTCCTCGATGGCTGGCGGGCTTGCTCGCAACGCGGCCTACTTCATGCCGGCGGTCGCGATGCCCTGGGTGAAGTAGCGCTGGAGAACGATGAAAACGAACAAGACAGGGAGAATGACCAGGAAGGACCCGGCCATCAGCATCCCGTTGGAACCGCCCGCCTGGTTCGGGTCGGTGGCGAACGTGGCCAGCGCGACGGGCAGGGTGTATTTGCCGGGATCGTTGGTGGCGATCAACGGCCACACGAAGTTGTTCCAGGACGCCAGGAACGTCAGGATCGACAGCGTCGCGAGCGCGGGCTTGACCAGCGGCATCACGATCCGCCAGAAGATGTACCACTCCCCCGCCCCGTCGAGGCGGGCCGCCTCCAGCAGCTCGTCCGGCACAGACATCATGAACTGCCGCATCAGGAACACCCCGAACGCGCCTGCGGCGAACGGCAGCACCAGGCCCGCGTACGAATTGAGCAGCTGCAGCTTGCTCATCAGTACGAACAGCGGGAGCAGCATCAGATTGCCAGGCACCATCAGCGCACCCAGGACCAGCCCGAACAGCTGCTTGCGGCCGGCGAAGTTCAGCTTCGCCAGCGCATAGCCGAGCATCGAGCAGAAGACCAGATTGCAGACGGTGACCAAGGTCGCCACCAGTGTCGAGTTCAGGAAGTAGCGCGGCAGGTCGAGGCGGTCGAGCAGGTCCCGGAAGTTGGTGAGGGTCCACTCGGTGGGGATCCACACCGGCGGTGAGGCAGCCAGTTCCGGCTTGGTCTTGAACGCGGACAGCGTCATCCACACGAAGGGCGCGGCCATCACGACCAGAGCCGTGCACAGTACGGCCAGGGTGAGTGTCTTGCGCGCGCGGCTCATGTGGTGTTGTCCTTCAACAGGCGGAGCTGAAGCATCGTGATGGCCATGATCACGACCAAGAGCACATAGGCCATCGCGCTCGCGTAGCCCATGTGGAAGAAGTTGAAGCCCTCCCGGTACATGTCCAGAGACACCGTCATGGTGCTGTTGGAGGGTCCGCCCTGCGTCATCACGAACGGCTCCTCGAAGACATTGAGATATCCGATGGTGGTGATGACCGTGGCGTACAGCGTGGTGGGGCGCAGCAACGGCACGGTGATACGGCGGAACTCGTCCCATGCTCCGGCGCCGTCCAGCCGGGCCGCCTCCCGCACTTCGCCCGGGATGGCCTGCAGGCCGGCGAGGAACAGCACCATCACGGTGCCGAGATTCCGCCACACCGCCAGCGCGATCAGGGAGGGCATCGCGAGCGTCTCGCTGCCGAGGAAGTCCGGCGCGGCCAGCCCGACTTCGGAGGCGACACCGGCGATGAGGCCGTCGGACGGATCGAGGACGAACCGCCACACCACCGCCACCGCGACGATGCTGGTGACCACCGGCGCGTAGAAGCCGACCCGGAAAAACGTGCGTGCCCGGTCCACCCCCGAGTTCAGCAGGACCGCCGCTGCCATGCCCAGCGCGATGGTGAGCGGTACGCCGACCACGACGAAGTACGCGGTGTTCAGCAGAGCCTCGACGAACGTGGCGTCATGGAACAGCCTCGTGTAGTTGCCGAAGCCGATGAACTTCGCGGAGAACGGATCGGTCACATTGCCGAGGCCGAAGTCGGTGAAGCTCATCACGAGCGTGGCGAGGATCGGCAGCGCCATGAAGGTGCCGAACACTGCCAGGAAGGGAGTGGAGAACAGCCATCCGGCGAGATGCTGCACACCCGTCCTCGAGCGCCGGGGCCGGTCGGCTACGAAGCTCGCCGGACGGCCCGGCGCAGCGCCGGCCTCGATCGGAGTGTCAGTGGTGGCGCCCATCTCTGTCAGCCCACAAGACCCTCGGTCGCGGACTGCATCTTCTTCGCGGCCTCCGCGGGGCTGGCTTTGCCTTGGGTGACGCTCTCGATCGCGGAGTCCAACTGCGCGCCGAACTCTGCCCACTTGGCGAGCGGCGGCACTGCCTTGGCGGTCGCCATCTGGTTGCCGAACACCTTCAGGGCGGCGTCCGAGACGAGCGGCGCCTGCTGCCAAGCAGCCTTGTTCGCGGGCAGATCGCTGGTCATGGTGAACCAGTCGGCCTGCTGCCGGGCGGACGTCAGGTACTTCTGGAACTCGGTGGCCGCCGCCTTGTGCGGGCTCTTGTTGAAGGTGACGAGGCTGGAGCCGCCCGCGAAGGAAGCGCTGGTCTTGTCGCCGGGGACGGCGACGGCCTGCCACTTGCCCTTCAACGCGGGGAACTGGGTATTGATGTTGGTGATCTGCCAGGGTCCGGAGAAGAACATCGGCACCGAGCCGTTGCCGAAATCCTTCACCACGTCGTAGCCGGGCGCAACGCTCTTCTTGGCGAGGCCCTTGTCGAAGTAGGCGCGGTATTCGGTCAACGACCGTACCGATTCAGGGGTGTCGAGCGTCGGCTTGCCGTTCTTCACCAGGTCACCGCCTGCCGAGTACAGGAACGGCAGCCAGTTCTGCCAAGTGTCCAGGCCGCTTGGCTGCAGTGAGATGCCCCATTTGGTCTTCGCGGCCCTCTGGTAGCCCGCCGCCAGACCCTGCAGGTCACTCCAGGTGCTGGGAGCTTCGGTGACCCCGGCCTGTTGGGCAAGGTCGGTGCGGTAGTAGAGCACCCGGGTGTCGACGTACCACGGGACGCCGTAGGTCTTGCCGTCGACGACGTTGCCGTTCCACGCGGCCGGGAAGAAGTCGTCCTTCCTGAAGGTGGTCTCGTCGACCGGCTCCAGCACGCCCATGCCCGCGAACTCGCCCATGAAGGTCGAGCCCATCTGCGCCATGTCGGGCAGCGTCCCGGCCGCGGCCGCGGCGACCAGTTTCTGGTGGACGGTGTCCCAGCCGATGGGGGTCACCTTGATGGTGATTTTGGGATGTTGCTTCTCGTAAGCCTTGGCGACATCCGCGAGCTTCTGCCCTTCCGTGCCCATCGCCCACACCGTCAGCGTCTGCTTGGCATCGGCCTTGGTGCCGGCACCCCCGGAATCGCTGCCGCAGGCGGTGATGGTGAACAACGCCAGGAGCGCATTGACCCCGGCGGCGACCTTAGTGGTGCGGTGCATGGGACTCCTCCTTGAGTCCGGCAAAAATGTATGCGCTGCCTGTAAGCGCATACAAGACCTTGGGGGCAGGCCGCTCAGCCCCGCAAGAGGCGCGAATATCAAGCTTTGATAACGGGGACTCTGCCTGGAATGTCAGATTCCACTGTGCGACGCACACCGAAAGGGACCCGAAAGGGGACCCCTGAGGCAAGGGGCAATAGGCAAGAGGTGAGAGGTAAAGGACGTGGCTCAGGCCACGTTGCAGCCGCAACTGGCGCGCCGGGTCAGCGTCACCGGAAGGATCACCGACTCGGGCGCCCGGTCCGGCGTGCGCAACCGTTTGAGCAGCAGCTCCACCGCCTCCTCGCCGAGCCGACGCATCGGCTGTCGCACGGTGGTCAGCGCCGGCCGGATCGTCCGGCCCAGCGGGATCCCGTCGAAGCCGGTGACCACCACGTCGTCCGGCACCCGCAGGCCGAGCCGTTCCAGGGCATGCAGGCCTCCCACGGCCATCTGGTCGTTGGCGAACAGCATGGCTTGCGGTGGCCGGCCGCCCCGCTCCAGCAGCCGTTCGACCGCCAGTCGCCCCTCGGTCTGGGTCAGCTTGCCTCGCACATCGGGCAGGCCGGGCACCGGCAGGCCCGCTTCGCGGCAGGCTGCGCGATAGCCCTGGAAGCGGGCCTCGGCGTCCGGAGAGTCGGCCATGCCGCCGATGAACGCCAGCCGGGTCAGGCCGTGGTCCTTCACCAAGTGCCGCGTCAGCTCCGCCTGGCCGTCGAAGTTGGCCACCTCGATGTGGTCGAAGTGGTCGATCTCGCGTGGCCCGGCGAGCATCACCACCGGCATCCGCCGCGAGATGACCTCCAAATCCTCGGCGGGAACCGTCCCGGCCAGCACGGCGAAGCCGTCGACCAGGCCCGCGACCTTCGCCACCAAACCCTCTGGACCTCCGCTGAGCGACGCCGCAATGAGCAGTGCATAGCCGTGCCGACGCGCCGCCCGCTCCATGCCTCGGATGATCTCGTCGGAGTACAGCATCGCCTCGACGTCGTCGTCCTGCGCGTTCTCTGCCTCTGGGTCGGCGTAGTCGGGGAAGCACAGGCCCAGCACTCCGGTGGAGCGGCTGGCGAGGCCGCGGGCGCTTCCGCTCGGCACGTAACCCAGGTCGCGAGCCGCCCCCAGGACGCGGTCCCGGGTCTGGGCGCGTACAGCATCCGGATTGCGGTAGACACGGGAGACTGTCGCGATCGAGACGCCCGCTCGCTCGGCAACGTCATACACCGTGGGCACACTCACCGAAAAACCATCCACTCTCGCTTGCACACCAGGGTGTAAGCGCATTCACCGTCCCGAGGATCAAGCTAGCGCCCCTGTAGCACATGAGCAAGAACGGCGCATCCGGGCCTTGATCCTTCGCTTGGCCGTCGCGGACCCGGACGGGGCTACGCACTCGGTCCGCATGAGCCCTTTGAACGCTGCGCCGAGCGGCGCCGAACCCACCTGCTTGCACAGCGACTTGGAACCGACCACGCGAGCCGCGTCCACCAGGGGCTTCGCGCTGTTTCCGCGCGTGCAGCCACAAACGTCATCGGCGCAAATGTGGGGTGATCCCCGATGCTGGGCGCCCGCACAGAACGCATGATCGATATCCGCCCGTACGGCGGTGCCACCGTCCCCCCGAACGCATCGCCGTATGGGCAGCCAGTGTCTGACCAGTACCAGAGAGGCATTTCAGTGGGCAAGCATCAAGGGCGGCACGCCAGACCGTCGCGCCGTGGCGTCGTGGCCCGGCGTGCCTCCATCGTGGGCGGCCAGGCGCTCAGCGCCTCGGCCCTGCTCGGCTCGCTGGCCGGCACGGCCCATGCCGATGGCGCCGGCAGTCCAGGCCACATACGCGTCACCGTGATCGGCGACTCGTACACCAGCGGCGAGGGCGCCTCGGCGGGGACATACCGCACCGTGCAAGTCACCGGAGCCGGCGGCAGCGCCATCATCAACACCATCGACCCGGCTCACCAGTCGGCGTCGGCGCCCACACTCCAAGCCCTCAGCCAGATCGCGAAGAACAACCCCAACGTCACCTTCGACGTCACGTTCGTGCCAGTTTCCGGGGCAACCCGCGAATCGCTGTACCAAACAACCCGGCCAGGTACCGAGTTCGAGCACTCGCCGCAAATAGACGCGGTCAATGGCGCCGACATCGTCATCGTCGGCATCGGCGGGAACGACGCCGGCTTCGGCGACCTGGCCCGCACCGTGATCACTTCCAGGGAGTCGACGACTGAGGCGGCGTACCCCAACTACCTGACGCCTCTTCAGGACGGGACGTACCTCAACGCGCAGACCGAGGTCTACCGGGACATCGCCTCCCGGATGGCCGAGGGGGGGGCACCATCGTTACGCTGGGTTACCCCCAGGTGCTGCCGAACCAGGTCCCCAACGGCTCACCGTCCCCGACAAGTGAGGCGCTGATCAGCAGCCGCGAGGCCCAGCTCGCCAACGAGTTCGGGACGACGATCAGCTCCCTGAATCAGCAGGCCACTCAACTGGCCGCCGACGCGTCCGGTGCCAACTTCTTGTACGCCAACGTGACCCAGGCCCTGGCCGGTCATGAGCTCTTCATGCCGCAGGAAGGGCTCAACGGCATCGACCTCCTCAACCCCCAGGGCTCGTACCACCCAAACGACCTCGGCCAAGCGCTCATCGCCAACGTCCTGACCCCGACGGTGAATCACGCCGTCATCCATGAACTGGGCACCCAGGGCCTCGTCGGACCGCCCGCGCCCGACCCCATGCCGCTGCCCGCCATCAACACCCCGCCGACGGTCAACGCCCCAATGGACTGGCCCCCGTACGAGCCCGCTCCGGAGCCCCCGCCGACTGACCCGGGTGCCGGAGATCCCGTTCCGGAGCCTCCGCCTGCGGACCCCGGCGCGGGAGAGCCAGTCCCTGAGCCCCCGCCGGCGGACCCCGGTGTTGGAGAGCCCGTGCCTGAGCCCCCGCCGGCGGACCCCGGTGTGGGGGAGCCAGTCCCCGAACCGGTGCCCGATCCCGTGCCCGAAGCATGTATCTGAGGCGGGCGGAAAAGACATGTCACGACTTCTTCGCAAGATCGAAGACATAAGGAAGTCGATCCCGCTCTGCGGACCGTACCGGGCGACAGGCAAGGCCCCGGATTCCCTCAGGGTCGTCTTCCTTCTTCCGTACATGCACGAATCGCCGAATACGCGGTCGATGTCTTCCGGCGCTTCGACCGGAGGAACGGCACGGTGATCCTCAAGCTGCAGCAGTTCATGCCCGAGCCGGGAACGGTCAGCCAACGGCTGCCCATGGCGGACCCCGCACTCACCGCTAGGCAGTTTCGTTTGGATCACTGAGCCCGACTACATCAAGATGCCGTGCCACCGGTTGGGGCGGGTGATGCACCGCTCGTCGCTGTTGCGCC
>NZ_JBVHDR010000024.1:0-49026 GCF_055563295.1 Streptomyces sp. NPDC002868 | reverse complement strand
AGCGGCTCCAACTTCGGGCCCCGACGAGGAACTGACGCACCAGCAGCAGAAGTCACACAACAACTAACGATCAACTACTGACGCAGGACACTAGGAGTCCCCGTCGCCCTCAACGTTGGCGACCATCCTGCGCAGCACCTTGAGCGCGGCCACGTACTCCTCATCGCTGATGCCCTCGTGGACCACGGCGCGCAGCTCGGTCACCAGCTCGCGCAGCCGCACCCTGGCAGCCTCCCCGGCATCGGTGAGGTGCAGGCGCTGCCCGGCGTCGATCCGGAGCCAGCCGCGGTAGAGCAGCTGGTCAACGACCCGCGCAATCTCGTGCTGCCCGTCCGCAAGGGGGGTCAGCTGGCTGACGACCTCCTCGCGGCCCGGCGCTGCGGACCCGCCGTTCACGCGGTTTAACACCCAGTACTGCGGCTGCGTGACGTCGATCCTGGCCATAGCGTCACGCAGATGCCTGGTGACGGCTGCGTGGGCGAGGCCGCTCCAGTAGCCGATGGGCTGGGTGGCCAGTACGTCGTCGGTGGCGGCCGGATCGGCCGGCGCCTGGTCGGTGGTGGTGTCAGTCAGCGGTTTCATGATCGCGACGCTATATCCACCTAGCGCAACACCGCCGAACCTGCGTCAAACGTCTCCAACTCGCCATCGCCTACCGTGCCGCACTCCACCTCGCCGCCATCCTCATCTGGACCCGACGCTGACCAAAGAGACAGACCCTAGCGCAGCATGGTGACGCATGACCGGCAAGGCACCTGCGTCCCCGTCGCCCTGATCGTGGTTCTCGCCGAAGGGGACACGTGCCTAGATGGCCGCCAGGACTTGTGACGGCGGCCAGCTCAGTCGGCGGAGTGCTGTGCGTAGGCTCGGGCCTGGGTGAGGGCGAGGCGGTAGGACTCGATGCCGGTCTGGATAAGGTTGCCGCCGAAGGCGAGGTGGTCGGCGATGGCCGCGCATTGAGCGAGTCGGGCCTGCCGGCTCGTCCGGCTTCATGGGGTGCGTCGATGAGCTACCGGTCTGTCCCGACGATACTGCGTGGTCGCGGTACGGCCCCGACTGGGAAAGTGGATGGCTCATCACACCTGGGGATGGAGCGCATTTTGATCATTCTGGACACCTGCATCATCCGCGGCCTCGGCCTTGAGAGCGCGAGCGCCGAACTGCTCAGGACGATCCGCGAGTCCGGAATCGAGGATGTCGCTGTTCCCTGGATCGTCATGGAAGAGCTGGCAGCACAGCATGCTGTGACCTACATGGCCAAGTACGCAGCCGCCGTCGGCGCCCTCGAAACGCTGCAGCGGGCCACCCCTTGGGAGCTGCCCGGGATGATGACCGCCCGCAACCCCGAAAGGGTCCGCGAACACTGGCGCGCGGCATGTCGAGGCATCGTCAACGTGATCCCCACCAGTGATGCTGTGCTCCGCGAGGCGGCCCTCCGCGAAGCCAACGCGCTGCCTCCCGCGAGCAAGGCGGACAAGGCTGGCGGACGCGGCCCCAAGAGCGGTTATCGTGACGTCGCCGTCTGGCTGTCGGCGATCGAGTACGCCAAGGCTCACCCCGCCGAGACGGTCTACTTCGTCAGTGCCAACACCAGGGACTTCGGCGACGGCTCAGCCTACGAATACCCCATGGACCAGGACCTCGACGGCCTGAAGGATCGGTTTGTCCACCTCATCGATGTCGACGCGGTCGTTTCACGCATCGCGGAACCGACCGACGTCCCCGTTGAGCGCATCCGTGAAGTGCTTGCAACCTCGGAGGTCTGCGCCACCCTCAGCGACCGCGCCTTTGACGGCATGCAGGCTCACCTCGGGCGGTCGCCCTACGAGATGTCCACGTTCCGCACCGGCGACCTCCGACGCCTAGCGCAAGAGTGGCTGGCCGGTTGGACCGAACCGCCGGTCGCCGTCCTCGACTCCGTCCGAGACATACAGACCTATAAGGTCGCCGAAAACGAGTGGTGCACTGCCACCGTCCGCTGGATTCTCGGCGGCCCGGCCTTGGTCCTGACTCCTAGCATCGCCGTGGCGTCGGCCTGGAGCTCCTGGGAGACTCGCGTCCTGTTCACACCGCAGGACGGCTCCCGGCTAGTGGTCCTACGCAGCGGCCCCTCAGCTGAAGTGACATCGGAAGAAGCAACACGATTCCTCAACGCTGCCCCGAGTCGTCCCGAAGGATTCCCCTCGCCACACCAGCCCACGGACGTCCGGAAATTCAGTGGCATTGGATTCCACGAATTGCCTGGCGACCTGGGCGCTGAGTTCGAGAACATCGTGAACAGGCTGCTCGCCGTACAGCCCACCGGAGAGTGACTGCCTCCCTGGGGCGACGCTGCACGGCGCACCGCTGCTGACACCCTTTGGGCGCGCTAACCTCCGCGTTTCGCTTGATGCCTGTTGAGCTGGATTGATCGTGCTCGCGGTGGTTGTGCGCTGTTGATCGCGGTGTGGGCATGGCGAGGGCCCGACGCACGGGCCGGGTGCTCCAGGGTTCCTTGGGTTGTGGGCGGGCGGCGGTGGGTTCGCCGGTCAGGCTGCCGGTCGGGCTAGAGCTGCGAGGCGGGCGAATGCGGCCGTGAGCTCGTGGCGCCAGGGCCAGGTTCCGGCGATCCGCAGGGTTCGAGATCTCGACGTCGACGACGGGGTACGTGTTGGCGTCCTCCCACTCGATGGTCTTGTCGCTGGTGGCGGTGGAACGAGTGAGGAAGGCGGAGCCGGCGGCTTTGTCGCGGAAGACAACGGGGCCGTACGGGGGGTGGATTCCGGGCTTCATGGTGTGGTCCTTCAGCGCAGGGGTGGTGGGGTCAGCGTTCTTCGCGGAAGTCGACGTGCTTGCGGGCGATCGGGTCGAACTTGCGCAGGACGATGCGGTCGGGATCGTTCCGCCGGTTCTTGCGGGTGACGTAGGTGTAGCCGGTCCCGGCGGTGGAGCGGAGCTTGATGATCGGGCGTACTTCGTTGCGGGCCATGGGGGCTAGTATATGATAATGGTTTCCATTACCAAAAAGAAGCCGTCTCAAGAGAGGCAGGTAACACCTTGTCCGCTCACTGCCAACTGACCGGCGCCCAGCCGGGCTTCGGCAACAACATCTCCCACTCGCACCGGCGTACGTCCCGGCGCTTCGACCCCAACATCCAGCGCAAGCGGTACTGGCTGCCCGGCGAGGGCAGGCATGTACGCCTGACGCTCAGCGCCAAGGCGATCAAGACGATCGACAGCATCGGTGTCGAGGCGGCCGTGGCCCGTATCCGCGCCCGCGGGGTGAAGGTCTGATGGCCAAGCAGAGCAAGATCGCGAAGAACGAGAAGCGCAAGGCGATCGTCGAGCGGTATGCCGCCCGTCGGGCCGAGTTGAAGGAGCTCATCCGCCGTCCGGGCACCCCGGAGACGGAGCGGGACGCTGCTCTGACGGAGCTTCGACGGCAGCCGCGCGACGCCAGTGCGACCCGAGTGCGCAACCGGGACAGCGTGGACGGCCGGCCCCGGGGACACCTGCGGCGGTTCGGGCTGTCCCGCGTCCGCATGCGCGAGCAGGCCCACGCCGGATTCCTCCCCGGAGTCACCAAGTCGTCCTGGTGATGGTGCCGTCCTCGCGGCGGATTGGCTGTACTGGCCGTGACTCGGCGGAGTCACGGCCAGCAGCTCATCGGTCCGGCATGTGGATGAGGGCGCGAGCCCGGCAGGCTCAGATCTCGCGGCAGGGGTGAAAACGCCAGGCCGCACCTCTTCGCTGAGAAGTGAGTGGAGTGAAGCAACAGAACTGACCCGTGTGCCGGAAGCAACTTTGTGCACGTCCCCATTCGGTCGCCGCTGGGCGCTGCTCGTACGCGGGGCAGGTGTCAGCGGACCCGGCGGTCTGCCAGGGGGGCCGCCTTCAGCCCCTCGTCGGTTGTGCGGGGTAGATGTGGGGTGTGGTTGACCAGGCGGGCCGAGTTTCCGACGACCGCGATGCTGCTGGTGTTGTGCAGCAGGGCGGCGAGGACGGGGTTCATGGAGCCTCCGGCGCCAGCGATCAGGCCGACGAGGTTGACGCCGATGGCGAGGCCGTAGTTCTGGCGTACGACGCGCAGGGTGTGGCGGCTGAGTTCGACGACAGCGGGGACTTGGCGCAGGTCGTTGCCGGCGAGGGCGATGTCGGCGGTTTCCAGGGCCACGTGCGAGGAGTGTTCGCCCATGCTGATGCCGACGTCGGCGAGGGCGAGGGCGGGGGCGTCGTTGGTGCCGTCGCCGACCATGGCGACGGTGTGGCCTTCGGCCCGCAGGTCGCGGATCAGCTGGAGTTTGCCCTCGGGGAGGGCGTGTGCGTGGACTTCGGTGATGCCGAGAGTGTCGGCGACGACTTGTGCGGTCTCCGGTGCGTCACCAGTGAGCAGCACCACGCGGGACACACCGAGGTCTCTCAGCTGCTGGATGACAGTGTCGGCTCCGGCGCGTACGGCGTCGGACACGCCGAGCATGCCGATCAGGTTGTCGTCGTGGGCGAGGCAGATGACGGTCTCGCCGCCGGCCCGGAGCCGTTCGGTCCAGCCCTGGGCCTCGTCGGTCAGATTGACGCCGTGCTGGCGCAGCAGGGCGGGGCTGCCCACCAGCAGGCGGGTGCCGTCCAGTTCGGCGCGCATGCCCATGCCGAGGACGACCTCGCAGGCTTGGTGGATGGGCACGTGGAGGTGTTGTTCCTCGGTGCGGGCGACGATGGCCTGGGCGAGCGGGTGCCGGGCGTGCAACTCGCCTGATGCGGCCAGGCTGAGGACCTCGTCGGCGGTGAAGCCCTCGTGGAAGGTGACCACGCTGGTGACCAGGGGTCGCCCGAAGGTGAGTGTGCCGGTCTTGTCGAAGACGACGGCCGTGACCCGGCCGACGCCCTCCAGGTGCGTACCGCCCTTGATGAGGGTGCCGCGGCGGGCCCCGTTCCCGATGGCCGCGCTGATGGCGGTCGGCGTGGCCAGGCCCGCCGCGCACGGGCAGGCGATCAGCAGCATGGTCATCGCACGGCGCGCGTCACGGGTGAACACATAGGTCAGCGCGGCCAGGGCGAAGGAGACGGGGACGAAGCGCCGGGTGAATCGAGCAGCCACGGTCTGGATCGGCGCCCGGTCCGCCTGGGCCTCCTCGACCCGGCTGATGATCCGGCCCACCGTGGTGTCCCGCCCGACCGAGTCGGCCCGGACCGTGAGCGAGCCGGAGGTGACGATCGTCCCGGCGTAGACATGCGTGCTGGCCCGGGCGTAGACGGGCAGGGCTTCACCGGTGACTGCGGCTTGGTCGACCAGGGCCTCGCCGGAGACGACATGTCCGTCGACCGGGATCCTGTGGTGCTCGTACACGGCGACCACGTCACCCGGCTCGACGTCCTCCAGTGCCACCTCGACCTCGACACCCTCCCGCACGAGCCAGACGCGCTCCTCACCGATGGTGAGCAGCTCCTCGATGGCGCGCCGGGTGCGGCGCAGGGTCAGGTTCTGGAGGAACTCACCGATGTTCAGCAGCCACAGCACGGTGAGGGCCACGACGTTCTCGCGGAGCACCAGCGAGATGACCGTCGCCGCCGTGACCAGGGTGTCCGTCCCGGGAGAACGGCGTCCGCGCAGCGAGCGCAGCGCGCCCCGGAAGAAGGGCAGACCGGTGAAGAGCGTGACCGCGCCGAGGAATCCCGAAGAGCCGACGGTGATCCGAGGCCGGCGCAGCAGGCGGCGCAGTGCCACCAGCGCCAGGACCGCGCCGCCGACCACCAGCCGAGCGACCTCACCGGTGGAGGAGTCGGGCGTGGACCGGGTGGGCTTGGCCGGTGCGGACGCCGACGGGGCTTCCTCAAGCGCGGCTACCAGCCGGTCGATGTCCAGTTGGTCCGGAGCCACCCAGATCACGACGCTGCCGGTGCGGGGGAAGATCCGCAGCGCGCGGAAGCCGCTGACGCCCATCAGGCGCTCGTCGACCAGTCCGGCGCTGCCGGGGCGGGCCCGTACCCACGGAACGGTCAGACGGGCACGGCCTGCGGCCACCGAGCGTACGACCACGCCAGCCATGATCAGTGCTCGTGTCCGTGATCGTGGTCCTCGACGCTGACCGCTGAGGGGGGAGGTACCTCCTCGCCCAGCGTGGTCCGGGCTTCCGCAACCATGTCCCCCGCCTTCAGCCGGGCTTCCTCGGCGGCCGACGCGAGCCAGCGGCCGGCGACGATTCCGTTCGCGATACCTCCGACCAGCGCTTTGCGGGCAACCGGTTTGGCCTCGGGAAGGCGCCTGGCCGCCCCCCGGATGATCAGGCCGCCTACCACTCCGGAGATGGCGTAATGAGCGAGGCGGCCTGCAGCGGCACCAGCGAGAGCAACGGGATGCATAAAAGGCTCCTTCCGTCTATGCCGAACGGGCTCGACGGACCTCTCTTCAAGTGTGCGCCCGTACGGCGAGCCGGGGCGAACGGGGACCACGGCAAGCGGTCCCGTCAGACCCGTGCCGCGGTCTGTTCCGGCGCGGAAAGCATGGCCCCGGGCGCCCGGTTGGCCCGCCGTGTGCTCGCCAGACGACAGACCAGGTAGATCACGAACGAGATGGTCGTGACGTACGGGCTGATGGGGACGGTGCTCCCGAGGGCGAGCAGAATCCCTCCCTCCATCGAGATCAGCGCGAAGGCGACGCTCAGCACGGGCAGCAGCACGGGAGAGGCGGTGATCCGCGCGGCCGCCGCCGCCGGAGTGACCAGCAGCGCGAGCACCAGCAACGCTCCGACAATCTGTACGCACAGGGCGACCGCGAGGCCCAGGACCAGCATGAACACCAGAGACAGCGCGCGTACCGGAACGCCCCGCGCCTCGGCTACCTCCGGATCGACGCTGGCGAAGGTCAGCGGCTTCCAGACGATCGTGACAGCGACGAGCACCACCACGGACGTGCCGACGAGCCAGGACATCTGCGGGGTGTCGACGGCGATGATCTGGCCGGTCAGAATGCCGAACTTGTTCGCCGCGCGCCCTTTGTAGAGCGACAGGAAGAGCACGCCCAGGCCGAGCCCGAACGGCATGATGATGCCGATGATCGAATTGCGGTCCCGGGCGCGGACACCCAGGACACCGATCGCTCCCGCCGCCAGCAGGGAACCCGCGATGGACCCGGCCACGATGTTCACTCCCAGCAGCAGCGCCGCCGAGGCGCCGGCGAATGACAGCTCGCTGATCCCGTGGACGGCGAACGGCAGATCGCGCATGATCACGAATACTCCGACCAGGCCGCCGACCAGGCCCAGGAGGGCCCCGGCCAGCAGCGAGTTCTGAACGAGGCCCAGCAGTTCGCCGTAGTTGTCGAAGTTGAAGATCTGATGCCAGACGCTGGAGTCCTCACTGCCGGACGCGAGCAGCCCGAGCCCTGTCACGGCCGTCCACCCCCGTTCGGACCGCTGGCGTGGTTGTGCACGGTGGCAGCGTCAGGTGCCCCGACGACGATGATGCGGCCCCTGACACGCACCACGTCGACCTGTGTTCCGTACAGCTGCGACAGGGCGGTGGAGGTCATCACCTCGTCCGTCGTCCCGATCCGGAATCCGCCCCGGGCCAGATACAGGACCCGGTCCACCAGCCCCAGGACGGGGTTGATCTCGTGCGTCACGAAAACCACGGCGGTGTCGGCGGCGCGGCGCCGCCGGTCCACGAGAGTGGTGACGGTGCGCTGATGCTGCAGATCGAGAGAGAGCAAAGGCTCGTCACAGAGCAGGATCCGCGGGTCGGTGGCCAGTGCCTGCGCGATGCGGACGCGCTGCTGCTCGCCGCCCGAGAGCTTTCCGACGGGAACATCCGCATAGGGCGTTGCTCCGACCGAAGCCAGGATGTCGTCCACGCGGCGGCGGATCGTGCGGGGGGCGAGCGACAGCCCCCAGCGATGGCCTTCCATACCGAGCTGCACCAAGTCACGGGCCCGCAGCATCGTGTGTGCGGGGAGGGACTTCTGCTGAGGGACGTAGCCGATATGTCTGCTGCCGCGCCGCGGAGCCCGGCCGAGAACCGTCAGTGACCCCGCGGTGAGCGGCTGCCGGCCCAGGAGCACGCGCAGCAGGCTGGTCTTGCCCGATCCGTTCGGGCCCAGCACCGCGAGGAACTCCCCGGGGCACACATCGAGGTCCAGGTCGCGCCACAGCACCCGGTCGCCATAAGCCAGTGCGGCGCCCCGCAGAGTGATCACCGGTGCGGCGGGGGCGGCGCTCCCGGGGGCGGCTCTGCCTCGGTGGGGGAGCGGTACGACGGCCTCCGTGCGGTCCATCAGCTGTCCAGGGCGCTCTTGAGTGCGTCGACGTTGGCCGTCATCCAGCTGATGTAGTCCTCGCCCTGCGGCAGGGTCTCGGTCACGGGAACCACCGGGATATCGTTGTCCTCGGCGGCCTGCTTGACCTTCTCCGTCTGGGGGCCTGTGGTCTGCTCGTTGTACACCAGCGCCTGAACCTGCTTGTCGGTGAACAGATCCAGCGTCTGCTGGAGAGTCCTCGCAGAGACCTCCTCACCCTCCTCGACGGCTTCGCTGAAGTCTGAGGGCGTGCTGTTCCGCAGCCCGCTCGCCTCGATGAGATACAGCGGGACAGGTTCTGTGACCGCCACGGCGGCGCCCGCGTGGTACGCCTTGATCTGCCCTTCCTTGTCCTGGAGAGGCGTCAGCTTCTCCTTGAACGCGTTCGCGTTCTGCTGGAAGACGTCCGCGTCGGCGGGAGCGGCCCTGGCCAGGGAGTCCGCGATCCGGTCGGCCAGCTTTCCCACCGTGGGGAAGTCGTACCAGACGTGCTCGTTCAGTTCGCCGCCCGTCGGCGGGGTCTTTCCCGAAACGTCTACGGCGTCGATGACGTCGGCCGAGGAGTTTTTTGCGCTACGGAGCATCCTGCCGATGAAGTCGTCGTAGCCGCCGCCGTTCTCGACGACGACCTTCGCTTTGGACAACACCAGCTGGTTCTGCGTGCTGGCTTCGTACGAGTGGGGGTCCTGTGCCGGGTCGCTGATGATCGAGACGACATCGACCTTGTCGGCGCCGATCTGCTCGACGATGTCCCCGTAAACGTTGGTGGAGGCGACCACCGGTATGACGGACGACGGGGTGGCGCTCGGCGTGCTGTCGACGGGGGCGGCGTCCACGGAGCTGCCGCAGCTGGTTATCAGCGCCAGGGCGACACCGATAAGCAGAGCCGGGCCGCGGACTGAGGACTGCATACGCGTCCTCCCAACCGAAGCGAAACCGAAACGGTTATCACTTGAATTATCGCCCCATCGCTTGACGCCCTCCACAGGAGTGGAATGGGACCGGGCATGGTCGAGGAGACCGATGAGCCACGGTCGTCGAGCCGGTCCTCACTTCATACGCACTCGAAGAACGTCGCCGAAGGGCGGCATCCTTGAAGGGACGCAGCCGTGGATGATGACGAGACGCAGATCCGGGCGCTGATCGAGCGTTGGGCGGAGGCCGTGCACGCCGGGGATTTGGACGGTGTCCTCGTCGATCACTCGGACGACATCGTGATGTTCGATGTGCCGCCACCAAAAGCCGGAGTACGGGGCATTGACCTCTACCGTGAGACGTGGCCGCCGTTCTTCGAATGGCAGCGGCAAGGTGCTTCGTTCGAGATCGTCTCGATCGACGTCACGGCGGGGGACGATGTCGCCTTCGCGCACGCACTGCTGCGCTGTGGAACTCAAAAGGAGCTGCTGGAAGACCCCGATAGCCGGCTGCGTCTGACGGTCGGGCTGCGCAGGGAGGGGGGACGCTGGGTCGTGGCGCACGAACACCATTCATTCCCGAGCCTGGACTGACGAGGCGGATCTGTCCGTCCTGGAGCACATCGCCGCCGGGCGTGTTCTGTGCGCCGGTTCATGCGCCGGGCGTCAGTGCGCTGGGCGACGGCCACGCAGACGGTCTGCCAGGCACGGAAGCCGGGGTGAGTCAGCCAGTCTGCTGCGCGGCGGCCCAGGCGAGCCCGACGACGGCCGGTGCTGAGACAGCGCCTGCTGCAAGGACGGACGCCCGGGCGGGGCGACCCGACGTAGTGCCTGTCCCGGGCTGCCTGGGGGTGTCGACCCGCAGGTCTTTCACCAACCCGTCCGCTTCGTTCACGCCGGCTCCGGTTGTCTGAGAGAGGCATCACGATAACCGCGGGATGCTCTCATCCCCGGAGATTGGCTGATGCTCGCCATCGTCGGACACACGGTCGAGCCGGCATGGTCCACCGCCCTCGTAGGGCGGGTGGGCGTACCGGGTTGGGCAGTGCCGTGGCTGCGACCACTGCCCAACCCGGTGGCTTCACATGTGCGGTACGAGTTCGGGGTGCTCGTGCTCGCAGGCGTCGTCGATGCCGTAGGTGTCCCACGCGGGGAACGGATCGGCGGCCTGGAGGCTTTCGCCATCTTTCATGAGGCAGTCGGCAACGGCGGCCTGAAGTGCCTCGGTGCGCAAGCCGGTACCGATGAAGACCAGTTCCTGGCCCTGTGCGCTCGCCGCGTCCCGGGCGCCGGAGGGTTCGAAGCGGGCGACGGAGCCGGCCTGTGACCACAGGCCGGTCACGCCCGGGCGGCTGGCCAGCCAGAAGAACCCCTTGGAGCGCAGGATCTGACCGAAGGTCCCGCTGTCGAGTCCCTCGGTGACGAACGTCCACAGGCGGCCAGGGTGGAACGGCACCTGGGAGCGGAAGACCGTGCTGGAGATGCCGTACTCCTCTGTCTCCGGCACGTGATCGCCGTTGAGTTCCATGACCCAGCCCGGGGCCTGTTGGGCCCGCTCCAGGTCGAACAGCCCGGTACCGAGCACCTCGCTCAATTCCACGCGCCCACGGGTCGCGGTGACGATTCGTGCCACCGGGTTGAGGCGGGTCAGGGCGGCCCGGAGCTTCGCCGCCTGCCCCTCGTCGACCAGGTCGAGCTTGTTGACGACGATGACGTCGGCAAACTCGATCTGGTCCATCAACAGGTCGCTGACCGTGCGCTCGTCGTCCTCGAACTGGTCGAGTCCGCGCTCGGCGAGCCCGTCCCCGCCTTCCAGTTCCGGCAGGAAGTTGGCGGCATCGACCACCGTGACCATGGTGTCGAGGCGAGCCAGGTCGCCGAGGGTGGCGCCGTCGTCGCGGGGAAAGGCGAAGGTGGCGGCGACGGGCATCGGTTCGGAGATGCCGCTGGACTCGATGAGGAGATAGTCGAAGCGACCCTCGCGGGCGAGACGGTCGACCTCCTCGAGCAGGTCGTCGCGCAGGGTGCAGCAGATGCACCCGTTGGTCATCTCGACCAGGCGTTCCTCGGTCCGCGACAGGGCGGCCTCGCCGCCGCGCACCAGTGCGGCGTCGATGTTGATCTCGCTCATGTCATTGACGATGACCGCGACGCGCAGGCCCTCGCGGTTGCTCAGAACATGGTTGAGCAGAGTGGTCTTGCCCGCTCCGAGGAAGCCGGACAGGACGGTGACGGGCAGTCGTTCGGCCATGCCCGTCAGCCTTCGGGGCGCAGCAGACCGCGCTCGTACGCCTTGGCCAGCCGCTGCGGCACCAGATAGGCGGCGCCGTCGACCGTGATCGGCACCAGCTGCGGCGTGATCGCCTTCCACTGAGCGCGGCGGTGACGGGTGTTGCTGCGGGACATCTTCCGCTTGGGTACAGCCATGGTTCGGGTCCTCTCTGGATGGCGCGACGCAGACGCTACATGAAAATGGATTCCATTTCTAATGTGGTCGGGCCTGCCGTCGGTGCTCGGCCTTGACGTACACCCGGGACGAGCTGCGCGGTCGTGCCCGGCGGGTAGCGCTCGGCGATCAGCAGTCGCGGAACTCGGGTGACTGGTTGAGGATCTGCGAGCGCAGTGAGGTGAACCTGGTGTGAGTCTTGCCGCCGACCGCCTCGGGGCGGAAGACGGCGACACGGTGGCAGTTCATGAACGCCAGGGTGACGCCGAAGTGCCGCTCAAGGCTGCCGCGGATGGCGTCGCTGGACAGGGCCCGCAGCAGCTGGCCGCGCTCCCTCTCCGAGGGCGGCGGTGTGTGATTGTCGGCGAACTCGGCGACGCCGTCGCGCAGCTCGTCGACGAGGCCGGCGATGAGGGTGTAGGCGTACGGCAGAGAAGTGCGGACGGTCTCTGCGAAGTCCTGTTCACGGACCTCGCCGTGTTCGGCGTCTGCGAGCAGCTGCGGGGAAACATCGAGTGACATGAAATGCGAGTCCTGTCCGTTGGTGAATGGCTGCGGGTGGTGGCAGCAGGAGAGGCTTGCTCAGGAGGCGGGCGTCAGTGCACCGGGGCCGTGCCGGAAGCCGGGGTCGACCTGTTCGGCGAGGTCGGTTCCGGTGGCCTGATTCGCCCAGGCGGTGGCGTTGCGCACGTGGAAGGCGACGGCGTGTTTCTGGAAGGCCGCCCAGTCCTTGGTGCAGACGTCGACAGCGGTACGCAGTTGGCGCAGGGCGTGGAGGTTGTGCGGCTCGAGCTCGCCGTGGCCGCGGCCCTGTTCCTGGGCCCGTACCCATGCAGAGTGCTCGAAGTGGGCCAAGAGATCGTCGCCGACCTGCTCCTTGAGGAAGAGCAGGTCGTCCTCGCCGGAGACCTTGTTGCCGACGACCGCGATCGGGATCCCGAATTCGCGGGCGTGGTCCCGGTACTGGCGGTAGACCGAGACCCCCTTGCGGGTGGGCTCGGCGACCAGGAACGTCATGTCGAACCGGGTGAACAAACCGGAGGCAAAGGCGTCCGCGCCGGCGGTCATATCGACGACGACGTACTCGGCGGGCCCGTCGACGAGGTGGTTGAGATAGAGCTCCACCGCTCCGAGTTTGGAGTGGTAGCAGGCCACACCGAGATCGCTCTCGTCGAACACACCGGTCACCATCAGCGGAACCCCGCCTACGCTCTGCAGGTGGTTGCTGTGCACTGTGTCGTCGCCTAGCAGACGGAGCAGGCGCGAACCCCGTCCGGGCGGGGTGGTCTTGATCATCGCTTCCCGTGAGGGGATGCGCGGATTGTTGCCGCGCAGATAGTCCTTGATTTCGTCCAGGCGGGAACTGAGGGGTGGGGCGGTGAAGGGTTCACCGTCGCCCAGGCCGAGGGCCCCAGCGAGGTGTTGATTGATGTCGGCGTCGATGGCGACGACGGGCGCTCCTGAGTGCGCCAGATGGCGGGAGAAGAGGGCGGACAGCGTGGTCTTGCCGCTGCCGCCCTTTCCGACGAACGCGACACGCACAACTAGTCACCTCTATTGAAAATGAAAGTCATGTGGCTAGGTTTAATGGGACGGCTGAGCCCCTGTCAAATCGCTGTGAACTCAACCGCCGTACAGGAAACTCGAGTTGGGCGCCATGGTCGCTTGGCCCCGCTCGAAGCCTCAGCGTTCTCCCGGCGGCCCCGCGAAGCAGGCGAGGGCCATTAAGTCCGACGAGGGCGGTGGACCCTTCGTGGCTGAGGGCACTCAGCGGCAGAGGCAGACGTCCGGCCAGGTCCCAGATGTCCAGGCGGAGATGAGCACGCCGGCGATGACAAGGTTCTGTGCCACCGGGCGGCGGGTCGGGCGGGACAGGGTGATCGCAGTGGCCAGCCGCCCTCTGAGATCTCGCCGTCGGCGGGGCCATCCTCGGTTCCAGTTATTGAAAATCGTTTTCGTTTTCTGTTAGCTTGCGCGTAGTAACTGGAACGCGCCGGGTGACCGGTTCGGTGGAAGGGGCGATGGTGGGGGATCGACACATAGCGCGCAGGTCCGTACTGCGAGGCATCGGAGGCGGAGCCGTGGCGGCCGCGGGTGGCGGGCTGTTGGTCGGCTGCGGAGGTGACGGCGGCGGGACGCCCGCGGCCGACGATGGCAAGCCGCGGCAGGGCGGACGGTTGCGCGCGGCCTTCGCGGGGTCGAGTGCGGAGTCTGCGAGCGTCATCCAGGCGACCGCGACGCCCGTCGACTACGTACGGGCGCGCATCGTGTGGGACACGATCGGCGAGATCGACGGCAGCAAGCCGGTGTGGCGTGTTGCCGAGTCCGTCGAGCCCAACGACGACGCGACGGTGTGGACGGTGCGCCTCCGGGACGGCATCACCTTCAGCGACGGCAAAGCCCTCACCGCCGACGACGTGCTGTTCAGTCTGAAGACCTTCGCCTCGCAGCCGACCACCCAGAGTGCCTTCCTGGCCGGGCTCGACGCGAAGGCGTCCAAGGTTCGCGACAAGCGCACGGTCGAGCTGCATCTGAAGAGCACGGACGGCTTCTTCGACCTGGCGCTGGCCCAGTCGATGTTCGTGTTCCCGGACGGCACGAAGGACTTCGCGAAGGCCCCGGGCTCCGGGCCCTTCGTACTCAAGAAGTGGGCGCGGAGCAACAGCAGTCTGCTGACGGCGCGCAAGGACTACTGGGGGAGCGGCGGGCCGTATCTCGACGAGATCGAGCTGCTGTCCGTCACCGAGGCCGATGCGCGCCTGAACGGCCTGAAGGCGGGGCAGTTCGACTACGCGGGAGCGCTGACCCTGCCCACTCTGCGCGCCGAGGCGAACAACTCCCGCCTGCGGATCACCACCGCGCCCCGCGAGCTCTGGGGCGAACTGGCCTTTTCCCTGAACCTCTCCACCGCGCCCTTCACGCACGCCGAAGCTGTCGAGGCGGTGCGGTACGCGATCGACCGCGAGGCCATGGTGCGCACGGTCACCCTCGGCCGGGGCGAGATCGCCGACGACGCGATGGGCCGTCACCAGTCCTGGTACGACAGCTCCCTGCCGCGCCGCGACCACGACCCGGACCGGGCACGGCGCCTGATGTCGACGGGCGCGCTGAAGGGCACGAAGCTGTCCATCCGTACGAGCAACTACGAGTACGGACCGCTGGAGGCCGCCACCGCGTTCGTCGAGCAGGGACGTAAGGGGGGCCTGAACGTCGCTGTGGACAAGGTCCCCGCCGCCGACTTCTACACCGACATCAAGTCCCTGCTTGCCGCCCCGCTCAAGACCAGCTTCTACCACCCGCTGCCCCTGCCGCTCGCCCTGAGCCTCTACTACGGGCCGCAGGCGCCGTACCCCTTCACCGGGCCGTCCGACGACACCCTGAACGGCCTGATGGGCGCCATGCACGCCGCGGTCGGCGATGCCAAGCGCACCCGCGCCGTCCACGACGTGCAGCAGCACCTCTACAAGCACGGAGGCGACGTGGTGTTCGCGCGCGTCCCCACCGTCGCGGGGGCCACGACCGCCGTACACGGGGTGCAGGCGCATGGCTTCTTCGACTACCCGTCGCTGCGTGACGCCTACCTCGCCTCGTGACCGGCATACCGGGGAAGAGCCCGGTCCTGTGGTGGCTGCGGCGGGGCGGCATCGCAGCCACCACGCTCCTCGCCGCCTCGCTGCTGGTCTTCGCGGCGACGCTGCTGGCACCCGGTGACGCGGCGGCGGCACGGCTCGCCGGGCAGGGTGCGAGCCCGGGGCAGATCGCCGAACTGCGGCACAGCCTGGGCTTGGACCGGCTCGCCTGGGAGCGCTACGGCAGCTGGCTGTGGGACGCGCTCCACGGTGACCTCGGCCGCTCGTACGCCACCGGGGAGACAGTTTCCGCGCTGATCGCCGAACGGGCCGGGAACTCCCTGCTGTTGGGGGTGGTCGCGGCCGCCCTGCTGGTGCCGTCGGCCGTGGGGCTCGGACTGTGGGCGGGGCTGCGTGCCGGACGGCCCCCCGACCGGCTGGTCTCCACGGCCACGCTGGCGCTGGTCAGCCTGCCCGAGTTCGTCATCGGAACACTGCTCATCCAGCTCTTCGCGGTGGGCGCCGGCTGGCTGCCCGCCGTGTCGGTCCCGGCCGCGGGGCAAGGGCCGCTGTCCCAGCCGCAGATCCTCGTACTGCCCGTGCTCACGCTGCTGTCGGTCTGCCTGGCGCAGAATGTGCGTCTGATCCGGGCCGGGGTGACCGAGGTCGCGGCCTCTGACGCGGTGCGGGCGGCACGGCTCGGTGGAGTGCCGGAACACCGCGTGGTGCTGAGGTGGGTGTTGCCGGCGGCGGTCGTCCCGGCCATCCCCGTACTCGCCCGCTATCTGGCCTATCTGCTCGGCGGCACGCTCGTGGCCGAGACGCTCTTCGGCTACCCGGGGCTCGCGGCCGCGCTCGTGGGCGCCACAGCCGCACGGGACGCCCCCGTCGTCCTGGGCGTCAGCATGCTCGCCGCCTCCGTGACCGTGACCTTGAACCTGCTGGCGGACACCCTCGCCGCAGCCCTCAACCCCGCCGCCAGGAGGCCGAGTTGACCCCGCCGATCCGGCGCACCGCAGGCACCCGGTCCAGCCGGCTCCCCAGGCGGGCGGGAGCCGTGGTCGCGGGCGCGGTCCTGGCCTTTGTCGTTCTCCTGGCCCTGATCGGCCCGTGGCTCGCCCCGCATGCGCCGGGTGCCGTCCTGGACATGCCGTACGCGCCGACCGGCGGCGATGCGCCGCTGGGCACCGACCATCTCGGTGGCGATGTGCTCAGCCGCTTCCTGGCGGGCGGACGGTCCCTGGTGCTGCTTGCGCTCGGAGCTCTCGCCGTCGCGTACGCGCTGGGGGCAGCCGTAGGGATGCTCGCTGCGCTGCGGGGCGGAGCCATAGACGCGGTCGCACTGCGCCTGGTGGACGTGCTGCTCAGCCTCCCGTCGTTCCTGCTGCTCAGCGTAGTTGTGGTGGCCGTTGGGCGAGGGACGAGCGGGGTGGCGGCCGCGACTGCGGTGGTGCTGTTCCCGGAGATCGTCCGCGTGGTGCGGGCCGCGGCGCTGCAGGCTCTTCAGCACGACTACGTCGAGGCCGCCGTCGGGCGCGGCGAGTCGACTCGCCATGTCCTTGCCCGCGAGGTGCTGCCCAACCTGGTGCCGGTGCTCGCCGCCGACGCCGGGGTGCGGTTCGTGGGAGCGGCGTTCACGGTCGCCACCGCGGCGTTCCTCGGCTACGGAGCTCAACCCCCCGCCGCCGACTGGGGGTTGATGATCCTGGAGAACCGCGACGGCCTCGCGCTCCAGCCGCTCGCCGTCGTCCTTCCCGCGACCGGCATCCTCGTCCTGCTGCTGAGCGCCAACCTCCTGGTCGACGCCGTGCTTCCGGCGGACCTGGCGAAGGGACGACATCGCAGCGCACCGATGCTCGCAGACACGGCCGCGGACACCGGGACCGGTGACGCGGTGCTTCGCGTCAGGGACCTGACCGTCGAGGCCGACGGGATACGTGTGCTCGACAGGGTCGACCTCGATGTGCCGCGCGGCCGCGTGCTCGCCCTCGTCGGCCCGTCGGGGTCCGGCAAGACGACGCTGGCGCTTGCCGCGTTCGGCGAGCTGCGCCCCGGTCTCACGCCGTCATCCGGATCGGTGTGGCTCGCCGGACGGTCCGTGCTCGGGCTGCGCCCCCGGCAGCTGCGGCGGCTGCGGGCCCGGCATGCCGCGTACGTACCCCAGGACCCGCGTACCTCCCTGGCGCCGACGCTGCGCGTGGGCGACCACATCGGGGAGTTCCTCCGGGCGCGGGGGGTGCCACGCGCCGATAGGTACGAACGCGTCCGTGCTGCGCTGCGTACCGTCCAACTCCCCGACGACGACGCCTTCCTGCGACGTCGGCCACACCAGCTCTCCGGCGGGCAACGGCAGCGCGTGGCCCTGGCCGCCGCGCTCGCGCACCGCCCCGACCTGCTGGTTCTCGACGAACCCACCAGCGCCCTGGATCCGGTCACGGCCGCCGCGCTCCTCGGCGACCTCGCCAGGATCCGCGAGCAGGGCGGCCCGGCCGTCGTGCTGATCGCCCACGACCTGGCACATGTGGCCGCGGTGGCCGACGACGTGGTGGTCCTGGAGCGCGGACGCGTGGTCGAACAGGGGCCGGTGGAGGAGGTGTTGGCGCGGCCGGTGAGCGAGCCTGCCCGGCGCCTGGTCGTTGCGGCCCGCGCCGCCGCAGCGCCCCGGTCCACGGGTACCGAGGTCGTGGGCGAGCCGGTGCTTTCCCTACGCGGACTGCGCGCCGACCGCGGCCGACGGAACGTACTCGACGGCATCGACCTGGCCGTCGCCGCCGGCGGCTGCCTGTCGGTGGTTGGGCCATCGGGAGGCGGCAAGACCACGCTGCTGCGCTGCATCGCAGGGCTGAACGCCGACTGGACGGGCGAACTCCGGCTGGACGACCGGGACCTGCAACACGGGGTGCGCCGCCGCACTCGCGATGACCTGCGCCTGCTGCAGCTCGTCCCGCAGGACCCGTATGACTCGCTCAACCCGCGCCACACCGTGGAGCGAATTGTCGCCCGCCCGCTGCATCTGTTCCGGCCCGGGCTCGATGGTGGTGGGCGCAGGGCCGAGGTGCACCGGCTGCTGGAACGGGTCGGTCTCGACGCCGCCCACGGGTCGATGCGGCCGGGACAGCTCTCCGGCGGGCAGCGGCAACGTGTTGCGCTGGCACGGGCGTTGGCCGCAGACCCGCGTGTGCTGCTGTGCGACGAGGCGACCAGCGCACTGGACGCCCCCACAGCCGCCACCGTGCTGGCCCTCCTCGACGAGCTGCGGCGGGACCTCGGTCTCGCCCTGGTCGTGGTCACGCACGACATGACGGTGCCGGTACGGCTGGGCGGCGACCTCGCGGTCCTCGCCGACGGCCGGATCAGGGAGTCGGGGCCCGTCGAACGCGTCGTGGCCGATCCCTCTGATCAGGTGACCGCCCAACTTCTTTCCGCCATCCCCCTGTTGCCGATCTCCGCGCCGTACGAGAGGACGAGCCCGTGACACACCCCGGAACGCCCTGGCTGCGCCGGCCCCGGCCGCAGCCGCACCCGGCCGTGCGGCTGGTGTGCCTGCCCCACGCCGGCGGGTCGACCGCGCTCTACCGGGTCTGGAAGGACCTGCTGCCGCCCGAGGTCGAGCCGGTCCTCGTCTGTCCGCCGGGCCGCGAGGACCGGCTCGACGACCCGCTGCCCAAGGAGCTGCCAGAGCTGGTCGAGTCACTCGCCCGGGCCGTGGCGCCGCTGCTCGACCGTCCCTGGGCGGTGTTCGGGCACAGTATGGGGGCAGCGGTCGGGCATGAGCTCGTCCTGCGCCTGATCAAGCAGGGGCACCGGGCGCCGGAGCACCTCTTCGTCTCTGCCCGGGAGGCGCCGCAGCACCACCGCGGCGGCACCGTGCACCTACTGGACGACGACGCCCTGTCTGCCGAGTTGATGCGACTCGGAGGCACGCCTGCGGAGCTGTTGGCGATGGCCGAGGTACGGCAGTTGGTGCTGCCCGCGGTCCGCGGCGACTATCGGCTGATCGAGACGTATGCCGCGAACCCCGAGGGTCCGGTGCCGTGTCCGGTGACCGCGCTCATCGGCGCGAGGGACACCGAGCTGACCGCCGAGGAGGCCGCGGGCTGGGAGAAGTGGACCACTGGCCACTTCCAGCTGCTGACCTTCCCCGGCGGTCACTTCTATCTCTCGGACCGGCCGCAGGCGGTTGTCGACGCGGTGTGCCGCCGCCTGGTCATTCCTGCGCGGTAGCGATAGCCGTGTCTGCGGTCTCTGGCTCGGTCTCGTACGTGTCCTTGTCGCGTACGAGCACCAGGCTCGCCGCGGCCGCCACCAGAGCCGCGTTCCCCGCGACGAGGAAGATCTGCGAGAGCGCCTCGGTATAGGCGCTGCGAGCCAAGGCAAGCACCTGGCCGCGTGCCTCCTGCGGCACGGCAGCGGCGACCGCGTCGAACTGGCCTGCCGTGACCAGCCGTCGCAGTTGCCCGGCGACAGAGTCCGGAACGGCGTGCTCACCGAGCGCGGTCGCGGACATGACGTCGTTCACCTTGCTCGTCAGCACGACGCCGAAGAGTGCGACCCCGGTGGCGGTGCCGAGGGGGAAGAAGCTGTTGGCCGCGCCCGAGGCGGTGCCGGCGCGCGAGGGCGGTACGACGTTGACGGCGAGCGACAGCAGATGGGGAAGGGTCAGACCGGCTCCGAATCCGATCAGGACCAGCATGGGGAGCAGCGCCGTCCAGTCGTCGTCCGACGAGATGTCCACCGCCAGCAGCACGCCGACGCCGACCGCCGCCATGCCCAGGGCCAGTACGCGCGACACCGGCAGCAGCTTCGTCAGCAGCCCGCTCAGCGACGCCCCGATCACGATGGCGATCGACTGCGCGAGCAGCACCAGGCCGATCTCGATCGGCGTGAGGTGCAGCATGCCGCCCAGCCACAGGGTGAGGAAGGGCAGCATGCCGAAACTGAAGATCCGGGCGGCAAAGCTGAGCAGCAGCGCCCCAGCGAAGGTGGGGATCGCGAACAGTCGCAGATCCAGCATCGCGCGCGGGCCCAGCCGCCACTGCACCGCCACGAACGCCACGGCCAGCAGCGTCCCCGAGATCAGTGACGCCAGTACGCCGGGTTCGGACCAGCTGTCCTCCGAGCCTGCCAGCAGGCCGTAGTTGAGGAGGAACAGCGCCAGCACCGCCAGGACCGCTCCGGCGTAGTCGATCTGCCGCGAGCCGCCGGAGGCACCGCTCTCCGGGACCTTGCGCACCGTGCCGTACAGGATCAGCACGCCGATCGGCACATTGACGGCGAAGAGGTAGGGCCAGCTCAGCCACTCCACGATCGAGCCGCCGACCAGCGGGCCCAGCGCCGCGGACACGGCGCCGCCGGCAGTGAACAGCCCGATGGCCGTGGTGCGGGCCCGCGCCGGAGCCCCCTCGAACACACCGGATATCAGGGCGAGCGAGGTGCCCAGCACCATGGCGCCACCCGCGCCCTGCACTGCACGGGCCGCGATCAGGGCGCCCGCGTTCGGAGCCAGCGCGCAGGCGGCCGAGGCGAGCGTGAAGACCGCGACCCCTGCGAGGAAGATCCGCCGACGGCCGATCAGGTCCGACACGGATCCCGCTGTGAGCAGCAGTGCCGCGAAGCTCAGCGTGTACGCGTTGACGATCCACTGGAGGCTGTCCAGCGAGGCACCCAGGTCCGCGCCGATCTCGGGCATCGCCACGTTCACCACGGTGATGTCGAGCGTCATCAGCGCGGCGGCGAGCGCCGTCACGGCAGTCGTCCATCGCCGTGCGTCGCGCACGGCAGGCGGAGTTTCCGCCAACTCCGTTGTCTCGCGGCCTTGTTGGGTGGCTTCTGCTTCAGCCATGACCTTCCTCTCTTGTCTGTCCGTGGGTGGTGACGCTAGCGAGAAACTCCGGACTTGTAAATGAAAATCGTTTCCATTAGCTTGGGTGGCCGGATCGAACCGTGTACTCGAGGGGGATGAATCCAGGTGACGCAGGAACGCGCGGACGCAGTGATCGATCTGTCCGATGCCGTCGGTGAGCTGCTCGGACTGCGCGCCGAGGACATCGACGAAGACGCCCATCTCATCCAACTCGGGCTGGACTCACTGGCGATGATGCGACTGGCAGGGCGATGTCGCCGTGCGGGCCTCGACATCGGATTCGCCGATCTCATCGCCGAGCCGACGCTGGCCGCCTGGCGGCGACTCGTCGCCGAACGCCGGACGGGCGGTGAGGACTCCACTGCCGGACACGTGGACGAGTCGGAACCCTTCGATCTCGCCCTCATGCAGCACGCCTACTGGGTGGGGCGCGCAGACGGACAAGAACTCGGGGGCGTGGCCGCGCACTTCTATCACGAGTTCGACGGGCGGCAGGTCGATCCGGCTCGCCTGGAGGCTGCGGTACGAGCCGTCCTCGCTCGGCACGGAATGCTGCGCGTGAGCATCCTCGACGACGGCCGCCAGCGCATCCTTTCCGACAGTCCCTGGCCCGGGCTGCGCGTGCACGACCTGCGGGAACTTCGCGCCGCGGACGCCGAACAGCGCCTCGCCGAGCTGCGCGGGGAGCTGTCGCACCGCCGCATGGACATCACGGCCGCGGAGGTCTTCGACGTCCAGCTGTCGCTGCTGCCCGACGCGCTGCGGTCGGAGGGCACAAGGCTCCACGTCAATCTCGACATGGTCGCCGCCGACGCGCTGAGTCTGCGCGTGCTGCTGGCCGACCTCGCCCGCGCCTATGCCGACCCCGCGACCTCGTTGCCCGTACTCGACTACAGCTATCCGCGCTACCTGGCCGAACGTAGTGCCGCTCGCGAGACCCCATCCCGTGAGGCGGCCTTCGAGGCCGATCGGCGTTACTGGCAGAAACGGCTCCCCGAACTGCCGACGGCGCCTCAACTGCCGGTCCCTGCACGAGAGTCCGAGGCCATCACCGTCGTACGGCGGCACCTGCACCTCGACGCCGAGCGCAACCGTCGCTTCGAGCAGGCGGCCCGCCGCCACGGCCTGACCCCCGCCATGGCGCTCGCCACGGTGTTCGCCGAAACGCTGCAGGCATACAGTGCCGAGCCGGACTTCCTGCTCAACCTGCCGCTGTTCGACCGCGAGCCCCTGCACGACCATGTCCCCTCGCTCGTGGGCGACTTCACCTCGTCGGTGCTGCTCGCTTGGAACGGGGCGGCCTCCGGCACCTTCGCCGAGCGCGCCGCACGCCTCCAGGAACGCTTCCACCAGGACGTCGCGCATGCCGGCTACTCGGGCGTGGAGGTGCTGCGCGACGCGTCACGCCTGCACGGCGAGCGCGTCCTGGCCCCCGTCGTCTATACCAGCGCGCTCGGCCTGGGCGAACTGTTCGCCGACGCCGTGCGGGAGAGCTTCGGCGAGGCGTCCTGGATCATTTCCCAGGGCCCGCAGGTATGGCTCGACGCACAGGTCACCGAGGTCGGCGGCGGACTCCTGGTCAACTGGGACGCGCGTCAAGACGCGTTCGCGCCCGGCGTCCTCGACGTGATGTTCGACGCCTATCGCGCGCTGCTCGACCGCCTGCTGGACCACCCCGACGCCTGGAGCCGGCCCGTTCCGGCCATGCTGCCCTATGAGCAGCTGGCAGTGCGGGCCGCGGTCAACGACACGTCGTGGCAGCCCGGCGAGGCGCGCCTGCACGACGGCTTCTTCGCGCGGTCAGCGACGGATCCCGACGCACCCGCGCTGCTGTGGGGGAGCGCAGGATCGCTTACGTACGGCGAACTCGCCCGCCGGGCACTGGAGGTGGGCGGGCTCCTGCGGGCTCGCGGCGTTCTGCCTCAAGACGTGGTGGCCGTCACCCTGCCCAAAGGCCCCGACCAGATCACCGCCGTGCTCGGCGTCCTCGCAGCGGGCGCCGCCTATCTGCCCCTCGGCGTCGACCAGCCCCCGGCTCGCCGCGAACGCATCCACGCGTCGGCCCGAATACGCCTCGTGCTCGACGACCTCACCCTGCCGGACGGCATCGAGCCGCTTCCCGCACCCGTCCCCGGCAGCCCGGCCGACCTCGCCTACGTGATCTACACCTCGGGCTCCACAGGTGAGCCCAAGGGCGTCGAGGTCACGCACGCGGCCGCCGTCAACACAATCGCCGATCTCAACAACCGTTTTGCCGTGGGGGCTTCGGACCGCACTCTGGCCGTGTCCGCGCTGGACTTCGACCTGTCGGTGTATGACATCTTCGGCACGCTCGCCTCGGGCGGCGCGCTCGTCTGCGTCGAGGAACCCGCCCGCAGGGAAGCCACGGCTTGGGCGGACTTGACCCGCGCTCACGGGGTGACCGTCGTCAACTGCGCCCCCGCCCTGCTCGACATGCTGATCACCGCAGCGGGCGGCGACGGACTGCCGACGCTCAGGCTCGCGCTGCTCGGCGGCGACTGGGTGCCGCTCGACCTGCCTGGCCGGGTGCGCGCCGCCGCGCCGGACTGCAGTTTCGTGGCGCTGGGCGGCACTACTGAGACCGCCATCCACTCCACTGTCTGCGAGGTCGGCGATGTGCCGGCCGAGTGGGTGTCGGTGCCCTACGGGACACCGCTGCGGGGCGTCCGGTGCCGGGTCGTGGATCCGCTCGGCCGTGACTGCCCGGACTGGACGCCCGGTGAACTGTGGATCGGCGGCGCCGGTGTGGCGCGCGGCTACCGGGGCGACGCGGCCCGCACCGCCGACAAGTTCCGCGAGGTCGACGGGGTGCGCTGGTACCGCACCGGCGACCGGGGCCGCTACTGGCCCGACGGCACCCTGGAGTTCCTCGGCCGCGCCGACCACCAGGTCAAGGTGCGCGGCCACCGCATCGAACTCGGTGAGATCGAGGCAGCGCTGGCCGCGGCCCCCGGCGTGGAGAAGGCCGTCGCGGTCGTCGGGGACGACCGGCGGCTGGGTGCAGCCGTGACCGGTGTCGCCGACCCGGCGCAGCTGCGTGCGTACGCCGCCGAGCGGCTGCCGGCCGCGATGGTGCCCGAACGGGTCGCGGTCCTCGCCGAGTTCCCGCTCACACCCAACGGGAAGGTCGACCGCAAGGCGATCGCCCGCCGCGTCGGACAGTGCGCAGAAGCCGAGGCCCGCACGGTCACTCCGCCGCGCGGCGAGCGCGAACGGCAGGTCGCGCAGGCATGGTCCGCCGTCCTCGGGGTCACCGACGTCGGACGCGAAGACGACTTCTTTGCCCTCGGCGGCGACTCGCTGCTCGCCACCCGTCTCGTCGCCCGGCTGCGCACCGAGGGCTACGGCGATGTCCGCCTCTCTGAACTCTTCGCCCACCCCGCTCTCGCCGACTTCGTCGGCAGCCTGCGCCCCGACGGCACACATCGCACCGAGCAGACGGTGACAGCCGATCCCGCGCGGCGGCACGAAACCTTCCCCCTCACCGACGTGCAGCGCGCCTACTGGCTCGGGCGCGGAGAGGACTTCACGCTCGGCGGCACCGGCTGCCACTTCTACCGCGAGTACGACGTCGACGACCTGGATGCGGACCGGCTGGAGTCGGCCCTGAACCGGCTCGTCGAGCGCCACGAGATGCTGCGTGCCGTCGTCGACGAGAGCGGCGAGCAGCGGATCCTGCCAGAAGTGCCCCGGTTCACCGTACAGATCACGGATGCGGGGCCAGACGCCGAGGCAGCGTTCGCCGCCTTGCGCGAGAACACCTCGCACCAGGTCTTCGACCCCGGCATCTGGCCGCTGTTCGCCGTTCGAGGTGTGCGCGCGGGCCGTCGTACGCGGCTGGGCATCGGGATCGACAACATCGCGCTCGACGCGCTGAGCATTCTCGTCTTCTACGCGGAACTGGCCACGCTGTACGCCGACCCGAACGCCCAACTACCGCCCGTCGACGTCTCGTTCCGCGATTACATATGCTCCACCGTCCCCGACCCCGAGGCAGTCGCCGCCGCCCGCTCGTACTGGACCGACCTGCTGCCGCAGCTGCCTTCCGCACCGGCGCTGCCGCTCGCCAAGGACCCGTCGGCTGTCGAGCGCCCTCACTTCACGCGCCGTGAGGCGCTCATCGAGCCGCAGCGGTGGCAGGCCCTCGCCGAACGAGCGCGGGAGCACGGCCTCACCCCGTCCGGAGTACTTCTGGCCGCCTTCGCCGAGGTGCTCGGCCGGTGGAGTGCCCGACCTGAACTCACTCTGAACCTCACCCTGTTCGACCGCCGTGACGTGCACCCGGACATCGGCAACGTCCTCGGGGACTTCACCTCGCTGATGCTCGTGTCGTCCCGCCCGCAGGCCGGCGAGAACTGGCTGGCGCGCGCCCGTCGCGTCCAGGAGGAGCTGTGGCGCTCCCTGGACCACCGGGAGGTCTCCGCCGTCTGGGTGCTGCGTGAACTCGCACGCCGCAGCGGTGAACCGGAGACCACCATGCCCGTCGTCTTCACCAGTGCGCTCGGTGTGGGCGGCGAGGTCCCGGGTGCGCCCTTCGACCGGCAGGTGTGGGGTGTTTCGCAGACGCCGCAGGTGTGGCTCGACCATCAGGTCACCGAGGACGCCGACGGTGTCCGCCTCAACTGGGACGTCGTCGAGGAACTCTTCCCCGACGGCTGCGTCGACGCGATGTTCGCCGCGTATCTGCGACTGGTGGACTGGCTGGCCACGGACGACTGGACGACGCCCGCGCCCGACCTGCTGCCCGCCACGCAGCGCACCACCCGCACGGCCGTCAACACGACCGGCACCGGCGTCCCGGGACTGCTGCACCGCGACTTCTTCCGCAGGGCCGCCGATCAGCCGCACCGCACCGCCCTGCTCTGGGGCGACGACGACCGCATGAGTTATGGCGAGCTCGCCGACCGCGCGCTGCGGCTGGCGACCGTGCTCGTCGAGCACGGAGTCCGGTGCGGGGAGACCGTCGCGGTCAGTCTTCCCAAGGGGCCCGACCAGATCGTGGCGGTACTCGGAGTGCTGGCCGCCGGGGGCTCGTACGTCCCGGTCGGCATCGACCAACCCCGGGCCCGGCGCGAGCGCATTCACAGCCTCGCGGGCGTACGCCTCCTCATCACCGAAGCGGACTCCGCGTCGGCCGTGACCGACGGGGTCCTGGCCGTGCCGGTGGACGCGGCGCCCTCGATGGACGTGGCCGCGGCCCCCGTCGACGTACCCGCCGACGAACTCGCGTACGTCATCTTCACCTCCGGCTCCACCGGCGACCCGAAGGGTGTCGAGATCACCCACCAAGCGGCCGCCAACACCGTCACGGACATCAACGAGCGCTACGACGTTGGCGAGTCCGACCGGGTACTCGCGGTGTCCGCGCTGGACTTCGACCTGTCCGTGTACGACATCTTCGGGCCGCTCTCGGCAGGCGGCGCTCTCGTGCTCATCGACGAGAACGACCGGCGCGACGCGCGCAGCTGGCTCGACCTCGTGCGCCGCCACCGGGTCACGCTGTGGAACACCGTGCCCGCCCTGCTCGACATGCTGCTCACCACCGCGGAGGGCGCACAGCCGCCCGACCCCCTGCGGCTCGTGCTCGTCTCCGGCGACTGGGTTGGCCTCGACCTGCCGGGACGGCTCGCCGAGCAGTGCCCGTGGAACCGGTTCGTCGCCCTCGGCGGGGCGACCGAGGCCGCGATCTGGTCCAACGCGTACGAGGTTGTTGATGTCGACCCCGCATGGCGCTCGATCCCGTACGGACATCCCCTCCGTGGCCAGAGCTTCCGGGTCGTCGACGCGCACGGACGCGACTGCCCGGACTGGGTACCCGGCGAGCTGTGGATCGGCGGCGCCGGGGTGGCCCGGGGCTACCGCGGCGCGCCGGAACTCACGGCGCGGCAGTTCGTCGGCGACGGAGGCGAGGGAGCGGATCGCTGGTACCGGACCGGTGACCTCGGGCGGTACTGGCCGGACGGGACCCTGGAGTTTCTCGGCCGCGCCGACCAGCAGGTCAAGATCCGCGGCCACCGCATCGAACTCGGCGAGGTCGAGGCGGCGCTGCAGGACGCGCCCGGCGTTGGGCGCGCCGTCGTCACTGTCGCCGGAGAGGGTACGGCTCGCCGCCTGGTCGCCGCCGTCGTCCCCGCCTCCGGCTCCGCGCAGGGCGGGCTCGACAGCGTACAACTGCCTGCTTCCACTCGTGAGTTCCAGGACCGCGCCCGGCGCGAGGAGAGCGTTGCTGCGGAGTCGTTCCTGGCCCGCCTCCTCGGTGTCGCCGACCTCACGGGGGAGATCTCCCCTGCGCAGTGGGCGGCCCGCCTGGAGGTCGCCGAGGAGCATCTGCCGGTGGTGCGCTTGTGGCTCAGGTGGCTCGCGGAGCGCAAGGTCCTTGTGGAGGACGGCGGGACGTACGCAGTGGGGCCGGAGGCCGCTGCGGTACTGAAGCCCAGTGCTGGGACCGAACAGAGCACAGACAGCTATGGCGCCCTGATCGCCCGAGCCCATCAGCGGCTCATCGAGCGGCTCGGCGACTACCGGGAGATCCTCGCGGGGCGCCTGGACGCGGCCGTGCTGCTCGACGACGACGTACTCGCTCCCGCGCGCCTTGCCGCCGCCGACCCCGGCAGTGGTGCCGCGATCGATGAAGTCGCCCGGCAGATTGAGGAGTTGCCCGCTGAAGCAGGACGCCCTATCGAGGTCGTCGAGCTCGGCGGCGGGGACGGGAGCTGTGCCGTGCGGCTGCTGAGCCGGCTCGCGCCCGAGCAGGTGCGGTACACGCTGCTGGACAGCAACCCTGCCCTCGTCGCAGCGGCCGAGCGGCGTCTCGCGACATTGCCGCACGACGTCGCCTGCCACCGGATGCAGGGCCTGGCCATACCCGACGACATGCGGCACCGCTTCGACGTCGTGCTGGCCGACCAGGTGCTGCACCGCAGCCCGGACCCCAGGCACGGACCCGCGCTGGCCTCCCTGCCCGCGCGGCGCGGCGGGGTACTGCTGGCCGTCGAACGGTCCGAGCTCACGCCCGTCGCCCTGCTCACAGCCGCTCTGCTGGACGGCGGGTACGCGGCCTTCGACCGCGAGCGGCGGGCCGCGGGCACTCCGATCCTGCCCGTCGCCCGCTGGGCCGAGCTGCTGAGAGCGGCCGGGTTCCGGGACGTGACCCATCGGCCCGTGGGCGACTCCTTCACCGAGCTGCTGACAGCCCGCCGCCCCGAAGACGCCGTCGACCTCGACCCGACCGCGCTCCGAGATCACGCCGCGGACCGGCTGCCCGCGCACATGGTGCCCGACCGGATCGCCGTCCTGCCGTGGCTGCCGCTCGGCGCCAACGGCAAGGTCGACCGCAGGTCCGTCGCCGCCCTGACCGGGGCCACGCAGGACGAGGACCCGGACGAGCCTCCGCAGGGCGACCTGGAGGAAGCAGTCGCGGCGATGTGGGCCGAGCTGCTCGGCGTACCCGCGATCGGCCGCAGGCAGAGCTTCTTCGTGCTCGGTGGCGACAGCCTTCTCGCGACCCGCTTCCTCGCCCTGGTGACACAGCGGTTCGGCGTACAGCTGCCACTGCGGCGCCTGTTCGCGGGGCCGACGCTGGAGCGGGTCGCGCAGGCCCTCGCGGAGGAGCAGGCACAGGGACACCACGAGGAGACCGAGGAGGGAGCGCTGTGATCGGCATCATCGGCGGCTACGGCGCGGTCGGCGGCCACACGGCGCGGCTACTTGCCCGGTGGGGAGCAGGGCCGCTGCGGATCGGCGGACGCGACGACATCCAGGCGAAGCGATTCGTCACCACGCACCTGGCGGACACACAGGCGGAGGCGGCCACCGTCGACATCGACGATGCCGGCTCGCTCGCCTCCTTCGTACGGGGCTGCGACCTCGTCGTCCACTGCGCGGGCCCCTCGCACCGCACCTCGGAGCGGGTCACGTTCGCCGCGCTGATGGCGGGCGCCCACCTCGTCGATGCCGGAGGCGGCGGTCGGCTCGAAGGCGTTCGGACGGCCGTCGGCGAGCGCACGGCGCTGTACGAAGCCGGCGCGCTGCCGGGCCTGTCCGGGCTGCTGCCCCGCTGGCTGGCAGCCGAGCACTTCGACTCCGTGGAGGGGCTCGTCGCGTATGCCGGGGTGCTGGACCGCTTCACCCCGACCGGCGCCGACGACTACCTCGACGGCGTGCTCGACGGAGCCAACGAACCGCTCGCGGCATGGCGGGACGGCGCCCGCCGCCCCGGCGCGCTGCAGCGCCTGACAGGGCAGCAACTGCCGTACTTCACCCGCGAGGTGGTGGCCGCTCCCTACCTGGACGCCGAGGGCGAGCGGCTGGCCCGCGACCTGTCGCTCACCCACGGCAGCTGGTACACGGCCGTGGACGGCGAGCATCTGTCCGCCGCGCTCGACACGGCTCGCGCCCTCGACCGCGCCGACGCCGTGGCGGCCCTGTGCCGGGCCACCGCGCTCGACGCCGCGGGACGAACTCCCTACGTCACCCTGTTCGCCCAGCTCGACGGAACCTCCGAGGGGCGGCCCGTTACCCGTACGGCCGTCCTGCGCGCGCCAGGCATCTCGCGGCTCACCGGTGCTGTCACCGCGGTCGCGGCCCTCGCCGTCCTGCGCGGCGAGGTGCCGCACGGCACACGCTGCGCCGACGCCGCCCTCGACCCGGCCGCCGCCGTCGCGCGCCTGTGTGCCGAACCCGGCCTGTGCGACGTGACGGTGCACGACGCGGCAATCCACGAGCTGACCAATGTCGAGGAGGGTGTGCTGTGAATACGACCATGAACGTGACAGGTGCCCGCAGGCTCAGGACGGTCGTGTGCGGGACCACATTCGGCCAGTTCTACCTGGCCGCCCTGGCCGGGTTGCCCGATGAGTTCGAGATCGTCGGCGTGCTGGCCGCCGGCAGCGAGCGGTCCGTGGCATGCGCCGCGCGCCACGGTGTTGCCCTGTACACCGACGTGGACCAGCTGCCCGACGACGTCGACCTTGCCTGCGTCGTCGTACGCTCCGGCGTCCTGGGCGGCTCCGGCACCGACCTGGCACTGCGGCTGCTGCGCCGCGGTATCCACGTCGTCCAGGAACAGCCCGTGCACCACGACGACCTGGTCGCCTGTCTGCGCGAGGCGCGCCGGCACGGGGTGCGGTACCGGCTCGGCGACCTGTACGTGCGGCTGCCGGAGGTACGGCGCTTCACCGCCGCCGCCCGCACGGCACTGGCCCGGCAGCCCGTCGCGTACGTCGACGCCGCCTGCGCCTCGCAGGTCGCCTTCCCCCTGCTGCACATCCTGGGCGAGGGGCTCGGCAACGTACGGCCGTGGCAGGCGCGCGTCGCGCCCACCGAGGGCGACGCGCCGTTCACCGTCCTCACCGGCACGATCGGCGGCGCGCCGCTGACGCTGCGCGTGCACAACCAGATCGACCCCGACGACCCCGACAACCATCTGCACCTCCTGCACCGCGTCACGATCGGCACAGCAGGCGGCAGCCTCACCCTCGCAGACCCGCACGGCCCGGTGCTGTGGAGCCCGCGCCTGCACATCCCGGAACCGGTGAAGAACCGTTTCGACTTCGAGGCCCCCGGCACGGAGCATCTGGCGGAGCCGAGCACGTCCCCGCTGGGCCCGGCCAAAGCGCCGGACTACCGGCACCTGTTGCGCGAACAGTGGCCGGCCGCCATCGGCGAGGACCTGCGTGCGGCGCGCGCCGTGATCCTCGGCGACCCGGCGGCCGACCGGCCCGACCAGTACCACCTCACCCTGTGCCGGATGTGGCAGGACCTGACGAAGGAAATCGGCTATCCGACGCTGCTACCTGGGCAGACCCATCAGCCGCTCTCCGCACGCGAGTTGACTGCGGCAAGGGCGGAACCCGACCCGCGGGAGCTGATCCGGTACGCCGTCGCCGCGGCCGAGCGCCGGGTGGGCACGGTCGACCGCCGTCTTGTGGACGACTTCGTGCGGCAGCTCGACGACGCGGTGCTCTCGTCGATGGTCGTAGCCCTTCAGCACTCGGGCGCTCTCGACGATCCCGGGCGCACGCAGTCGGCGGCGGAGATCCTGGCGGCCGCCCGCGTGGCGCGCCAGCACCACGCCCTGATCCGGCGCTGGCTGAGGGTCCTCGCCGACCGCAAGGTGATCGAGCGGGAGGGAGACGGATTCCGCGGTACGCCGCCGGTGGACGCGGACTCCGTCGACCGGGCCTGGGACACGGCTGCCACAAGCTGGCAACGCCGGCTCGGCGCACCCGAGTTCATTGCCTACCTGCGGCGCAACGCCGAACGCCTGCCGCAGCTGATGACCGGTGAGCAGCAGGCTGCCCTGCTGCTCTTCCCGGAGGGCCGGACCGAGATCGCGGACGCCGTGTACGGGGACACCGTCACCGCTCGCTACCTCAACACCGCAATGGCTAGTGCCGTACGTACCCTCGCAGCGGTCCGCAACACTGCGCGCCCGTTGCGGGTCCTCGAGGTCGGGGCGGGCACCGGAGCGACCACGGCGGCCGTCGCCGCGGCCCTCACGGAAGGCGGGCGGCGTACGCCGCCGGTCGACTACCTGTTCACCGATGTCTCGCACTTCTTCGTCGCGACGGCCAAGGAACGCTACGCCCGGCACCGCTGGATCCGGCACGGCCATTACGACATCGACCGGGATCCGGCCGTCCAGGGGCTCGCGCCGGGCAGCGTCGACGTCGTCATCGCGGCGGGCGTGCTGAACAACGCGCGCGACACCGATGCGACGGTGCGGTCCCTCGCCGGACTGCTCGCTCCGGGAGGCTGGCTGTTCATCACCGAACCGACCCGGGAACACCTGGAAATCCTGGCCTCGCAGGCGTTCATGATGACCGCCGCCGAAGACGCCAGACGAGCTTCGGACACCACGTTCCTCTCCCGCCGTCAGTGGCTCGACGTCCTGGCGGGAGCCGGAGTCGGGATGGTCGTGACCGCGCCGGACGAGGACCATCCGCTGGCGCCACTGGGGCAGCGGTTGTTCGCCGCCCGCCTCGGCTGATCGCCGCCGAGCGAAGAGACAAGAGGGGGAGAGAACCGTGCTGAGATGCAGCCATGTCCTGTGCAAGGTCGACGACGTCCGTTCGGTCGTACGGGACTACGAGGAGCTCGGCTTCACCGTCGAGTGGGGCAGCGCACCCGAACGCGCCCACAACGCACTGCTGTGGTTCGAGGAAGGGCCGCACATCGAGTTCTTCGAACTGCCGCCATCGTTCCGACTGTTGAAGTGGCCCATGGGTGCCGTGTACGGAACGGCGGCCGGGGAACGGCTGGCCCGGTGGGCGCGCCCCGGGGAAGGCTGGCGGGACCTGGCGCTGGAGACCGACGACACGGCACTGGGCGGCGTGCACACGACGTTGCGCACCGGGGGAGTTCCCGTGTCGCGCGTCATGAAGGGCCGACGCACCCGCCCCGACGGAGACCGGGTGCGCTACGAGTTCCTCGCCGCCCGGCCCGCCCGGCTGCCCTTCGTCGTCTCCGCGTACGACCCGCCGCAGCGTCCCGCCGTCGTGCACCACCCCAACGGAGCACGGCACATCACCCGCATACGCCTGGGGGTGGCGGACCACGACCGTGGCGTCTTCGACGCGCTTGCCGCACACATACGGCAGGACGGCCCGCTCGCCGTGGAACCGGCGCCGTCCACGGGGGTCCTCGGGGTCGAAGTCGACGGCCTCACCGGCCAGTTGGATGCCGTCAAGCTGCACGGCGCCGTCCTCACCGCGCCCGTACGGAAGGAGTAGCCGGTGGAGACCGCATCCACTACCCGCCCCCACCTCCCCGGATTCCGCGGCAGGATCGTCACCCCGGGCACGCCCGGATACGAACGGGCTCGCCGCGTCCGCAACGCCCGCGCCGACCGGCGGCCGTCCCTGATCGCCCGCTGCACCGACGCAGACGACGTGATCGCCGTCCTCGCCCATGCCCGCGGCCGTGGACTGCCGGTCGCCGTCCGCGGCGGCGGAGCCAATGTGGCGGGCTGGGGCACCTGCGACGCCGGCGTGGTCGTCGACATCGGCGAGATGAAACGCATCGACGTCGACCCGCTGTCCCGTACCGCTGTCGCTGAACCCGGCCTGACGTGGGGCGAATTCGACGCCGCCACACAGGAGTTCGGGCTCGCGGTGCCCGGGCCGCGCAACACCGACGTCGGCATCGCCGGGCACACCCTCGGCGGCGGCGTCGGAGACCTGTCCCGCCAGTACGGGCTCACCAGCGACAACGTCACCTTCTTCGAGCTGGTGACCGCGGACGGCCGGCACCTTCGAGCCGACGCGGAGCACCACCCCGACCTGTTCTGGGCCCTGCGCGGAGGCGGCGGCAACTTCGGCATCGTCACCCGCTTCGGCTTCCGGCTCCACCCCGTCACCGGCGTCGTCGCCGGGGCACTCGTCCACCCGGCTGCCCAGGCGCGCACAGCCCTCCGCGCGGCACGCGACTGGCTCACCACCGCCCCCGACGCGGCGTCTCTGATCGCCATCATGTGGACCGCGCCGCCGCTGCCGTTCGTACCCGAGCATCTGCACTTCGAGCGGTGCGCCGTGCTGATCCCGAGCTGGTTCGGGCCGCCTGAGCAGGCCGACGAGGTGCTGGCACCGCTGCGGCACGGCCCCGCCCGTCCGGTCTCCGACAGCGTTGCCCCACTGCCGTACACCGCCTACCAGCGACTGCTGCCCTCACCGCCCGACTACGCCCGCCAGCACGTCTACAACCGCGGCGAACTCCTCACCGAACTGTCCGACACGACGCTCGACCGGCTCCTGGGCCACTGGGACACGGCCGGTCCGAACTTCTCCGTCGTCCTTGGCGCGCTCGGCGGCGCCATCGTCCGGGCTCCCGCGGGGCCGACTGCGTTCACCCACCGCAGCGCCCAGTGGTTCGTGGAGATCTGCGCCCAGTGGTACGGCGACGCCGACAGTCCCGAACACGTGGAACCCGCACGCGCCGGCTGGCAGGACCTCCAGGACGTGACCGAAGGCCCCTACGTCAACCTGCTGCCCGACCCCGAGTCGCAGTGGGTGCGCGTCGCGTACGGAGAGGCGACGTACACACGCCTGGCGCGCCTGAAGGACATGTGGGACCCGGACAACCTCTTCCGCTTCAACGCCAACATTCCGCCGCTCGCCGCCCAGGCCAAGGAGACCGACCGATGACCATCGCATCCACCCCTGGCGAGCTGATCGCGCAGCTGCGGCAGGCGGGCGCACAGCTGTGGGAGGAGGACGGCACCCTCCGTTACCGCGCCCCGAAGGGAACGCTGAGCGCCGGACAGCTCCAGGCACTCAAGGACAACAAGGCCGACGTGCTGGTGTGTCTGCGTGCCGAGGCCCGGCCCTCAGCCCTCATATCCGACCCGGTGGCTCGCCACGAGCCGTTCCCGCTGACCGACGTGCAGGCCGCCTATCTGCTGGGCCGCAATGAGGTCTTCGGCTACGGCGGCGTCGCCTGCCACGTCTACCTCGAAGTCACCTACCCCGACCTGGACCCGGCCCGCACCGAGGACGCCTGGAACCGGCTCGTCGAGCGCCACGACATGCTGCGCGCCGTCATCGACCCCGCGGGCCACCAGCACGTCCTGCCCGCCGTGCCGCGGCTGACCGTGCCCGTCACCGACGTGTGCGGGGCAGAAGCCGAGGGCGCGCTCCTGATGGCGCGCGAGGAGATGGGGCATCGTGTGTACGACAGCACACGGTGGCCGCTGTTCGAACTGAGGGTCACGCGTACCGACTCGCGGGCCGTACTGCACCTGTCGATGGACTTCCTCATCGCGGACTGGGCGAGCATCTGGCTGCTGCTCGCCGAGTTCGAGACCCTGCATGCCGACGTGGGCGCCCAACTCCCCGCTCTCGACGTGCAGTTCCGCGACTACTTGCTCGCCGAGCGCGGTCTGCGCGAGTCCCCGGCTCACCAGCGCGACCGCGACTACTGGTGGTCACGGCTGGACACGCTGCCGCCCGCCCCCGACCTGCCGCTCGCCGAGGCAGAACCGCAGCAGCCGCGCTTCCGACGCCGCTTCCTGAAACTGGACACGCCCGCCTGGGACCGCCTGAAGGACCGCGCCCAGCGCCGCGGCCTCACCCCGTCCTCCGTCGTGCTCGCCGCCTACGCCGCGGTGATCGGACGCTGGAGCCGCAATCCGCGCTTCTGCCTCAACCTGACGGTGCTCAACAGGCTGCCGCTCCACGAGCACATCGACCGCATCGTCGGCGACTTCACCACCGTCAACCTCCTCGCCGTCGAACCGGGGGCAGGCGCCCCCTTCGGCGAGCGGGCCCGCGCACTGGCCGGGCAGCTCTTCGACGACCTCGACCACCGCCTGTGCTCCGGAGTGGAGGTGCTGCGCGAACTCGCCCGCCGCCGGGGCCGCGAAGCCGCCCTCATGCCGATCGTGTTCACCAGCGCCATCGGCCTCGGTGACGGTGGCACGGGCCGCCGGGCCCAGGGCCGCCTGGACGGCTTCGGCATCACCCAGACACCGCAGGTGTTCATCGACTGCCAGGCCATGGACGACTCCGAAGGGCTCCAGGTCAACTGGGACGTCCGCGACGGTGTGTTCTCCGACGGCCTCGTGGACGACATGTTCGACGCCTTCGACACCCTCATACGCGGCCTCGCCGACGGCGACGAACTCTGGGACACCGACGACGTCGTGGCGCTTCCCGCATGGCAGACCGAGGAGCGCCGTAGCGTCAACGACACCGCGGCCGAGCTGCCCGACGGCCTCCTGCACCACAGCGTGCTCGTCCAGGCAGCCCGCACCCCCGACCGGCCCGCGGTGATCGGCCCGGACACGACCCTCAGTTACCGCGAACTCGCCGCCCGCGCAACCGCCGTCGCCGAAACCCTGCGCTCCGCGGGCTGCACCGCCGGGGAGCGGGTTGCGGTCGTCATGGACAAGGGGGTCGAGCAGGTTGTCGCGGTCCTCGGAACCCTGCTCGCCGGCGCCGCATATCTGCCCGTCGACACCGGTCAGCCTCCATTGCGCCGTGCCGCCATGCTCGCCGACGCCGGAGCCCGGCACATCCTGACCCAGTCGTGGGTGGACTCCGACTGGCCCGAGAACAATCACGTCGTCGCCGTGGACGCGCTCGCCCCCGCGTCGCAGGCGGCCGAGCCACCGTATGTAGGCGACCCGGACGCACCGGCGTACGTCATCTACACCTCGGGCTCCACAGGGCGGCCCAAGGGCGTCGTGATCAGCCACCGGGCCGCGCTCAACACGATCGTGGACATCGGCCGCCGCTTCGGCGTCACGGCCGACGACCGGGTGCTGGGCCTCGCCAACCTCGGCTTCGACCTGTCCGTGTACGACATCTTCGGCCCGCTGTCGGACGGCGGCGCCCTCGTCCTGCCCGACCCGCAGCGGCGCACCGACCCGTCCCACTGGGCCGACCTGATCGCCCAGCACGGTGTCACCGTCTGGAACTCCGTACCGGCGCTGATGCAGATGCTGGCGACCTACCTGGAGTCGGAGCCGGGCATCTACCTGCCCGCGCTGCGGCTGGCGCTGCTGTCCGGCGACTGGATCCCTGTGTCCCTGCCCGGCACGCTGGGCGGTCGCCTGCCCGGGCTGGACGTCGTCGCGCTCGGGGGTGCCACCGAGGCGGCGATCTGGTCCATCCACCACCGCTGCCAGGGCAGTTACGAGGGACGGCACAGCATCCCGTACGGCGTGCCTCTCGCCAACCAGGGCTTCCGAGTGCTGGACGCCCAGCTGCGGGACTGCCCGGTGTGGGTGGCCGGGGAGCTGTACATCAGCGGGCACGGGCTCGCCGAGGGTTACCTGGGCGATCCGGAGACCACAACTCACCGGTTCGTCACCCACCCGCGTGACGGACAGCGCCTGTACCGTACCGGCGACTTGGGCCGTTTTCTGCCCGGCGGCGAGATCGAGTTCCTGGGCCGTGAGGACACCCAGGTCAAGGTGCGCGGCCACCGGATCGAGCTGGGCGAGATCGAAGCGGCGCTGCTGGAGCATCCGGCAGTGTCCGCCGCGGCCGTCGTCGTCGACGGCACGGGGGAGGAGAGGGCGCTCCTCGGCGTCGTCGAGCCCGCGCCAGCCGAGAGGCCCACTGAAGGTGCCGGATCCCTGGCGCCCGTGGTGAGCGAGGCGGCCGACGGTGCCCTTCCCGGTCTGGACCACGGCCGGGTGGCCGCCCACACGCGGGCCTTCGACGAGGCGGTCCTGACCTCGATGGCGTACGCACTGGGGGAGTTGGGGCTGTTCCCGGCCGCCGACGAGAAGCCCTCGGAGCAGCAGCTGCGGGACGCGGGGATCGAGCCGTGCCACGACTGGCTGGTGCGCCGCTGGCTCGCGGTGCTGGACGGACACGGCGTCAGCGACGCCGACGAGCACATCGTGACCCGCCGGTGGGCGGAGGCCGAGGCGGCGTGGAGCGGCGAGATCGCCGACCGTGACTTCCTGGCCTACGTGAGGAGCAACGCCGACCGGCTTCCGGAGCTGCTGACCGGCCGCCAGGATCCCGTCAAAATCCTCTTCCCGGACGGTGACTTCACCACCGCCCACGCCCTCTACCGGCGCAATGCCATGGCCCGCTACCTGAACCGAGCAGTCGCCACCATCCTCGAACACATCGCCGCCGAGCATCCCGCGGGTCGACCGCTGTGCGTCCTTGAGGCGGGCGCCGGCACCGGCGGCACCACCCAGGACGCGCTGAAGGCGCTCGCGGACCGGGAGTTCACGTACCTCTTCACGGATGTGGCGGGCTTCTTCCTCCCCGAGGGACGCCGTCGCTTCGGCGACCGCCCGGGGATGCACTTCGGGGTCTTCGACATCGACGCCGACCACCGCGCCCAGGGAATCGCTCCGAACGCGTACGACGTGGTGCTCGCCGCCGGAGTGCTGGAGAACGCCCGCGACATCGAGGCGTCCCTGGCCCGCCTCGCCGAACTCGTGGCTCCCGGCGGCTGGCTGGTGCTCACCGAGCCCACCCGCGAGCATCCGTGGATCCTGGCCTCCCAGGCGTTCATGATGACCGAGCCGGAGGACGCCCGCGCCCTCGGCGGCCCCTCCTACCTGGCCCGTGACCAATGGCTCGACCTGCTCACCGGGATCGGCGCCGAGCAGGTGCTGAGCCTGCCCGACGACGGGCACGCACTCGCCCCGCAGCACGTCCACCTCTTCGCCGCTCGTATGAAGACCGACCGGGCGTACGTCACTGAGGCCGACCTCGCGGGGTTCCTGCGTGAACGGCTGCCCGCCCATATGCGCCCGTCGCATCTCCAGATCGTGGACGCGCTCCCGCTGACCGGGAACGGCAAGGTCGACCGGCGCACGCTCCAGGGCTGGCGGCCCGCGGCCGGCGACGCAGTGCCTCAGCAGACCGCCGAGGCACCCGCCGATGCCTTCGAGTCCCGCCTCGCCGCCCTGTGGGCCGACGCTCTGCCCAGCGGACGCATCGGCCGCACCGACAACTTCTACGACCACGGAGCCGACTCGCTGATCATGGCCCGCATGGCCGGCCGACTGCGTGAGGAGCTTCCCGAGGCGTCCGGCATCCCCTTCGACACGATGCTGCGGCAGCTGCTCAACCACCCCACGCTCGCCGAACTCGCCGCGTTCCTGCGCACCAGTGACGGTGTTAAGGTGGGACCCGCCCTGCGCCGCGCCACCACGGGCAACGCCGCCCTGATGCCCTTCAGCACCACCGGCGACGGCCCGCTGCGCGTGATGTTCCACGCCGGACTCGGCACCATGGACTGCTACCGGCCGCTGGCGGCCCATCTCGTCGGGCAGGACCTCGGTCCGGTCCTCGGTGTGGTCATCGAGGACACCGAGCGATACTGCTCCCAGGACCCGGCCACGGTCATCGAGCGTGCCGCCGACGACTACGCCGAGCGGCTGCTCGCCGAGGGACACGACCGGGTCCAGCTCATCGGCTACTGCCTGGGCGGCCTGTACGCCACCGAAGTGGCCCGGCGCCTCGACGAGCGCGGCGTGACCGTCGAGGACCTGGTGCTCATCAGCAGCCACCCCGTGGTCGTCGACGTCGAGGACGACCTGATGATCGAAATCCTCTTCGTGCCCAACCTGCACATCTCCCTGGCACAGACCGGGTTCGGCGACATCGACGGTGACACCGTCGTACGCGGTTTTATGCACGTCATCGAGCGCAATGGGGGCAAGGTCCCACTGGGTGCTTTGGAGGAGGTCGCCGGGGATCCGGAGCTGGACCGCGCCGGCGACTTCTTCCGGCGCCTCGGCTCGTACACGCGCGAGGAGCGGTTCGCCGTGTACGCCCGTACTGCCACGGAGGCCGGTGGCGAGCAGGTGCCGCCGGAGATGGTCGCCGCGATGTTCACGGTGTTCCGGCAGAGCTTCCTGTCGGCGCGGTTCACGCCGGAGCCGTACGCGGGCGACATCCGCTTGCTGAGGCCGCGCGGCGCCTCCGGCTTCGCGCCCGGCATGGACGAGGCGACGCTCGCCTTCTGGCGCGACGTGTGCATCGGCGACCTCCCCGTCACCGACATCGACGGCAACCACTTCAGCTGCATCGAGGACTCGTACGTCGCGCACGTCGCCGACCTCGTGGCCGCCCCGCTGCGCACATCGCGGAACCGCTGACCGACTCCCTTGGCACGCAGGAGACCACCATGGCCGAGCACTACCAACATGCCCGTGTCGACGGGCCGTTCGACCCCCTTGCCGTCGTCGCCCACCTCGTCGGCTCGGGACTGCTCAACGACTACGTCGTCTACGAGCGCGAACAGCGCTGGTACGTGGCGGGCAACCCGATGGGCGAGATACGTGTCGACGCCCATGCGGTGCGCACCAGCTTCGCCGGACTCCAAAACGGCACCGGGGCCGAGACCCGCCGTGAGCAGGTGCTGCCCTGGTCGGGCACACCCTGGGAGCGAATACGTTCCGCGCTCGACGAGACGCCCACGGAGGGCTGGAACGCCTACGGCTGGCTCTCGTTCGAGCTGGCAAGCGGGGCCGGCGACAGTCCGGGAGCCGAAGCGCTGGCTCATCTCATCGTTCCCGGCACCGAGTTGACGATCACCGAGGACGGCATCGACGTCCGGACCGTCGACCCTGACCTGCCCGACCGCCTCCGCAAAGTGCTGGCCGACACCCCGCGACACGCCACCCCACGGACTCCGAAGCCCGTCGACGTCCACCACCCGCGCAGCACGTACCACACCCATGTCGCCCACGCCGTCTCCGAGATCAGCCGGGGCAGGCTCGACAAGGTCATCCTCTCGCGCACCGTCTCCGTGCCCTACGCCGTCGACATGACCGCCACCTACGTGACCGGCCGGACCGCCAACACCCCCGCGCGCTCCTTCCTCCTCGACCTCGGCGGGATGCAGGCCGCGGGCTTCAGCCCCGAAACAGTGATCGAGGCGCCCGGGGACGGCACCGCCCTCACCCAGCCGCTGGCCGGGACCCGTGCCCTGACCGGCGACCCCGACACGGACGCCGCGCTGCGCACGGAGCTCCACCGCGACCCGAAGGAGGTCTACGAGCACGCCACGTCCGTGAAGCTGGCGATGGAGGAGCTGTCCTCCGTGGGCATCCCGGACAGCACGCGCGTGGGGGAGTTCCTCACCGTCAAGCCGCGCGGCAGCGTGCAGCACCTCGCCTCCCGCGTCACCACCGACCTGGCCGACGGCCGCACCGCGTGGGACGCGCTCGGCGCCGTCTTCCCGCCGGTCACCGCGTCCGGCATCCCGAAACAGGCTGCCTACCGGCTGATCCGCGAACTGGAGGAGGAACCGCGCGGCATGTACGCGGGCGCCGTCCTGCGGGCCGGCTCCGACGGGTCGCTGGACGCGGCTCTGGTGCTGCGCGCCGTCTACCAGCGCGGCGGCCGGGCCTGGCTGCGCGCGGGCGCAGGAGTGGTAGGAGCCTCTCGTCCCGCCCGCGAGTACGAAGAGACCTGCGAGAAGCTCCGCAGCGTCGCCCCCTACGTCGTCCCGAAGGAGGGCTGACCATGCTCGACGGATTCACCGGCTGGCCCAAGGAGTTCGCCGGCCGCTACCGCGAACGCGGCTACTGGCGCGGCCGCACTCTCGGCTCCCTGTTGCGGGAGCGGGCCGCGGCCACGCCCGACGCCGTCGCTGTCGTCGACGGGCAGCGGCGGTGGACGTACGGCGAACTCGACCGGCGCGTCGACCGGCTGGCGGCCGGGCTGCACGGAATCGGCCTCGCACCCGGCGACCGTGTGGTGGTGCACCTGCCGAACATTGCGGAGTTCCTGGAACTGTCCTTCGCGCTGTTCCGTCTCGGCGCTGTTCCCGTCATGGCGCTGCCCGCCCACCGGGAGGAGGAGATCGGGCATCTGGTCGCCCTCTCCGAGGCGGTGGCGTACGTCGTCCCCGACACGCATCTCGGCTTCGACCACCGACCGCTGGCCCGCGTCGTACGCGACCGGTCGCCGGGCCTGAGCCACGTCCTGGTCGTCGGCGACGCCCAGGAGTTCACCTCCTTGGCGTCGATCGCCGCCGACCCGCGGCCGCTGCCGGAACCCGACCCGTCCGACGTGGCGCTGCTGCTCCTGTCCGGCGGCACCACGGGAGCACCGAAGCTCATCCCGCGCACGCACGACGACTACTTCTACAACGCCACCGCCAGCGCCCGTGTGACCGGCGTGGATTCCGCCACGCGGTATCTGGCGGCACTGCCCGTCTCCCACAACTTCCCCCTCGCCTGCCCCGGCCTACTCGGCACGCTCCACGCGGGCGGCACCGTCGTCATGTGCCCCAACCCCAGCCCGGACGCCGCGTTCCCGCTCATCGCCCGCGAACGCGTCACCGTCACCGCGCTCGTGCCCTCGCTCGCCCTGCTGTGGCTGGAGGCCGCCGAATGGGCTGCGGACGATCTCGGCAGTCTTCAGCTGCTGCAGGTGGGCGGCTCCCGGCTCAAGGCCGAGACCGCCCGGCGCGTCGCCCCCGAGCTTGGCTGCCGTCTCCAGCAGGTCTTCGGCATGGCCGAAGGCCTGCTCTGCTACACGCGCCCGGACGACCCCGAAGAGCTTGTCCTCGACACCCAGGGCCGCCCCCTCTCGGACGAGGACGAGATACGCATCGTCGGCGCCGACGACCGCGACGTGGCGGACGGTGAGGTGGGCGAACTGCTCGTCCGCGGCCCGTACACGCTGCGCGGCTACTACCGGGCACCCGAGCACAACGCGAAGGCGTTCACCGAGGACGGCTTCTACCGCAGCGGCGACCTGGTGCGGCGGCTGCCGAGCGGGCACCTCGTCGTGGAAGGCCGCATCAAGGACGTCATCAACCGAGGTGGTGAAAAGGTCCCGGTCGAGGAGGTCGAGAACCACCTGCTCGCCCATCCGGCCGTTCACGACGCCGCGGTGGTCGGGCTGCCCGACGCGTTGCTGGGGGAGCGCAGCTGCGCCTGCGTCATTCCCCGCGGAACGCCACCCAGCCGCGCCGACCTGGCCGCCCATCTCACGGCACGCGGTCTCGCCGCGTACAAACTCCCCGACGAGGTAAGGGCGTTGACGTCCTTCCCGCGCACCGCCCTCGGCAAGGTCGACAAGGCCGCTCTCGTCCGGCAGATGTCCGCATGAGCGGCCTGCGCACCGTCCTTGACCTCGTCGCGCTCTCTTCGCACGTGCGTCGTCGCCTCCAACGGGCCGCTGTGCTGGGCCTGTTGAGCGGAGCCTGCTCTGTCACGGGTTTCGTGTGCGTGGCGTACGCCGTCGGGGAACTGCTCACCGACGACCCGTCCGGCACGATCGTCACCCGCTGGACCCTGGGCGCGCTCGTCGGCCTGCTCGGCGGCTTCGGAGCCCGCGCTCTGGCCGAGCACCTGGCGCACGAGGCCAGCTACGAGCTTGAGGTCGTTCTGCGCCGCCGGCTCGCTGACGCCCTGGCGCGTATGCCACTCGGCGAGGTGCAGCGCCTCGGCGCCGGGCGGATCAAGAAGATCGTCCAGGACGACGTGAAGTCCCTGCACAACGTGGTCGCCGACGCGCTGCCGTTCCTCGGCTCCGGCATCGCCCAGCCGATCGCCGCACTCCTCACGCTCGGCGCGGTGCAGTGGCGGATGCTGCTCGCCGTACTGCTGATCATCCCCGTGGCCTTCGTGTGCTTCTCGCTGATGGCCCGCGACTACGGCACCCAGCGCGAGCGCTACAACACGGCCAACGAGAACGTGAACGCGGCCGTCGTCGAGTTCGTCCAGGGCATGCCGGTCGTGCGTACCTTCGACGACGGCAGGGCGTCCTTCGGCCGCTTCTCCACCGCCGTCGAGGAGTTCACCGAGGCCGTCGCCGCCTGGATGGCCACCACCCGCTCATCGGGACTGCTGCACCGGCTGTTCATCGTGCCGCTGCCCACCCTGCTCATCGTCGCCGTCACCGGCGTACCGATGCTCGCGGCCGACTGGATCTCGCTCACCGACCTCCTGCTCGCCCTGCTCATCGGCACCCTGCCCATCGAAGCGGTCTCACCCCTGATGCATCTGACGAACCACATCAACGACGCCAGGGCGGGCGCCGTCCGAGTACGGGAGCTCCTGGACGCACCGCCGCTGCCCGAACCCGACCACCCGCGCGAGCCGAACGGCTCGGCCATCACCTTCGAGTCGGTCACCTTCCGCTACCCCGGCCGCGAGGACCGGCCAGCCCTGGACAGCATCGACCTCGACATCCCCGAAGGCACGGTGTGCGCGCTGGTCGGCGCGTCCGGATCCGGCAAGTCCACGCTCGCCCGGCTGATCCCCCGCTTCCACGACGTCGACTCGGGCGCCGTGCGCGTCGGGGGCGTGGACGTGCGCGACACGCGCAGCGAGGTGCTGCTGCGCCATGTCGCGCTCGTCTTCCAGGACCCGTTCCTCGTGACCGGCACCGTCGCCGAAAACATCCGGCTCGCCCGCCCCGACGCCACCGACGACGAGGTCCGCGCCGCTGCCGAGGCCGCCGCCGCCCACGACTTCATCGGGCGCGAACTCCCCGACGGCTACAACACCCAGGTCGGGGAGCGCGGCGCCCACCTGTCAGGCGGCCAGCGCCAGCGCATCACCATCGCCCGCGCGATCCTCTCGCACGCCCCGATCGTCATCCTCGACGAGGCAACCGCCTTCACCGACCCCGAGACCGAAGCGGCCATCCAACAGGCCGTCGCCCGCCTCACCCGGGGCCGCACCGTCCTCGTCATCGCACACCGGCTGTCGACGATCACCGACGCCGACCAGATCGTGGTGCTCGACCAGGGCCGCATCGCCGAACGCGGCCGCCACGCCGAACTCGTCGCCGCGGGCGGCCGCTACGCCGACCTCTGGTCGAGCCACCAGCAGGCCGCCGCCTGGGGTATGACCGGCAGCCGCACGCACCAGGTCCGCACCAGGGAGGTCACCCCATGAAGCGCATCCTGCGGCTGATGCTCACCGCGGCGGGACCGTACGCCCCGCAGTTCCGCGCCACACTGCGCACGTCGCTGGCGGCGACCGTCCTGCAGGCTGCCGCGTATGCCTGCTTCGTACCGCTGCTCGCGGAGCTGTGCCGCGAGCCGGTGCGCACCGGCTCGGCCTTGGCCTGGGTCGGACTGCTCGCGCTGCTCGTCGCCGCCGAAGGCGCCCTGCGCGTCCGCGAGATGGCGTTCACCTACGACTACTGGCACTTGGTTACGGGCTCCACCCGCCTCAGGTTGGGCGCAGCACTGCGCGCGATGCCGCAGCAGGAGCTGAGCCGACGCGCCGCGGGCGACCTCACCCAGGTCGTCGGCGGCAACGCGACGACGGCCGCCACCGCGGTTTCGTCCCTGGCCGCGCTCTTCGTGCAGCTCGTCACCGTCCCGGTCGTCCTCGGCGTGGTCGTCGTCGCTCTGGACTGGCGGCTCGGTCTGGTGCTCGTCGCGGGCGCGCTGGCGGCCCTTCCCCTGGTACGCCGGGTACAGCGCCGCTCCGGATCCGGGTTCCGGGAGGTCGACGAAGCCGACGGTGAGAGCGCAGCACGGATCGTGGAGTATGTGCAGGGCCTGCCGGTCCTCAAGGCCACCGGCCAGGCGGGTGCCGACTCGCCACGGCTGTTGCCCGTGCTGACCCACCAGCACCGCGCCCAGGCCGCATCGAACCGCTCCGCGGCCTTGCCCGTCGCGGGCACCCAACTCCTCGTCCAACTCGCTCTCGTGGCACTGGTCGCACTCGGCGCCGCACTCGTCCTCGACGCCCAGCTCACCCCCGCGACCCTGCTCGCCGTCACGGTCGCCGCGGCCCGCTTCGCCGAACCCCTGAGCCTGGCCGCCGTCATGACCAAGCTCTTCGAGCTCTCCGAGGCGGCACTCGCGCGCATCGACGAAGTGCTGCGGGTGCCCCCACTGCCGCCGGCCGAAGGCGGACGGCCACCCGCCGCCTTCGACATCAGCTTCGAGCACGTCACCTTCGCGTACGACGGCCAGAGCGAACCCACCCTGAAGGATGCCGACTTCACCATCCCGGAACGCAGCCTGACCGCGCTCGTAGGCCCCTCCGGCTCCGGCAAGACGACCGTGACCCGGCTCATCGGCCGCTACGCCGACCCGCAACACGGCACCGTGCGCATCGGCGGAGTCGACCTTTCCACGCTCGAACCGGACGACGTGCTGCGGCACATCGCCGTCGTCTTCCAGGACGTCTATCTCTTCGACGACACGATCCGCGCCAACATCGCCCTCGCCCGGCCGGACGCGACCGACGCCGAGATCGAGGGCGCTGCCCGCGCCGCCGGCATCCACGACTTCGTCGACCGGCTGCCCGACCGCTACGACACGCGCGTCGGCGAGATCGGCTCCGCCCTCTCCGGCGGCGAGCGCCAGCGCATCTCGATCGCCCGCGCCTTCCTGAAGGACGCCCCGATCGTGCTGCTCGATGAGCCCACGGCCGCACTGGACTGCACGTCCGAGAGGGTGGTCCAGCAGGCCATCGACCGGCTGGTGGCCGGAAAGACCGTGGTCGTCATCGCCCACCGCCTGTCCACGGTCGTCGGCGCCGACCAGATCCTTGTCGTCGAGGGCGGCCGCATCACCCAGCGCGGTACCCACACAGACCTGCTCACGGACCCCGACGGCCGCTACGCGCGCATGTGGGCCGCCCAGTCGGCCTCCCGCGACTGGCAGATCCCCGGCAGCGTTCATGCAGCGTGACGGCCGAGTCGACGGGCAGTCGGCTGGTGGCGACCGCGGATTGAAGTGCTGAAGGACCCGGAGGCGGGCGCCGGTGGCCCCTGACATTGGCGGAGCCGCAGCGCGCATCCGCGGCCGCGACGCCGACCGGCGCGAGTTCTACGCCACCCATGTGCGCGCCGACGAACGGCGACGCTCTGCCGAGGGCCAGCCGCCGTCGGCAGGGCGGACTGGTCCGGAACTCTCACAGCGTGCGAGACGACTGCTGAGGTGCGCAGGTCGCGCCAACAGGCATGACAACAAGGGGTGTTGAAAAGAGATGGAAGCTGAGCGTGGGCGGAGTCGGCGCGGGTGCTGCACCGCCAAGCTCTACCCGGGGCTCTTCGCCCACTGGAAACTCCTCCGGCCTCGAACGACCGGGTGATGGGAGCCGTGTGAATCGAGAGGTTCACGCACGGTTCTGAGAGAGCCGGGAGGTGAGATCCCTCCCGGCTACTCGCTAGGCGAGGTACGGAGGATACGAGATTCGAACTCGTGAGGGGTTGCCCCCAACACGCTTTCCAAATGTTCGTCCGGGTGTCCGGGGAGGTGCGGGAACGTCCTGACCTGCGGCGGAGATGTTGGCGAACGGGCTTCTGAACGGTCCCGGATGCAGGTGAATGAGACCCGAACTCAGACCAAGGACTGGCGACTCCCGCCCGTGCGGTGACTTGGTCCTCGTGGCGCCAACGGACGCTCACTTTGAACCCACGAGAACAGCCCAAGACGGCCATCGCTTCATACGGTCTACAGGCTTGCTAGCTTCCGCAGGCTCCGTTGCCGCCACCATCGCAAACCTGAGCACTTCCTGGCCTTCACCGGCGTCTCCTCAGCCCTCATCGGCTACCGTCAACTCGCCAAATGAGACGACGTAGTGACAGCGCTTCGAGCAGCGACCGGACGGCAGCATCATCGCAATGGGCGATGCGCTGCACACATGGGTGCGCGTAGCTGAGCTGCAAGCCGCCTCGCGCCCGAGCGAATGGCGCCCGGGCTGCAGTGATGACGTGAGCGGCCTTCTGGGGGATTCCGGAGGGTGGCTGCGTGAGCTGTCCGGCACAGTCCCACGCCCACGTACGGGGGACGGTGCCCGGCATATCAGCCGGACTGGCGTAGCTGTGGCGGCCTACGATCCTCGGTTCGGTGAAGGAGACTGCCTCATGTTGCAGCGAGACGAGCTGTGCCACCCCGACTTCCAAGCCCTGGCCAAGATTCAGGCAAGCGAGGAGGCGGGGCTGCTGGCGAAGCCGAACGTGGTCGGCGTCGCCCTCGGCTACAAATACACCGGCGGTAAGAAGACCAACCAGAAGGCTCTGGTGGCGTTGGTCGAGACGAAGCTCGACAAACAGATGCTGGGCAAGGGCGAGCTGGCGCCGGCAAAGATCGGGGAGACGCCGGTCGACGTGCAGGAGGTTGGCATCATCCATGCCGGCCTCGGTCCTGGCCTGACCACGAACGTACCCATGTTCATGATGGACGGCATGATGGAGGTGGGTCGGGAGCGGGAGGCCCTGGAGGAGCGCGAGCCATCGGCCATCACACGCGAACGGATCGGGCCCGGCATGGTCACCATGAGGCCCCAGGTGCTCACCCACAGGGTCCGCCCCGCGTGTGGCGGGGTCAGCATCGGCCACTACAAGATCACCGCAGGGACGCTCGGAACCTGCGTGTACGACGCGCAGTACTTCCCCGGCGCCCCGCCGAAGTACTACGTGCTGTCCAACAACCACGTACTGGCCAACTCCAACGACGCCAAGATCGGCGACCCGATCCTCCAACCCGGTCCGTACGACGGCGGCAGTGCGACGGCCGACACGATCGCATGGCTCAGCAGGTTCGTACCGATCAAGTTCATCCAGAACGGAAATGTGCCGCTCAACTACGTGGACGCGGCCATCGCCGAGGGCGACTTCCGGGACCTGGACAGGCGGATCTACTGGGCGGGCGACGTCAAGCGCATCAACTCCGCCCCGCAGATCGACACCCTGGTGCAGAAGTGCGGCAGAACAACCAACTACACCACCGGCCGCGTGCTCAACATCAACGCCACGGTGGACGTCAACTACGGCAACGGGCGGGTGGCCCGGTTCGCCAACCAGATCATCACCACGCCCATGTCAGCAGGCGGCGACTCCGGCAGCATGGTGTGCGACCTGGAGGAGGGCGCGGTCGGGTTGCTGTTCGCGGGTTCGCCCTACGCGACCATCATGAATCCCATCCCGCTCGTGCAGCAGCTGCTCGGAATCCGCGTCACCGAGACACCCTGACCGGCTCTCGCGGTACGGCGACGGTTCGAGACTGCCCAGATGGAAGGACCATGAACGAGAGCAAGTTGTCCGCCGCCCTGGCCAAAGCCAGCGGCTGGGTCGGCCAGGTCGCCGGGGTCGTCGCGGTTGGCCAAGGCGAGCAGCCCGACGGTGCCCCCACGATCGACGTATGGGTCACCAGCCTCGCCGAGGCAGGACCTCTCCCGGATGAGGTGGGCGGCTACGTCGTCCGTGTGCGGGAGACCGGTGGTCCCATCGAGGCCCAGTGAGCCCCTGCATTCACGGTGAGTGACAAGAAGAGAGAAAAAACAGCGGAGGACCCGCGCCGTAGATCGGTGCGGGTCCTTATGCATGCGCGCCTGGGTCACGTCCCAGAGCGGACAACAGCATCGAATCAAGCCTCCACAGACCCCGGAGCGGTTCACCCTGATCCAGGTGGAAGTGGTGGCTGTGCCCCATGACGCACCTCCACACAAGCGAGCGCCCATGGGCCCCTGGCCGACTGAGGAAGATTCGGAGAGCGACAATTGTGGTGGGTGCCGTGCCGGTCGGTTACGGAGTGCAGGT
>NZ_JBVHDR010000023.1:38312-51340 GCF_055563295.1 Streptomyces sp. NPDC002868 | reverse complement strand
GGGCAAACACCCGCGGTTCCAACTGCACTTCACCCCGACCGGCTCCTCCTGGATCAACCAGGTGGAGCGGTGGTTCGGCTTCCTGGCCGACCAGAAGATCCGCCGGGGCACACACAAGAACGTCCAGGTCCTCGAAGCCGACATCCGCGCCTGGGTCAAGAACTGGAACGAAGACCCCAAGCCGTTCATCTGGACCAAGACAGCCGAGGAGATCCTCGACTCCCTCGCCCGTTTCTGCCGACGGATCTCCGCCGCAGGACACTAGGTGTCCGGGGTCTTCGTGGCAGGCTGCTGGATAGCCTCCTCGTCGAACTGATCCAACTCGACTCGAATACGCTCTGCCTCGGTCTCGGCTTTTCGCAACCGCCGCTCCAAGGTGGACCGCGATGGCGTAGGTGCGACGCTCACCGACTTCTCCGGCTTTCGCTGCCGGGGGATGAGCCATCCGGTTCGCTCGTAGGCCAAGATCAGTCGCGCTTGAGTACAGGTGTAACAGAGTGTCTCCGGCCGCGGTGTCGGCCAGCCGTCTGCAAGCATTCGTCTGGTGTGCTCCTGATCCCGCTCGGTCTGCAGTTCCGGGTTCGCGAGCCATACGTGCTCGAATTCGGCGGACATCTGCTGCACTCTCTTCGGAGCTGCCCGATGAGGCCCAGAGGCGGGCATCCAGTCGAGTTCCGGGGCGATGGCCTCGGAGACGTGACCACAGGCCAGTGTCACCGTCCAGAATGCAGACGTATGTGGCTCGTCGTGGCGGATCACCGACCACGCGTGGGGTTCCATATATTCCGGTGGCCCAACAGGGTCGGCGGGAAAGTTCACCTCCTTGGGCTCTCCCCACTCGACGATGTCGCGATACGGCTCGGGCGGCGAATCGTCGTGCCAGCAGAGCATCTGCCCTGGAGGAAGCCGCGCGTTGTTAACGGGGCGTCCCACTGCATCTCGTGCGGCGGAACACCGTCTTCGCGAGTGATGACCTCGGTGATGCAGCCGCAGTCAAGCTGGACACGCCAGCGGAAGGCGCGTGTCAAGTCCGGTACCAAGAACACCCAAAGCACTCGTGGGATGCGCTTGCGCATTTCGGCGGTCTCCGCCTCGCACTCCTGCAGCACCTCGTCGCGTGGTCTGGCCTTGCCAGGGAGCTGCTGCAACGAAGGAGCGCTCGTCGGCCTGTCCGGTAAGAGGAGCCGTCGATTGTTGGTAGAAGATTCAACCATGGCCTCTCCTCAGTCATCGACACCCCCGCCGCCTCCTTCCTCCACCTCGACCAGCAGTCCGTCGCCCGATTCCGTCTACGCCATCCACGCCCGCTTCAGGCCCGGGTCGGCGCCACCACACGCCGCATGTGGTCGCTGATCCCTTGGAGGCTCCCCGCTCCTTCCGGCGCGCGCCTCGACCCAGTAGCGGGGCGTCGACCACGGCGCCTCCGGGATCGCCCGGCCGCGCCGTCACCGAGAGCGCGCAGTGCCGTGCGAGAGGCCGCCGTCTCTCCGTGTGCTGGAGCCCTGAAAGGCGTTGCGGGAAGCACGCTGAGAGAGGGGGCTGTCGGTACTGGCGAAGGGGGTTGTCGACCGTGGGCAGGACATGCCACGCGAGAGTGTGGATCGGGGTTCTGGCCGGGAGGCAGACCGTCTAGCGCCGAGACGACGTACACGGGCCGGTGCCTCGTTCTCGCTCCGGTGCCCTCGGCCGCCGGTGCGAACGCATCGGCAGGGGCCGCTTGCCGCTCAAAGCGCCCTGGGACTGCGGCTGCTGCTGTCCGCCCTGTTCATCCCGGTGCTCGTGTCCGCGGTCGTGTGGGCCGCGGCTGGCGGAGGTGTTCCCGCGTGAGCTGTGTGACACGAGCCGCAGGCGGCGGCCCGTCCGGAGCCGCGCCAGCTGAGTGATTGACGTATGCCGGTCGAGTCCCGGTGGACGTGCCGCGGCAGGTCCGGCGCGGCTCCTCGCTACCGTCCAGGAAGGTCGGCCAAAGGCCCCTGTCTTGTCCATGCACCCAATAACGAGGAGCTGACGTTCATGGCCGTATGCGAGGTCTGCAACAACGACTACGAGATGGCGTTCGAGGTTCATGCCGCAGGAGCTGTCCACACCTTCGACAGCATCGAGTGCGCCGCCCAGAGGTTGGCACCGATCTGCGACAACTGCCAGTGCCGTATCCTCGGCCACGGCCTTCAAGCGGACGCACAATTTTTCTGCTGCGCGCATTGCGCGCGCCAGAGGGGCTTTGCGCAACTCGTCGATCACGTCTGAGAGGCCACCCACTGGATCCCCCGCATCGCCGAGAACGAGGCCGCGGGAGCGAAGAGCAGCGGGTGAAGGCGTCCAGGGCGGCGCGCATTCCACTCGTCCGCTGGGATGCTCCGTGCCCTGTCCGTCTTCACGCTGGCCAAGGTCATTCCGCCCGTGCCGCCCCTGGGTGCCGCTGTCCAGTGCTTGACGCGCCATGGCTGCCGCAGGCGCTGCTGCGGCCAGTTCGCCGCCGCGGTTTCGCTCCTGGAAGAGTCTGGTCGGCCCCGCACGGCACGGCCGGAGCGGCGGTCATTCCCGGTCTTTCACGCGGGCGTCGTCAGCGGGGCTCTTGCTGCGGGTAGGCGCCAGGGCTGGATGCGGGCATGGAGGGGCCGGGGCTGCTCTGCCCAGATGGTCTTTCCGGTGAGCGTGTGGCGGGTGCCCCAGCGCTCGGTGAGCTGGCCGACGAGGAACAGTCCGCGGCCGCCCTCGTCGAGGTCGCGGGCTCGGCGCGGGTGCGGGGAGGTGCTGCTGGCGTCGGAGACTTCGCAGATCAGGGCGGCGTTGCGGATGAGCCGCAGCTGGATCGGGCCGCTGGCGTGGCGGATGGCGTTGGTGACCAGTTCGCTGACGATCAGCTCCGTGGTGGCAGCGGCCTCCTGCAGACCCCAGGTCAGGAGCTGGTCGGCGGCATGCCGGCGCGCGTCGGCGACGAAGGCCGGGTCGGCCGGCAGGTCCCAGGAGGCCACATGGGAGGGCCCCAGCGCATGGGTGCGGGCGACGAGGAGGGCGACGTCGTCATCCGGCCGCCCGGGCATGAGCTCCTTGAGGACGCTGTCGCAGGTCGTCTCGAGCGAAGGGGCAGGCTCGGCCAGGACGCGCAGAAGCGTCCGCAGTCCGGAGTCGATGTCGCGGTCGCGGGCTTCGACCAGACCGTCGGTGTACAGAACGAGCAGACTGCCTTCGGACAGCTCGAGCTCGGTGGCTTCGAAGGGCAGGCCGCCCACGCCCAGCGGGGGGCCTGGTGCCACGGGAACGACGTCCACGGAGCCGTCCGGAGTGACGACGGCAGGGGCGAGATGGCCCGCGCTGGCCAGCGTGCAGTGGCGGGAGACCGGGTCGTAGACCACGTACAGGCAGGTCGCGCCGACCTCACCGACCGATTCGATCCCCTCTTCGATCTCTTCCAGGATGAGATCGTCAAGCTGGGTCAGCAGCTCGTCGGGGGGAAGGTCGACATCCGCCAGGGTGCGCACCGCGGTGCGCAGACGTCCCATGGTGGCGGAGGCATGGATGCCGTGACCCACGACGTCGCCGACGACCAGAGCTACACGGGCACCCGAGAGAGGGATGACATCGAACCAGTCGCCGCCGACACCGGCCTGAGGATCCGCCGGTAGATAACGCGTCGCGGTCTCCACCGCCAGCTGGGCGGGCCGGTGATGCGGGAGCAGGCTGCGTTGCAGTGCCAGGTCGATACTGTCGCCCTCCTGCGGAACGGCGGCCTGGACGAACCACTGGACCTGCTTCTCGGCGTCCATCAGCGGGCATGCCCGCAGATCGGCTTCCACCGGACGACCCGCCTGGTCCCGCAGCGCGACCCTTCCGAGCCACGCCTCCCGCCGCGTGATGCTCCGACGTGCCGAATCCGGAAGGCCAACCGCGAGAAGATTCGACGCCGAGCGCCCTACGACCTCCCCTGGTGCGTATCCCAGGAGCAGCCGGGCACTGCGGCTCCACGCGGTCACGACACCCTGGGCGTCAACGGCCGCAGCAGCTACCTCCGCCCCCTGGGGAGCGCCGTTCATACGCATCGTTCTCTTCCCGCATCTGATCCTTCCTCCGCTCCGTGCCCCTCGGCCGGGGTCGACCTGCGGCCGGTCAGGTGCGCCAGCGGCGCAAGCCGCACCGAGGACGGGACGAAGTTCGCCTCTGCAAGTCCAACGGCGAGCCCATGGGGCCGGGCCAGACATAGGTCGTGGGGGTACCTGACCGCCCTTGCTGATACACGCCAGACGACTTTGTATTTTTGTGTGCCAGGAATGCTCCAGTGCTGGAATCTCACTCCGCATTTATCATTGAAAAGAGGGTGATCCCGCCGCATGTTCCGGTCCGGCTGCCTTCGGTTTCGTCAGAAGCGTCTCTGCACTTTCCTGGCTCGGTTGCGGAGCGGGTCGGCCGAATTGGCCCCGGCGCGCTGTGGAGCTCTCAAGCCAATAATTTCTTCGTATTCCATTTTCCCACATCAGCACACGATTTTGGCTTGTGTGCCCGATAGGTAGCGATCAAGAGGGGCTGTGCGAGACGAAGACGTGGAGAGGGGGACGTGGCGCAAAGTATCACCGTGGTTCCGGTTTGCATGCTCGGCGGCGGTGCGGGTTGAAGCCGGGCCAGTCCGGCAGGCCAAAAGGACGACGCCCGTTCGTGCCGATCGGCTACAGCGCGTTCAGCCTGGACATCCGCACGGCGGCACGGGGGCTGGGCGACCAGGTGGAGCTGGTATGCGCCCGTAGCGCGGGGCGGCCTGTGGTTCTGAACGGGCACAGCCTGAGCGGGCTGATAGCCCGCTACTACGTGCAGCGGCTCGGCAGGGACGCGTTCGTGCCGCTGGTGATCACGCTGGCGACGCCGCACGGCGGGACTGCGACGGTGTCGGCCTCGGCTGAACATTTGGGCCGTCGCCGAGAGACGGCCCTGCTGGCCTCGCCCCATCCGCTGCTGCGCCAGCTACGGCCGGGAACCGAGCTGCTGATCGAGCTCGCCGAGCTGACCGCGGGTTGACGCACGCGGTTCCGCTGACGTGAGCCCCACACGGGACGGGTGGTGGATTTATTGTGTTCGGGGGACTTTGGTCGTAGTCCTCTACAGACCCGGGTGGAGTGCACAGCTCCGCCGTACCGTGCCGCTCCTGCCGTCGGACGGTGGGTGAAATGAAAGTCGAACTGATCCAACCGGCTGCCAGCGTGCTGTTCGACGTCCCGGACGACATGCATGAGGAGATCATCACGCTCATCGATGCTCTGGCCAAGGATCCGGCGGCGCAGGTCCCGGAGCTAGCCGCGGTGTTTGGTGAATGGTGCTGGCTTGTGTACACCGTCCATGGTGACGTGATCGAAGTGCTGGACGTCGGCTGCGCTCGGTGACGTCAGTGGCACGAGGGGCCTGTGTTGCGGTGGTGCCGCTGTCATGTCCAGATGCCTGGGTCCTGGCCGACGAAGGGGGACTGTCTGTCCCGGTGTCTCCGGGGCGCTGGGTCGCACGGCCAAGGCACACTGGTCACGTCTCTTTACGGCTGGCGGGCGAGGGGGCGTGGCCCCGCACGCAGCCGTGCATAACGGGCACGTGCGCGAAGTCGCTCAGGAAGCCCTGAAGCGTTCCAGGGGAGTCCGGGGAGGGAGCCGGCGGGGCTGTTGGTACGTGCGCCGGTCAGATCTCCATCACGGCATCGCAGTCAGCGCAGACCACGGATGCGTACTCCTCGGGGTACCACGGCGCCCCAGCGTGCTCGAAGGGCCTGCAACGGGCGCTCTCCGTAGCGAACGTGTCCTTGCCGCAGCGGGTTCGTGGTCCAGTCGTGGTGGGCGTTCCTGGAGCGGTGGGCGCCGCGTGCACCCTGCGGACGGGCCGTTCTTCATCACCCGGTGAACCAGGACGCTGACGTCGTGGGCGAGAGCTTCAATAGGGTGCCAGCTCAGTCCTCCGGCACCTCGTACCGGAGGACTTGGTCGAGGCGCTGTCTCGACCGATCACATGCAACCGTCAAAGACGCGGCTCATCCGCAACGAGAACGGCCCCGGGGCGTACCGGCCGGCGTTGGCCGCCAGTTCCCCGACCATCAGCAGGACGTCCTCCCTGCTGTGAGGGCAAGTGGGCGGGGTATGGCGCGGACGGGGCGTGTGATCCCGCCGCACGGCTCGGTCAGGCGTGGAGCCGTGCTGCCAGGACCGCTACGTCGTCCTCCGCCTGTCCATGCGGCACCAGGCGGGCGAGGAGGGAGTCGAGGAGGTCCTCCAACGGCCCGTCGGCGGGGAGTCGCAGCCGGGTGAGGCGCGTCAGCCACTGGTCGACGTCCTCGTCTCGCCGCTCCACCAGGCCGTCGGTGTAGAGCAGTAGGGCATTGCCTGGCTCACAGGGGCCAACGCGTGTCCGGTAGCCACCGAGCCCGGTACCTAGTGGTGGGCCTACGGGGACGGACAGCAGCTCCGCAGAGCCCTCGGCACGCAGTGCGGCGGGAGGAAGGTGGCCGGCACTGGCGTACTGGCACTCTCCGTGTCCAGGGTCTGCCAGCACCAGCATGCAAGTGGCAGGACGGTCGCAAACCGCCTCGGTGATCAGCTCGTCCAGGCGCTTCAGGACGCTGTGCGGCGGCAAGTCCTCAGCGGCCACGACGCGCAGCATGGCCCGGTAGTGGCTCATGGCCACGGCAGCCTCAACTCCGTGCCCCATGACGTCGCCCATAGCCAGCAGAGTCCGTCCATGGGGAAGCTGTATGGCGTCGTACCAGTCGCCGCCAACCAGCGTGCTGTCCCCGGCGGGGAGGTAGCGGGTGGCCACCTCGATCCCCGGGTGCGGGCTGCCTGGCTCGGCCAGTAGTCCCCGCTGGAGCTCCAGCGCGATGCCATGCTCGCGGTCGTAGCGTCGGGCATTGTCCAGGCTGATCGCCGCGCGTCCCACCACATCTTGGGCAGCGACCACGTCCTGCTGTGTGAAGGGCGGTGAATTGCCGGCTCTGACCATGGCCACGGTGCCCATCAGGTGCCCGCGGGCAGTCAGCGGCACGACGAGCGCCGAATGGACGCCGACGGCACGGTGAGCGTCGAAGCTATCCACGTTGGGGACCGAGCGGGCCATCTCCTCGTCACTCAGCTGGTTCTCCACCACCGGTTGCCCGCTCGCCACGCAGCGGTACGTCCCCGCTCCCTCGCGATAGTCCCTGTCCTCGCCCACTACCGCGCCGAGCGCCGAAAGATGGTCTTGCAAGTGAGGCACGGCGGCCACGGCCTCCAGGCGCAGCCGCAGCAGTGCGCCCGGCCCGGGCCGTGTGCCCTCGTCCAGGCGCTGAATGGCCGGGAGCATCATGACCCCCGCCACGTCGGCCAGCACAGGCACAAGGAAATCGGCCAGCTCGGCGCAGGTGGTTTCCATCTCAAGGGTGGTGCCGATCCTGGTGGCCGCCTGGTCGAGCAGGGCCAACCGGTTTTGCGCCCGCTCAAGTTCAATCTGCTCTCGCCGCACACCATCGATGATCATGATGACCATGACCACCCCAAGCACCTCGCCGTCGATCTCCAGACGGTGGTAGGCGCCACGCCAGCAGTGGCGGTGTCCCAGCTCTGAGTCGGACACCATCTCCTCGCTGTTGATTCCCTCCCGGGAGCGCCCGTCGGCGAGCACTTCCAGCAGTACGTCTCTGCCGCTGCCGACGTACGGCTGCATCTCGTCGAGGGTCCGGCCCAGATGCTCCTCAGCAGGCAGACCGTTCAGTCGGGCCAGCGTCGGGTTGACGTACAGATAGCGGAGCTCGGTATCGAGGATGCCGACACAGGCAGGGGTCGCGTGCAGCACCTGCTCCAACATCCCGCCGACCAACTCCTGCGGCGGCGAGCCAGCGCCTACCGCTGTCTCGCCGCCCCGTCCGTTCGGCATCGGCCGTCCGGCGTGCATGTTCCCATCGTCGGCCGATGCCCCCTCCTCCGCATCCGCTGGCCGTCAGAACAAAGCCGGGGCGGGGACGACAATGACCGTCCCCGCCCCCTGGCGGTCAGGCTTCCTGGGCGAGCCCTCGTTGCACCCCCGTCTTGTGACGCGTCGACCCCCTCGGAGGTCTCGGCGGTCGTGAGCGGCTCGAAGGCGGCCAGCGTCGCCGCCAGTGCGGCCCGCAGAGTCCGCCGCGCCGTGGACCGCCTGCCTGCAGGCACCCTCGAAAATACCGCCGGAGCCACCCGGTTGGACCTTCCCGAGCAGCTCCGTCCCGTACTGGGACTGGGACGACACCACCGACTCCTGCCAGAAGCTGGACTTCTCCATCGGCGTCGGCTACCCGAAGAAGCTCAGCGCCGGCGTGCAGTACTACTTCTGGATCGCCGCGGAGAAGGGAGCGAACTCCAGCTCCCCGTACGGCATGGACGCCCAGAAGCTCAGCAACGACTGCAACGACTGCAACGACTGCAACGACGTCGGAATGGACCCTGGCAGCTCCTGCATGGGCCTGAACTACGATCGGTACGGCTCCGACACCCAGCGCCTGGTGAACAAGGACCGCGGCTGGCGTGTGCCGAGCTGCGCGGACTGGGTACGGGGCGGCGAACCCACGTACAGGTCCAACGGCACATACGACTGCCCCGCCAACCGTTGACGTCCCGATCCCAGGAGGATGACCCGCATGGTCGAAAGTGACAACCGGGCCCATAATCTACGGGTGCTCGGGTTGACCGGGGCGCTCCTGTGCGCGGGGCTGTCCGCCCTGCTCTGGTTGGGAGCCGATGTCCTCGGGACCAAGGAGTGCATGGAGACGGGCTACGGGCTGGGTGTGGAGGGCGGGGGCTCCCTCATGACTGAGCAGGGTTGCGAGCTCACTGTGCCGACCACCATGGGAATGGTGAGCGGAGTGCTGCCCACCATCAGTGAGCCGGTAGCGACGGCGGCACTCATCGCGGGCCTGGCCGGTGCCCTGCCACCCGGCATCTGCCTCTGGCTGGCAACCCGGCGTCCGCACTGACGCCCTGCCCTGTCTTCCCAGCTGCGGCCTGGAAGACGGGGCTCCGGGCCCCCGACGTCGGCCGCCAAGGTCGTCCGACCGGAAGAGGCGCATGAAGCCCGGCCATCGGCGCTCGTGCCCTCGCCAACGTACGTGGTGACGGGGATGTGGGCGGGCCGGCCAGCGTCTCGATTGACAGCGGCGCTGTACCGCAGGCCCCGGCCAGAACACCGGGGAGGATTAGCCATGCTGGAGCCACTGCACGTGGCAGGGCTCTAAGGGATGAACCTGCACGAACCATCTAGGGGTCCCTAAACAATCTGAAATTAGTGGACTGGGGGTGATGCGGTGCGCCGACAAGATCGGTCGGGACTCCGGCTCGGCCGAGCACAAGTGTTCCGATGGGTGCCCCCGGATGGGTCCCGAGATCGCACGTGTGGTCACGTCTCCCTGCGGCCAGGCTCGGTCCCGCGCGCAACACAGCACTCTGTGACTCGCTGTGAGAGCGGCGCAACACGCGGGGGAGCATAGTCAGTTCGGGTTCGCCATGTGACTGTGCCGGAGCGAGAACCTCCGTTGGCCGACCTATGCCCATATTTGATCGATTACAGTCAACACGCACACTGTCAGGGGAATGGAATCGACCACGTCCAGCAGCCCGCTGGTCATGGCGCGCGGCTAAGGCGTCCGCCTGCTTCCGCGGGACGTACGCGTCGGGGGACTGCCGGCTCTGGGGCCGGTCCGGCTAGTGCCGGATTCCGTTTTGCATGGGTTTGTGTCCTGGTGGCGGGGTGGTTCCGGTACTCGGGGGCCGGTGCTGGACGTGGTGTTACGGGCACGGCAAAGCTGGAGCGGGTCCGTACCGCCTCCAACGTCGCCGTCCAGCTCGTCTGGGACGTCCGTCCGGATCTTCCGGACAGCACCCGTACCGCCCGTCAGCTGCTGCTCAAGGACCCCGGCCGAGTCACCGAGACCGATCGGGAGGCTCTCCACGCCTTCTTCCGCGCTCGTATCGAGGAGGCCAAAGGCGGCGACACGGCCGCGAGCTGGGAGGAACAGCTCGGCGAGGTGCTCGACTACACCGCCTGGCACCGCTTCACCGTCCGCCTCGACCGGGCGAACGGGACAGGCTGGCGGCCGCTGACCAAGAAGCTGCATGGTGCGCTCTCCGGAGGAGAGAAGGCCATCGCACTGCACCTGCCGCTGTTCGCCGCCGTCACCGCCCACTACGAGGCCGTGCCCCTGGCACCCCGGCCCATCCTGCTGGACGAGGTCTTCGTCGGTGTCGACGCGGTCAACCGCGGACAGGTTTTCGCCCTGCTCACCGCACTCGACCTTGATCTCATGGTCACCTCCGACCACGAGTGGTGCACGTACGGCGAACTGCCCGGCATCGCCGTCCATCAACTCCTCACCGACGGGGACGACGACGCTGTCACCAGCGCTCGCTTCGTCTGGAACGGCACCGACCTGGAGGCGGGATGACTCACCCGGAACCGGCCCCGGGCGAACACACCCTGCGCCGCCCCGAACTCCGCCCGCTCTGGCACACGGTCCACAGCCGCCTCCCCTCCGGCCGCCCTGTCACACGGGTGCGGCTCGGACCGCTCGACGACGCCCAGCGCGAGGCCCTCGCCGACCTCCTCGGCTTGGACCGTCTGCCGGAGTCTCGCCCCTCCGTCGCCCTGGCCCGCCTGGAAGAGGCCGTCACTGAACTGTCCGGCCGTACGGTGCGTGAACCGTCACCGAACTTGTTGGCCCTCTCGACGATCGCGCGTCCGAACGACGCCGCAAAGAAGGCGAACGAGCCGAGCTGTGGGCATGGTTGGACGGTCATGCCACCGTGCGGGCGCAGCCTGCGCTCGCCGACTGGACTACGTACTGCCGAGTCGCCGGTCTGGTCGGCGGCTCACCCGAAACAACTCGAACCTTGCTCGCCGACGCACTCACCGTGCTTGCGGAACTTCCTGCCCAGGCTGAGCCCCTGCCCGTATTCGCTGCCAGGGTCCTGAAAGGCGACTCCCACGCACTTGACGACGGCACCCGCCTGTCCACCCTCGTCCTGCGTGCTCTGGCGACCCTCCACGACACCGCTCCGCCGGAGTCCGCGGCGGACCGGCGCGCTCTGTGGGCCCGCGCAGTCGTCGCTGACGACGACCGTGCGCCACCGTTCTCGTCGGCGGACTGCGTCCGGCCGGCGACGGCCCGCTCGCCCGTGTGGCCCGCGCTTGTGCCGAGGCTGCTCAGGCCGCCAGCCTGACCCTCGCCCAACTGCGGGCCCCGGGCGAGTTCACCCTCGCCTCCGACCCCGCACCCGTCGTCCACGCCGTTGAGAACCCCAGCATCTTGGCACTCGCCGTACGCCGCTTCGGCTCGGACTGTCCGCCGCTCGTGTGCACATCCGGCTGGCCCAACAGCGCGGCCATCCACCTTCTCCGCCTCCTCGCGGACCAGGGCGCCATTCTTCGCTACCACGGCGACTTCGATGGCGAAGGCATCCGCATCGCCGCGTATCTCCTGGACAAGACGCCAACCCGCCCCTGGCGCATTATGGCGGCGGACTACCGTGCCGCGGTCGCCCGCACACCGCACGGCCCTAAGCCCGGCCGCCTCACCGAGGCTCCCTGGGACCCCGAGCTGACTCGTGCCATGGCCGACCACGGCACCGCCGTGGTCGAGGAACTAGTGGCTGACGTCCTCTTGGCAGACCTGGCCGAAGCGATTCGCTAGGGACGCTGCTCTGGCAAGTCGTGACGCTCGTTTGACGCTCCGGGCGTCCGAAGGGCCCTCCAGCAGAGCCAAAGACTGCCGCTGACCTGCGGATATGACAGGTCCCTCGCCCAGTTACGTGTTTCCGATGACGCACCACGTTGAGTCTGTCGCGATCCTTGAGCCTGCGGCAAAGGGTGCCTGACCTGCAGGTTCGGGTGGTGTGCGTTATGTGCGCTGTGGGCGTTACAGGCGATATCTTGACGCACGTTTGACGCACGCGGGCAGACCCTCTGCATGAAGTCGGAGTGCGCCGACGTACTCGACGAGGCCCGCTGCGCGCCTCCACGCCGCGTGCTGTGCCTCGAGGTGGCGGACGCGGTATGCCTCTGCGTATTCGGTCGTGGCCTGGCTCTTCGCTGCTTCCCACCGCAGGCGCTTCTGCTGTGCTTCCTCCAGGTCAGCCAGACGCTTGCGTTCGGCTGCCTGTCCGCGGAGACCGACCCCTTGCGAGGGATCCTGACCCAGGAGTGCTTCTCGGCGTCCGCGAGTTCCTTCTGTGTGGGGACGTGCTCGACCCGGTCCTGTTCCTGCAGGAGGAGGAATTCGCATGTCTGGCCCTGTGCCGTGATGGTGAAGTGAGGTGGGCCGCTTCGCCGACGATGCCGTAGCGGTGCTGCATTCGCTTTGCCGATTGCGACGGTGTGCCCCGCCCTCTGTGTTGCAGTGAGCAGGGCATGGATGAGCCGGAAAGCCCGGTTCTGCACGGACTTGGTCAGCCCCATGGGATGAGGGAGGCCCTGCAGCGCTTTGACGACTGGATGCGGCTGCACGAGTCGTGCCGGTACCGGAATGGGCGTCAGCGTGGCCAAGCGCCAGGCGGGCGTGTCGACGAGCCGGATTTCATAGCCGTCACGGCACCAGCCTCCGTGCAGCTCTTTCGCCTTTGGGATCTTCCCCGATCTCCGGGCTGCGGCGACGCGGATCGGCCATTTCTCGCTCTCCCGGCCGCTGTTTTCCCGTTTGACGATCCGGCCGCCCGCTTCCGCAAGCTCTTCCAGGAGCTGCTCCGTGACGGTCTTCTTCCCTTGTCGAGGTCCGGAGTTGGGGCTCGGTGGCGGTGGCGGTGGCGGTGGCGGCGTGGCTACCTGCTCGCTAGCCTTCTGTCTGTCGGAGACGGCCGCCGGCTGCGTTGCAGCTTTCTGGACGGGAGCGGTACCTCTCGCACGAGATTTGTCGGGGGGATAGCTGCCGTGGTCGAGGAAATGCTGGCCGGCGGTCGTGAGCGCCGCGGACCATTGCCCTTTTCCTCTGGAGACTTTGACCAGTCCTCGGCTCTGTAGGGCCTGGCAGCTGAGATTGTGCGCCTCTCCCTGCCATATACCCTCGGGGCAGC
>NZ_JBVHDR010000023.1:19926-38302 GCF_055563295.1 Streptomyces sp. NPDC002868 | reverse complement strand
TAGTTGTCGCTCGTTCAACTGGCGCGGCACCTGACCCCCAACTGTGCGAAGTTGCTCGCCAGCACTTTCGCGGCTGAGCCCCTGGCGGCGTGGGCTGATGAGGGCAGATGCGCGTTGAAGACGCCCCTAGCCGCTGCCAGGGTGACGGGCAGGGCTGTCGCAGGACGAGGCCCTGCCTGTGAGGGGCCGGCAAGTCGGATGAAAACGTCGCGGCGCCCGGGCGGCCGACCGCCACCCGTCCACAGCCGTACTCACGGGCCCAGGTGCACCACGCCGGCAGAGGCGAGCGGGTGGAAGGGGGAAGCCCAAGCGGCAAGTTCCTCCTGAAGGGCCGTGTGCAGGGCGCGCGCCGAGTGCTCCGGACGGAGCCGTCCGTCGGGGTCCACGAGCAACTTGTACACGTGAACCGCGATCCGCATGGCGGCTTCGTCCGTGACCCTGCCCAGCATCCCGATCACATGGCGGTAACCGGCGGCCTGGAAGGACGCGGCGATCGTCCACCCCCCGCTCTCGAAACCCCGATCTCCGCCCGCCGTTCCGCAGGCGGAGAGATAGGCCAGCGCCCCGTCGGCCACGAGGTTCTGCGGAAGATGCCGCCAGTTGAGGCCTTCCTCCGCATCGAACGCGAACTGCAGTTGGGGCACGCCCTCATGGAGGCGGGCGTTCCCGATGAAGTGGAAGAAGGGGTGATCGGCGAGGCGCGCGGCGACGTTCGCGACCGTGGCCTCCGGCCCACGAAGCACCTGGCTATCGGCAACGAGTCGCTGGATCCGTTCGGCTTCCCTGACTCCGGCCGGCAGCGCGTCGTCCGCGAGTACCAGCAGCATCCGCTGCTCCGGTCCTTCGCCCCGGTGCCTTTCGCGGGACCGCGCGGTCATGAGCGCCTGGACACTCGGGGTGTAGGAGTGGACCGCGTAGTCCAGAGCCGTGCTTTGGGGCAGTCCAGCCATGTGGAGGGGAAGCGTCGTGAACGGGCCGGTGGGACACCACCAGATCCGGGGAAGCGTGTCGGACGGGACCGAGCTGAGCGGCCGGGGGCCTTCGACGCCGGACTTGGCCGTGGTGGGACCGTACGGGGCGGGGCTGAACGTGGTGCGGCTGGTGAGCCCGAGAGCGGAGAGGACCGGCCACACCGTGCTTTCCCACAGCCAGTCGAGTACGCCCCAGGCCTCGCGGCCGTCCGGCCTGGCACTCGTCACCTGGTAGGCCCTCGCCCGGTTCGTCAGCTCGGTCAGGCTCAGGTCCGGCAGCGGGAGCGCCGACACCCCCTGGCGTGTCACCAGCAGTGCGTCGCAGCGGCGGGCGATCGCGCTGAGCACGACGACGGGACCTTCGCTCGCGGCCGCGACCATCCGATCCGCGCGCACGGGGATGAGGAAGTCCTCGAAACCGGGAACGGCACGGACCGCTTCCACCAGGTGGTTCATCCGGGCCTGCACCAGGTCGCTGCGCCGGAAGACCGGGGCGTCGGCCGGTCCGGCGTCCAGGTGGAGAAACGTCCAGAGCCAGCGGAGTTCCGCGGCGAGATCCGGTGCGACCCTGTTCAGCTGGTCCACCTCGGCATGGGAGTCCTTGGTCCATGCCGACAGAAGGACGCTTCGCTGCTCCAGGAACTCCAGCGCGCGCTCCGGTGCTCCCGCCTCGATCGCACAGGCCGCGGCTTCCCGGCTCCGCTCCTCCCAGGCCCTGATGACGGCTCCGCGCTCGCCCCCGGGCAGCAGCACGACCGGCGGGAGTTCCTTGGTGACGGTCTCGTAGCTCCGGATGACCTCGTCGTGAAGGTCCATCCGCATGGCCAGGCTTCCCCAGAGCAGTGCGGCCTGCAGCCGTTGCAGCGGCTGTGCGGACTGTTCATGGGCGATCCGCCGTGCGTCGTCAGCCGCGCGGCTGATCGACTCCTCGGACGCATTCGGCAGACGTGACACCAGCCCTGCTCTGGCCAGCAGAGCGGACGCCAGCACGGCGTGCACGGGCTGAGAAGTGGCGATGTCCTCCGCTACGGCATCCAGCTCGGCGAGTGCGCTGTCGAGATCTGCCCGCGTACCGCCGGTCGCGTGCAGTTCGACAAGGGCGGACGCGTATCCGGTGGCCTGCGCCACACGTTGGGAGGGACTGAGGTGGGACCGGCTCACCCTCGCCGCCCGGAAGGCGGCGACGGCCCTGTGCAGGGACTCGGTGTCTCCGGCCGCCCGGTACTTCAGCAGCAGGCACTCGCCCTGCTGCACGAGCGCCGTGTGCCGAGAGGGGAGCTCGGCGCTGGCCCCGTCGTCGGAGACGACCGGCAGGGCGACCTCGATGGCACGGCTGAGCTCCATCAGGTCACCCGTCTGCCGGAACCTGTCGATCAGACACCGGGTCAGGCTGTTCCGCGCCGCCCTCTGCCAGGCCGACGCCGTGGGCAGGGATTTGCCTGCTCCTTCTGCATGAGCCACGGCCTCGTCGAGTTCTGCCAGGTCGTGCGACAGGGTGAAGGACACGCGCAGCACTTCAGCGTGTGCGAGCCGCAGCCTGGCCCGCCGGAGTCGGTCGCCCGGAGGGCTGAGCGTGACGGCCGACCGCGAGTGTGCCCGGGCTTCGTCGAGTGCCTCCCGTGAGCCGACCGCCCAGAACCGGGCCAGGCTCACCGCGGCGATGGTGGCCGCTCGCTCGGACCGGTCGGCTCTGGACTCCTCGGGCGCGGAGCCGAGACGGGCCAGCTCCTCCGCACGAGCGAGGTCGTCGGGATTCCCTGTCGCGCCGAACCGAGCGACGAGAATGCGCGCCAGCGGCAGCGCGGAGGCCTCCAGCCCGTCAGCCGTCCTGAGCGCTTCGTCGGCGAGCGCCACAGCATGCTGAAGGATCTCCTCGCGCTGTTCGACCTCGTGGAGAACCGCGTACGTACGCAGCAGCTCGGAGACGAGTGGCACGGTGTCAGCCCTGCTTGCCGACAGCCGGTCCAACGACCTTTCGAGGGTGTCCACGGAGCTGTCCAGTTGAGCGAGGTCCCCCGTGTGGGAGAAGAGCTCGCGGAGGGCGGAGCCGAGCACGGACCTGACTCGTACAGCTGTGTGGGTGGTCAGGACGTTGGCCATGTCCTGGCTGATGCGGACAGCCAGTTCAAGTGGGCCCCGGGTGCCGTGGCGGAAGCCCTGGAGGTATGCCGCTTCCGCAGCCTCGCAGGCGAGTTCGGGGTACAGGGCCAGGTCGTAGCCGACCGCCAGGACACGTTCCGTCAGATCGAGTGCCTCGCGCAGGGCCACGAGGTCGTCCTCCCGGCGGAACCGGCCGAGAAGGTCTCGTATCGCCTCGGTCAGCCGCGGAACCAACTCGGGTTGTGGCTCGGGCCCGAGCAGGTCCCTCAGCACCTCGTACTCGGAGACCCCGGTCCGTGGCGACGGCGGGGTCGGCCGGTTGAGCTCGTAGACGTGACCCGCGCCGGTACGAAGGCTGATCTGCCCGGACCCCACCTCGACGCGGACGACGGCGGTCGCGTCGATCTGTACCGTCCGGGTGGCGGAGTCGGTGACGACCTCGACCACGCGCGGGTGGGTGTCGGGGACGAGGATCGCCGCCGCGGAGGTCCCCCGTACGTCCCCCAACAGCAGCGCCCTTCCTTCGCGCTGGACGCCGAGCCGGGCCTCACCGACGGCCGTGGCGATGGACGAGATGGTGGCGAGGGTGAGTTCCGGCGCCGTACCCGGGTCGAGGGACGGCACGTGGGGGCGGGCCGCGTTGGCGAGACTCCACGCGGTGGTGGTCGAACGGGCCTCGACGGGCAACCTCTTCCACGCCTCGGCGAACCAGCCCGCCAGGCCGGAGCGGTTCTGCCGCACGAGGGCGTGCAGGGCTCGGTTGAGGTGTTGGGCCGCGGCGTCGGTATCGCCGGTCAGGGTGTCCCAGGTGACCCGTTCCTCCAGGAGCAGCGCTGGTGACAGACTGCTGTGCACCTCGGTGACGATCTTGATGATCTCCCTGAGACGCGGGTCGGTCTCCAGTCTCTGTACCAGGCCTGCGCGCAGGTAGGGCAGGCATTCCGGGAGCAGCGCGATGGCCTCGGGCGTACGGGCGCCCACCCAGTCGCAGAACCACAGATCGGCTTCGGCGCCGACGTCCAGGTGCGGCAGTAGCCGGAGCCGGACCGCACGGATCAGTTCGGGTTCGATACGGGTGGCGATGCTCAGGACCGTGGCCAGCTCCAGCGCTCCGGCCGTGGGCGGAGGCGGCAGCTCCTGCGGTGGCGCGATCACGGCATCCTCACCCTGGCCCGGCCCGCGGTGGTGGTGCGGTCCCAGCTGACCAGCGGCAGCAGCCTCGTCATCCATGCGGGCCAGCGTTCGGGCGGGTTCGGAGAGAGCGCGACGATGCTGCATCCGGCACGGGTGACGAGTCCTACGAACTCCGACCACTCGGCCGGGGCGGCGCGGTGCGGGTCGTCAGGAGGGCCACCGAGCCCGAGATCCGACAGCAAGAGGATGCGCCTGCCGAACTCGGGAGGTGTGTACGCGGTGCGCGTCCAGCGTGCGCCGGGCCCGGTTCCGCGCTGAGGGGCATGGGAGAAGTAGCCCACTTCGACCAGATCGGCTCCGACCACCGTACGGACCTGGCCGATGAGTTGGTCCTGGTCGCGGCGGAACGGCTGCATACCGGGGCTCCGGTCGACCAGCACCTGCACGCCGTACCGCAGAGTGGGCACACGTCGGCGCGGCAGCCGTACCACCGGGCGGCCGTGGGCGAGTGTGTCGATCAGTGCTGGGATGTCCACGGGGCCTTCGCACACCTGACGGGAGAGCATGGCGCGGAGGATGGCACTGGTCCAGCGCGGAACGAGAAGGGGCAGATGCGGGAGCGGAACACGCTCGGGCGTCGGCCTGGCGAGAGGCTCCACCGGTTCACGCGGCGCGCTCGTACCCTCGACGCGCGCCGGACGGAGCAGCGGCAACTGCGCGGTCACGTCGGCGACTTCGTTCCGGTCCTCGGCGTCGGGTCGGGGCAGCGGTTCGGAGCGGGGCTCCGCGTCCGGCTCCTCAGGGGGAGCCTCGGCCCGGTGTTCCGGCGCGGGAGGGCGTACCGGGGGTGGGACGAGGTCCGTGCGGGGCACGCGGCCGACCAGACCCAGCATCTCCAGGACCTGCGCCTGCTCGCTCTCGGTCCGTGCCACGTCCAGAGCTCGGACGACATCGGCTATCCAGATCTGCGGACGCATCGCGTCACGGCTCCTGCTGCGGGGACTTGGTCAGCGTCAGGCTGCGGATGAGGGGCCATTGCGGATGGGCCGGACTGAGGTTCAGTGTGCGGCAGGCGCGCAGGGCGTCCAGGTATTCGGCGGTGCTGGGCAGCCGCTCGCGCCGGACCCCTTCGTCCGTCCGTACCTTCATGAGCTCGTCGGCGAGCGCACCGGCGAGGTTCAGTGTCGGTGGGTCCAGGGCCGCCCCCTCTTCCCGCAGATGCAGCTCCGCGATCCGCATTAGGCTCTCGCGGGTCGGGCCGGGCAGGGTGAAGGTGACACAGCGCCGCAGGAACGCCTGCGGGAGTTCGCGCTCCCCGTTGGTGGTGATGACGATCAGAGGCGTGCCGACGCCGGGCTCGCGGCGGACGGGAGTCCCGGTCTCGGCGACGGTGAACTCCTGTGAACCCAGCGGTACCAGCAGGCTGTTGGGCACGTCCGGGTCGGCCTTGTCGATCTCGTCGATCAGGACGACGGCGCCCTTCGTCAAGTGCTGCCGGTAGAACCGGTCGAGCGGGTCGTGCCGGTGGCGCGGCTTGAGGAGACCACCCCGGGTGTGGGCCGACTCGGGGGCGAGCGACCACCACAGGACACCGGGCTCGATGTAGTCGCCGTCGTTCAGCATGCCGCGGTGCGCCTGTGCGTCCGCCAGCCTGCGCACGCTGTCGAAGGTCCACAGCAGGTCGGTGGCCTGGGTACGGGACGTGACCACGTGCTCGTAGTACCGCATGCCGGTGTCGCGAGCGTAGAACGGTGCCAGGGACGACTTGCCGGATCCAGGGTCCCCGCTCAGCAGCAGGGGCCGGTCGGTGGCCAGCGCCACGTCGATTGCCAGCTTGAGGCCCTCCGGCATGTCGTAGACCCGGCCGTCCCTGGAATCGGGACCGTACGAGACGAGATCGGTCACGGGGCTCCTATGAGTACGTACCTGCCAGTTGTTCGTGCAGTTTGCTGAGGCGCTTGTTGCGGAGCTTCGCGGTCTGCTCGTCCTGCTGGGTGAGCAGGGGCCGCAGCAGTACCGCGTTCTCGAAGGCGGCCCGGACCTGTTCGTCCGGCTCCGGCGTGCCGGTCGGCACCAGGACGATCAGCCAGGAGAAGGCTCCGTGCAGCAACTTGACGGCCTGCGCGAACTCCGCGTCGGGCGGGCAGAGTTCGTTGATGACGAGGTAGTGGGTCCGCGTGTCGACATCATGGGGCAGCACCCGTTCGTCCTCGGCGTCGGCTTCGAAGAACTCCCGCCACACCGCGTTCTCCCACGTCCGGAACCGCTCCCCGACCCGGTCCTCGCCCATGGGCAGACTCCCGACCGACCTTACCTCGAAGCCCTGGGTGGCCGCGCAGGTCGCCCGGCGTATGTACTGTTCGGCCGTGCCGGTCGCCCGGGCGTTGAGCAGGACTGTCATCTTGAGGGGGTGACTGCCCGGTTCGGGGAGCACACCGCGGGCGGCCTCCTCGTCGACCCAGGTGGGCGCTAGCGCCGCGGTCAGCCGGCGGAGGGTGTCGTCCGGCAGTGCCGGGGCGAGGGCGTCGACAGCCGCCTCCATCCGCTCGGGAGGTGACACCAGGAACTGGTGAGCCAGGAAAAGGCAGCCGCCGTGCTGGGCGGTGACATCGGCCACGTACTCGTTCTCGGACTCGAGTGCCTGCGCGGCGTCGACCAACAGGCTGGACCGCTGCTGGACCTCGGAGAGATAGAGGCCGAGCCGTCCGAGCCAGATACTCATCGGGTCGTCGCCCGTGACCGCCTCGGGAAGCTTGGCGAACCGCTTCAGCACCTGGCCGGAGAGGCTCTTGGCATCCGGCTGCTCGCCGCGCGCGGTCCGCGCGAACTGGATCGGCCTGAGCTCCTCCAGCCCGGCGATCTTGACGGCCTCGGTGGTGAGTCCGTCCAGCAGGACGGGCACCACCAGCAGAGGTGCGCCGAGCGCCCTGCGCCACAAGAGGATGTTGACCTCGCGCCGTACCCAGGTGGACTCCAGCGCCTTCTTGTTGAGCAGAACGACCGCCGCGTCGCAGCGCGCGAGCCAGTGGACGATCTTGGGGCGCCACTCGTCGCCGGGCGGGATATCCGACTGGTCCACCAGCGGGTGGTGGTTCCGCCGCTTGAGGCGCTCCTCGATCCTCTGCAGGACAGCCATGGCGAACGCGTCGCCCCAAGCGCTGTGACTGATGAACACGTCCCCCACGACGCCGATTGTGATCCATCATCAGCCGCCATGGAGGAAAGTCTCACAAACCCGCGTCGAACTCGGGCTTGGCGACGATGATCCGCCATCTGCGGACCTCCTCCGTGAGCGTCGACTCTACCCGGACGGCCAAGGCGCGGAAGGAGGCGGCGACTTCCGGGCCGACGGGCTCGACGAGCAGCTTGCGGAGCGTGTTCTCGTGCCCCAGCAGTTCCTGGCGGGTCTCCCGGTAGGAGGCGGCCAACCGCTGTGCGGCGAGCAGGTTCTGCACGGCCAGCACGGTGTTGCACACGGGCGGGAGGCTCGCGGCGAGCAGGGCGATGACCGAGGCGGCCACCGTGGGCTCGTCCCCCTCCGGGCTGGACACGAGGAGCGCGGCGTACGAGAGAGCGATGGCGACGGCTGCCAGGACAGCGCCCTTGGCGACTCTGCCGAGGACGCTCTCCGTACGCCCGCACTTCTCGGCGGCCAGCTCGAAGAACAGTCCCTGGCGCCTGATCCGGTAGTCGAGGTAGGTGCTCATCCGGTCGGCGGTGTCGGTGCCGGCCTCACCCGGCCGCCGCCAGACCTCGTCCTGCCAGTGGCTCTCCGAGCCGTCCGTGTCCCGGTCGGCGAGGCGGGCGAATCCGTCGAGCTCGGCCGGGCCGGCACCGGCGAGCAGGCTCAGCCGCGCGTCGCGGATCCGCCCTGCCTCCTCGTCGGTCCGGCCCAGATAGGGCCCGACGCCCGCGAGGACGAGGAACATCTCACGGCGGAAGAGCTCGGCCCTGACCCGGCTGGTCACCCAGGGACGGGAAGGTTCCTGCTCGGTCCAGACCGTCCAGACCATGGAGACGAGAAGAAGGCACTCGGCGAGGACGAATCCCAGTCCCAGGTGGCTGCCGTGGTCGAGGAACACGGTCTGGACGGTCAGGAACACCACCGCCAGCGCGGGCAGGACGGCGAGCCGGATGCCGGTCGCCCGGAACCGCCCCTGGTGGTCCACCGCGCTGTCACCCGCCGGGCGCGGCACGATGTTCGGGTAGTCGATCAGCCTGCGTACGGCGGGTGCGGGGGCCCATGCCGTGCGCTGCGGCCGGCTGGCCCGACGGCGGCGACGGTGCGCCCACTCCCGGCCGAGCAGATATCCGCTGTCCAGGAGAACCAGGAGCCAGAGCGCTCCGACCACCGGCAGCGCGACGACCAACACCGGCACCCGGGTCAGCAGAGCTGCCGCTGTCCAAGCCGATAGGATGGCGGAGCCACCGACAACAACCTGAATCCGTCTGACAGTCCGCATGCTCCCCCTACCTGCACGGGCCGAGGGCGAGGGTACCTAAGATCGCCCAAGCCCGGACCGTGGAACCCCCGAAGATCTGGCCTGATCGTGGTGCAGCGTTTGCGGGCCAAGCCCAGGTCGTCTCAGCGTGAGCCATAGGGAGAGGACCAAGGCGCGCGCCGAACAGCTTCAGCCAACGAACAATCCCCAGGTCAATGACCTGCGGTTTCATCATGGAGCGGGTGACGAGAATCGAACTCGCGCTCAGCTTGGGAAGCGACGGCGCTTGGGCGATCGCATGGCTGCTGACCTGCACAGATTCGTCGTGCAAGCGGTGTTGAGCTAACCCCGTCGAGCAGGTCTACGACCACCCTGGCGGCGTCGGCCAGGGCTCGACCCCGATCCTGGTCTTCGACGCCTGGGAGCACGCCTTCTACTCCAGTACAAGAACCAGCAAGGTCGACTTCATCGACGCCATGTGAGCCGTCGTCAACTGGCGGGAATGGCCCGGCGTTGGCCCGCTGCCAAGGGGTGTGGGATCAGCCTGCTGCTCGCGTCGTGACGGCGTAGGCGCGTCCGCACGGATGTCCTGCTCGTGATCGTCTTCGCAACCTTCTACGTGGCAGGCAGCACAACGAAAGGCTCTCGCAAGGACGTGACTTGTGGGAGTGCTTCCGCTGTTTCAGCTCATGGCCAAGTAGGGGAGCCAGTCACCGTGGCGAGTGACGTCGTCTCCCGCGGCCGCGGCGTACTGCAAGCCCAACACCTTGGATTCGTACTCGAGTTGGATGCGACCCAGTGACATGAGGGCGGGCGGCGCCGCGAGGGAACGGCCGAGTGCGGCTGGTGACAGGGGCCAGAGGTCGTCGCTGATGGCGCTGCGGGCCTTCGCGTAGTGGCGTTTGGGCAGCAAACTGAGCGTCAACAGTTTGCACGTACCGCCCACTCTGCACGTAATGCACATCGACACCGTGTCTGATTTGTGGAGCACAGAGCTCTGACCTGCCATTTCCTTCCACATGTTTTTGTTTAACATGTTTCCGATGACGCATCACGTGGAGCTTCCGTGCTCGGGTACCTTGGCGGTTGTCTTAACGGAGGTTGGCGGATGCGAGCCATGACAAGGGCACCTAGGCCATCAAGCTCTGAGCGATCGTAGAAGCCCATCCACGGGCCGACGGCGACCTCGACTCCGGATTGTCGCCGCCGACAGCAGGTGCAGGCCCGCAGGAGTCCGAATCCTCCCCGCCCTAAAGGACGGGGCATCCTCGGAGGAATCCGGTGAACGAGGACCATCTGGCCCGACCGGATCGCCAAACGCAAGCGCCCCCACGCGCTCCCGCGGGGCCTGCCGAAGCCCTCGGCCAGCGGGCGTCGGTGTCTTGGCGTGGGCCACCATCGTGGCTCGCGTTGCTCTGCGGCCCGTGGGCGGGGGCCGGTGCAGCGCGCATCGGCATGGGCATGCACGGAGAGCGGGGGACCCAGTGGTGGACGACGCTTTGGTGCGGGACATCTCCCGGATCCTCCATGCGAGGCCGCGTCGACTTGCCCGACCCCTGCAGGTCCATCATGAACACGTCGTAGCCGGCCTTGGCCAGCGCCTCGCCCCACCCGTACGTGCTGTGCTGGAGATCGAAGCCCGCCAGCACGGGAACGCTCCTGCCGTGCAGCATGAGTACGGCCTTCCGCGCGGCTGCGGGACCGGAGGGCGTGCCGTCGTGCTCCCGTACGAAGAGCTCGATCTGCTGGTCCTTCATCGCGGGGACGGTCGAGGTGTGCAGGACCAGGTGGTCGGTCGTTTTGATGGCCAAGACGAGTCCTTCCGTCGGCTCGGTCATGAGCGGGGGGATGGGTCAGCGGTACAGCCACCAGCCGTCGCCGCCGTCGAGGAATCGGGCCACGACTCCTGCTCTGGCACGCGCCACGGCGGAGACCGCGACGTAGCTGCGGCCGGCGACGGTGCGGCCCAGTGAGACGTCCGCGAACGGATTGAGCCTCCATCCGAACGCGGGCTCCACCGAGGGATTCTCATCCGGAGGCCGCTGACCGGGCGGCGCGGTGGGCGGGATCGCCGACAGCGGCTGTGGGGGATCCGGCTCCCAGACACCCTTGCGCAGATGAAGCCGGTAGACCATCAGAGCGAGGTCGTGGGAGAGGGCACAGACCTCGACGAGTGCCGGAGACACCGTGTGGGCGGCGATCCGGGCGTGCGGGGTCAGCTGGTGCTCGGGGCGGCCGAGGGGACGCGGCGGCTGCCAGCCGTGCCCGGTGCGGAAGTCGGCCAGATACAGCCGCAGGTCGCGGCCGATCCCGAACACCAGCAGGTGATCGGGGCCGGGAGCCACCGTGGCGAGGGCACCCCCCGGGAGCAGAGAGGGGGTCTTCTCGATCACTGTGTGCGCCGTCCCTGGGAAGGCGGGGTGCCGAGGGGACCAGAAGGCAGTGGACAGCCGCGTCTCCTGGTTGAGGAACACCACCTCGACGGTCTGGCCGCGGATGGTTGAGGCGAGCGCGCTGAATGGGTGCAGTCGGAGGTTTCCGGCCATGGGTGCCGGCTTGCTCCAGGCGCCGGTGGCCGAACGCCTCTGGGCGTGCAGCCGGTGCTCCGTGGAGACGGTGAACAAGTGGACTGTCCGATCCGCCTGTTGGGTTGCGGCGATAGCACGCGGGCGCCGATGCCGCAGACCGGTCGAGGGAACGGCCGCGACGGTCCATGCTGTGCCTTGCAGCCGCCATTCGATCGGCACGCCCTGCAGGCTCTGCGAGAAGAGGGTTTCCGGGTGGCGGGGTGGCACGGCCACCACGGGGGCGTCCGGTTCGACCGGGTTGGGTGGCGGCGCCTGCGGAGGGTGCGGCCCGCTGCCTCCGGGCCGCACCACTTCCAGTTTCATGGTCGGCAGCTGGGCGGCCGGGTCGTTTCGTACGGGTTCGGTGAACGAACTGCGGACCACCTGGGCGTCGCCTCGTCCGCTCAGGGCCACCAGGCGCGGCTCGGCCACCGGATACGCCGGGTTGCGTACCAGGGCGCAGTTGAAGTCGAACGGGGACATCGGTGTGAGTGACGGCCGTGTCTTGATGATCGGGGTCAGACGCTGCGGCATCTCGCCGACGTAGAAGCGGAACTGGAGTCCCACCGGCCATGCGTGCCAGGGGGTCTGCGAACTGCCGGCGGGAGGGGGCACCACCGCGGACCGCATGGTGACGTTCGTGTGGGGCTCTCCGACCACGATGCGGTTGCGATGGAAGGCGTCGAAGGGCGGCTGGTGGCTGTCCGAGGAGCCCGGGTCGTGATCATCGATGTGTACGTCCCAGACGAACAGGTCCGGCCGGGCCCGCAGCAGCGGCCGTGCGACCGGACTGTGGCAGTAGAAGCCCGGTCGCATCGCGGGCGCGCCGCCAGGGCCGGGTGTGGTGAGCTCGTCGAAGAACGCCAGGTAGTAGTCGCGCAGCGCCTGTTCGTCGCGGCTGTCGAGATCGAGCCGTTCAGCGTTCTCGTTGTCCACCATGACGACCGAGCCGGCCCAGGACGGGTTGGTGTCCCGGATGATGGTCTTCGCGTGCTGGGCGTGCAGACGGCCGCGCGCGGGGGTCGGTTCGCCTGGCGGTGGATGCACGAAGCGCTTGGCGGACCCGTCGTTGGGGCTGCTGTACCCGACGTAGAAGAAGACGATGCCCCAACCCGCCTCCCACACCCCCTGGAGACGGTCCATCCAGTGCCGCTTGGACGACCTGGAAGGACTTGTGAACTGCGCACTGTTGCCCCCCAGCGGCGGCCCGTCGACGTACGCGCCGGCGAAACGGAGGTTGGAGGCGTCGAACAGTGTGGTCAGCCACGACACCTGTGGAGCCTCGCCTCTGTCGACCCCGAAGAGGTGGGGCTCGATGTGCAGCTGCTTGGCGGGTGCTGGAGTCGTCTGCGGCCGTGCCGGTGGCGACGGGGACGGTGGGGGAGTGGGACGGTGCGCGCCGGAGGCCGGCCTGGAAGGCCGGCTCGGCTGCGACGGAGCAGCGGGTCGCGAAGGACGCTGCACCATGGGCGTCTCCCGGAGGGTGAGGAGGTCGGGAAGGGACGTTCCGGGCTACGGCTCGGCGGTGGCGGACGTCTCCTTCCAGTTCCCGTTCGCGTCCTGCTCCCACGCCGGAAGCGCCGTCTTCGTCTTGAGCCGCACGAGGGCGGTGGGCACCCGGATCTCCCAGGGTTTGCCGACGGGGCGCTCGTCACCCGTGGCGCCGGTGGTGCGGCTGATCTCTTCGGAGATCGGCACGTAGTCCGGCTTGTTGAGCGCCGGTACGGGGCCGCCGCCCCAGATCTTCCCGAACTGGAGGAAGTACCGGATGTCGTCCTCGAAACCGAGCCTGACCGGGAAGACCACCCGCGCCGCACCGGCCCGCAGGAACTCGGTGAAGGTCGGATCGGTGTCGCTCACCAGCGCCCGGGCCCGCCACCGTGTCTTCTGGGCCCAGAAGTAGGGGTAGAACACGTACTGCAGGTTCTCCCACTCGAAGGCCTGCTCGAAGAATCGGATGTAGTCGCCCTGCTTCTGGGCACGATCCAGGTTGATCTGCGGGATCTTGTCGGTGGTACTCGTCTCGATCGCGCCGAGCCCGTCGAAGTGGTCCTGCGTGAGCAGTGTGATGCACGCCTTCTTCAGCTCGCCCAGGATCAGATCCCGGTTCTCGAGCGGATTGCGCCCCTGCGGAGTGCCGAGGGCCTGCACCTGGGCCTCGGCCACCGCCTTGTCATAAGCCTGCTTCATGCTGTTATACGCGGTGACGATCCCGTCGTACGTCTTGTGCTTCCACTTCTTCAGGTGCTCGTCGGTCCGCTCGCAGTGCAGGTTGAACGCCGCCGCGAAGTTGCGGGTCTTGAAGGCGCTGGCACCGACCGCGACTGCGTTGGGCACCTTGTCGGTGAACGTGTAGACGCGGGTGTTGCTGTCCCAGGTCCCCTTGGGACCCAGTGCCAGCTGGACGTCCGGGAAGGTCGAGCCGCCCGTGGGAGCCAAGCCGTTGCCCCGCATCGACCACGCCAGGGAGACCGCTTGGTAGCCGTCGGGAACGGGCATCTCGAGCGTCTTCGTCAGGACACCCGGCTCCTCGTTCGTCTGCGCCTCCATAACCTTGCCGACGGACGCGAACTCAGGCGGCGGCGGCTCCAGGCCTGTGGCGCGGTACTTCATAGCGACGAGCTGATAGTTGCCCTTGTGCAGGTCGTCGGGCTTCTCCGCCAGCGCCGACGGAAGCTCTGCGACCAGGGTCGACTGCCCCTGCCTGCGCACCGTGTCGATGAGGAACGCCGCCGGCTCGGGTACGACAGTGTCGAACAGGACCCGGCTGCCGTAGTTGTACATCTGAGCACGGGATACCCTGTCGATCCACTGGTACAGGCCGCTGATGTTGGAGCCACCGAGGCCACCGGTGCCGGCCTTGTTGTCGAAGGCGTGCTTGTTGAACTCCTCGAACTCCGCGACGGTCTTGCGGATGTGGGCCTGCTTGGACTTCTCCGACAGCTTGGACGCGGCCCTGCTCGTGACGTCGCGCGAGACGGCGGAAGCCTGCTTGACCGACGTCTCCTCGCTCTTGTTCAGCGCGACCGCGACGTCAGCCTTCACCTCGACGCTGAAGCCGTACTTCGCCGTCACGTTGAGGCCCGTCTTGAGACTCGAGTCCTCCTTGACGACATCGCTGGCCTCGCGCTGGAGCGAGAACCGGTCCGTCGTCTGAGTGTCGCGCTCCTCCTCCTTGGTGGTCTCCGTCTCCGTCGAGACCGTTTCCTCGGAGCGCTCGAGCCGCCGTGTCTCCCGCTCACGGACCTCCGACCGCAGCACGTTCTCGATGTGGGCGAGCTCGCCCCCCTGGTACCGCAGGATGTGCTCCCGCACCACGATGAGATCGCCCACGCCGACAGGGCGCAGGGTGCCGACCTTGCCGAACGGAAGCCCGCCCGTTGGCGGTGGCTCGTACTCGCTCTCGTCCGCCTGCACCTCGGCCAGCTCGAAGGTCATGCCCCGGCTGGCATACAGTCCCGGCCGGAAGGGCTCCGAGTCCGCCGCATCAGCGGCATAGTCGCCGCTGGGCGAAGCCTCAGAGGCAGCCCCGTCGCTCGGCTCGGCCCCTTCCCGTGCCGCTTCGGTGTCGTCGGCCGGCGGCGGGGGAGGAGCCAGCTCCACAGGCCGCCGGCGCAGCGAGCCTGTGGTGAGCGTCGCGGCCCGGGCCACGAGGTCGACCCCTTGCAGGATGCGCATCAGCCGCGGACTGGCCGAGGGCCGGTCATGCCCCGCCTGGAGGATCTGCACCGCGGCGTCGGACAGAGTGACGACGTCCGCCTTCCATTCGGGAGTGGCGACCAGCGGACCCGGTTTCTTTCCGTACTTCTGTTCTGATGCCGTCGTGATGTCCGCGACAGTGTGCTCCGGCGCCTCGCCCAAGGCCGTGATGAAACTCAGGTGGGCGTTGTTGAGATTGGTCTTCGCGAGGATTGCATCCAGCGTGCCCGGATGCGCGGGCGGAGCGGAGGAGGCGGTTGTCGCCTGCGTGACGGATGGTGCCGAGGCCTTGATCTGGAAGCGGTCTTCGACGGCCTCTGCTGGCCGGATGACGGTAAGTCGGAGCAGCTCATCCACGGCATTCTCCTGACATGGACTGACACGCGATGGTGCGCAGCACAAAGATGCCGGCGTTGCGCCTTCGGCTCACGCCGGGTGATCACCAAGGACTGTACCGCTGACGCTCCGACCTCACGCAGGAAAGTTTGAAATTCTTCGCGTCAAACCTTGCTGAAACGTTTCTCATCCTGTAAGGGCGGTGGCAGCATTCCCTGGCAGCGGATCGCCGAAGGCCCGACGCCCGCTCCCGCCTCCACCGCGGCGAGTACCGCCGTTGACCGGCTGCTGGTCGGATCGCCCAAGGCACTGGTGGCGACAGCGTCGAGTGCGGTCTTCGTCTCGAATCTGTCCAGTCACAACAGCCTGTCCACTCGGACCTTGCAAGAAGGCTGGTGGCGCATCTTCCGCAAAGCCGCCCTCGCCGGCCGGTCATTCGCTACCCGCGATGACATCGACTAGGCCACGGCCCTGGCCACCGACCAACTCAACTCCCATGCCAGCCCCTGGGTCTGGGGCAGACCCACACCGCCAACTCGCTTACCACGGCGCCGATATGTGTACACCGTTTGAGGAATCCAGCACTAGCGACCGGCTACCCGCACCATCAGCGGAACGCCACAAGACCGCATAGATGCGACTCTTGGGAATTTCGTCACCCCATGCGTCGAACGGCTTGACCACCTTGGGGAGGAAGCCCAGGGGATGCGGCTACAGTCACGCCAAAGGGGGGCCCGGAGCCACTGGCATTGGCTCCGGGCCCCCTTTCGAACCAGCGCCGGAGTCTGAACAAGAAGACGGACCCCAGGGTCCGGGATCACTGCGGAGGGGCTCCGGTGAGGCACTCGGGCAGGCTGCCGGAGGCCGCGTGCAGACAAGCGCGGGCCGAGGCCGGGTCCTCGGCCGCGGCCATCGGCGTCGAGCGGTACGCGGTGGAGTCGCTGGGTCCGGCGACCACGCGCTGAACGGGTCTGCCGGGAACGGTCAGCTCGACCCTGTCTCCCGCCCGCAGTCCCGTCGCCCGCACCCACACCGCGCCGCAGGACTGCGCGTACCGGATCTGCAGCCGCTGTCCGCCGGTCGCGGTGCGGGCGCCGGCCGGGGTCACCATCCCCGCGCCGCCGCAGGCCATGCGCACCGGGTCCTGCCCCTCGCACGCCGGGCCGGAGCAGCCGGGCAGACGCGGCGGGGAGGACTCGGACGACGGCGCGGAGTCCGCGGACGCCGGGGGTCGCGCCGAGCCCTCGTCTCCCCGCGCGGCCAGTGCCGTCGTCACGGCGCCGGCCACCACCGCACCAGCGCACACCAGGAGCGCGGCGGGCCCAAGGCGCGGCGCCGTTCGCCACGTACGGCGGGGCGGTACCGGAACGTCCTTGGCCACCACGGCCGTTGCCGGTGCCGACCGCCCGCTCCACGCTGCGTCGGCCAACTCCCAGAGCGCGAGCAGCCGTTCCACCGGCTCTCCGGCCAGTACGCACAGGGCCTGCACCGCCTGCCGCGGCACCGGCTGCTTGCCGTTGAGGTAACGCTCCCAGGACGACTTGCTGTACGGGGTGCGCGCGGCGAGCGCGGCCAGACTCAGCCCCGTACGCTCACGCAACTCCCCCAGATGGGCGGCGAGTTCACCGCACTCCACCGCCTCGCGCGCGGTCACCTGCGCAACTCCCCCCAGGTGTCGGGCCCGACGATCCCGTCCTGGACCAGCCCGCGCTCCTTCTGGAACTTCCGTACGGCGGCCTTGGTCCGCTCCCCGTACACACCGTCCTTCGTACCGGGGTCGAATCCGTTGCGTTCGAGCAGGCACTGAGCCTCAGCCACGGCCGGCCCGCGGCTGTCGATGTCGAGCAGCGCCTCGCGGGTCACGCTGTGCCCCGCGTACGGCATTCCGTCCTTCTCCCCCTTCTCGCAGCTGTACGTCACCGGCGCGGCGGGCTCGTTCTGCCACAGCCGCGCTGTCGCCAGCCCGGCGCCGAACGCGAGGACGAGAGCGAGGGCGAGAACGGTGAGCGTGGCCGCGCCGCGGGCTCCGGAAGTCCGCACGGGTGCGCCCTCCGTGCTCCCTGCGGCCTCGGGGGGCACGTCCGCCCCGTCGTCCACGGGCGCCGTCTCCCCGGACTCCTTCGTCCGTGCCGCCACCTCGTGCAGGACGAGCAGCCGCGTCGGCGCCGTGCCGGTCACCGCCGCCAGCTCCTCGACGGCCTGACGCGGCACAGGCTGCTTACCGTTGAGATACCGCTCCCAGGACGAGCGGCTGTACGCGGTCCTGGACGCCAGCGCGGCGAGGCTGAGGCCACTGTGGTCCTTGAGCCTGCGTAACTGGACGACGAGTTGGCGCTCACGCTCGTCGAGCGCGGCGGGCAGTTCCTTCCATCGGGTCATGTGAGTTTCCCCCTCCTTCATGTCAGGGGAGCTCCGCCCGCGCGGGACGGTTCCCTCCGGCGCGCGCCTCCACTCGATCCGGACACCTCCCTCCGTCCCACGGCCGCGTCATGGGACGCCATGTCCCAGCAGGTCGGCGGGGAGTCCGTCCCACAGCGGCCCGTACCGGCCAGCTCCCCTGGCGCGGCCCGGAGTTGGCGCAGGACAGTCGTCGCCGTGCCGGGCGGCAGCGCCCGGCCGACAACGGAGGGAACCGACATCCATGAACGCACGCAAGAGCCTCGCCCTCGCGACGGCGACGATGGCCCTCGGCGGCGGGCTCGCCCTCGCCCCCGCGGCCGGTGCCGCCGAGGCGGGCAGCGGCGACTCGGCCGCTGCCGCGGCCCCCACGTGCCGGCAGGACAGCATCACCGTGCCGTCCGACCGCGGCGCGGTGGCCTACTGGGAGTGCCGGCGCAAGGTCAACAACAAGTGGCAGTCCAGCGTCCAGATCTGGGTGTACGACAAGAAGGCCGACGGCAAGTGCGTCTACGGCCACGTCAAGATCGGAGGGTGGTACAAGGCCTACAAGGCATGCCCCCAGGGGAACAACGTCAGGGGAGCCCGCACCGGCTGGCACAACGGCTACGACGCCCAGGTCTGGATGACGATCCACTGACCACGGCGGCAGGTACAGCAGTGGCCCGCACCCTCACGGGGAGGACGCTGTTGGTTAATTCGGGCCCGGCGTGACGTCGGCCTCCAGGAC
>NZ_JBVHDR010000023.1:0-19916 GCF_055563295.1 Streptomyces sp. NPDC002868 | reverse complement strand
GGTGGATTTATCGGCCCGGGCCTCACCTCGCCCGGGTGGACGCTGTTGTTTTCATGGTGGCCGACGTTGTCGTGTGGGGAGGGTGTCGGTTCGATGCGGCCAGATGGGTCTGGGGAGATTCCTGCGGAGACCGTACGAGTGGCTCGGGCAGCGTTTCCGAAGTGGAGCCTGGCCATCCGGATCCGTGATGAGCTGGGGATGCTGTTCCACGACGAACACTTCGCGGATCTGTTTCCGGCTCGGTAAGCCCGCGTGCTCGCCGGGACGGCTGGCGCTCGTGCTGGTTCAGCAGTTCGTGGAGGGGCTGACCGACCGGCAGCCGCAGAGGCGGTGCGGGCCAGGATCGACTTCAACTACGCCGTCGGGCTGGAGCTGAGCGATCCCGGCTTCGATTTCTCGGTGCTGTCGGAGTTCCGGGACCGCCTCATCGGAGCGGATGCCGGCCGTCGCGTGCTGGACGGCATCCATACGCGCCGCCCATCCCGCAGGTCACCATCTGGCGCCGCCGCGGGTCCGGTGCCGGGACCCCGGTGCCGGGTCGCTCGCCGGGCAGCCGTTCGGCGTACCGGGCGTAATGGTGGTGGTCACCGGTCAGCCACAGCCGGACCGACGCGTGCGTCGGTACCCGCTTTCCGGAGCCCGGATCGACGCGGGTGCGGATGATGTTTCGGTCGAACCAGTGGAGGGCGTTGAAGGCGTCGGCGTTCCCGTCCGCGCTCTCCAGCCAGGTCTGCTCGGCCGAGCAGACGATCACACCGTCGCCGCCTTGCAGGTTCGCCGACAGGTGCTTCTCGAAGTAGCGCAGTTGGGGGTCGTCGAAGTACGAACCCAGCTGGCTGTCCAGGCCCACGAGCCACCAGCGTTCGGGCAGGCGCACACAGAAATAGCTGCGGGTCTGCCGGGTCTGCCAGGCGCCGATCGGCCGCTGTTGTGTGAACATCCGCAGGAAGGCGGTGAGGCCGTCGTACCAGTCGTGGTTTCCCGGTAGCGCGACCATCAGCGGCGGGTCCGCCGCCTCGGGCAGGGCGGCGCGGTAGGGACCCTTCATGCGGTCCTCGTATCCCGTCGCCGAGGCCGCCGGGTACACCTCGTCGCCGCCGAGGACGAGCAGGGAGCCACGGCGCAGCCGGAGTGGCACGTCACCGGTCGTCGGCGCGTCACCGGTCCCCGGGGAGGCGGGCGGGACGGCGAGCTCCTCCTCCGCGAGCGTCCACGCCACCGAGCTCGTCGCGTCGAAGCCGTCGCCGAGGTCGGCCACGTAGTCGATCCAGATCTCCCGGGCGTCGTTCCTGCCCGGCGGGGCCTCCAGCAGGCCCGCCTCGAGCACCGCCTGGAACTCCCGCTTGTCCGAGTAGCCGGCGAAGACCTCCGCCAGCAGGGCCTTGACCGCCGTACGGGCCAGTTCCCTGGGTGCCAGCCACCGCACCTGCTCCTGTGGGGTGAAGCCGAGTTCGTCGGCGTGTCCGCGCAGCTCGCGTACCTTCACGCACGCTCCCCGGTCGGCGTGAAGTGAGTGCCGTAGACGCTCCACAACTCGCCCAGGAAGAGGCGGCCGAAGCTCTCCAGTGCCCGGGCGGGATGGGGCCCCGAGGCGCGGAACGTCGTCAGCTGCTGGACGAAGTCCCCGGCGAGGATGACGACGATGCCCGCGCCGACCGGCGGGGCGTCGGCGTCGCCGCCCGGCGGCACGTGTCCGGCGAGCATGCGGACATACAGGGTCGACGTGTCGCTCCAGACGTCGAATCCGGGGTCGTCGTGCACCTCCTTGTGTCCGACGAGCGTGAGCGGATTCCCGCCCGGGTCGCGCAGGTGCAGCCGGTACAGCATCCGGCGCCGGCCCGGGTCGTCGTCACGGGTGAACAGGTTGAACCAGCCGGCCTCGACGGGCAGTCGGCCGCCGAGGACGTCGCACTCGACGTGGCCGACCGCTCCGGCCTGGTGCCGGGGGTCCGCGACGAACCGGTCGACGTCGTCCGCGGTGATCGTGAGACGGAACATCAGCCGCTGGTTCCGCGCCCGGCCGAGCGCCTGACCCTCCTCTGGGTCGGCGACGTCGAGCGCGAGGTGTCCCTTCATCTCCTCCGTGAAGGAGAGGCTGGTGGGCCGTTCGCCGACCGCCGCCGCTGCCGGGACGTCAGCGCCGGGGGTGGGAGCCGCCACCGCAGCCCGTGGTGTGAAGCGCTCCTCGAGGATCCGGCGGCAGGCGCGGTCGGCGAAGGCGGCGATGGTGAGCGACGGGGTTCGCGCCCACCGGCCCGGGCAGGGCGGCGCCGTCGAGCACGTACAGCCCTGGGTGTCCGAAGACCTCGCCGTAGGAGTCGCAGACCCCTTCGGCGGGATGACGGCCCATCGGCGCGCCGCCCAGCGGGTGCACGGTGATCACGCGGCGGGTCCACCACAGCGGGTTGTCGCGGAATTCGCCGCCGAGGGCGCCGGCCACGTCGCTCATCGTCCGCCGCACGCGCTCGAAGTAGCGGCGCGAGGTGAGCGTGGTCCAGTCGATGTCGAGGTAGCCCCTGCGCAGGCTCATCCGGCCGTCCGGGAGGTCCCGCCCCATGCCCAGCAGTGGCAGCGACGAGTCGGAGAAGACCCCCGGTCCGAGGAGGAGCGCGAGCCGGTTGCTGATGTTGCTCTGCGGGGTGAGACCGAGCCGGGACCGAAGCCGGTGGAGGCCGAACCCCACGGTACGGCGGACACTTCCGGGCACCTGTGCCGCTTCGGCGAGCCAGTCCACGAAGGCCGGGTAGCCGGCGTCCTCGACGTAGAAACCGCGTCCCGCCGAGCCGTCCTCGTCGAGTTCGTCTCCGACGCGGATGGCGCTGGTGATCACCGGGCCCGTGCTGCTCGCCAGCTTCCGCGGCCCGCTTCCCGCGGAGCCGCCGGTCGCCCCGAGGACCAGGCCGAGCAGGTCGCCGTTGCCGCAGAAGCGGGTGCCGAGGGCCGGGCTGATGCCGCGCAGCGCGGAGCGGTTGCGCAGGAGCAGGTACGTGGAGCCGAACGCGCCGGCCGCCAGGACCAGCCGCTTGCAGTGGATCCTGTGCAGCGGCAGGCGACCGGTGGGGGTGCGGTGTCCCTCGCGGACCGGGTCGTGGACGACGTAGCGGACCTCGTACCCGCCACCGGGCCGGGGGGCGAACCCGCGTACCTCGCACCGGGTGCGGATGTCGGCGCCGCGGTGGCGCGCGGCCGACAGGTAGGTGTGGTCGAGGGCGTTCTTGGCGCCGAGGTTGCAGCCGACGTCGCATTCGCCGGTCAGTCGGCAGGTCTCCCGTGGCAGGCCGTGGATGTTGCCGTACTCCGGCTCGGGGAGCGAGGCTCCGGGGACCGGCGCCCCGCCGGGACCCGAGGCGAACGAGACGGCGAGCGGCGGCCGGGACAGGTGCAGGCCCAGCCGGTCCGCTGCCTCCCGCATCGCGGCGGTCTTCGGCGTGTCCTGGTAGGGGTACGGTGTGGCGCCGAGCATCTTCTCGACCCGGTCGTAGTGCGGATCGAGGTCACGGCGGCTGATCGGCCAGTTCTCGTACCCCCCGCCGGGCAGTGGCGATTCGTGGACAAACCACTTCTCGTCCTTGCGCAGCAGGACATTGGCGTAGATCAGCGACCCGCCTCCGAGGCCGCTGGAGACGATTCCTTCCAGTCCGCGGAACGACCAGATGTCGAACAGTCCGTGCAGACCCTCGCTGGGGTCCCAGAAGTTGCGGGCCATGCCCGCGGGCGTCCGGGGGAAGCTGCCGGGAGGGTACGGTTTGCCGCGCTCCAGAACCACAACGGACAGACCACCGCCGGCGAGCTCGTATGCGGTGACAGAGCCGCCGAAGCCCGAGCCGACCACGACGACGTCGACTTCGCCGTCGACTCCGGCGTCGGTCTCTGGTCCGACTCCGGCTGGGGCTGGGGCTGGGGCTGGGGCTTCGACTCGTGTGCGGCGGCGGCGCCGTTCGTTCGTCATCGGCGATCCCCTAACGGGCGACAGTGAACATCCCGCCCTGAAAGGGACGCTAATGTTCCCTACGCTGGCGCACCAAGCAGATGGTGCGTCCGGGGGAAGCCGGCCGAGCAGGGGACTGGAACAGCCGCACGGCACAGTGGCGTGGTGACTGAGCTGTGGGCACACGCCCTGACCTGGGCAGAAGTGCGCGTTCGGCGGGTATCCGACGGCGCGCGATGATCACCACTCGAACTCGGACCGCGGCACCCTGCGCCTCCTCCCCTCCTGTGTCCCGCCCCGGCGTACGCGCCGGGACGGGAGGGCTCGGGTTGGTCGTGTTCGTGGACGCCATCGGCATGAAGACCAGGGACGGTCATGTTGCGACCGGTCGATTTACAGCAGGCTCTGCAGGGGCCGGGCCGGGCCGGGCTGGTCTGGGCTGGGCGGGAAGCGGGGAGCGGCCACTTCCCTGCTGGAGGTTGCAGGACCGGATCACGCGCGCGCCCGACTTCCGGCAGGCGACTTTGGGGCCGGATGCCCGTCCGGGCGCGGCGGGCCGAAACGCCCGGCGGTTCCACCATGACCGGTCCTCCCCCCGATCGCCCCGTGATCGGTAGCCGAAAACGATAGAAATGTTCCATGTATAAATTTTTGGGGCGACTCGGGCGTCGATCGCCCAAGTCGCCCGGGAGTGATCAGGCGCCCGGTAGGTGGAGCGCGCGGCGGTTGCTGCGGCGCCTGCGTTCCCTGCTGAGCGTGCGCAGCCTCGCCGGCCAGGTGTTCCTCCTGCAACTGGCGGTTGTGGTGCTGGTCGTCGTTGCCGCGCTGGTGGCCCTCGTACTGCAGGCGCGCCGCGACAGCATGGCGGACGCCCGGAACCGGACGCTCACCGCGGCCGAGACGTTCGCGAAATCACCAGGGCTCCTCACGGCATTGGAGAGTCCCGACCCCACAGCGGTGCTGCAGCCGAGCGCCGAGGCGGTTCGCAGGGCCGCCGGTGTCGACGCCGTCATCGTCTACCGGCCGGACGGGATCACCCTCACCCACAGCGACCCGAAGCAGATCGGAAAGCACGTCATCGGCCCCTACGCGGAAGCGGCGGCAGGAAAGTCGTTCACCAGGACCTTCCAGGGTGCCCTGGGGCTCTCCGTGATCTCGGCCGTCCCCGTCAAGGACACCGGCAACTCGGCCGTCGCCATTGTCTCCTCCGTCGTCACGGTGGGGAACGTGCAGGACCGGGTGAACCAGCAACTGCCGGTCCTGTTCGGGGTCGCGGCCGGGTCACTCGCCCTCGCCGCGGGCGGGTCGGCACTGGTGAGCCGTCGCCTCCAGAAGCAGACCCACGGCCTGGGCCCGGCCGAGATGACGCGGATGTACGAGCACCACGATGCGGTCCTCCACGCCGTGCGGGAAGGAGTGCTGATCGTCGGGGGTGACGGCCGGCTGCTGTTGGCCAACGACGAGGCCCGCCGCCTGCTGGACCTGCCGGAGGATGCGGAACGTCGCCACGTGATCGCGCTGGGGCTGAACGCCGACCTCGCCGGGCTGCTCACGTCCGATCGCCCGGCCACCGACGAGGTGCACCTGGCGGCTGACCGGCTCCTTGCCGTCAACAAGCGGTTCACCGCTCCCCAGGGCCCGGCGAGCAGGGTGGTGACGCTGCGGGACACCACCGAACTGCAGGCTCTCTCCGGCAGAGCCGAGACCGCGCGCCAACGGCTGGAGCTGCTCTATGACGCCGGCGTGCGGATCGGGACCACCCTGGATGTCACGCGCACCGCTGAGGAACTCGCGGAGGTCGCGGTCCCCCGCTTCGCCGACGTCGTCACCGTCGAGCTCCTGGACCCGGTCCTGCACGGTGAGGAGCCTTCCGGCGTGAGCACCGAGATGCGCCGCACCGCCGTCGTCGGCCTGGAGGGGGACCATCTGCTCTACCCGGCCGGCAAGCTGATCCGCTTCGTCGCCGCCCACCCCATGGCCGCGGGCGCGGCCGACGGCCGAGCGGTCCTGGTGGAGGACCTGAGCGCCTCCGAGGGCTGGCGGGCCCAGGACCCCGACCGCGCCCGCCGGGTCCTGGACCACGGCATTCACTCCCTGATCCTTGTCCCGCTGCGCGCCCGGGGGGTGGTGCTCGGAGCGGCCCACTACTGGCGGGCGAACGCCTCCCCGCCGTTCGAGGAGGAGGACGTGTCCTTCGCCGAGGAGCTGGCCGCCCGGGCGGCGGTGTGCATCGACAACGCCCGCCGCTACACCCGCGAGCACACCATGGCCGTCACGTTGCAGCGCAGCCTGCTGCCCAGCCGGGTGCCCGAGCAGACGGCCTTGGAGGTGGCCTACCGCTATCTACCCGCCCGGGCCGGGGTGGGCGGGGACTGGTTCGACGTCATCCCGCTGTCGGGAGCCCGGGTCGCGCTGGTCGTCGGCGACGTCGTGGGGCACGGCCTGCACGCGGCGGCCACCATGGGCCGACTGCGCACCGCCGTGCACAACTTCTCCGTCCTGGACATCCCGCCGGAGGAACTGCTCGGCCGCGTTGACGAACTGGTGGCCCAGATCGACAGCGACGAGGCCGCCGCCGACGGGGAAGGTCAGGGGATCACCGGCGCGACCTGCCTGTACGCCGTCTACGATCCCGCCTCCGGGCAACTGGCGGTCGCCACCGCCGGCCATCCCGGACCGGCGGTGGTCCACCCCGACGGGACCGTGGACTTCCCCGAGCTGCCGATCTCCCCGCCGCTTGGCCTCGGGACCGGACTGCCCGGCGAGAGCGCCGAGCTGACCGTGCCTGAGGGCTCCCGGCTGGTGCTCTACACCGACGGGCTGATCGAGGACCGGGACCGCGACCTGGACGTCGGCGTGGCGACCCTGCGTGACGCGCTGGCCGGACCCGACCGTTCCCCGGAGGACACCTGCGCTGCGGTCGTCGACGCCATGATGCCGGACCGGCCCCGGGACGACATCGCGCTGCTGGTGGCCCGCACACACCGGCTCGATCCCACCCGGATCGCCGAATGGCAGGTGCCCCGCGACCCGGCGGCGGTCGCCCCGGTCCGCGCTGCCTGTGTCCGGCGGCTCCAGGAATGGGGCCTCGAGCAGATCGACTTCGCCGCCGAACTCGTCCTCAGCGAGCTGATCACCAACGCCATCCGCTACGGCACCGAGCCCATCACCGTCCGGCTCCTCCGTGACCGAGCCCTGATCTGCGAGGTCTCCGACGGCAGCAGCACCTCACCACGACTGCGGCGGGCCAAGGTCACCGACGAGGGCGGCCGCGGACTCTTCCTTGTGGCCCAGTTCGCCGAACGCTGGGGCACCCGCTACACGCCCACCGGAAAGGTCATCTGGGCCGAGCTGTCCCTCCACGGCGGCGCAGGCCCCTCGGTGGAAGGACTCGCCGAGATCCTGCTCGACGAGGAGGAGCCGCTTTCCGGCGAAGGCAGGGAGCAGAACGGCGCGGCACGGTGAGGGGCATCGCGAAGTCGCCGTACGACCGCTCGCCCGCCACGCCCCACGGGCCGGGCCACGGCTTCCGGCCCGCCGCCGTGCCTCCGGCCGGAACGATCGGCGCGGCGGCCGGAGGCTGCGCCGACCCGGATTGCGCCCCCGGAGCATCGCGCCCCCCTGAACCAACTGCTCGGGTACGTGCCTCGACCGTGGCGCCCTGCCGCGGATGCCACCCGCCGCATCTCGTCTCAAGACCGCTCAGCGCCACTGCTCGTCACCCCGAGGACGCGTCGTATCCGGCGAAAGCCGGACCTGCCCCGGTGACAACCGCTCGTGCCCACCCCCGCGCTTTCCCGACCCCCTGCGTCCTGGAGCCATCGTGACTGCACCTCGTGTCCGAACAGCGGCCGCCGCAGGCTGCCTCACCCTCCTGATCCTGAGCGCCTGCACCGAGACGCCGAAGGCCACGCCCGTGAAGCCATCGGTGGCCACCTCGGCAGAGGAGGCGGGGGGCATGAGCAAGCTGATCGCCGCGGCGCAGGACGAGGGCGCGCTCAACGCGATCGCGCTTCCGCGCGACTGGGCCAACTACGGCGGTCTGATCGACGGCTTCGAGAAGAAGTACGGGATCAAGGCCACCGTCGCCGACCCCCAGGGATCCAGCCAGGACGAGATCGACGCCATCAAGAAGAGCGGGAAGAGCGCCGACGCCCCCGACGTCATCGATGTGGGGGACACGTTCGCCCGGACAGCGGCCCGGCAGAGCCTGCTCGCGCCGTACAGGGTCGCAGCGTACGACTCGATCCCGGACAACCAGAAGGACAGCGAGGCCCGTTGGTACAACAACTACGGCGGCTACATCTCCATCGGCTGCGACGCCAACCGCGTCAAGCCCTGCCCCCGGACCTTCGCCGATCTGCTGCACCCCCGGTACAAGGGGAAGGTCTCGCTCGACGGCGACCCCACCCGTTCCAACACCGCCTTCGCCGGCGTCTACGCGGCCGCCCTCGCGAACGGGGGGTCGTTCGACGACATCCGCCCCGGCCTCGACTTCTTCGCCGAGCTGAACGACCGAGGCAACTTCAACCCCGTCGAGTCAACCTCGGCCGCGGTGGAGACCGGCAGGACCCCCATCAGCATCGACTGGGACTACGTCAACCTCGACTACTCGGACCGGTTCCGCGGCAAGGGCGTGGACTGGCGGGTCGCGATCCCCTTCGACGGCAGCTTCGCCCAGTACTACGCCCTGGCCGTCAACAGGAACGCCCCGCACCCGGCGGCGGCCCGCCTGTGGCAGGAGTATCTCTTCAGCGCGACGGGCCAGAACCTCCGGCTCAAGGGCTACGCCCGCCCGGTACTGATGGAGACCATGCGCGAGGACGGCACCCTCGACGAGGACGCCGCGGCAAAACTGCCGACGGTCGAGGGGGAGCCCCAGTTCCCCACGGACGCGCAACTGGAGAAGGCGAGGGTGACGGTCGACCGGGGCTGGGCGAAGGCCGTAGGAGGCTGAACCCCATCACGTGAGGGATCACGAGTCCGGTCCCCGGGCCGGGGTGATGCCAGGCAGGCGGCACCCGGTCGTCACAGGCATGCGGGGGAGAGTGGCTGGGATCGTCCAGCGACGGAGCAGACTGATACTCGTGAGCGCCGTTCTGCCTGCCGTCGTAGGCGAGTTCTGAGCTCCACGCTGTTCGACAAATTGACCGCGGGAGGAGTCTGCGACACGGGGCCGCAGCGTGAGGGCTTGTGGTGCGTATTGCCTCCAGGCCGGGCTTCTGCACTGGTGCGGGGAACCGCTGATGCCCAGCCCGCCAGCACGGACACCCATGCCGCCCTGGAGGGGCCCATGCTTCCGACGGCATCTGCATCCGGCCACGGACAGCGAGACCGGCCACGCGGGGTGGTGACCACTGTCCTTGAGCTGTGACAGTCCCACCTGGCACAGGTAGTCGGAACCGTCTCCTGGCGTCCACGTGGTCCAGGTCGGGAGCGTTTGGCCTGGTCAGGTCCTTGTGGCGTAGCTGCGTCGACCCTGTTGGTGACACGTATGTGACCGCTGTGACTGATGTGGACCCCTGCCGGCTCGTTCCGGCGGGGGTCTCTGCGTTCGGGGATGGGCCCGGTTGAGCAGTGGTCGATGAGGTTTACTCTGCTCCGGTTCGCTGTTCTGGACTGCGAGGCGCGCGTGGCTGTAGCGACGCCGCGCGGAGCGGGGCACAGGGCCAGCGTTCAGCGGTGACGCAGGAGCCTCATAGGTATGGCGCGGACCTTGAGCGCGTGCCATCGAAGTTGAGCGGCATGTGGGTTAGCGCCTTCGCATAACGAGGTGGAGCAGTGTCACCACGGCAACACCGACGACGCGGGCGGTGCCAAACGACGGGTGCTCGAAGGCGATGTACACGGTGCCGCAACCAACGAGCATGAGCAGTGCGGTCCGTTGATCTATCGGCCCGTTCATCCGCGAGGCCCTCCCTGCATCTACGCCGTCATGGCTGTCACAGGGAAACAACGACTGGAATTTAGACAGACAACCCAACTGGCTCAGGGATTCTTTTGATCTTGCGGTACCCTGCCGCGCTTTCCGGTGGCCCGATCTGTAGACGGCACCCTCTGCCCAGCCCTGACCGGGCACGATCAAGATTCGATGACGCGGCCTCGCGTCCGGCAGACGGCATGTGCCCAAGACCCGATAACGCAGGGCGCCGGCAGATCGGCGGGTGGGCCAGAATCTTCAGGAAGAGATTCGAAACGTCGTTCGGATGGGCTTGCAGGGATGAGGATCGGGAACGATCCGGAATCCGGATATGTGCGCCCTCTGGTCTGCCGCCTAAGACCATCTCACCGCGGCGAGGGCTCGCCGAGGGTTTCGGAGTCGCCTCTCGAGGACGCCCTCCCCAGCCCGTAGTCGGTGAGATGGGCGAGCAGGTCCACGGCGACCGGCACTGGTGGGGCGGCGGGCTAGGAGGCCGGGTCGGGAAGGTTCGCGGCCGTCGCCAGAGGCTTGTCGGCGATCTCGAGCATTCGCTCGAGCGACGTCCCGGCGACCACGCCCGGGGCGTACGGCCCTCCGACGACCAGATGCGTCAGGTCGCCAGCGGCGGCGCCGTCCGCCAGGCGCACCGGTGACCCCGAGTCCCCCGGCGACGCCGCGCCGCCCCAGGAGAACGCGTCGCTGCGCCGCTCGTCACCCGGACCGCGGTAGGCCACCACCCCCGCCCGGGGCGTGCCGCCGGTGCCGATGACCAGGCCGTGCCCGGCATGCTCGACGATATCGCCGGGCTCCGGCGAACCCTGGCCGGTCGGGCCGCCGAAGTACGTCATCGACGGGTTGACGTGCTCGGCCATCTCCGGCCGGATCTCGACGAGCGCGAAGTCGTCGCCCACCCCGTTGTCGACACTCTTGACCGTCGTGCCGATGTTCATCAGCACGCCAGGCGCGGCGAAGATCGTGACCTCGTCACCGCGCTCGGTGCAATGCCCCGCGGTGCCTATGTAGTAGTGCGGTGCCTCGCCGAAGACGAAGTTCATCGTGCAGCCGGCGGGCGCGATCATCCAGGCACCCGGACGGATGCCGGTGAAGGCCAGCCCGCTGGCCGGATAGTCGACGCCGTCCGGGAGGGGCACGCCCTCCCCCCGGCCGGCCGCCTCGACCACCTCGGCGTGCAACTGCGGGGTGTACCACGCCGGCTCGGGCGCCGAGAGCTCCACGGCCCCGCCCCCGGCCTGCTGCGGGCCGTCGGTGAGCGCTCCGCGGGCCGGGACGGCGACCATGGCCAGGGTCGCGCTCATGACAATGACTGAGAACACTCGCGACACCCTCATCTGTCCTCCTCCAGGGCGGCACGCCACGCCGCGAGGCTGCCGCTGTGTCCGGTGACGAGACGGACGATTGTTCGGGAGGCGTCCGTGAAGGTCAATGGGTTCGGAGTGACCTGTTCCGGTTTTAGCCCTCCCGGCCATCCCATCGGCGTCAGCGTCCAGCGCGAGACCCCCCGGCGTGCCAGCCGGTGGAGTCCACCGTTTGGGCCCCGTCACCAACACCGGGGTGACGGGGCCCAAATGGTGGGGACTCGAAGCCGCCGTACGGCGGAAGGGACGTGCGCGGCCAGCGGATCGCGCGGCCGCGCCCAGCAGAAGCACAGGACACCCGCACACCTGGCGGAAGACCCATGCGCGTACGGCCGTTTCGGGCGCCGTGCCACCGCGGTCAGCGGCGGGTCTTGGTCTGCAGCTGGGATTCGTCGTGGAGCTCGGCGATAGCCTTTGGCATTTCGGGGTGGTCGCACAGGTCGATGTTTCGCGGGGTGACCGCGTAGCTGATCAGAGCGAGAAGGCGGTGCACGATGTCAGCTTCCTGCTGCTCGCGCTGCCGGTCGGGGTCGGCAGCGGAGCTGCCGCGCGCCTTCGGGTCGTCGGGGAACCTTTCGGCTTCGGCTTGGCACTCCTTCAAGGCCCTGGGCCACACCAGGTGTAGCTGCTTCAGACGATGAGGCCGCCGCCGCGGCGGATGATCGGCTCGGGCTCGTACAGGGCCTGGAGGACGGCCTCGGCACGGTCGGGTGACTTCATGCCGCGGGCCTTCATCTGAGCCTTGCTCTCCACGACGACGTGGCCGCCGGCGTTGTAGCCGAGTTCCGGTGTGGTGAGCTGGATCGCGGCCTGGCGGTCCGTACGTAGGCGCAGTCGACCTACGCCGGTGAGGGGGTCGGGCTGGAGGAGCGCGCGCGTCGCGATCCACATCTCGTCCCTCTTGCGCCAGGGCCGCTTGACCGCGCCTGGGTCGTCGTGTCCGGGGGATTCGCTGACCATGACGCCGACGATCTGCGCCTGGTGGCGTCCGGAGGAGGCCCAGGTCTCGAGCATGCCAACGGCGCCGTGCCCGAGACCGTGCTGGTCCACCTTGACGCGGACGGGGGCCGTGCTGTCGATCGCAGCCGCGAGGCGCTGCGCCTGCTCGATCTCTTCGAGGATGCGCAGGGCGACTTTGACCTGATTGTCGTTGTGCATGCCGGAGGAGTGGTGGCGGTGCTCGACAGCGTCGCCGACAACCCGGTAGATGGTGAACTCGTCGCCGCCGTCCGCGGCCACGTCCAGGCCCAGGCGAACCCAGGCCCCGCGCGTGACGGTGTGCGCGGCGGTTTCGCCGTCGAGGCCGAGATCGCACAGCCGCACGTAGCCGTCGCCGGTCGGGTCCTCTACCTGCTCGGCGTACTCCACCGAGGTTGTGGGGATGGCCTTGCCGCCCCCGCCCTTGGGGAACTTCGCGTGGACCTTTGCGATGACGTACGGGTGGTCTTCGCCGTACTAGCGGTGGTTTGTTGACGGCGGGTCTGTGCGGGAGTAGGCCGTGAGGTGAAGGCGTCAACTACGGCCTGGGGAGCCCGAGATGACGAAGCGGCTGCCGTGTCCGCCCGCACCCGGTCCGCTGGAAGCGTACGCCGTCCGGTTCGGTGATCTCTTCGGGACGCTGGCCCAGCGGCGTGGTTCCGCGAGTACCTGGCCGGGCTGCCGCTGCCCCGCGATCGCAACAAGACGCTGACCTGCCTGGCCGGCGCCGAGCCGGTGATTGGCGCCCAGCATGCGGCAGTGCAGCGGCTGCAGTTCTTCCTGTCCGAGTCGCCCTGGGGTCAAAAAGCGGTCAACGCCCGCCGCCTGGAACTGCTGCTGGCTGACCCGGCCACCGCCCCGCACCCGGGCGGGGTACTGGTGGTCGATGACTCCGGGGACCGCAAGGACGGGACGGCGACCGCATACGTGGGCAAGCAATGTCTCGGCTCGGTCGGGAAGATCGACCGTGGTGTGGTCACCGTGACCACGTGCTGGGCCGATGAGCGCGTCTACTACCCGGTGCACTCCTGCCCCTATACCCCGGCCCATCACTTCCCCCGCGGCAAGAACGACCCGGGCTTGCGCACCAAACTGCAGATCGCGGCCGACCTGGCCGCCCAGGCCAAGGCGGCCTGGTCTTCCGCGCGGTGGCCGCCGACTGCGCCTACGGCGACCAGGACAGCTTTCGCGCCGGCCTGCACGCCGCCGGTCTGCCGTTCGTGATGGCCCTCAGGCCCCGGCACGGCACCTGGGCCTACGGCCCCGACGCCCACACTCCCGTCGACGCCGCCCGCCTCCTGGCCTGGCGGGATGCGGAACATCCCGGTGACTGGTCGCGCATCGAGCGCACGTTCCGCGAAGGGCACACCGCCACCTAGTGGGCGGCCGAGGCCCGGCTGGGCTGGTGGGGCCCGGACGGGAACGTCCGCCTGGTGGTGGCCACCGCCGACCCGGCCACCCTGCCGGCGAAGGCAACCTGGTACCTGGCCACCGACCTGCCCCGCCCGGACTCCCCGCGCGTCGCCGAATCGCCCTCCCCGCCCGCCGCGCTGGCCGAGATCGTGCGGATCTACGGGCTGCGGCACTGGGTCGAGCAGAGCTACAAACAGGTCAAGGACGAACTCGGCTGGGCCGACTTCCAAGTCCGCTCCGACACCGCCATCCGGCGCCACCAGACCCTCGTGAACTGCGCGTTCAGCTTCTGCTGGAACACCTGGTTCGCCCCATCCCCACCCGATCCAGCCGCCCCGCCCCCACAGGTCTCGGCGGATCCTCTTGACGGACTCACTGCCTGCGCGGCGACAGCGCAGGGTGTGCAGCACGTCGTGAGTGACAGCAGCCGTTCCCTCCCCCGTGGGATCGTAGACTACGGGGACGGGACGGTTCCCAAGCGGGGCCTTACGCGGGCGAGTACCAGGAGCCGAAGCCCCGACCAGCACGGGGGAACGGTCTCAATGCGGCATGCAGCTGTTGCCGTTGGTGAGTTGATCTGGAGAGTAGCAGTCGGATGACCGTTTCTGCAGCCACGAGTGTCGCACCTCGATGGCTCGCCGTGGCGAGGGAATGACGAGGGGATCAAGCGAAAACTCCTTCGGCTGATCGTTGGCCACGTACGCCCGCTCCATTCCCTGCGCCGTGACGCCTTCGGGCTTATCCACCTTCGCGGGACCGTCAGGCAGGGGAGGCCGGCTCGGCTGGCGGGTGGGGCTGGATACGGGCTATGAGCAGGACCACGTCATCGTCATCGTTCGGGTGGCGCAGGACGTGGAGGAGCTGATCGCATGTTGCTTCCAGCGGCTGGTCGGCTTGGCCGAGGAGGGCGTTGAGGCACGCATCGATGGGCTGGTCGCGGCTCTCTCTACCAAGCCGTCGGTGTACAGGACGATCTGGTCGCTAGGGGAGAGGTTGATGCGTGTGGTGGTGAAGGGGGACGCCGTCGACGCCCAGCGGCACGCCGGTGGGCAGGCCCTTTTTCGCTTTCTGATCCGTCACGAGCGACGCTAGAACGTGGCCCCAGGGCCAAGGTCAACACTGGACGCCAGGGAGGAACGACCATGGCGCTGCAAGGACTGACAGTGATGATTGCTGTGGCTCCGCCCGGGGGGCTGACTCCAGGACTTAGGGCATGCGGAGGGCGCGACACCTCCCGAGAGGTCTAGACAACAAGAAAGGCCCAAGTCTATGACCTGGGCCTTCGTCGTGGAGCGGGTGACGGGAATCGAACCCGCGCTCTGAACTTGGGAATCACCGGACCAAACACACTAAACACTGCTCTGGCCAGGGCAAAGCGCCCCGCTGCCGACCCTTGGGAAGTCCATGTCATGACCGCAACTGACCGCGGTTGTCCCGTCGTTCTGGCACGCATCTGGCACGGGCCGGGCAAGGTCTGCGGTGGGCGTCGGAAGAAGAGTCATGGCGCTAGGGGAGTGCCCCGTTTCGGCGAAGGCTGACAGGGGATTCTGGATCACTATCCTTGCCAGAACCGCAAAGGCCACCGAATCCGCGATCATGAACGTCCTCGTGCCGCGAGGAGGAATACCCGCTTGCGGAGCAGGTCGATCGGGTCTACACCCAGCGCATCCTCACGCCTTCGGGAACTTGCACCTCGTATGGCACGACCCACGACTTGAAACCGTCCCGCTTGCAGGTGAGGACCAGGCGCATGGGCTTGTTGAGCCACTGGTCTCGCCAGTGCCTCTCCCTGTCTGCCCCCTCCTGCCAGTGCGGGGGTCGAGTGCGCTCGATGCTGAATGGCCGCCCGGTGCCGACCTGCAATGAGAACGGCGCCACCGTGTGGCCGTTGACGTCGGCGCCGTCCGCCCCATACGTGAACCGGTACGGGCCCCACACCTGCGCATCGAGCTCTTCCTGGGAGGGGCCTCCCGGGAGCCGGGCAGCGCGCACGTAATCGTCGCTGGGAACGATGTCGATGCGGATCTCGTCGAGGCCGCAGAGGGGGAGCGGGCCGAGAAGCCGCACGCTCAGGGTCGCGGTCTGTTCGTTGCCACGCTCCATGGCGATCTGGAAGTCGGGCAGCAGATCGGCGTGCCAGCGGTCGCTCTCGATACGCGCAATCGCCTGGGCTGTGGCGTAGGCGCGCTCTCCCGTCTCCTGCGCCTTCGCGCTCGTGGCGTTGGACCGGCGCGCAGCCATCCACGCGCCTATTGCTGCGACGGCACTCAGACCGGCGGTAGCACCGTTGACGACCTCGGGCCAAGGGAAACTCATGCGCCGGGAGCGTACCCGGAGTTGGTCCACCACCATGCTGTCAGTCGGATACACGTTGCATGCCCGGGGTGAAGTCGAGCGGTGTCAGTGGTCGGATCTAAGGTCGAGTCATGATGACTAGCGCTGCCAAGATCGGGCCCGGAGACGTCCCCACCCGGGAGAAGATCCGCCCGGTGTTCGGAGGGGCTCCCTACGGCGGCATCTGCCCCGCGATTGCGGAGAAGAATGTCATCGTCTACTCCGACCCTGAAGTCGGAGAGAAGCTTGGCTACCACGACGGATGGCTGGTCGAGGAGGACGAGCTGGGCGCGGTCTTCGAGTACACCGGTGCTGGTGAGTCAGGCGACCAGGAACTGAACCTTGGCAGGTGCCAGCAGTCATCTTGACGCTCTCGATTGTCCTGCCTCTGCTCTACATCTGCCTTTATCGCCACAGTAGTTGACGCAGAGAGCCAGCCACGCGGGCCAGATGAACGTGCGCCACCCTTGTGCCCCCAGGCCACCCGGTCGGGGGCACTCAGCTCTCTGCGCCAACGACTGCAAGGGTTCTTGACATCGAGCGACATCCGGCGGTGCACAATCCTCTTGTGGATCAGGGAGTCGCGGCGTTGCTCGGGGCGGCGGTGGGGGTTCTCGGCACCGTCGCCACATCAGCGATATCTGGTTGGTCAGGCCGCCAGCAAGTAGAGACACAAGCAAGAGTCGATCATGCACAGTGGCGCAGACAGGTGCGTCGTGATGCGTACAGCGCTTTCCTGGCTCCAGCCAGCGAGTCACGGAACGCCCTCAAGTTGGCCGCGCGCGCATTGATTGGCGAAGTAGACGTCGGGGTGGCCGATCGCAAACTCCAAGTTGCCCAAGATCACTTACAGGCAGTACAGGCAGCGTGGGCCAGCCTTGCAGTGGAAGGTCCGGAATCGGTGGAGCAAGCCGCCCGCAGCGTGAAAACGGGGCTCCACTCGATGCACACGACTCTTCTCGCGTGGCTCGACTCCGCTGAGGGCGCCCCTGACCGCAACGTAAAGTTTGTGGAGCGCCACGCTGTTGAGGTGACCACACTTTCTGAGCGCATCGCCAATTTCACCGTGGCAGCACGCAGCGCCTTGGATGAAACAGAGGCTGCTGCCGCTGGTGGTAGCAGTTGATCTCTCCTCGCAGGTGGAAACACGGGGTTGCAAACCGGTCGGTGACCGGACAGCCCGGACAGTGACCGCTTGAGCTGTCCGGCTCGTTTCCGCAGGTCACAGACCTAACCGGACAGCCGGACAGCTGGGACACCCGAGATCGAGCTGAGCACACGGCTCCGGAGGCCGTCGGATTCCCACGCGTTTTCCCAGGTCGGCGGCCTGCCTGACACCCTGTCAGGCCCGCCGTCCCGCGCATGTCCCACGGGAATGAAATGCCCTATTTGCTCGTCTTGACTCGATCATTCCCTGCGGCGGCCGATCCATGCACCATGACGTAGATCACGACTTCCTCGGGCAAGCGTAGGGGTATATGATGCGCCCCTCAATCGAACAGGGAGGCTGTCTGGAGTGTGCGGGCAAGCGAAGTGAGCCGGTTGTGCGCCTGGCTCGGTGAGGGCGCTCCCCGCGGTGCTGGGGGTGAACGGTGGTCGGCGGGCGTGTCCCGCGGCGTCCCGTCGGGATGTCCTGGGCGCGGGTGAGCGCCGATGTAGAGTGCCCGATTTCTGGCGGGCCGGGTGGGAGGCCCATCGCCGACGCTGTGCCGGAGTGGGCACCGCGGCGCTGGCCTACGCGGTGACCAGTTGCTGGATCGTGGTGCTGCGGGTCCGGCTGGTCCGCTTGCTCGGCTTCTGGTGGTTTCCTCGGCAGGCAACGAACGTGACTTTCGACGGCGCGCCGGGCTTCCATGCCTCGATGAGGTAGTCCGGACGGGGCCGTGAGCCCATTTCCGTTGTGAGCCGCCCAGGGCCCATCCGGCTCGCAGCACCGTGCTCGTGTCCACGACTGTACTTCAGGCTCAGCCAGTGTTCCGCGAGCCCGTGTCCCATGCCCTCGCCGGCCAGCACATAGCCGCGCGCCAGGGCGTGCAGCACCTGCCACGGCGTCAGTTCGATGGACCGGCCGCACTCGGCCCACGCGACGGTCCGCAGTTCGGGTTTCCTGCGTACGGCCTCCTGGCCCTTTTCCCGGCGCTTCTTGTCGATGGCCGCCGCTGCGGACTCGACATGGGAACCGAGTTCAGCCGTCGACCGGGCGTGAACGCTCCTGTCGTGGCTGAGGCTGTTCAGGATCTGTCGCGCGGTTCTTGCCATGCATCCCCCACGGCGTCCGCGTGCCCTGGCCGGCGAAGAACGGTAGTTCGGAGCATCGGGGCGTATGCAAGTGCGCATGGTGAGCCATGGCGCAGAACCGGCCACACCGGGACCGGGTATGACCAGCGGCGACGGAAGCCAGACCGAACGTCCGACAATCCGCACTCGTCAACCGGGCGCCGCACAAGTGCCCTCTTGCCGGGGGATGTTCGAGTGGATGTGCCGGGCAGTCATGCTCCCGCCGATCAGAAGGAGGCGGGCATCGACCCGAACGAGCACCACGGCGCTGCACCGGAGCCTGAACAGCCTGCGGATCAATCCCCGGCGCAGCCGCATGGTGATGGACGGCAAGACCGCGACAGCGCGATCGCGGATCTGGCGGGCGAGTTCGGCGCGGAGCTGGTGCGGGCCATTCGCGTGGGCCTGGCCCAGGGGAACAGTGCTGCCCACGGGCACCGGGGTCCGTCCCAGCTGAGCTGGTATGCCTTCGCGAGCGGGTACGCTCGGGCGCACTGGCCCGGCAGGGCGGCGAAGACTCGGGACGAGGTCAGCGAGGCGCTGACAGCCGTCACTGTGGCGATGCTGTGGGATCTTCCTGGCAGGCCGAAGGAGCAACTGCTGCGCCGTGCCCTGCGGCACTGGGCTTTTGTCGTACCCGGGCCGGGACCGGGGAAGATGCCGGCGGAGGACCGGCTGGTCTTGCAGTGGGTGGCGAAGGCGTCCCGGCCACTGGTCGACCTGCACGATCCGGTCCTGGCGCGCGATGTGTTGGAGTCGCTTCGCCGCAAACTGGACGGCGGTGAGGCGGCCGTGGAGACGATGCGCCGCAAACCCAAGGTGCTGGTGCACGCGCTCCACTACGCCGTGGAGCGGGGCGAGTTGGGCAGTCATCCGCTTCAGCGGGTCCGGTGGCGGGTGCCCAAGCCGGCTGTGGCGGTGGATCCGCGGGTGGTGGCCAACCCGTACCAGGCACGGGATCTGCTGAGCGCCGTCTCCTACGTGGGCGGCTACGGGAGGGCTCGCGGCCGTCGGCTGGTCGGGTTCTTCGCCGGTATGTACTACGCGGGTCTGCGGCCGGAGGAGGCGGTTGCGGTGGCGTTGCCGGACTGCCGTCTGCCCCGAACCGGTTGGGGGCGGTTGATCCTTCACCGCACTCTGCCGCAGGCGGGCAAACGGTGGACCGACACCGGCCGGTTCCACGACGAGCGGGGGCTGAAGAACCGCCCGCCGGGAGAAACACGGGTGGTGCCCTTCCGCCGCATCTGGTGGCCCTGTGGAGGGAGCATGTCGCCACGTTCGGCACGGCTGACGACGGCCGGCTGTTCTTCACCGAACAGGGCCGGATCATCAGTTACACCACCTACCACCGGGTCTGGCACGAGACCCGCGACCTCGGCCTGCCGCCCGCGCTCACCAGCACCCCGCTCGCGAAGCGGCCGTATGACCTGCGGCACTCGGCGCTGTCCACGTGGCTGTGCGCGGGCGCGGACCCGGCCGAGGTGGCCCAGCGGGCCGGCAACAGTGTCGAGGTCCTGCTGAGCCGGTACGCGAAGTGCCTGTACGACCGGCAGTCCATCAACAACCAGCGCATCGAAGGGCTTCTGAGCGCCTACGACCAGCCGCCCGACCCGGATCAGTGAGCTTCTTCGAGCCGGGCCCCGATCAGGTGACACCCGACAAGCGCAACGAGCGAGGCCCCCGGACAGTT
>NZ_JBVHDR010000022.1:0-52410 GCF_055563295.1 Streptomyces sp. NPDC002868 | reverse complement strand
CAGCGGCTCCAACTTCGGGCCCCGACGAGGAACTGACGCACCAGCAGCAGAAGTCACACAACAACTAACGATCAACTACTGACGCAGGACACTAGGGCCTGACTCGTCGATCACGCTAACTGCCCGTCCTGGACTCTTCAGCCCTGTCGTCGGGCAATCGGTTGCGGACGGCGGTATCAGGTGCCAAGTGCATCTGCTACCGCCGTTTCATGGGCAGTGGAGGGGGAAATTGGCGTGTCAGACCAAGGTCTGGGTGAGTTCGCTCCGCGTTGATGTGTGGACCAGGCGGCCGTGCGCCCCATTGACGATCGGCATGTATGGCGGGACGTGGCCGCATTCCACGTCGGCAATGATCGGCACATTCAATGGACCAAGCGCGTCCAGCACGGCCTGGTGCTGGGACAATGAAGGGGCGCCTGGTGCCGAGGTCCGTCCGACGAGCACCGCGTTCGCCGCGTCGAAGAAGCCGGCCAGCCGCATACCGTGCAGGTTCCGGCAGATGGTGAAGGCATCGTCGCCTGCGGCCTCCACATACACCAGCAGCGCGTCCGCAGCCTCAGTCCGTGCGAAGTCGGACACGTTGAGAAAGGCGGTCCCGGTGAGGTTGCACAGTGTCTCGATGCAGCCCCCGATCAGGCGGCCCTCGACTTCAAGATCTCCGCTTCCGTCCAGCCGTGTCCATGTGCCACGGGCGTCGAGCGTGTACTCCCGTACCTCGGGCTGGGCGGCGTAGTCGTCCCAGCCAGTGGATCTGTGGTGGCCAGGCGGGATCTGTGTGAACTGGTGCCCCCGTGGTGCGCTGACGATGTCGAGCCAGGAGACCAGCCCGTCAGGGGTCCGGTAAGGAGTGTCCATGAGGTTGTTGCCGTGAATGGTCGCGGTCCCGGTGAGGAGGGTCAGCGGGGTGATGATGGTCGACAGGTCGGAGAACCCCACGAGCCAGGTCGGTTCAGCGACGCGCAGTTGGTCCCAGTCGAGCAGCGGCAAGAGGTCAATCGCCAGCTCCCCGCCCCAGGGCGGCACCACAGCACTGATTTCGGGATCGGTCAGCAGCGACGTCAGTTCGTCTGCGCGCGCGGCGGCGGGAGCACTGACATGTCCCGAGCCGTCCATGCATTTTCCGAGGACCACCTCGAATCCGCGTGCCTCCACGTCGCGGATGGCCACGTGGAGGCGCTCGCGGAGCTTCTCGTTGACTCCGCTGGATGGAGAGGTGATTCCGACGCGGTCACCGGGGCGCAAGGGGCGCGGGTATCGAACTGGCATGCGCTGGATTCTGGCACGGCACCGTGTCGGCCGGGCAGCGAGTTTCAGCGCATGCCCTTCACCGCCGTGGGTGGCCTGTCGGTCACGTCCGGAGCCAGATGAGGAGTGCGGCGGCCGTGACAGTGCCCAGGTAAACGTAGCCGCGCTTGTCATATCGGGTGGCTACAGCCCTGAACTGCTTCAGCTTGTTGATCGCTTTTTCCACCGAGTTCCTGGCCCGGTATCGGGCCTTGTCGAAGCCCGCCGGCCGGCCGCCGCGTGAACCACGCTTCCGGCGGGCGGCCTTGCGGTCGCTCTTCTCCGGGATCACGTGCCGGATCCCGCGACGGCGCAGATAGGCGCGGATCACACTGTTGCTGTACGCCTTATCGGCTCCAACACTGTCCGGCAGACGTCGTGGTCTGCCCGGACCGAGCCGAGGGACACGAATCTTGTCCATGACCAACTCGAACTGGGTGCAGTCCGCCCGCTGCCCGGGGGCGACCACGAGGGAGAGTGGGCGGCACCTGCCGTCCGCACTCAGGTGGACCTTGGTGGTCAGCCCGCCACGGGAACGGCCGAGGGCTTCGCCTGCCGCGCCGCCTCCACCAGGAACAGGAGTAGGCGCACATGCGCGGCAAGTGAAGTGATCTTTGTGTGGCCCCTTTTGAGGCCTGGGCGGTCGGGGCGGCGGGTTCTTTGGAGCCCCTGCGGCATGCTGGTGGGCGCGGATCGAGGTGGAGTCGATGTTGACGTTCCAGTCGACTTCGCCCGCGGCGTCGGCGATGGCCTGGACACGCTGCAGCAATCTCTCCCAGGTGCCGTCGGCCGACCACAGCATGTGCCGATTGTGGACGGTCTGCCACGGGCCGAAGCGTTCAGGCAGCTTGCGCCACTGACACCCGGTGCTGGACTCAGAATGAGCCCTCAGCTGGTCAGGGGCGTTGTCCTTGGCCTTCTTGCGCTTCGTCGGAAGCGGGGGTGCCCTCGGCAAACGTGAGCTGCTCGACGACGTTGTCGTCGTAGACGGTCTTCGGCCGCGCCATCTGCTCCAAGAGCCGCAGATTCACCCGCGTGAGGTTGGTAATCGGATCACCCGTGACCGGATGAACTCCGGCCGTGGCCCTGGGTGGCACCGGGGTCATGGCCGCCGAGTGTTCAGGAGTGCGATGAACCGGCGGCCGAAGAGGTAGGCGTCGCCCGGCCAGCGGGCGGAGAGGTAGTTGCCGTCCTCCACGACGAACGCGGGAGTGTCGTCCGTGGCTGTCCCGCGGGTCGTAAGGGACTTGGGGCCGCGTTCGAACTGCCTGCCCGGGTCGGCCAGTGCGGCCCTGACCTCGTCCTCCACGTAGGCGGGATAGGTCCGGTAGTAACGGCCGAGCCGCCAAGCCGTCGTCAGATAGGCTGTCCGTTCCATGTACTTCGGCAGACATGTGGTACGGCGGTCCGCGAGCACACTCCGGTCTGAGCCGTCCTCACGCGCCCGCGCCAGGACCAGCACGCCGTGGCAGATCGCCCCGACGGGCCTGTCCAGCGCCCAGAACCTGGCGACCTGCTGCTGCAGCCCGGCGGAGCCGAGGTACTGCCGCATCCCTGGTGCGTGACCGCCGGGCAGGATCAGCCCGTCGAAGCCGGTCACGTCGAGATCCGCCCACGCCAGGGTGGTGCTGAACTCCTGGGACCGGACGAGCTGTTCGTAGAAGGCCTTCGGTTCCCTCTCCGCGCCGAGCTGCCCGAAGAGCACACCTGTCAGGAGTCTCGGATCCGCCGCGGGCCGCGTGCCCGCGTGCTCGGTGGCGAAGACGACCTGGTGCCCGGCGTCGGTGAGCATCCGCCAGGGCACGGCCACTTCGGTGACGTCGAAATCGCGGTCGGGGACCGGCATCAGCACACGCATCCGTGCATGATGGCAGGCGAAGTTGGCAGGCGAGGTGACCAACTGGCCTGACAGGATGGCGCGATGGCTGGCCATCTGTTCGCCGGTCCCGGTCTCGCCGTGTTGTACGACGTACTCAACCCGGCCGAGGACCGGGGCGACTTCGGCTTCTATCTGCCCTTGGTGATGTCCGCCCGGTCCGTGCTGGATGCCGGCTGTGGCACCGGCACGCTGCTGCACTCCGCGCGGGAGGCCGGTCATGGCGGACGGCTGTGCGGTGTGGACCCGGCGGAGGGGATGCTGGAACAGGCACGGCTGCGTACGGGCATCGAGTGGGTTCTCGGCGACCTCGGGACGGGTGGCTGGGACGGCGAGTTCGAGCTGATCGTGATGACGGGGGACGCGTTCCAGGTGCTCGTCGAGGACGGCGAGCTGCGCACCGCGCTCGCCGCGGTCCGCACGGCGCTGACCGACGACGGCCGCTTTGCGTTCGAGACGCGCAGTCCGCGGGTGCGGGCGTGGGAGAACTGGACGCCGGACAGAGCTGTGGAGGCGGTGGGCCCGACCGGTTGCGTGGTGCGGCTGGCCTGTGAGGTCGAGACGCCGGTCGGCGGAGACCTGGTCTCGTTCACGCAGACCTTCACCGGTCCCGACTGGGACCGACCGCAGGCCAGCCGCAGCACGCTGAGATTCCTCGACACGGACGCGCTCTCCTCGTTTCTGGAGGGCGCGGGCCTGGTCGTCGAGGAACAGTTCGGTGACTGGGACGGCAGCCCGCTGACCGACAGCAGCCCGGAGATCATCACCGTCGTACGGCGAGGCCCGTCGAGCAGGAGAAGACCGCGAAATTCAGTGCTCTGCTCACGAACGCGGTGATCTTCCGCAACGCCCTGGACATCGCCGAGATCGTGCGTCAGCTCCAGGAGGAGGGCCACGTCATCGACCCCGAGGACCTGGTGCACATCTCGCTGTACCTGACCGAGCACATCCGCCGCTTCGGCGAGTACTCCACCCATGAACTCGGCCTCCAGCCCGAGGCGTAGGACCCGCACCTGGACGTCGACTTCAGCCCGCTGCGCGGCGACGGCCCGCCCGCCCCGGACGGCTACGGCCAGGCCGCCTGACCCCGTCTCACAGGAAGACTTCTCCATGCCCGCTAAACAGTTCGGGCGCTGGTCCAGCGCCGCCACCACTGACCTTGCGCAGGGTGCGGCCGGCGCGGTGCTGGCTCGTCGTTAAGGAAGCTGTCACCAGGTACACGCGATTGCGGCGCATGACCACGACCGCCAGGTCCCGGCCGCCGCGTCCGCGTTGCGGCTGGCGTGCGAGCTACGGGCTGCCGAGCCGTGCACTTCGGGTTTGGTTTCCGGGCCGGAGCGTCAGCTGTTGGCCAGGGTGCGGTCGAGGAGGGCGAGCAGTCGGTCCCAGTGGCGCTGCAGTGCGGAGGGGTTGAAGGCGTCGGTGTCGGACATCGTGAAGCCGTGGATGGTGCCAGGGTAGATCTCGGTGGTGTGGCCGACACCTGCTGCATCCAGGGCCTGGTAGAGCTCGGTGGGGGCCTCGGCCGCCATGTCGTTCTCGGAGATGCCGAGGTGGACTTGGGCGGTGAGCTTGGGGAGGAGGCGGTGCGGGCTGTCGGGCGCGTCGGTGACCAAGGGGCCGGGGTGGAATCCGGCGAGGGCGGCCACCTGGCCGGGGTGGGCCGCTGCGGTGCGCATCGCATAGGCGCCGCCTATGCAGTAGCCGGTCACGGCGACCGGTCCGGCGCTGGCCTCGGGCTGGGTGGTGAGGAACCTGAGGTAGGCGTCGGCGTCGCGCAGGACGCGTTCGGTGGTGTGCGCCTCGATCAAGGGCATCAGCTGGGCGATGACCGCGGGCCGGATCTCTTCTCCGATGTGCCCGGGAAGTTCGATCACTGGTGCCGGGCCGTGCCGGTAGTAGAGGTTGGGGACGAGCACGTAGTAGCCGTGGTCGGCCAGTTCGCGGGCCATTTCCTTCAGCACGGGCCGCACGCCGAAGGCGTCCGTGTACATCAGCACCCCCGGGTGCTGCTGTACACGGTCGGGGCAGGCGGCGAAAGCGTCGGCCTGGCCGTCCGTGGTGGGGATCTGCAGTGTCTTGGTGGGCAAGAGCTTCCTTCCTTGGAGTTCACTCGATAAACGTTCATCGCACTAATGTTTTCGGCGCGAGTGACCGTATATCGTTAGTGGGACTAACGCAATGGGTAGGATGGGCGCCGTGATCAGAGCCGAAGCCGCGGACATGCCCGACGACGGCGCGCTCAAGACGCCCGACCGGCTGCGTCGACGGGCGAGCCGACTGTTGTCGCAGCTGACCATGCGGTCGGACCGGCTGATAACCGAGGGGCTGGCCCAGGCCGACGCCCACAAGTGGCACTACGCCGTGCTCGCCTCACTGCAGGACTTCGGGCCCGGCAGCCAAGCGACGCTGAGCGGGCGCACCGGCATCTACCGCAGCGACATGGTCGGCGTGCTCAACGAACTGGCCGAGCGTGACCTCGTCGAGCGGGCACCGGATCCCGGCGACCGGCGCCGCAACATCATCACGATCTCCGCCCAGGGCCGCCGCCACCTACGCCGCCTTGACAAGGTCCTGGACGACCTCCACGACGAACTGCTCGCGCCGCTGAGCCCGGCCGAACGCGACCAGTTCGTGCAGTTGCTCACCCGCCTGCTGGACCACCACACCCGGACCTCCTGAGCCGCGTAGCGGCATCCGGCATCAACGCCGCCCGGGGCGCTGTTTCATAGGTGGCCGCCTGTGAAACAGGCGGCCGTCCGGCGGTCCACCTGCGGCGATCATGTTTCATGAGTTGCTGCAAACGGCTGGACGTCTGAAACACCCTCATGAAACGGGCTGGGGTCGTGAGCGACGACTTCAAGCGCGTGGAAGCGCTGCCTGCCCGATGTCCACCTGCGCCGCTCCGGCGGGCTCGCCCTGCCGCACTGGGAAGGGCAAGGTGGCCATCCAGTACCACACCGCCCGCTTCCGGCTCGTGCCCCAACTCGCCAAGGCGTTGAACGTGCCGACCCCCGCCGTGCGCAAGCCGGGCTCGGCGTGGACCGAGCTGCCCCGGCCCGCGAGCGCCGGCACCGAGCCGGTCGGGCGCGTCCGCCCCGGGTACGCCCGCGCCTCGACCGCGCGGCAGTCCCTGGACGCCCAGTTGGACTCCCTCGCCGAATCCGGGGTCACCCGGGTCTTCTCCGAGAAGATCTCCACCCGCGCCACCAAGCGCCCCGAGTTGGAGGCCGCCGTGAAGGTTGCCGGGGAGATCCGTTCCTCCGGCGTGCGCGTCACCCTCGTCGTCCACGAACACAAACGGCTCGGCCGCGGCATCGAACTCGCCATGCTCGCCGAAGAGCTGAAGGCGAGCGACGTCGGCCTGGAGTTCCTCACCGGGGAACTGAAGGGCTCGCACGACCCCTCCGGCATCGTGTTCACTGTGCTCGCGGCCCTGTCCGGCATGGAGCGCGAGTACATCCGCGACCGCACCCTCGAAGGCCACGAGTCCGCCCGCAAGCGCGGCAAGACCATCGGCGGCGCGGGCGTCACCGACGAGGACATGCTGTCCATGGCTCTCCACCTGCGCGATCAGGAGATGAGCCTGCGCGACATCGCCAAGCGGCCCATCATCACCACGGGCGCGAAGAAGGGACTGCATCCCTCGCCCGCCACCGTCATGCGAATGTTGCGCGCGCACGACGACCAGGCGGCTGCGGTCTCGGCGTCGTAGACGACCCGTCAGACGCTCAAGGTCATCCTGCGGCGGGTTTCCGGCGTACCTGGGTCATGCCCCCACAGGCTCTCGGCGGGAGGCGTCACGCGGTTGACCATTCCCCTTCGACCAACTCCTTGAAGCGCTCGAGGTCGTTCCGTACCAGCCGTTCAATCGCGGTCGCCTGGGCGAAGCCCCTCGGCCCGCCGAACGCCTCTTTGACGGTGCCTGGGTCGTACTCGACCCGGGCCTGGACTCGGGTGTGCGCCCGGTCGATGGGCAGCAGTGAGAAGGTTCCCGCCAGGTCGGGACCCTTCGTGGTCTGCCACTCCATAGTGTGGGCCTTGCCACGGTCGGTGATCTCGGCCTCGAGCTCCTGAGCCCGGCCGCCCGCGTCGACCTCCAGGTGCGCCCCGTGCCCGCCCTCCGAGCGAGCCTCGCGTACTCCTTCAAGGAACCGCGGATAGGTCTCCACACGGTGGAGGCAGTCCCAGGCCACATCGCTCGGAACACGGACGTCGATCTGTTCTTCGAGAGTGCTCATCGGCCACCTCAAAACTCGGTTCGCGCTCTACGGGCCATGTCTCCAGTGTCCCCCCGGGGGGGCGATGGCGGCTGGTGTCAGTGCGTGAGGGCCGACGGGTAGGCGGGCTGGTGCCGGCCTCGGTGTTGCGCCGAAGGTCTCGTCGTCCTCACCCGCCGGGCTGACCCGACCCGGTCAGCAGCGTAGGCGCCGACGGCCGCTGCCGGAGCGAACGTGCGCCCGCACTCCGGATGAACCGCTCACGCCGTCCCCGGCCTCCCTTGCCGGACGACCGCGGTGCGGGGGCTGCTCACGGCGCACCAACTGCCACGGGGCCCTCGCCTGGACCGACCGGTGCCTGCCTCTTCGGCTCAAGGAGGCTCCTTGCCCGCACTCCTGATCCGACTGGCGACCCCCCTGGCGCAAGCACGAGCTCGTGTTCACCGACCGGGTACTCGTCACCCTGGTCCACCTGCGCACCCGGCTGCCGCATGCGGCGCGCGCCGAGCCCTACGGGGTGGGCCGCTCCACCGTCACCGAGGCCATCTGCGAGATGCGCCCGCTGCTCGCCGACCGGGGCTTCGCCGTCCCCGACCGGCCCGGCCTGCGGCTGCGGACCCTGGCCGATGTGTTCGCCTACGCCGCCGCCGAGGCTGCGGATCGGCGGCACCGAGACCCAGGTCCGCCGCCCCAAGGCCCACCGGTCCGGCCGCTGCGCGTTCGTGTCGGGGAAGAAGGAGCAGGTGGCCGCGTGTCTGGTTTCGGGGTGGGTTGGGGGCTGCCGGGGTGGGGTTTTTGTGGGGTTTTACCTGGTGTGTCTGGCTGCGTCAAGTCCCGAGTCCTCGGAACGTGACGGTGTGCTGCGGGTCGGGCCTACTGGAAGTGCGGCCCCACCCGAAAGGGAACGGGGCGGCACGGTAAAGCGGAAATCCTCGCCGAGGATTCTCCCTTCATATAGTCCCTCTTTATCAGTAGGAGAAATCCCATGAATCGCACTGTTCACACCCACAACGATGACCGTCCCAGGCGTCGGGGCCTTCGCCTTGCGACGGTTGTCGCTTCGGCCGCTGTGATCGGCGGAGGTGTCATTCTTCCGGCGACCGCCGCGACGGCGGCCCCGATGCCCGCCTCGTCGGTCGTGAGTCTCGCCGACTCCCACAAGCACCCCGACCACCACCCTGACAAGCATCACGGCAAGGGAAAGGACAAGGACAAGCACAAGAGCAAGGGAAAGGGCAAGAGCAAGAGTAAGAGCAAGGGCAAGAATAAGGGCGGTGACGCCAAGGGAGGTAATGCGTCCGGTATCGGCACCAATAAGGGCGGTAACGCCAAGGGCGGTAATGCGTCTGGTGTAGGTACCAATACCGGTGGTGACGCTCAGGGTGGTAATGCGTCCGGGACTGGCACCAACACCGGTGGTGACGCTCAGGGTGGTAATGCGTCCGGGACTGGCACCAACACGGGTGGTGACGCTCAGGGCGGTAATGCGTCCGGGACTGGTACGAACACCGGTGGTGACGCCACGGGCGGTAATGCGTCCGGGACTGGTACGAACACCGGTGGTGACGCTCAGGGCGGTAATGCGTCCGGGACTGGCACCAACACCGGTGGTGACGCTCAGGGTGGTAATGCGTCCGGGACTGGCACTAACACGGGTGGTGACGCTCAGGGTGGTGACGCTACGGGCTAGGAGCTGACGGGCGCGGACAGCGTCGAGTGAGTTCGCAGTCTGGCTGGGTGGCCAAGGCCGGCGGCCGCGCCACCCAGCCAGACCGCCAGTGTCCCCGCGGAAGCGGAAGGTGCGGCTGTTTCAGGCGGCCTCGCACGGTGCGGCGAATGCGCCCACCCCGGCATCGGGTAAAGACCCGTCTCGAAAGATTATGGTTTTCGCTCGTTCTCGCCTTCTCGAGAGCATGCGGAAGAGGAACGAGAATTCTTATGAAGCGTAGTATCCGGAAGAGCAGTCTGGCCGTAGCCACCGCCTCCGTCCTCCTGGCTGCCGGCGGTGTACTGATCCCGGCGGGCGCAGCGTTTGCGGCACCGACGCTGCAGAGCCAGACGGTGTCGGCAGTCAGCGGCGACCACGAGAAGCGTGACGGTCACAAGAAGCGCGACGGTCACAAGAAGCGCGACAGTCACAAGCACAAGAAGAGCGACGGTCACAAGCACAAGAAGCGTGGCGGCCACGGAAAGCACGACGGTCACAAGAAGCGTGGGAGCCACGGCGACTACTGCCGCAGCGGGACGGGCGGGGATGGCACCGGCGGCAACGGGACGGGCAGCAACGCCCCCGTCTGCCAGGCTCCGGGCGGCACCGGCACGGGCGGCACCGGCCGCGGCGGCAGGGGCAGCTGTGGTGGCCGCGATGGCAACGGCCGCAACGGTACGGGCACCAACGGCAACGGCGGCGGCCCCTGCCCGGACGCGCCGGCCCCGCACGCTCCGCCGAAGGACGACACCGGCAGCCCCTCTACTCCGGACGCGCCGGCCCCGCAGGCTCCGCCGAAGGACGACACCGGCGGCCACTCTGTTCCGGATGCGCCGGCGCCGCAGGCTCCGCCGAAGGACGAGACCGGCGGAGCCTCTGTTCCGGATGCGCCGGCGCCGCAGGCTCCGCCGAAGGACGAGACCGGCAGCGCCTCTGTTCCTGAGCCCGCCCCGCAGGCTCCGGCCGACGACGTCATCGTCACGTGACCGCGCGGGGGAACACGCCGAAGGCGGATGGCGCAGACCTGCGGAGGCGGCCCGGGACGGTCTCCTTGCCCTGGTTGCGGGTGTCGTGATGGTGCCGGGTGTCGCCTGGCTGGAAGGCTCGTGAGGATTGTGGGTTCCTGCCCCGCCGCATCTGCGGCGGGGCAGGACTCGTTTCCGTGGCGATGGGGGAGTGGGCGGGCCGTATGAAAGGACGCGGTGCACGATCTGGCCCGGATGCTCCTCAGCCCGTTCTCCATCTTCCAGCCGGTGCTGGGTGCTGCTCGGCTAGCAAATTGCGATGCGCGAGGACGGCAGATCCGTCAGACTCGCGGGCGTGAGCGCGAAGATCACCCGCATCAACCCTGAGCAGTTGCATGAAACGCCCGGCTACCACCACATCACAGTGGTGGAGGCCGGACGGACGGCCTACTTGGCGGGGCAGTGCCCTCTCGATCGGAGCGGTTCCCTCGTCGGTTCCGGGGCTCTGGAGGTGCAAATCGACCAGGTCGTGGCGAACGCGCTGGCCGCCCTGACAGTGCTGGGTGCCCAGCCACAACATGTCGTGCGCTCGGTGATCTACGTGCGGAGCGATGAGTCTGGAGTCCTGGGCACCGCATGGCGCCGGCTCACCGACTCGGCTATCGGTCCGGCGTTCACCACCGCCAGCACGCTCCTGGGCGTCGCGCAACTGGGCTTCGCGGGGCAGCTTGTCGAGGTGGACCTCACCGTTGCACTGCCCGACTGAGCTTGTTCATCATCTTCCGGCCTCGAACGGTTTCTCGAACTTGGTTGCTCGCCTGGGGATTCACCGGACGTGGGGGCGCCCTTCATCTGATGTCCCGTCTCAAATGATCTGGTCCATGGTTTATGGCTGTGACCTGCGGCGACCGGATGATTTGAGACGCTGGACTGGCGGATTTCTCAATTGATCTGGTCTCCGGCGAGCGCGGATACCGGCCGCCGTCTCAGACGATGTGGTCCGGATCTGTCGCTTTGCACTGATACCCGAGCCAGTCGGGCTCGGGTGGGGTGTCGCTGCAGGTGCACGAGGTGCTCAGCCGGAGGAGGTGCCCTGTGCGCGTGACCAGTTCGCCGGTTCGGGATTGGGTCTGCTGTACGTGGTTATGGCCAGGTACCGCGTGTCCGGCTGCGGCAGTCGGGCCACCAGGTCAGCAGGCGGTTCAACTCCAGAACCGATCGCGTCGACGAAGCGCAGGGCTTCGGCGGGGCTCAGCCCGCCCCCAGCATGGCGCACCGCCTTGAACGCGTCGAGCCGGCGCCCGAGATCCGTCAGACGCCGCACCTCGACATCGATCTCTCGTGGCGGGATCTCGCCCCGGACCTTTTGCCGGTACTGGTCCTCCCATTCCAGACCGTCGCTGCAGAACTGGAGGTGCACCATGTGCAGGCTGCCGTCCAGGGCGTCGACGAGGAACGGGCCGTGGCCGACGAAAGCGTCGCGCAGGTCGCGAGTCCGCGCGAACTGCGGTGACTGGCAGATGATCAGCCATCCCAACGCGTGCCGCTCCACGCTGATGACCACCATTGGCGGCAGGGACCTCTCGGCCCCTTCGCCGAGTAGGTGGCGCTCCACCAGCTCGATCGCCCACTCACGCGAAATCACGCAGCCACCGTACGCGGCCAGCCCACACACCCACACACCAATTTGCCGACCACCGAGCTGGCCGACACGCCCCGAGCGGGACGGCCGCCAACGGGCCCCCTTCGCCTGAGACGGCCTACGGATCGGACCAGATCACCTGAGACAGGGACCAGACCGGCTGAGACGGGACACCCTTCATCTGATCATGCATGGGGCATCGGTTGTCCCGTCTCATTCGATCGTGCCCCTGCTCGACGTGGTGACCTGGATGGATGTAACGGTCTGTGAGACAGCTTCCGGTAGGTGTCTCAGGTGCTGTTGTCTCCCTGGTTCGCTTCCTCAGGGTTGTCTGGCTTGATGTTGCCGGTGAGTGAGCTGGTCACGTTCGGATTGCCGGCCGCGTGGCCAAACCGCTCGGGTGAGTGGCGGTCTCAGCCGTTCGCCAAGAAGCTGAGCGACTCGCGGACATCCGCAGGCTCGCGGTAGTGCACGCCGCTCATCCCGAGCGCGACTGCGGCTTCGATGTTCTCCAGCCGGTCATCCACGAAGAGACAACGGTCAATCGCGACACCTGCCTGCTCAGCCGCGATCTCGTATATCTCCCGGTCCGGCTTAGCCACCCCCACCCGGGCGCTGTTGACGACGCGGTCTGCGAAATCCGCCAGCCCCAACGACACCAGGTCGTTCTCCAGCTCCAGGGATGCGTTCGTTACCAGGATCAGGGGCATGTGTGCCCGCACTCGACGAAGCAGGGCCACCACCACCTCGTCGGCCCAGAACGGCGCGTTGGCAAGTGCCGTACCCAGCTCACGCGCCTGCACCGCCGGTACGTGGCCCGCAAGGCCGAGGACGATGGACTCCACCCACTGCTGCTGAGTGATCTTGCCGAGAAGCAGGGGCAGATCTGTCTCCGGCGCATAGGCCACCTTCGCAGTCGTGCCGTGCGCCAGCCCCGCAACACGCTCCAGCCTTGCCAGCTGCGTCGTGTCGTAGAAACGGATCACGTTGTCGACGTCGCACAACACCGCGTCGAAGGGCCTGCCGGAAGTCCTGGAAGTCGTCACTGCCCTTGGATAACACAGTGATCAGCCGGCGGTTGGTTGTCTCACGCGACCGTGTCCCTGACGTGCGAACCGGACAACGTCAGATGAGACGGAAGCAAGGCCTCAAGAGACGGGACATCGACCTTCGAACCCAGGCATTCAGTCTCCGGTGAGGGTTTGTTCGGCCCAGATGGTTTTGCCGATGGGGGCGTGGCGGGTGCCCCAGCGGTGGGCGAGTTGGGCGACCAGGAGCAGGCCGCGTCCTCCTTCGTCGTAGGTGCGGGCGCGTCTGAGGTGGGGGGCGGTGTTGCTGGAGTCGTAGACCTCGCAGATCAGGGTGGTGTCGGCGTGGATGAGGCGGAGCTGGATGGGTGGTTTGCCGTAGCGGATGGCGTTGGTGACCAGTTCGCTGACGGTCAGTTCGGTGATGAAGGCGGCGTCGTCCAGTCCCCAGGCGGTGAGTTGGTCGGTGGCGTTTTTGCGGGCCTGGGCGACGATGGCGGGGTCGCTGGCCAGGTCCCAGGCGGCGACCTTGTCGGCGTGCAGGGCGCGGGTGCGGGCGATGAGCAGGGCGATGTCGTCGTCGGGGCGGTGGGTCAGCAGGGCGGTGAGGATCCTGTCGCAGATGGTGTCCAGGGTGGGGGCGGGGCGGGCGAGGGCCTGGAACAGTTTGTCCAGGGCTTCGTCGATGTCGTGGTGGCGGGGTTCGAGCAGGCCGTCGGTGTAGAGGGCGAGGAGGCTGCCTTCGGGCAGTTCGGTTTCCATGGTTTCGAAGGGCAGGCCGCCCAGGCCCAGTGGCGGGCCGGCCGGGACGTCGAGGAAGTAGACGGCGCCGTCGGGGGTGACCACGGCGGGCGGGGGGTGGCCGGCCCTGGCCAGGGTGCAGTGGCGGGAGACGGGGTCGTAGACCGCGTAGAGGCAGGTGGTGCCGATGCCGCCGGCGGTTTCTGCGGCGCCCTGCGTGCCGCTCTCGTCGGCGGACAGGTGGATGACGAGGTCGTCGAGGTGGGTGAGCAGTTCGTCGGGCGGCAGCTCGACGTCGGCCAGGGTGCGTACCGCGGTGCGCAGCCGGCCCATGGTGGCCGAGGCCCGGATGCCGTGGCCGACCACGTCGCCCACGACCAGGGCGACGCGCGCGCCGGACAGCGGGATCACGTCGAACCAGTCGCCGCCCACGCCGGCCTGGGTACCGGCGGGCAGGTAGCGGGAGGCGATCTCCAGTGCCGCCTGGTCGGGCAGCGTATGCGGGAGCAGGCTGCGCTGCAGGGTCATGGTGGTGGTGCGTTCCCGGCTGTGCCGGCGGGCGGTGTGGATGCTGAGGGCCGCTTGGGCCGTGAGTTCCTCGGCCAGCAGCAGGTCGTCCGGTTCGAAGGGCTCCTGGCGCTGGTGACGGCTGTAGAAGGCCACGCCGAGAGTGATGCCGCGCGCCCGCATCGGCACCACCATCACCGAGTGTGTTCCCACCTCGCGGATCCAGCCGGCCTGGGGGTCCTTCGCCGCCCACCGGGCGATGGCGGGGTCGCTCCCCTCGTACAGGGCGCCATGGCCTTGGGCCAGGCACTCGGCCACCGGTGACAGCGCCGGGTAGGTGGTCCTCTCGCCCACCGCGACCAGGGACTGCGGGCTGTCCTGGAGGACCGAGCGCACAGCGGTGCGGCCCAGGGTGAGGGGTCCTGCCGGCGGGACGGGGGGCGGCTGGTCGCCGTGCTGGGGGGCATCCAGCAGGTCGACGGCGGCGAAGTCCGCGAGCCGGGGGACGGCGACGTCGGCCAGTTCCTGCGCGGTGCGCTGGATGTCGGGGGTGGTGCCGATGCGGGCTTGGGCGTCGTTCAGCAGGAGCATCCGCTGCCGGGCGAGGTACCCCCCGGACCCGGAGTGCGCCGTCAGGCACACGGCGCGCACCCGGCCGTCGGGGTCCTTCAGCGGGGCCAGCGAGGTCGACCAGCCGCGCTCCGCGCTGACACCCGTGGGGCGGATGTAGGCCTCCACCTGCTGCGGCTCGCCGCTCTCCAGCGCGAGGCGCATCTTGCTCTCGGCCTCCTCGCTCACGGGATACGGCGCGATTTCCGGCAGGCGCAGCCCGCGCATCTGGTCCTCGGTGAGGGACAGCGCGCGCTCCATGCCGCTGTTCGCCCGTACCAGCCGCAGGTCCGCATCGAAGACGGCCAGGATGTCGGGGGACTGGGTGAACGTCCATTCCCTCAGCGCTTCGCTCCCGGGCGTGCCGGGCGTGCCGGGCCTGCCCGCCACCGCACACACCACGAGCCACTCGGCGGCCGGGCCGTTTGGCGTCCGGCGGTGCGCGAGCAGTGGCCGCTCAAGGCGGCGGCCGTCCCGGTGGAGCAGCGCCACGGTGCCGCTCCACCTCTCCCGCCCGGCCGCATCCCGCCGCGCCGCCTCGCCGACGTCATCGGCGAGCAGCCGGGCGGCGGCCTGCCCCACGACCTCCGAGGGCAGGTAGCCCAGCAGCCGCCGGGCACCCTGGCTCCACCCCGTCACGATGCCCTGCTCACTGACGGTGGCCGTGGCCGTGTATGCCGACTCGGGACGGGCGTCCGACTCGTCCGGCCGCTCACCGGGAGGGGTGGGAAGTCGCTCCATCGCCGCTCATCTCGCCGTTCGGGAACCTGCACGGCCGGGGCCCTCCTGACAAGCATGATCCTCAGGGCGGGGGAGCACCAACCCGGCGCTGTCACCAGGGGCCCTGCCCCAGGTCCTGCCGCCGGCAATGCCTCAGGGGGCGGCCGGCGGCTCACAAGCCGGCCCGGCCCGCCCCGGCCCCCGCCGGTGAGGCCCGGTCGGCCGCGGACATGCAGCGCCTGCGGCCCCCGGCGGCGGTCACCGCCGGGGGCGGCAGGTCATCTCCGTAGCCATGCTGCTCTTGTCTGTGGCCGGGCTGTGGCGCGTCTGTGGGCGTGGCCTGTGACAGGCCTGTGACAGTCGGCGGACACCGTCATGAAGTGGCCCGGGCAGGCTTTTTGAAAGAGGACAAATTGCAGTATTCGGGCATTTGCCCCCTGCTTCCGAGGGTGTGAGCAGTGATGACCGTGCCGATCCGTCGGAGGAAATCCCATGAGCCTCACCCTCACCACGCCGTACGCCGCCCCCGCACCTGCGCTGGCCCCGCGTGAGCAGGAGACGCTGCGGCATATCGCCGCGGGGCGCACCTACCTGCAGACGGCCCGCCACATGGGGCTCTCCAAGCACACGGTCGACGCCTATCTCCGCCGTATCCGGGCCAAGCTCAACATCAACAGCACGGCCGAACTCACCCGGCTGGCCATCTCCCTGGGACTGTGACACCCCGCCACCCGGGCGGGAACCCGCCGGGAACGCGATCCGGCGCCCGTGCACGTCCCCGGCACACGCGCCGCGCTGCACCGCCGCTGCTCACCGGCCCGGGCCGAGCTCCCCGCCTCGGCCCGGCCCCATAAGCAGCGGTGCGGTATCTCGCTCGAATGTCCCCATGGGTTCTGGCTGGGTTGTCCGTGAAGCGGCAGACCGTGGGGCAGTCCCGGTGACATGGGCTGAGAGCACCTGGTGACACCGATGGAGAACTGGCCGCGCAGTGGAGTGAGAACTCCTGCAGGAAGGCGCGTTCGGCCTGGCATTCTGCTGGCTTGCCGGCCATGCGCGGGGACTCTGGGTGATGTCGTGTTCGCGGGAGAGTTCGCGCGGCGGGCATCGCAGACGCGTTCAACACCGGCTTCGTGGACTATGCCTGACGGTGCGTCGGCACTCCCGCAGGCGCGAGAAGCAGTCGCAGGACCGATGCAGCGTAGGTCGCCGGACCAACCCCGCAGGCGTGGGGAGCACCTGCTGCTCGACGAGCCCCGTCGTGGCTGGACAGACCCCCCACCTGCGTGGGGAGCGCCAAGACGGCCAAGTAGCTCTGCCAGTTGGACGACGACAGACCCCCACATGCGTGGGATAACCGACGGAATTCGCTGACCTGCTGAAACACGGGCGCTGCCGGGCGAGAGTCCCGCGTAGAGGCGTGCAGATTCCCGGTGAACTTCCGTGGGTGGATCGACCGGTCGATCTCCCTCTTTGTTCGAGGCGGTAGGTTGCTGCGCCATGCCTCTTGTGACCTACACCATGGAGTACTTCGACGAGAGTTCCGCGCGTCTGCGGAAGTGGGGGGTGGTCCTGCTCGCCGCCACTGGAGCCCTGTGGCTCTGGTTCGCCGTTCTGCTGTTCACGCCCTACACCGTCGATCAGGCGCAGGGCGGCCCGGCGGACTGCGACTCCCGGTTCTTCACTGACCGGCGGGAAGCCAACGAGCTGGCCGCCGGTGGCGGCCGGTGTGAGGCCGAGCGCGACTGGCCTGAGCTGCTTGCGGTCCTGGGCGCCTCGATTCCGACAGCCATAGCCGGCACAGCCCTCTTTACGACAGGCATGGCCAGCATCCGCATGAACCGACATGTATCCGAGGTGGTCCGCGCCATCACGCCGCAGGACACGGCTTCCTGATGCGACATAACACGGCTCCATGACCGCTCCCGAATTGGACACCCGCCGCGGCTTTGCCGGGCTCGCGGCGGCGTCCCCTCCCAGTGACGCGACGGGCCATTCCGTCACCCCGCGAGCCGCATTCCGTCGGTAGCCCGCGTGGGGAGCACCGTGCGGATGGGAGCTGCACACTCCTCACCGCAAACAGACCCCCACATGTGCGGGGAGCGCCCTTTCTCGCCTGGGCGTCCAGGGCTGTCCGGTGGGTGGTCGGTGACTTGCCGGGCACGCCCTGGTGGGCGGTACTGCGGGGGGCGGGCCGTCGTGGTGCACCACTTGCGCGGGGAGGGGGCGGAGCGGATAGGTCACCGGGTCTGTCACGGAGGGCGGAGAACCGTGGTGTGATGGCGCCGTGGGCCGCGCTGCTGAAGAGTCCAACCGCCGCATGCTGCGGGCACGGGATGCGATGGACCGCGGCTACGCGCAGCCGCTGGACGTCCCGGCGCTGGCCCGGATCGCCCATGTGTCGCAGGCGCACTTCACGCGCACCTTCCGGGCCACGTTCGGCGAGACGCCGCACCGCTACCTGCAGCGCCGCCGTGTCGAGCGGGCGATGTTCCTGCTGCGGGAGACCGACCGCAGTGTGACGGACATCTGCTTCCGGGTCGGCTTCGGCAGCCCGGGAACCTTCAGCCGTACGTTCCGCGCCATCGTCGGCCGGTCACCGAGGGCGTACCGCAAGGAGGCGGCGGCCACGGGTGTACCGACGTGTTTCACGATGGCGTGGATGCGGCCGAGTGCCTGAGCGTCCGCACTGCCCGTACCGTCCGTCGGCTGAGCAGTTTCGGATAAGTTTTCGTCCGGCCTGCCCGGTAGCGTGATGCACATGTTCACCGCCATCACGCACTCGCAGATCTACGTCCTCGACCAGGACGAGGCCCTCGACTTCTACGTCGGCAAGCTTGGCCTGGAGGTCAACGCCGACGTCGAGCTGGGCTCCATGCGCTGGCTGACCGTGAGCGTTCCCGGCCGCCCGGAGCGCCAGATCCTGCTGGAGAAGCCGGGCGCTCCGGCGATGTCCGAGGAGACGGCGCAGCAGGTCCGCGAGCTGGTGACCAAGGGCGTGATGGGTGGCCATCTCATCTTCAGTACGGACGACTGCCGCACGACGTACGAGACGCTGCTGGGCCGGGGCGTGGAGTTCACCGAGGAACCCACCGATCGTCCGTACGGAACCGACTGCGGCCTGCGCGACCCCTTCGGCAACAGCATCCGCTTCACCCAGCCGAAGGCCTGAGGACTGTCCGACGGGTGAGGGGCGGAGCCAGAGCCGGAACGCGGCAACGGTAGCGGTGCCGTGAAAGACAGGGGCCCGCCTATGCGAAGCGCACCGCCGCCGCACGGAAGACCCTGAGCTGGTTGATGCGGTACGTCTGCCCGGCCGGCAGCGAAGGCGGCTTGCGGCCGTAGCACAGGCAGGGAACGAGATCCGAGTACCGCAAACCACTGCCCGCCGGTGTGCAGGCAGAGTCCGCCGGTCGGCTCGTGGCCGGGGCTGAGGATGCCGTGAACGCGGGACCCCGTGGCGGCAAGGACGGCCCCGGCACACGGATCCTGCGCGCGGGGGCGCCCGTCCTTCTCGCGCTGTCATGTACGCCAGCAGGCAGCGAGGGGCCGTCGGGCCGGCCGTGCTCCGGTTCCCGGAACCCGCCTGTGAAGCGGCCGCAGCGAGGGTGCTGGTCGCTGCTCAGGCGGGGGAGTCCAGCCGCCGTGTGCCCTCCCGCTCTCCCCGGGACTGTGGGCTGTGCGGCCGTGGCCGCGGCCGTGGTGGGGCAGGCCGATGCGTCTGAGGGCCGGGACCCCCACGTCCCGCGCGGCGGGGGCAACCGGCACGTTGTCAGGCGGGCCTGTGCCGCTGGGTCTTTGCGATGTGCGGGGGCTTCACCGTGCGGGGGGTCAGGCCGCGTGGGATGCGCTGGTCAGCTCCGGGGAGCCGAGGACGTCCTCGCCGTACAGGTCCTGCACCCAGTTGGTCTGGTAGATGGTCTCCAGATACCGCTCACCCAGATCCGGGGCGATGGCCACCGCGGTCAGCTCCCCTCCCTGCTGCCGGGACAGCCAGTCCATCGCGCCGCTGACCACTGTGCCGGTGGAACCCCCGAACACAAACCCGCGCCTGGCCAGCCGGTGACAGGCCCGGATGGTGTCGGCCTCCGCCACGCACACCACATCGTCGACATAGGACTCGTCCAGCAGCGGCGGGCGCCTGCTGGTGCCCAGGCCGGGAATCATCCGCCGGCCCGGGGCGCCCCCGAAGGTCACCGAGCCCACGCTGTCGACGGCCACGATGCGCACCGGCCGGTGCCACTGGCGGAAGTAGCGCGCGCAGCCCATCAGGGTCCCGGTGGTGCCGGCCCCGACGAACAGCACATCCAGGTCGGGGAACTGCCGGGCGATGGCCGGGGCGGTCCTGCGGTAGTGGGCCATGCCGTTGCTGGGGTTGGTGTACTGGTTGAGCCACACATAGCGGTCGTCGGATGCGCACAGCGCGCGGACGTGGTCGATGCGCGCGCCGAGGAAGCCGCCGACGGGGTCGGGCTCGGTGATGATGTGGACCTGGCTGCCCAGGGCCTCCATCATCATCCTGGTCGACAGGTTGCAGCGGGAGTCGGTCACGCACAGGAACCGGTAGCCCTTGCTGGCTGCGATCATGCTCAGGGCCACGCCCAGGTTGCCCGAGGACGACTCGACCAGGACCGAGTCCTCGGTCAGCAGGCCGTCGCGTTCGGCGGCCTCGACCATTTCGGTGGCGGCCTTGAGTTTGATCGAGCCGGCGAAATTGAATCCCTCGCATTTGAGGAACAGCGACTGCCCGAAGATTCCCTCGAGGTCGACGTAGAGGTCGTCCTCGTTGAAGGCCTGGGGAACGGATATGACGGGCATGGTCGCCTCCTCAGCTGCGGATCAGCGGGCCCCGGCCGCTGATCCGTCTCGGCGCGGCCCGGGGAAGAATTCGCCGGCGGGATTGCGATTCGCCGGAACACTTCCAGTACGCCCGAATCGGAGCAGCCTTGTCATGCCACCCAAATTCGGGACTTGACACACGCCCCGTTCGCGCATAGGCGGTCCTGCTCGTGCCCGGGACAGGGGCTGGACCGGCCACCGGCACCAGGGTCATCCGCCGCCTGCGGGCCTGGTCACGACCGTGTCCCTGCCCTCGTGGCCTGCCCCGCCGGGATACCTGGTCCCCACCCGGAAAACGGCGGGCAAGACGGGGCGGTCAATGCAATTCCCGCGCGATTTTCCCGCGGATTGAACGGGTGCCTGTGATACGCGGCCGAGTGCCGGGCGACGGGCACAGAAAGCAAGGGAACACAGGGCGATGACCGGCAGAGCGGTCGGGCTATCAAGACCGGTGTGTTGCGTCAAGCCCCGACATTCAGGGGCAGGACAGGAACTCCCCGGCCGGGCCTACTGGAGAGGCGGGCATCACGAATCCGCCCCGCACCGACCGACGCTGACCGAAACGTCTTCAAGGAGCTCACGTGCCAGGGAAATCTGTCGAGGTCTTGACGGCCGATCCGGCTGACATCACGGCCCGCCAGGACGGCCAGGACGCCTGCCCGGCGGCCGGCACCGAGGGGCTTTTGGCCGAGGTGCTGGCCGGCGTCGTGCGCGTCGAGCAGGTGCCGGCCGACAGTCACTTCTTCCATGACCTGGGCGCCGATTCCCTGGTGATGGCCCAGTTCTGTGCCCGGGTCAGGAAGCGGGCGGACCTGCCGGCGGTGTCGATGAAGGACATCTACCGGCACCCCACCATCCGGAGCCTGGCCACCGCGCTCACCGACGCCGCACCCGCCCCCGCGCCGTCACCCGCCCCCGGCACGGACCCGGCGCCAGCCCCGGCCGAGGTGCCGGCCGAGGTGCCGACACCGGCCGGCACGCCGCGCTACGTCCTGTGCGGAACGCTGCAGCTGCTGATCTTCCTCGGCTACTCCTGCCTCACCGCCCTCGTCGCCGTCGAAGGCTACGAGTGGATCTGCGCCGGCTCCGGTCTGCTCGACTCCTACCTGCGGTCGGTCCTGTTCGCCGGCGCGGGCTTTGTGGGCCTGTGCACCCTGCCCGTCCTGGCGAAGTGGACGCTCATCGGCCGCTGGAAAGCCGGCGAGTTCCCCGTGTGGGGCATGGCTTATCTGCGTTTCTGGGTCGTCAAGACCCTGATCCGCACCAGCCCCCTGCGCCTGTTCGCCGGCTCGCCGCTCTACGTGCTGTACCTGAGGGCGCTCGGCGCACGGATCGGCAAAGGTGTCACGTTCCTCTCCCGCACGATCCCGGTCTGCACCGACCTGCTGACCATCAAGGAGGGCACGGTCATCCGCAAGGATGCGCTCATCTCCTGCTACCGCGCCCACGCCGGCCTGATCCAGACCGGCCCGGTCACGCTCGGCAGCCACGTCCTGGTCAGCGAGCACACGGTCCTCGACATCGGGACCTCGATGGGCGACGGTGCCCAGCTGGGCCACGCCTCCTGCCTGCACACCGGACAGCGGGTGCCCGACGGCGAACGCCGGCACGGGTCCCCGGCGCAGCCGGCCGAGGTGGACTACCGCACGGTCGGCCCCGCCGGCTGCCCCACCGTCAAAAGGACCGTCTACGGCGTCCTGCAGCTGCTGAACATCCTGGCGGTGTATCTGCCGCTGGCGATAGGCGGCGTGAGCGTCCTGCTCGCCGAAATCCCGCAGCCCAGTGCGCTGCTGCGCCCGGAGCCGGTGGCGTTCACCAGCGCGGCGTTCTACCTGGATGCCCTGACCGTCTCCGTCGTCCTCTTCTTCGGCGCCGCACTCGCCGGCCTCCTCGTCGTGGGCACCGTGCCACGCGTGCTCAACCGGCTCATCAAGCCCGGCAGGGTCTATCCGCTGTACGGCTTCCACTACGGCATCCAGCGGGCGGTCGCGCTGATGACCAACCGGAAGTTCTTCACCGCCCTCTTCGGCGACAGCTCCGGCATCGTGCACTACCTGCGCTACCTCGGATACGACCTGTCCCGCGTCGAGCAGACCGGGTCGAACTTCGGCACGCAGGTGCGGCACGAGAGTCCGTATCTGAGCTCTGTCGGCACCGGCACGATGGTCGCCGACGGACTGTCCATCATGAACGCCGACTTCTCCAGCACCTCCTTCCGGGTGTCCCGCACGTCGATCGGGCCCCGCAACTTCCTCGGGAACAACATCGCCTACCCCGCGCAGGGCAAGACCGGCGACAACTGCCTGCTCGCGACGAAGGTCATGGTCCCCATCGACGGACCGGTGCGCGAGGGGACGGGCCTGCTGGGCTCGCCCAGCTTCGAGATCCCGCGCACGGTGATGCGTGACAACAAGTTCAACCACCTGCAGACCGGCGACGAGCTGCGCCGCCGCCTGGCCGCCAAGAACAAGCACAATGCCGCCACCGCCGGCCTGTACCTGCTGGTGCGGTGGATCCACTTCTTCGTGATCACTCTCATCACGATGGGCGCAGCCGGCCTCTACCCCTCGATCGGCGCGCCGGCGTTCGCGCTGGCCGGCGTTCTCACCCTCGCGTTCACCGTTGTCCACTTCGCTCTGTTCGAACGGGCCGTCACGGGATTCAAGCCCCACAAGCCGCTGTACTGCTCGATCTACGAGCCCTCCTTCTGGCGCCATGAACGCTTCTGGAAGATGGCCTCGACCGACTACATCCAGGTCTTCAACGGCACCCCCTTCAAGAGCATGATCTGGCGGCTGCTGGGGGCCCGGATCGGCAAGCGGGTCTTCGACGACGGCTGCTCCTTCCCGGAGCGCACCCTCGTCACCGTCGGCGACGACAGCACGCTGAACGCAGGGACCGTGATCCAGTGCCACTCGCAGGAGGACGGCGCCTTCAAGTCCGACCACAGCACGATCGGTGCCGGCTGCACCCTCGGGGTCGGCGCCTTCGTCCACTACGGCGTGACGATCGGCGACGGCGCCCTGCTCGCCCCCGACTCCTTCCTCATGAAGGGCGAGGAAATCCCCGCGCACGCCGGGTGGGGAGGCAACCCGGCCCGGGACATGCGGGACGGCAGAACCCGCCTCGAGGCCCGCCGGGAACAGACCGCCACCCACGCCGCCCCGGCACGCGGCAACTGACCGCAACTGACACCGCGACACCGGCACCAAGCAGAGGAAGAGACCCGATGGCAACGCATATGAGTCGCACGCAGACCGGCCGGGAGTACTGGCGCGGCGTCCTGACAGCCGGCGGTTTCACCCCGGCCCCGCGCTTCACCCTCCACCCGGTGACCGGCGTGGGCCAGTACGAGACACCGGCCCCCCACGACACCGTGGCCGGGCTGCGCCGGCTGGCGGGCGAGCTGGCGGTGCCGCTCAGTTCCCTCCTGCTGGCCGCGCACGCCAAGGTGCTCGCGGCACTGTCCGGCGAGCAGGAGATCACCACCGGCTACGTCGCCGAGGGCGGCAGCCTGCTGCCGTGCCGGCTGACCACCGCACCCGCCTCATGGCGCCAACTGCTGCACCACACCCACCGGGCCGCCACCGAACTGCTGGCACACCAGCACGTCCCGGCCGAGGACATCGACGCCCAACGGCGCGAACTGGGCCTGACCGGGCCGTCGTTCGAGACCGTCCTCGATCTCACCGGCGCCGGCGCAGACCTCACCGGGGACACCGTGCTGCGGGTGGGCATCGCTCACCACGACGGCCGGCTCGTAGTGCGGCTGCGCTACCGCACCGAGATGCTCGACGCCGACAGCGCCGCCCGCATCGCCGGCTATCACCTGACCGCGCTCGCGCTGATCACCGCCGACCCCGATGCCGAACACGCACGCCAGAGCCTGCTGTCCGGCCAGGAGCTGCGCTTCCAGCTCGAGGAACTGGCCGGAGTGGTCCGGGAGTTGCCCGATCGGCGGGTGCATGAGCTGTTCGAGGACCGGGTGCGGATGCATCCGGATGCGCTCGCCGCCGTGCACGCCGGCCGGCAGTGGACCTATGGGGAGCTCAACGCCCGGGCAAACCGGCTGGCCCGCGCCCTTGCGGCCCGCGGGCTTGCCCGCGAAGGCGTCGTCGCGGTGGTGAGCGAACGCAACCTCAACTGGCTGGCCGCCGTCATCGCGGTCTTCAAAGCCGGAGGTGTCTACCTCCCCATCGAGCCGCACTTCCCGGCCGAACGCATCGCTGCCACCCTCTCCCGCGCCCAATGCACCCTGGTGCTGACCGAATCCGGCAGCACCACCACCCTCGACCAGGCACTCGACTCCCTGCCCGGAGCCGAGAGGCTCTTGGTCGAGGCGGCCTGCGAAGAAGACCACGCCGACGATGATCTCGGCATCCGCGTCACGCCCGGCCAGCTCGCCTACATCTACTTCACCTCCGGCTCCACGGGCGCGCCGAAAGGCGCGATGTGTGAACACGCCGGCATGCTCAACCACCTCTACGCCAAGATCGACGACCTGAAGGTCGGCGAGGGACAGGTGGTGGCCCAGACCGCGCCGCAGTGCTTCGACATCTCCCTGTGGCAACTTCTCTGCGCGCTGCTGGCCGGCGGGCGGACCCTGCTGGTCGAACAGGACGTCATCCTCGACGTCCCCCGCTTCCTCGACACCCTCACCGACGGCAAGGTCACCGTCCTGCAGGTCGTGCCCTCCTACCTCGAAGCCGTCCTGACCGAGCTCGAACAGCGCCCCCGCACGCTGCCCGACCTGCGCTACGTGTCGGTGACCGGCGAGGCGCTGAAGAAGGAACTCGCCGAGCGCTGGTTCACCGCCCAGCCCCGGATCGCCCTGGTCAACGCCTACGGGCTGACCGAGACCTCCGACGACACCAACCACGACGTCATGGACCGGGCGCCGGAGCGCATCCTGCTCGGCCGCGCGGTCAACAACGTGCACGTCTACGTCGTCGACGAACACCTCGCACCGGTGCCGCTGGGCGCCCCGGGTGTGATCGCGTTCTCCGGGGTCTGTGTCGGCCGCGGCTACATCAACGACCCCGAACGCACCCAGGCGGCCTACCTGGCCGATCCGCACCGCGAAGGCATGCGGCTCTACCTCGGCGGCGACTACGGCCGCTGGCACCCTTCGGGGAAGCTGGAGTTCCTCGGCCGCCGCGACGCCCAGGTCAAGATCCGCGGGTTCCGGATCGAGATCGGCGAGATCGAGAACACCCTGCTGCGCCTTGCCGGTGTCCGCGACGGCGCGGTGGTGGTGGCCGAACGCGCCGACCGGAGCAGGCACCTGGTCGCCTTCTACTGCGGCCCCCACCCCCTCGACACCCAGGCCCTTGCCGACCGGCTGGGTGCCTCGCTGCCCGCCTACATGGTCCCCTGCGCCTTCCACTGGCGCGAAAGCCTGCCGCTGACCGCCAACAGCAAGACCGACAAGAAGGCGCTGGTGGCGCTCGCCGCGCAACTGGGCACCACCGAGGACGACCACGAGCCGCCGGCCACACCGGCCGAGCAGCGGCTGGCGGCCGCCTGGGGACAGGTCCTCGGCATCCAGGAGGACCGGATCGGACGCCGCGACCACTTCTTCGACCGCGGCGGCACCTCCCTGTCGGCGGTGAAGCTCGCCATCGCCCTGGACCGCGCCGTGTCCCTCAAGGACGTCACCGCACACCCGGTCCTCACCGACCTCGCCGCCCTGCTCGACAACCAACCCCAGCGCCACGCAACCGCACCACTGACCTCCTGCTGAACCACATCGAAAGGAAAAGCACCATGCCCAACCCGATCCCGGCGTCCCTGCTCGAGGCGGACCTGCACGCCGGCAAACCCCCGATCCTGCACACCGGCACCCCCGACGACGCGCCGGCCTGGGCGGCCGGACACCGCCACGCACTGCGCACCCTGGTCACCGAACACGGCGCACTCCTCGTCCGCGGCCTGCACCTGCGCGACGCGGACCAGGCCGGCGCCGTCTTCCACGAACTGGCCCCGGCCCTGATGACCGACAAGGAAGCCTTCGCGCCCCGCCAGAGCTACACCCCGGGCGTGTACTCCTCCTCGGCATGGCCGCCGAACCAGCCGATGTGCATGCACCACGAACTCAGCTACACCCACCAGCCCCCCGGCCTGATGCTGTTCGCCTGCCTGAGCGCACCCACCACCGGCGGAGCCACCGCCATCGCCGACGCCCCCACCGTCCTTGAGGCACTGCCCACCGAGCTGGTCCACCGCTTCGAACAGGAAGGCTGGCTGCTCACCCGCACCTACAACGACGAGATCGGCGCCCCCTGCGCCCAGGCCTTCGGCACCGACGACCGCACCGCCATCGAGGACTACTGCCGCACCCACGCCATCGACTTCGCCTGGCAGAGCGACGGCAGCCTGCGCACCCGCCAGCACCGCCCCGCCGTGACGGCCCACCCGGTCACCGGCCGCCGCTGCTGGTTCAACCAGATCGCGTTCCTCAACGAATGGACGATCGAACCCGAAATCCGCGAATACCTCATCGACGTCTACGGCGCCGGCCAACTGCCGTTCAACACCCGCTTCGGCAGCGGCGACCCGATCGGCGAGGACATCATCCGGCTCCTGGGCGACACCTACACCGCCCACACCATCCGCGAACCGTGGCAGAGCGGCGACCTGATGCTCGTCGACAACCTGCGCACCGCACACAGCAGGGAGGCCTACGAGGGACCCCGCGAGGTACTCGTCGCCCTGGCCGAGCCGCTGCACCGGGCCGACTGCACGCCGGCTGCCGAGGTGAGCTGCCGATGACCGCCCAGCGCCCGCCCGCCGCGCAGCCCCCCATGTCCCAGCCGCCCGCCGTGCCCCCGTTCGCCGTGATCTCCGGCGCCCAGGTCCAGCAGGCCCTGGGGGGCCGGGAAAAGCAGATCGTGGACCTCATCGAGGCCACCTACCGGCTGCACGCCGCCGGAGAGTCGGTCAACCCGCCCTCCTACTTCCTGCGCTTCCCCGACCGCCCCTCCTCCCGGATCATCGCGCTGCCCGCCTCGATCGGCGGCCAGGTGCGCGTCGACGGCCTCAAATGGATCTCCAGCTTCCCCGGCAACGTCGAAGCAGGCATCCCGCGCGCCTCGGCCGTGCTCATCCTCAACGACCACGACACCGGCTACCCCTTCGCCTGCCTGGAAAGCTCCATCATCAGCGCCACCAGAACCGCCGCATCGGCCGCCCTCGCCGCCGGCCACCTCACCCGCAACCGGCAACGCCCCACCCGCATCGGGTTCTTCGGCACGGGCCTGATCGCCCGCTACATCCACACCTTCCTGACCGGCACCGGCTGGACCTTCGAGGAGACGGGCGTCCACGACCTGTCCCCCCACAGCGCCGCCGGCTTCCGCGACTGCCTGGAGCAGACCGGCACCGCCGGACAGATCACCGTCCACGACAGCCCCGAGGAACTGATCCGCTGCAGCGACCTCGTCGTCTTCGCCACCATCGCCGGCGAGCCGCACATCAGCGACCCGGCCTGGTTCGGCCACAACCCCCTGGTCCTGCACGTGTCCCTGCGCGACCTCGCACCCGAGATCATCCTCGCCTCGGCCAACATCGTCGACGACGTCGAACACTGCCTCACAGCCAACACCTCCCCGCACCTGGCCGAACAGCTCACCGGCAACCGCGACTTCCTGAACGGCACACTCGACGACGTCATGACCGGACGAGTGACACCCCCCGCGGACCGGCCACTGGTGTTCTCACCCTTCGGCCTCGGAGTACTCGACCTCGCCGTCGGCAAATACGTCTACGACCAGACGGCCCGCTCCGGGCAGCTCCACGTCATCGCGGACTTCTTCCACGACCTGCGCCGGCACGGATGACCGGCCCGCAGCACCCTGCGCGGAGGCCGGCGGGCCTGTCGTATCCGCTGCCGAAGGCCAGGAGCAGGGTGCTCGGCGGCGGGACGGGCATCGGCGGATGCCTGTGCGGTGCCCTGCCACGTCCAGCGAGAGATGCAGTCCACCGACGGCCTGTGACCTGCCCGGCTTCAAGCAGGAGCAGGCGGTGGACAAAAGCTGCTGAGCTGCGGACTTCCGCCTCGATCTTGAACGTGTGCGCGTTGACCTGCTGTGCCGCAACGCGCTGCGGACGACAGCAAGTTCGCTCGGAGGCGTTAAGAGGTCGAACCCCTTGGTGTCCTTGGGCCGGGAGACCGTTTTGAGGGTGGTGTGGAGGAAGTCGTCGGCCCAGTCGACAAGTTGGCCGGTGTAGGCGCAGTCGCCCAGACCGGGGTGATCTGGGGCTGGGGCCGCCGTCGGGCGAGTACCGACACAGCTGACCAAGCCCGAAACGCCGTTCGAAGCTATCCGCAAGGCCCCCCATGTCTAGGAAGCGGCGAGGTCGTCCCTCATTGCTGCCCGGAGCGCTTTGAGGGCGTCGGTGAGCGCCGATAGTGCGTCGCTCCACTGAGGGTCCGCGCGTACGTCGGGTTCATCGAAGCAGTCACCGGATGCCTCCGAGGATGCCCCGGCCTTCAGGCCGGGGAGGAATCGGACTCCTGCGGAGCAGGGCAGGGATAGCCGAATCGCCGCCAGTGCGATTCGGCGTCCACCACGGGATTGGGCTAGCCAGTCCACAAGGATCAAGAGCTCCCAACTGTCAGTCCTCCCGGATAGGTTTCGGATGCATGACGACGGAAGCGATCACGGGCCAGGAGGCCGGGCAGGCCCGGTACACCTACCGTGTGCGCGTTTCTTCGTCCGCGCTCGCTCTGCTGGCCGCGGAGTGGGCGCGCTGCCGGTGGATCTGGAACGAGTGCGTGGTCCGGTCGAAGAAGGCCCACCGCGAGGGGGAGAAGTGCGGACCGGCAGCACTCGACAAGATGCTGACCGAGGCGCGGAGGACAACGCCGTGGCTGCGAGAGGGCTCCAGCGTTCCTCAGCAGCAGCTCATACGTGACTTCGGTAAATCCCGCGCCAAGGCGCTCAAGGACATCAAGGACCGGCTTCCGCAGCACCGGCGGGCGGGAATGCCGCGCTGGAAGAAGAAGCGTGAAGCACGGCCGAGCCTGAACTACACCCGGCGCGGCTTCCGCCTCAAGGACGGCCGTCTGCACCTGGCGGGCGGAATCGTGCTGCGGGTGGTGTGGTCGCGGGATCTTCCGGCCGACCCGTCCAGCGTCCGCGTGTACCAGGACAGCACGGGGGCGTGGTACGCCTCCTTCGTCGTGCCCGCAGCCGTCGAACGGCTTCCCGCAACCGGCCGGGTGATCGGCGTGGACTGGGGCGTGCGCGAGACGGCCACCACCACATCCGACGCCCACGACCTTCTCCACGCCCAGCACGGCAAGACGGCCGCGCAGAAGCTCGCGCGCTATCAGCGGATGATGGCCCGGCGCCGACCGGCCAAGGGCAAGCCCGCGTCGAACGGCTACCGCGAGGCAAAGCGGCAGACAGCGAAACTGCACGCCAAGGTGGCACGGCAGCGACAGGACACCGTCAGAAAGTGGGCGAAGAATGTGGTCCGCGACCATGACGCCCTCGCGGTGGAGGACTTCCGCCCGAAGTTCCTCGCCAGGACCACCATGGCCAAGAAGGCGGCCGACGCCGCGATCGGCGCCGCAAAGGCGGCGCTGGTCGAGATGGCCCGCAAGCACGGCCGGACCGTGCACCTGATCCACCCCGCGCACACCACGATGGACTGTGCGCAGTGCGGAGCGAGAACCAAGCACGCATTACCTCTTTCCAAGAGAACGTATGCCTGCACCGCATGCGGAGCCGTATCCCCCAGGGATAAGAACTCCGCCCGCGTGATGCTGGTCCGGGCTGGTCTGGCCCCGGCTGGTGTTGAGGGCGTAAGACCCGTTGAGGCGCTGCCTCAGCGGGCAGTCTGAGCCAGGAATCCCCTCCCTTCAGGGAGGGGAGCAGTCAAGCAGATCACGAAGTCTCGTGAATGCCTGATCCGCCATGTGTCCTAGCGTTTCGGGGGCCGTGATCAGCATCTGATAGCGCAGCCCGTAGGCGCCGCCGGAGCCCAAGATCTCGCCTGCCTGCCGCACCCGGTCCTCGGACGTCAGCGATGGGGACCGTCTGAGATCGTGCAACCGGTGCGTGGTCCCTTCGGATCAACCTGGGAAGGGGCAGGGCGAGGTGACAAGAACTTCTCCGTGAAGTACCTCGACGCCTCCCAAAACCGGTCGGCCGGCGCGCTGCTGGGCAACTGGTACTCCAACGACCGCATCCTGCACCGGGACAGGTTCTACGTCACGATCCTCTAGCCATCCTGACGGCAAAACGCCCCGGCCGGTATCACTGGCCGGGGCTCGGCCACACGCGGATGTCGTACTGCTCCGGCCGGTCAGAGACGCGCCGCCACACCTTCACCTCATACGCACCGGAGTCCGGAAGCACCAGGGCCGGGCCCGGCTCCCGTCCCTCCACGTTGACGACTCTCAGCTCCCGCTCCGGGACATCGATGCGGCACGCGTTGAGGTATACGCCGTCTGCGTCGGGCGGCGTGTCGTCCCAGACAGAGAGGGCGACTTCGATGCCCGTCCGTGATTCCCGCGTGGGCACGCCAACCGCCGTGCCATGACCAGAGACCGCATCGCCTTCCGGGATGGCGGATTCCACGTCGTCACGATCACCGCCCTCAGCCAGCACCCAGAACTCGCCGTACGAGACGGTGAGCGCGTCGAAGACAACATCCCAGGGCTGCCGGCCAGGAAACACGTCCTCGCCGAACACCGTTGCTGGTTCCATGAGAGCCACCGTAACCAGCGCTGCAATCCAGGACTAGTGACCTCTGTGCCAGGTAGCAGCTACTCCTCTGCGACCGCACCGGACGTTGCCGCTGCCCCCTTGAGGAACCGACGGAATGCGATGACCTGCGGAAACGTGGCTCGAAAGGTGCGGAGGTCCCGTGTTGAAACGTGAAGGTCCCCGGCAAGCACGTCAGTTGGCCGGTTGAGCATCACCGTTGGCCATGTCGTCTGACCTGGACGAATGCCTCGTCACCGTGATGGTGCCGATCGTTGCGGTCGCTCACCGGCCGGCAGCGGCCCGGCAGCTGCTCCTCGCCGTCCTGTCATGTCCGCCCTCGCGTTCAGTCCTGGCGAGGCCGGCTGGCCGCGGCCGCCTCTTTCCTGACCCGAGCCCGGTCAAGGGACCACGCGCTCAGGCCCACCAGTGCGGCCGCCCCGGCCGCGTAGACCGGCAGCCACAGGGTCGTCGTGGCTGAAAGGCAGTCGGAAACGGCGGCTTCGCTCTGGATTTCCTGCGCGTGAGTCATGGCGGCACGGTCGCGACCAGCCAGGTTGGCCAGTGCGGCCTCCGCGTGGATGCCCTCGTACGTGCCCAGCTCAGGACACGCGCCGCGGGTGCCTGGCATCGGGAAGAGCCACGCCCAGCGCTGCAGCGCCGGGGCCAATGTGATCGCTACGCACAGGCCGACGACCAGCGAGTACGCAGTCAGATTCCGCATGTACGCAGAGAGGGCGCCAGGCATCCATGCCGGCAGCCGGTAAAAGGTGAAGATCAGCGCAAGAAGCGTCACCCCGACGTAGGTGGCGAACCATTGCCAGGAACCCTGTGCGAGCGCGGCTGTGAGCACGGCGGCGAGCGCAATGCCGATGACCCCCGGCTGACTGGAAGTGTCATGGCCCGCGCCGGTGGTTGCCAATTTCCCGGCTCCTTGAAGGCTGGGGTCGTCCACGGTCTCTCCCGCATGGCTCGCAGGCCGCCAGCATCCGGTCACCTCGTGCCGTCGGCCCGGCACCATGCCGGACCGGCTCTAAAATCCCGCTCGGTTGGCCGGGGTCCGCAAGCCGGGCGCTGCCGCCGAGGGACCGGCGAAGCCCGCCGCGCTCTCTCACCCGCCACGGCTGGGAACTGGCCCCAACACGTCGCCGGATGTCCTTTGACACGGAAGATAGTCGGACCCGATTCCCTGACCTGCGTGGAATGGATTGATTGTCCAAGCCGTCTGGCTCAGCGGCAGCTTGGGTTTGTCGGACCGCCTGCCGTGTGACCCGGCGCTGCGAGGCCGCGCCGTGAGCGACGTCGAACTCGTAGAAGCCTCCTGCCGTGGCTCTCTGCGTTCGTCGCTTCGGCTCCCGACTTCGTGAGTGCTCCAGAACTCTCCTGGGTACGGCTACTCATGCGTCGCGCAATGCTGACGCCTACCGTCACATGCATGTTCAAGAGCCCTGTATCTAGAGCCCGGGCCTCCGGGCGGTCCGTCCTGTATGCCGTCACAGGGCTCGTGATGGTGGCGCTGCTAGTCGCTGCCGTGGTGGCGGGGAACGTCGTGTGGAACGGCGCGCCGTATCCTTCGGCCGACCCCGACGCGGTCGCGCAACGGCTCAAGGCCCGGTCCGACGAGGTGTACGACGGCTTCGCGCTGCCCGAAAAGTACGCCGCGGACTCGGGCAGGGTCGAAGGAGGCACGGATGAAGTCGCAGATCAAGTGCATCGAGCCGTACACGAACGAGCGGAGGGCGTGCAGTGCGCACGGGGTCGCCGCCAGATGCACACCGCTCGTCGCCGATGTCATTCTCCGCGACGAGGGAAGTCCGAGGATCCGCTGGGCGGTGTGCGGCCGGTGGCTGCGCGAGAACCCGAGCGCCGTCGACTGGCTGGCGAGGAATCCCGCGGCGACCGCGCGGCTCGGCGACTACTGAGTCAGACGGCCGCGGCCTGTCTGCCCGCAGAGGGCCGGAAGGGGGCTTGATCTCTACTCCTGACGATGTCAGTCGCGGCGGGCATCCTCGTGGAGCAAGGAAAGGGCCGCAGCGACGGGGATGACGCGTGTCCCTGGACGACTGTCGTGCCGTGCAATTGAACCGTCCAACGAGGTTCTGGGAGGAGCTCATGTCCGCCGAGCAGTTCGGCCGCTGGACGACGACAAGTTCGCTGCAACCGTCAGGCACGGCGGTTGATGGTCTGCATCACCACGTCGTACTAGGGTCCGTCTTCAAACGGATCTTGCCCAGAGTAGGAACGACGCCAGGCTGACCGCTGCTTCGTAGGAGGTGGCGGTCTTGTCGTACCTGGTGGCGAGGCCGCGGAAGTGTTTGAGGGTGTTGAAGCACCGCTCGACTGTGTTGCGTCGGCGATAGGTGGCCGGGTTGAAGCCGTGTGGCCGGCCGCCGCGGCTGCCTCTGTTGCGGCGGTGCCGTTTCTGGTCGGTCTTCTCCGGGATGGTGTGGCCGATGCCGCGTCGTCGCAGGTAGGTGCGGAATCCGCGGGAGCTGTATGCCTTGTCGGCGATGACGTGGTCAGGTCTGCAGCGTGGGCGGCCAAGGCCGGTGCGGGGCACTCGGATGCGTTCCAGCAAGGGTTGCGCACACACGCCGTCGTGGCGTTGGCCTGCGGTGAGGAGGATGGCCAGGGGTCTGCCGCGGCCGTCGCAGGCGAGGTGGAGTTTGGTGGTCAGGCCTCCTCGGGATCGACCGAGGGCGTGATCGTCTGGTTCGTCCTGCCGGTGCTTCCCCCTTTTCGGCCGGTGGCGGCGGCGTGCTGGTGGGCTCGGACGATGGTGGAGTCGATCTGGACCAGCCAGTCGATGTCCCCGGCCGCGTCGGCCTGGGCCTGGATCTGCTGGAGGGCGTGGGTGAACACGCCCTCCAGGGCGTATCGGCGGAAGCGGGTGTAGACCGTTTTCCATGGGCCGTAGCGTTCGGGCAGGTCACGCCAGCTGATCCCGGTGCGAATCTTGTAGACCATGCCGTTGACGACCAGCCGGTCGTCAACCCGAGGCCGTCCGGTCACGGCCCGGGGTATGAGGGGAGCAAGTAACTCCCATTCCTGATCGGTGAGTTCATGTCGGCCCACCCGGCCATGATCCACCACCCGGATGATCTTTGAAGACGGACCCTAGGCCGCTCGCCGGTGGATGCGGGATGGTGGGCCGAGTTGGAGCAGCCGACTACCCAGGTAGCCGTAGACGCGGCAGGAGCCGTTGCCGGAGTCGTCTCCTCCGCGATCCGCCCCAAAGAACGACACCGGACAGTTGCTGTGGCTGCACTGTCGGGAGGACGCCCGGACCGCAGAGGCGCTGATCAGTCACGCCGTCGCCGCCCTCGGACCCCGGCCCGTCCACGCGTTCCACTTCGCCTTCGCCCTGACCCTTGCCCTCGAAGCTCTGGCGGTCCGTCACCGGCCCGCTACCGCCCAGGCGTTGGAGCGGGCTGGTTTCTCGGGGGAGCGGCTGTGGCGGTACATGCGGGCCGATCTGCCCGCGCAGGGTCTGCCGCGCCTCGCTCACGTGACGGTGGGGCCTGATCCCAGCGGGACGAGTGCGCGGCGTCTGGAAGCGCGGGAGGGGGGCCGTACGGTCGCCGAGGCGGTTGTGGGTCTGCCGCAGCAGGGCATCGGCGTCCTGTGGTGGATCGGGGTGGAGCCCGATGCGCGGGGACGCGGACTGGGGCGCGCGATGCTCGGTGTCACGTCCAGCGAGAGATGCAGTCCATGGAGGGCCTGTGACCTGTGCCACTTCAAGTGGGGGTGGACGGTAGACGGAAGCTGCTGAGCTGCGGACTTCTGTCTCGATCTTGAACGTGTGGGGCATTGACCTGCTACGCCGCAACGTGCGCCGGACGACAGCAAGTTCGCTCGGACGCGTTATAGGGCCGGATCCGCTGAGCGTGATCGATCCGCGCGGACACCCGGGTCCTCGCTGTGGGGTGCGGGAGGCGCAAGGGGCTTTCGGATTGGCCGGGCTCGAGGCGAAGGCGCACGCTCTCACCGTCGCCCACCACGGCGGCGGCCGTGGCTGTCACCCACACCGCTGACGCCTGGCGCGGCGCACTGCTTCGGTCTCGATGAGTTGCTGCCCTTGGCGAAGGACGCTCTGTCCGACGTCGCTGTCAACGGCATCACCGCGGCCGCCTTCCTGCGGCGGACTGCGTAACCGACCACCCGCCGACCGCCGCCGGCCCGTCGGCTCCGAGACGCCTCCCGCGCCCCTATCCGCTGTTCTCCCTGCCCTCGTTGAGCAAGCCCATGACCACCTCGGTCATCTCCTGACCTGCTTGTTCGCAGAGCAGCACCGTGAACCGCTCGTGGCCCAGTGCTTCACGGCATGGCCCAAGCTGCCGCACGCAGGTCCCCACGTGTGGTGACTGCAGGCGGACGAACACCGTCAGCGCTTTTCCATAGAAAGACACCGCCTCTTCCCAGCTGCCTTCATGCTGGGCGAGGTTGCCGAGCTGGTGGTGGCTGGTGGCGGCGCCGGCCTGGTTGCCGAGGCGCTGTTTGATGTCGAGGGCTTGCTGGTAGCGGCGTCGGGCCTCGTCGTAGTCACCCTGCAGGTAGGCGAGGTTGCCGAGCTGGCCGTAGCTGTTGGCGGTGCCGGCCTGGTCGCCGAGGCGCTGTTCGATGTCGAGGGCTTGCTGGTAGAGGCGTCGGGCCTCGTCGTAGTCACCCTGGTGCTGGGCGATCATGCCGAGCTGGTGGTGGCTGTTGGCGGTGCCGGCCTGGTTGCCGAGGCGCTGGAAGGTGTCGAGGGCTTGCTGGTAGAGGCGTCGGGCCTCGTCGTGGTCACCCTGCAGGTAGGCGAGGTTGCCGAGTTCGTGGATCCAGGCCCCGTGTCTGGGTGAGTCGGGGGGGAGCCATGTGCGGGTGGTGGTGATGAGGGTGCGGGCGCGGTTCCATGCGCTTCGGTTTCGCAGCATGACGAAAGCGTGTTCGGTGACTTGGGCGGCTTGTTCGAGGTCGCCGACCTGGAGCAGGTGGTGGCGTGCTTCGAGGCCGTCGTGGATGTCCGCGTCCGGGGCTTGGGGCCATCTCGACACGCGCCACAGCCAGTAGGCGGCGGCGTTGCGGTGGGCCTGGCGGATGTCTTCGATGCCGTCGTTGCTGTGGGTGTGGCGGTGGAGTTCGGTGGCGGTCCAGCGGTGGACGAAGAACCGGCTGGTGCGCCGGTCGGTGTGGAGCAGGCCGGTACGGGCGCATTGGGTAATGAGCTGTTCAAGGCCGGCGGGCCGGGTGCGGGGTGGTGTGGGTAGTTGCCTGGTCTGGGCGAGATGGGGGGCGAGTTCCTGCTGCAGCCCGGCAGGCAGGGCTCCGGCGTCCACCGGTTGGTCGAGGGGGATGCCGGCGGCGGTGAGGATGTCGCTGATGCGCTTCCATGCGGCGGCGGTGTCGGGGGTGGTGGCGGCATTGTCGTCAGGTGTGCCGGTCTGGAAGAGCAGGGCGTTGATGTCGACGGGCTCGCGGTAGACCGCCGCGCCGTTGAGGAGGGTCCCGGCGGCGGGGGACAGGCGTGCGGTCAGGTCGGGCAGGAGAACCTCGTCGGCGGCGAGTGTGGCGGTTTCGGCGAGGCGTACGTCCAGCCTTCCGCTGCCGGTCCTTTCCGTGCCTTCCGGTTCGTTGTTTCCACGGTTCTCGCCCGCTGTGTGTGCTGCGGTGGCGGTGCCGTTGGCTGGTGAGAGCGCAGGGGCGGCGGCTTCTTGCCGTTGTCTGTTGCGGAGGGCCTGGGCGAGGCGGTGGGTGATGTCGGGGTAGCGGGCGACGCGATTGTTGAGGAGGGCGTCGAGGTATTCCAGGGCGCGGGGGTGGCCGCCGACCAGGTGCCAGACGCGGGTGAGTTCGGGTTCGGTGAGCCGGTCCAGGGCGGGGAGTGACCAGGCGAGTTTGAGGGTTTCGGCGTGGGTGAGGGGGCCGAGGTGTTCGAAGACGAGTGCGTCGTGGGCGTGGCCGGGCAGCGGGAACGGGAACCTGGAGGTGATCAGGAGTTTGCTGTCGCCGGGATCCAGGACCCAGGCCGCCAGGAGGCCGGCCAGATCCGGGTCGCTGATCCGCATCCCGCCAGGGTCGCCGTGTTCGTCATGCGCTGTCGCAGCGGTGTACGAGGCTGCGGGGGCGGAGCCGCCAGCTGTGGCGAGGTTGTCTTCGAAGTTGTCGAGGCTGACCAGAACGGGGATGTCGCCGATGGCCTTGCGCAGGTGTTTGAGGCGCTGCTGCCACGGCAGATCGCTGCGGCGGGCCTGGAGCAGGTATGCGTGCTGCTGCCGGGACAGGACCACACCTGACTCTCCTGTCTGCTCCGGCATCTGTCCTTGCGTCTGTCCCGGTCCGGGTGTTGCTGGGGGGTGGGGGAGGAAGGGGTCGGTGACGGCGGTGAAGAAGTCGTCGGCGGAGATTTCTCCGGTGAGCCCGGTGTGGGTCCACGCGGGGCGCAGGTGTTGCATGCGCAGGACGAGTTCGGCGGCGAGGGTGGTCTTACCGATGCCGCCTATGCCGTGGAGGACCAGGCCGGCGGTGGCGGGGGAGTCCAGGGTGCGGGGCCAGGCGCGTTGTTCGCGGCGGCGGCCGACGAACTCTCCTTCCGGACGGACCACTAGGCCGTCCAGCCGCGGCCGTCCCTGAGCCGGGACGCCCTCGCCCTCTCCCTCGCTGCGGTCGCTCCCCGCGTTGTTGTCGGGGGTGTTCCCGTGCAGGAGGGGGAGGGTGCCGGTGGCCGCGAGGACGGTGAGGGCGGACCATTCCTCCAGTGCGGCGATCTTGTGTTCGCGCGCGTTGGGGGAGCGGGCGAGGTCGGTGTGGACGGTACGGCGGGCCTGGGCGACGGCGTGGATAAGGTCCGCGGTCGGGTGGGCGGCGAGGGTGCTGTAGATGCGGGCGAAGACGCGGGTGGCGTAGATGTCGGTGATGGAGGTCTCGGTGGCGATCACGGCGGCGGCGCCGTGGGCGGCCAGGCCTGCGGCGAACGACGGCCGTTCACTGTCGCCGGTGGCGGTGTGGCAGGCGGCCAGCGCGACGACGGGGGGCATCCGCCCTGCGGGAACGGCCTCGGTGATGAAGGTGTCGGCGTCCACCAGCCGGGACTGGCCCTCGTCGTCCTCCAGTTCCAACTGTCCGGGATTGCCGTGGCCGGACAGGTGCAGGATGTGGAACCGCTCGCGTCCCAGCTCGGCGCGGATCGCGGCGGTGGTGGCGAACGGCACGATCCGCACCCGGGCTCTGCCCTGGCGCGCCGAGCGTACGGAGGCCAGGACGTTGCGCAGTTCGCGTTCGTAGTCCAGCGTTCCGCCGCTGCTGTCCTTGGGCCCGGAGACTGCCACCAGGATCCGCAGCGGCCCCGGCAGGGCGGACGCGGCGTGAGTCGGGGTTTTCCGGTAGAGGGTGATCTGCGGGCGCAGGGCCAGCGGCAGGCCGGTGTCGGGGTCGGTGAGCATCTCCCACGGCAGCCGCCCGGCCGGTCCGTTGGCCTGCACAGACAGCCGGACCGGTTTGTGCTCGCGCTCGGCCTGCCGCAGCACACCGGCCAGCGCCTGGGCCACATCCCCGGTGACGAACGCCTCGGTCAGCAGTCGGCCGGCCCGCTGCACGGCGGCCGCCACCGACACCTCCTGCACGGTCCCGCTCCCGCGGTACACCGCCCCACCACCGGCTGCCATGTGTGCGTCCGCTGGCGCTTCCGCTGCTGCCCTCAACCGGGCCTGTCGGACCTCGTCCAGCGCGGTGAGCAGAGCGGGCCGGACTCCGTGGTGTCCGGCCACAGCCGGCTGTGGACCGGCTCCGCTGAGCCGTACCTCGTCCGGGCCGATGTGCAAGGTCAGCTCGGCACCGTCCGCGGGCAGCATGGCCGCCGGCAGTGCGAGGGGAGCCAGGCCCTTCAGGAGGGGGGCGAGGTTTTCGGTCCGGGCGATCCAGATGCTGTGTTGGAGCCATCCGTCCGCGCTGTTGTAGCGGGCGGACAGGACACCGATGACATGGTCGTCAAGGGCGCGGCGGACCGGTGCCCCGCTCATCCCGGGAAGAACGTCCTGGGCCTTCGCCCGCCCCAGCGGCACCGCGTCGTCACGCATGGTCCCGCCCTCGCACGTTCCCCGCGCGTCCAGGTACCGGTACTCGTGTACGTCCTCGACCTCGGGCGCGCCAGTGATCACCACTTCGGCGCCGCGCTGCTGGTCGTCGGTGCGGTCCCATCCGGCCATCGACGCCGCCAGCACTTCCTGCGCACGGATCACCGCCAGGTCGTGCACCGCGTCGAGTGCCGCCACGGTTCCGCCGAAGGCGCTCCCGCCCGCCAGCGGGTCCACGGACACCTCCGCCCCCAGCCCGCCTGCCCCGATGCTGTCCAGGACGTGCCAGGCGGTGACCAGCAGCCCGGGCGCTGCCTGGAAACACGTCCCGGCCGGAGCGCCGCCGGCGTCCAGGACCCTCCCCAGATACCCAGGTACCGGTACCGCCAGGGCCGGACCGTGAGCGCTCACCTCATGCCCCCGCAGAACCCGAAATGGCGCCACTCCCCGAGTCGGCAGACGCCACGGGACCGGCCGCAGGACCAGTGGCCGGCTCCGTAGCACCACGGTTGTAGGTGAGCTTCACCCGCAGCGTGGCCTCACCCGCTGAGCCCGCCACGATGACGTTCCCCTGCGCGGAGAACTTCAGCCCGAACTCCACCTCCATCGCGTCCGGCCGTGCCGCCCGCCGCCCCGCCCTGTCGAGCACCGCCATCGTGGACGTGGCTACCTCCACGATCGCGGTCTGAGCCCGCACGAAAGCCTCGCGCACACTCTCCGCCGCGTCACCCACCCGCGAGGTGGCCTGCGTGCCGCCTGCCTGCACCGTCTCCACGAGGAGTTCGGTCTCCCCGACCTGGACCGTGATCGACCCGCCAGCCATAAATCCCCCCAGAAAACAGCGCTGCACCTGATGACGAATAATCAGGACAATCCTTACCAGGCACACGGCCACCTCCGGCCGACAATCACACAAATGACGCCTGATTCAGCGATACCTCGTACCGGATGGAACTATTCGGTAACGGGCGCATCATCTGCGGGGGCGGAGTGCTTGGAGATGTACACCGACAGCATGCAATGTGGGCGTCCCACGACGGCAGGACACCACGGCGGGGGCCGGTGGGCCGTCACTCACCGCGCCGGCGTCCCCCCTCGATGCCGCTGGCCCTTGATCGTGAACCAGGGATGCAGAAAGCCGTCGCCTCCCCGGGCGGGTACCCGGTGATGAGTACGGAACAGGCGTCACCGCCACAGTGTCCGCTGCTGTCCGCATCGCCTTGAGGCTGGGCACAGCAACCACATCCGAGAGACAGGCGAGGAGTGCGTACTGCTGGGGGCGTGGTCGAGGGGCGTACCGACCGGACTGTGCTACGCAGCAACGTATTTGGCAGGGGCTCGATAGTCTTCCGCCAGGGGAAACAGGGGTGGAAGTTGTATCTGGGGCGGGTCAAAGCCAGGGGTTTCAAGTCGCTGCTGGACATGGATGTTCCGTTGCGGCAGGGCGTCACGGTGGTGGTGGGTGAGAACAACGCGGGCAAGTCGAACTTCATCGACGCCCTGCAGTTGTTGACCGACCCGTTGGACGGGCGGCGCAGCAGGTGGCGGGAGGCCGACGACGTCCATCCCTGGGCCGAGGGCGGGGCGGAACTGACCGCGGTGTACGGAGGGTTGGAGCCTGTGGAGGCCGGCACACACCTGCAGGCGCTGGTGGGTGCGGCCGAGGAGCCCGGCCTGCCGGACGGCCACCGGGCCCGCTACACCGTCCAGTTCGCCCGACCGGCCGCCGACGTCAGACCGCAGCGCCCCGCCTGGTCGGCGGGTCGGCTGCTGGATGACCCGGAACCGGAGGCACGCCGCACGATCCGGCACGTCTACCTGCCGCCGACGCCCAACGCCCAGCAGGAACTGGCCTCCAGCGCCGGAAACCGGCTGCGGCTGATCCTCGCCGCCGAGCTGGGTGCGGAGGAGGCCATCAAGGACTTCGAGCGGGAACAGGCCGACCACTTCAGGAGCCTGGAAGAGCACGAGAAGATCAAAGCGGCCCGCAAGAGGATCATCCAGTCGGTGACGAGCCTCGGCGATACGAAGTCGGTCTCCCAGGCCCAGCCGCCCAAGCCGTTGATCAAGCTTCTGGGACGCTTCGACGCGATGCCGACCCGGCGCGAGCAAACGCCGTCAGCGCCCGGTCGGTGATCCCGGCCCGGGGCACAGCACACGCTGCGCATGTTGTAGGTCTGCTGCGGACGAGCCGACGTACCGCCGGACGCTGGAATCTGGCACGTTGGGAGCGCGAGCCCGAGAACCGCCACGAGAATCAGCAAGCGGAGCGGCGACGCATCCAACAGCCCGCGTCCGGAACGCAGGACTCCATCCGCGCCGCAGCCGCGGCCAAGGCCCGCGTCCGGAAGCGCAATCGCCGCGGCCGCCTCATCGACAGCAAGTCCTGGAACCGCCACTGACTACCAGGGCGCAGCCGCCTAAGGCGGCGACCGGGCGGGCTTGAGCCGGGCCGCAGCGCATGACGGCCAGGGTCGGACCCCACCTGACACGGGTCTGGCCGTCACCCGGAGCTGCTTGCTGCCCTCCTGCCCTGTCAACACTCAGCCGTCCCTCAACAGACGAGGAACCATGACTCTCCGGACCGCGACAGTGGCAGCCTGCATGCTCTCTTTGGCGCTCACTGGCTGCGCCACCTCCGACACCTGATCTCCAGCGGCTTCGGCCAGCGCGACGAGTTCGTGTGGGTCACATCGCTCGTTCGAAACGACTCCAAGAAGGTCGGGCAGACCGTCACCGTCCAGTTCAACATCCTCAATCAACCGGCAAGATCATCAGCAGTGAGAGCCAGGTTGAGTCATTCAGCCGTCCGGAACAGCTGCTCGTCGTCGGTACCCAGGCCAGCGTTCCGGCGAACGAGAAGGCCGTGAAGGTTCGAGGCCACCCTCCTCGTCGAAGGCAATGGCGCCTTCTCCGGCAAGCCGTTCCCCGAGATCAGCACCGGCGCCGTCACCATCGGCAAGGACGAGTACGGCGAGACAACGGGAACCTTCGAGATCAGCAACCCGGCCAACGCGCCGCTGAAGAACGCCCACGTGGGCATCATCTGCTACGACACGAAGCAGACGGTCATCGGCGGCGCCGCCGAGTACCCCGACCTTGTTCCTGCCTCGGGGAAGATCCGCATCGATTCCACCCTAAATACACGTGGCACTCCCGAATACACGTGGCACTCCCGCCAAGTGCGACGCCTACGCCGACCAGGCATCTGACCACCAGCGTTGGGGGCTGACCGCCGACGTCGACGAGATGGCCGCGCTGAGGGTGCGTGCGAGTCGGCAGTAAAAGCGAGTTGCTCCAATGGACTCGTCATGATGAACAGCTGGAGGCAGGCAACTGCTGTATCGGGACCCGCTGATGAGGGAAGCCATCCGATGGGAGCCGCTTGTTCGGAGTTGGAGGCCTTGGCTGCCATGCGTGATCACGATTGACGAGTAGGTATGGCAGGCCGGGTGTGGGTGCAGGCATGTGCTCGCGCAGCATCATGTGAACGTGCGGGGGGACGGACGAAGTGTCGTTCGATGAGGAATGGGGCCGGCTGAAGGCTGCCGCGGCAGCCAGGCAGGACTCGGTGCAGATGCGGTTGAACCAGGCGCCGAGCGGTGGCGATCACCCTGGTGGTTCAGGAGCCGGTGGCGAAGGGTTCTCGGCGAACGCCGCGTCCATCAACGGCAGTTCGCATGTGCTCATGGAGATCGCGGGTCTCCTCTACGAGGGTCGGATGGACGGCGAGAACGCGACGATGTGCCGGTCTCCGCGCGCGCATGCGGATGTGGCCTCGAACGTCGACATCTTCGCCCGGTTCGCGAAAGACCAGTACAACGACATGGTCGTCCTTCTCGCGGCGCTGTCCACCAAGCTCAAGGCCTCGGGCAACGACTACACGAGGACCGACCAGGACGTCCAGGGGCGGATGAACGCGATGCTGGACTGCGGGCGCTATGTCGCCCCCCGGGGACAGATGATCGGCTGTGGCATAGGCATACCGCAAGGACGTGGAGTTCCTCGAGGACGCCAACCCGGCACTCATCGACCGCAACGCCGCAGAGTTCCGACGCCTCTACACGCTGATCGAGTCGACCGACGATGCCTTCCGCAAGGCGTCCAAGGTTGACTGGCAGAGCGAGGCCCGCGACCTCTACGTCAATCGGCTCAAGGAGAGCAAGAGCATCGCCGACGCCCTCTCCGAGGCCTTCCGCAAGGCAGGGACGGCGCTCGCCACGTATGCGGACGCTGTCACCACCGCCCAAGGGCACTACAAGAGCGGCAAGCACACCGAGGGAAAACTCTCGGAAGTCATGTCCCGCGAGGCCGAGGCGATCACCCCGACTGCCCGGGCCGCTGAGCCCCTGCGGCAGTGGGAAGACCTGCGCGGGACCAGCGGCGTGCTGGACTTCCTGGCCGAGGTGACCGTCGACGTGGACGCGATCCGCGAAGAGGCTGAGGGCTACTACAACCAGCCAAGGGCCACTATGGCGATGCCCTCCGCGTCGAGTCCGAGGCGCGAGAGAAGTGCATCGCCGACATCAAGGCGGCGTACAAGTCGATCCCCGACTATCAGGGCACCATCCCGAATGCGGAGGAGTTCCTCAAGGGGCTCGGGCCCCTGCAGACGGAGGCGCGGGAGGCGAGCGACAACCCGAACGTGCAGCTGCCGGGCTCGGGGCCGAAGGCCGATGGGATCCCCACGGTCGGCAGCAATGTCGTGGTCTCCGAAAGCCTGTACCGCATCTCGACGCGGGTTGACGGACTCCCGGATGGCCAGGGCAACAACTACTGGCTGCCGTCGAACTCCGACGAAGGGCGCCGCGAATACATATCCGGCAACAAGGAACTCATCAAGGCCGCGGCAGCAGACTCGGGCCTCCCGCCCGAGATGGTCGCAGGTATCGCCTGGCAGGAAGTCCAGGGCGACCCCGGGGTCCTGGACGATCTGGCCTACGAAGGACGCAAGATCCTTCCGGGCAGCGAGGACCCCGACCGGACCTCGATGGGTCCCATGGCGATCCAGGTCCGCCGGGCCGCCGAGGTACTCGGCTACGATCCGCACAACCTCACCGACATGCAGCGCAGTGTCATCGTGGATGCGGTGAAGGACCCCGCGAAGAACATCTTCATTGCCTCCGAGTACCTGGCCCAGCTCAAGGCCGAGAGCGGGTTCGCCGACGTGCCGCCCGAGCAGATGACCCGCGCGCAGATGCAGGAACTCGCCGCCCGCTACAACGGCGGCCCCTACTACGCCAGCGACGACGCCCAGGCGTACGGTCGAGGCTTCGACACCCGAGTGGACCAGGCCAAGGAGGCCCTGAGGTGAGCGGCACGAGCTCTTCGACTCAGCAGCGTCAGGCCCCGCGCCTGAACGCACCCAGTCGTGCCGGCACCGTGGTGTGTGCCGTGTTCCTCGCCCTGGGACACCTGATCACCCTCTACGTCGCGTTCCTTGCCTACGCGGCCGAGCCCGCAGGACCCTGGGACAGAGAGACCGTCTCCCACTCAGGGTTCGCCGCGGGCCTCGCCTTGGCCCTGTGCGTTGCGACAGCGCTCCTTACCGCCCTGTTCGTGAAGGCCAGGTGGCTGCGCGCATGGTGGTTCATCCTCCCGGCCGTGCTGGCCACTGCTGCGTTCCTGCGACTCACGCTCCTCGCCCCCGAGCTCTGACGGTGCCCGGTCACGGGCGGGTGCAGCACCGTGCGACGATCAGTCACTCGCCCACCCTGGCGGGGATGTTGCTGGTGGGCCTTGTCCGGGGCGCAGGAATGCCCAGTGGACGTCGTCGGTCTGCGGGTCGCGGCTCCATTCTGTGATCGTCCCGGCTGCGAGGAGTTGGTCGAGGAGCGGGCCGAGGCCGACGGGGCCGATGCCGCATGCCCTGCTGAGGCGGTCGGCTCCACACCGGTGCGTGCGTGGCGGGGGGAGTGGTGCGCCTCCAGTGCCAGTGCGGCCAGCCGCACACCGGCCGCCAGGTGCCTCAGGGGCGGGCGTGAGGTGATGCGCAAGACCCAGTCGGCGCCCTGGAGACGGTCGGGACGCCCGGGGGACTGGGTGAGAGGGTCGATCAGCTGGGCTGCGACAGCACGGGGTGACCTGATCGAGGAGGTGCAGCCACCGGTGACGTTCAAGCTCGCGCCAGGCAGCCGCAGCGTGCTGGAGGCGCATGCCGCGCAGGAATCCGGCGGGGAGCCGCACGTGCCCGTGGCCGTTGGAGCGCAGGGCGCACTGAATTGCCAGCAGTCGGGCTTCGGGGCTGGTGCCGGTGGGGAGTGCGGATGCGAGGTAGCTGAGCATGTCCTGGACGCGGACCTGCTCGGACGGTCCGCGCGGCCGCCCTGCCCGCTTCCTCTGACGGCCCAAGCCCCGGCCGTCCACGGGTAACTGCCGTGGTGGCGGGCCGTTGAGGGCGATGTCGGGGACAGCGGCCGCGTGGGGGGTGGCGGCGGCGCATGCGGCGCAGACGTCGGCCAGGCGCCAAGTGCGGCCGCCGTGTTCGCGGGTGAGCGGAAGCCGCCGACTAGCCCCGGCGCAACGGCCGGGACAGTTCACCTGATCCGGTCACCGGCATCGCACGCGCCTGCGACGAGTCGCGCATCAGTTCCAGCGCATTGGGCCGATCGCCGGACATTGACGGCCCGGGCACCGTGCCTGCGGCGCGTCGCCTGCCACCTTCGCGGCCATGTGTTCCCTCACCACCCCGTCCAGCCGCCGCTGGGACGGCAGCCCCGCCGCTTCTCGACGCCCGCGGGCGCTGCGAGTTGCCGCCGACAGCCCCAGCCGGCTCCTGCGCACCGCCCAGCCTCAAACGCTGCCGTGACTGCGGCCACCGCGTCGACTGGTACACCCGCGCCCATGGGCGACCCGTCGGCCTGCACCCGCAGGAACTCGACGCAGCCGCGGTCCCCGTCTCCTGCCGCTGGCACGTCGACTCCGGCATCGCGCACGCCGCGGGCGACGGCAGCCGGTGGTGCCGCATCCCGCACCCCGTCCTGTGCCCCCGCACGCGAGCCCACCCAGCAGCTGACCCCGCAACTGACGGAACTACGCCGCCGCCTCGCCGTGCGCACCCGCCGCCTGCTCGACAGCGGCGCCTTCACCCCGCCCCCGGCCGGCGCACCGACTCTGCGGCGGAGCCGGTGCGCCGGCCCGCCCGGCCCGTGGTGCAGATCCTGTACGGCCGCTACCTCGCCGCCCGCCCCGTCGACGACATCCAGTGCGTCGCCCAGACCCGCCGACGCCACCGCTGCCCCCACCCGGTCCTCGCCCCCGAGGAACCGGCGGGCATCTGGACGCTCATGAGCGAGGTGGAGCTGGGGCAACAGGCGGTTGCGATACGGCAGCGCGGTATGGGCGAGGTACGCGTCCGGCCGGAGCACCTGCTCGAATGAACCCACCTCAGGGTGCCAGACGCTGCACCACATCGTCCTCGGCGAGCCCGCTGGGGAAGATGACGGCCCGGGTGACGAAGTCGGTCAGGAGCCCGAACAGCTCGGGATGCACACGCCGACCGCTCCGGGTGCCCGCCACGAGGGCAGCTTCCATGATCGTGATCACGTGCCGCCGACGCGCGAGCTCCTCGGCGTCGGGCCGTGGGGCCGGTCACCGGTGGCCTCATCCTCCTCGGTCACCTCGAAGATCCGGTAGAGCCCGGTGACCCCATACAGGCCGGGCGAGGTCTCGTTCGCCTGGCGCACCGTGGCCGCGGGCCGGGAGAGAACGCACAGTCCCCCGAGTTCCCCATTCGTTCCGCGATCACACAGTTGCTGAGCGTATTCTTCGGGCGGGGGCGAGGCGCAACGGGGGGCCGTGCAATGCGGTATGGGCGGCGCGGCATGGGCGGGATTTGGACGATTCGCGGAGTCTGGGTTGCGGCCGTGCTCGTCACGGGACTCGTCTTCGTCGTCGCGGGCGCGAACGGCGATCTCTACGAGACCTCGGGCCTGACCTCCGTACTCGGCCTTGCCGTGTCCGTGACCGGGCTGGCCGTCTCGCGGATGCGCGAGCGCGCCACGGGCGACGGCCGGCCCGCGTCGGACGAACGGCTCGACCGCCTGGCCCGGCAACTGGCCGACGCCGTCGGGGAGCAGTGGACCGAGGAGTGGCGGCTGCGCAGGCTTCAGGACCCCGAGCCGATGCCCGTTCGGTGGACCCGGGCCGAGGCGTGGCTGGCCGACCATCAGGAGAACATCGGCGGTTCGGCGGACCTGAGCGACTGGCTGGGGAACGTCACCGCCGTCGTCGACCGGGTGCCGTCACGGCGGCTGGTGGTTCTCGGCGGGCCGGGCGGCGGCAAGACCGTGCTCGCGGTGCGCTACGCCCTGGACACGCTGGAGCGGTGGCAGCCCGGCGCGCCCGTTCCCGTGGTCTTCCCGCTCGCCGCCTGGCAGCCGGACCGCGAGACCCTGAGCGCCTGGATGGCGGCCCATATCGCGCAGACGTACCCGGGTGCCACCTGGGGCGGCGAGCTGCTGGCCGCCGAGCGCATCCTGCCGGTCCTCGACGGTCTCGACGAACTCGCCGCACCCCTGCGGGCCCACGCCGTGCGACGGCTGAACGCGGAGCTGGACCCCGGCAGTCCGGTGCTGCTGACCTGCCGTACTCAGGTGTACGGGGAGGTGGTGGAGGCAGGGGACGTCTTCACCTCCGCGGCCGTGGTCGAGCTCCAGCCGCTGTCGTTCAAGGAGGCGAGCCGCTATCTGGTGCGTACCGCCCGCCCGTTGAGGGGAAGCGACGGACAGCGCTCGACGTGCTGGGACCCCGTCCTCACGCGGCTGCGCGCACACCCCGGGGACCCGTCCGGCGCCGCCCTGCGACAGGTCCTCGGCACACCGCTGATGGTGGCCATGGCCCGCACGGTGTACGGCGACACCGGCGCCGACCCCATGGAGCTGCTCGACGGCGGGCGCTTCTCCGGCCCGGAGGCGCTGGAGCAGCACTTCCTCGACGCGTTCGTACCCGCGGCCTTCGGGGACGCCCCCGACGCCGACCGGGCCGGGCACTGGCTCCGCTTTCTGGCCCGGCACCTGGAGCGGCGGCGGACCCGCGACCTGGCATGGTGGGAACTGCGGCTGGCACTGCCGTGGTTGCTCAGGCGCCTTGGGCCGGTGCTGCTCCTGGGATGCATGGCGACGGCGGTCGCCGTCGGCCTGGGGGAGCCCACGACACCCCTCGCCTTCGTCGCCGGGGTCTGTACGGGACACGTGGTCCTGTCGCGCGGCCGCACATGGGCGGAACCCGGCCGGGCGGCGCGTTCCGGACAGCCGGCCGAACGGTGGCGGATACCGCGCGAGCTGGTGTTGTCGGTCGCGGTCGCCGCACCCCTGGGGGCCGCCGTCGGTTCCGCCGGCAGTCTCGGATTCGCCTGGGGGGACTTCAACCCGATCCATTTCAACGCGGGCGGACGGCTGGGCCCGGTTGCCGCGGCGATGGCCGCCGGTCTTGTCACCGCGACGATGCTCGCTGTTCTCGGTCTTGCCGGAGACGTCCGCCCGTCCACCATGCCGCTTCTCGGGCGCCAAAGGCTCCAGTCTCCCGTCCTGGGCGTGCTGAGCGTGGCAGCCGTCCTGCTGGCGGCCTTCGTCGCCTTCGTGCTCGGGACCGAATTCGTTTCCGAGCCCGTGTCCTTGGCGATCGGCGCGCTCGCCGGGCTCGTCGTCGCGCTCGCCGTGTGGCCGGGCGTCACCGGCCGGGCGGCGGCACCGGTGATCAGGCGGGAGCGACGCCGTCGTCCCGGCCCGGCCCTGCTGCGGCCGCTGTCCGTCGGTCTGCTCGGCGGTCTGTGTCTGGGTGCCGCGTTCGGCCTGGCCCACGCCTCGACGCTGGGCGCACGGGCTTCGATGAACGCAGACTTCCCGTCCGGCGCCGTCGTGCACCGGACGGCGGACGGAGGCGCGTACGCCCTTACACCGGGTGGCTGGCACTACGGCCGGCACCCGGACGGGACACGGTTCGTCCGTACTCCCGGACCGGTGCTCGGAGTCGTCAGCACGTGGGGCGGCAGGAGTTACGCGAGGTTCGGCGCTGACGAGGTCCGGGACTGCGCGCACGAGCCGGACTGCACGACCTTCTACGGTCCCATCGAGCTGCACCTCTCCCGGGGCAGCTACACGAACGTGCGCGTGGGGCTGCCCAACGGCGTCTTCGCCGAAGACACCGGGTTCCAGAACGAACTGCCACCACGCGTCGAGGACTGGCTGTACGCCGTCCCTCCCCTTCGCCTCTTCGAAGCCGCGCTGACCTTCGGACTGGCATTTGGCCTCAGCATCGGCGTGATCACTGGTGTCGCGGCCGGGGTGCACAGGTGGCTGGCCACTCCGGTCGACATCGCACGGGCGTCCAGCCCACTGGCGGGCCTGCGCAGCGACAGGGCGGCGGCGGTCACGCGGGGCATCGTCGTGATGGCGTTCGGGACCACGCTCGGCGTCTTCCTGCTCAGGTCGCTGCCGATGAGTCAGAACAGCATGGGGCTGCCCATGGTCGTCTGGCTGCCGGTCGGCCTGCTGGCCATCGCCCTGAGCGCCTGGGGCTGGCTGCTCGTCGTCCGCCTGTGGCTGTGCGGGACGGGCAGGCTGCCCTGGCGGCTCATGGCGTTCCTCGACGAAGCTCATCGGCGGGGCGTCCTGCGCCAGGCGGGGGCCGTCTACCAGTTCCGCCACGCCCGGCTCCAGGAACAGCTCGCCGCCGCCGACCGGACGTGACATGACCGCGGGCCGTGGGAGGTGGGTTCTCCCCGGCCCGCGGCCGCTTTGTGGGGGGTTGGCAGCGTTCAGTACCTCAGCAGGAGAGGTTCCCGCCGGTCGGCACGCCCAGGATCGCCGCGAACTGCGTGTACTTGTCCAACCGGCTCTGGACCTGCGCCGGGTTCTTGCCGCCGCACTCCAGCGAGCCGTTGATCGAACGGATCGTCTGGCCGAAGCCGGCCTGGTTCACCATCGCGTTGTGGCCCGTCATCGTGCCCGGCCCGTTCTGGGTGTTCCAGTACCAGAGGCCCGTCTTCCAGGCGACGGCGGCGTTGCGCTCGACCTGGTAGGGGTCGGCGAGCAGGTTGATGCCCAGCGCGTCGCCCGCGTCCTTGTACTGGCCTGCGGAAATATCCCGACGGGGGCAGCTCTCGGAGTTGCGGCTCAATGTGACGGGCGAGGCTGGCGCGCAGTGGGGAGGGTTCTCCCAGCTGACGCAGAGTCAGCCGACGCGGCCCGGTCAGACTCAAGTCATACGCGTCGGCTACCGGTGCCCGCCCCAACCCAGCTGGCCGAGCCGCAAGCAGCACAACAGACCATGGGCTCCCCGACCGCTACGACCGACAAGTGCGCGTCTTCGGTGACCTGGGACAGCAGACCTTCCAACAGATGCACGTCGCTGTCGTAGGTCTTGGAGGTATCGGCAGCCTCCTTACCGAGTTCCTCGCCCGCCCGCCTCGGGGTCACCTCGTCCTGATCGACGACGACACCGTGGACGCCTCCAACCTCCCGCGCCTGACCGGCGCCGGCCATAACAACGTGGGCCGGCCCAAGACCGAACTCGCTGCCCGCCTGGCACACCAGGCCAATCCCAGCATCGAACTCACTATCCTGCGCGCCCGGGCCGAACGCCCCGACGTCCGGCATGAGTTGACCATGTGCGACTGGATCTTCCTTGCTGCCGACGGCGCAGCTGCCCGCCACTTCACGAATGCCACCGTGCACCAGTACCTCATCCCCGCCACTCAAGCCGGCGCGAAGATCCCGGTGCGCGACGGCACCGTCGGGCAGATACACGCAGTCACCCGACTCCTCCTGCCCGGATCCGGATGCCTGTGGTGCGATGGCCTGATCAATCCCACGGATCTAGCCGTCGACATGCAAGCACTCGCCGACCAGGCAGCAGCCCATTACGTTCCCGGCGTTCCAGCAGCCAGCGTCATGCCGCTGAACGCCGTAGCGGCAGCTGAAGCCGCCAGCCATTTCATGCATGCCGTGACGGGCCTTCACGACGACGACCTCGACACCGCCAGCGTCCTGCATCGCCCGCGAAGCCGAGAGCGAGACCCGGTCGTTTCGAGAAAGGACGACCAGTGCAGATGGCGCTCTTCGCATGCATTCCTGGGACGCGGTGACCCGTATTCGACGGATTGAGAGTGTGAAGCTGCTGTGGCTCTCACGTACGAACTAGTGGCTGTAAATGCCGTCCACGAACAACGCTCCACGCGTTGAGCATCGAGTGGTTGGGACGACAGCGAGAGACCAGCAATCCGTGCCACATGTTTCACGCTGGGAGTCAGGCCCGAGACCATGAGCTCGTAACGGGCTTCAGCCTCCCGAGCCAGGCGTTCTGTTGCGTTGCGCAGTATGTTTGCGCGGTACTTTTCGACAGCTGCCACGGCCAGCGTGATGGCGGTGCTCACGATACCGCCGATGAGTAATGACCAGTTAATTTTGGGAGCTTGACCCGCGACGACCGACAACGCAAATGCAACGCTACCGAAGATGACGGCTAGGGCTGTCAGGGAGTGCTCGATGACTTTATTTTTCTGCGCTGGCGTCATTCACCCGTCCCACATTGCGATTCAGGGCCAGGCATCAGATCGTACTTAAGAGGCGGGTGGTTGCGTGGTGATACGGCGGAAGAGGGGCAATCACCGCCACGCGTCAGGCCGAGTAGAAATGCTTGCCGGGACCGGCGGCGCGCGCAGTTGCCACACCTCGGCCGTCATAACAGACCCGCCCCCGCTTGGTACCGGGGCGAGTCCGTCCGGGCCGGCAGTGAGCCAGCGCCACACCGTCCGCTCGGACCCTCCCCAACGCTTCTACCAGCAGCCGCAGGCCCGGCCGACTGTGAACCACGGCCGCGTTGCGCTTTGAAGCCCGGGGCCATGCTGGTGCGGGAGGCCAGCACAGCGAACGGAGGGCGCTGGGACGTGGTGTGAGCCTGCGCCAGGGGCAGCTGCGTGCGTGCTCGGGACGACCTTGCGGCGCGCAACGCTGCCGTCGAGATCCTGGAAGACACCGGCTGCGCCGAGGAAGCTGACGCCTGGATCCGGGACCGCGCCGAAACCGGTGACATCACCGCGAGGAATCCGAACCGTTGACCAGGCTCAGAGACGACCAGCCCGAAGCGGACAGGCAGGGTAGACGGAGACTCGCGCGCACCCGGGCATGGGATCACTGCGGGGGGCTACCCGCGCGGTTCATAACGGTGGGTGGTTGTGTGTTGTGGGTGGTGGTGGTTCAGTTGGGTGATTTGGGAGAGGAGGTAGTGTCGGTGTTCTGTTCTGGTAGGCGGTCCGGGTTCTTTTTCCAGGGTCGCGTCTGACGGTTTGTCAGGAGTCTTCGGTGAATGCCATTCCGGGAATTCCGAGCCCCGCACCCTTTCCTCTAGCCAGCGCTTTTATGAATTCGCGGAGCGAATTCTGTTCGGGAATGCGGAGCATTTCCGAATTCTTGCGTCACGGAGTGACGCAGTATCAATTTCCTTGCGGAGCAAGGAAATTGACTGGCGCGTAGCGCCAGCGCGATGTGTTCGCGGAGCGAACCGCGCGC
>NZ_JBVHDR010000021.1:0-57252 GCF_055563295.1 Streptomyces sp. NPDC002868 | reverse complement strand
AAGTTTTTTTAGCCATCGAGCGGCGACAAGCTCACAGCCATACCCAGAACCCCTGGGTCCTGCCGATCCTACGAATGACCGGCTCAGACCCACGCCTGGAAGGTAGGACAAGCTAAGCATCTAGAACTCGCTCTGCAGCTGAAATGCGTTGCGGCCGCGTCCTTGTCCGGGGCGGGCTGTGTGGACGAAGGGCAGGTTCGCGCGGGCGCCTGAGTGGAATTCGACCCCGATGCCCGGGTGCATGGCCGGGGCGGGGCGGTCACTGTAGCCGTACGCGCGGGCGATCTCGTCGGAGGCCGCGTTGGTGAGGAGAGCCGCGACGTACGCCTCCGCCCGCTCCGCGGTCATCATTCCCTGCTCGTACAGGGACGGCAGCGGAACCTCCGCGGGCGGCATGCCGGTCACAGGCGTCTCGGGCTGGTCGAGCTTCTCGCCGGGCGCGGCGACACCGGTGATGCCTACCCAGAGCTGCGCACCGGAGCTGAAGGTGATGGCGAGGCCTCGGGGACGTGAGCCTTCTTCGCTCCACGGCTCCACTGCCTGGATGTCCGGGCCCTTGGCGAGGGAGTCCAGACAGAACTGCTGGAACCGTTCAGAACGCACGTTTTCGATCTCCATTTCGATTGAGCTGCATCATCGTACGGACCGGCTGCCGCTTCCGGGCGCGGCGCGGCGGTCATCGGATAGGCGGGCCAGGGCTGCGGGCATCACGGCGTCGGCACCGAAGCGGGCGCGGGCTTTGTCGGCGGCGGCCTCGATGCGGCGAGCTCTGTCGTCGCCCGGGTCGAAGGTGAGCTGCCGGGTGGCGCGTTCGGCGCCCTGAAGGTCTTCCGCGCGCAGAGCAATGCCGCGGACGCGAGCCCGCTGGAGCCCGAGCGCGCTGTAGATGTCGTACGCGGTGCGGGCCAGGGCGGCGGCGTGGTTGGTGGGTTCGGGCAGGCGGCGGGTGCGTACCGTCATGGACCGGTCGGCGTAGCGCACGGTCAGGGTCAGCCGGCCGGTCACCTGTCGTTCCTTGCGCAGCCGCGCGCCGAGCTGTTCGGCGAGAGAGAGCACGGCCTGGCGGTGGCGGGCGGGGTCGAGTTCGTCGCGGGGGAAGGCATGGTCGGCGCTGCAGGAGCGGGCGGGTGCCTGGGGGGTGACCGGGCGCGGGTCCTCGCCTCGGGCCCGGTCGTGGATCTGTCGGCCGACGGTCTTGCCCAGGAGGCGCTGCAGGGTGCCCAGGGGTGTGTCGGCGATGGCGCCGATGGTGTGCAGTCCGTGCCGAGTAAGGAGGCTGGCGGTCGACGGGCCCACCCCGAACAGCGCGGCGACTGGGCGGGGGCGCAGGAAGGCGGCGATCGCCTCAGGGGTGTGGTCGAGGTGGGTGATGCTGCCGGGCGCGGTGGCGTCGGCGGCCATGGCGGCCAGCATGCGGTTGCTCGCCGATCCGATCGTGGTGTTGATGCCGTGCAGGGCGAGCGCGCGCAGCCTCACAAGCTGGGCGATCTGCTGCGGATCACGGTCGAAGAACCGCAGCGCACCGGTGACATCGCAGTCGGCGGCATCCGGTGGCAGCGCTTGGGTGCGGGGGGTGATGCCCTGCAGCTGCTCGATCAGTCGTCCATAGAGCTCGAGGTCGGAGCCGTCATTGATATGGAAGTGGATGTGGAGGATGTGCCTCTCGTTCATGACGCTCACCCCGCGCTTCCTGGACTGGTGTAGCCGAGGGCTTTGAGGTCGGCGGAGCGCTGCCCGGCCGGCTCCAGGTCCGCCCAGGGGTGCAGTTCGGCTCCGGTCTCCTGCGGGATGGTGCGGTGCGGCGCATCGCCCCTGGCTGCCGGCGTGGCCGGTGTGGGGGTGGCGTCGGGGCCGAGGAGGCGGTGTACGGCTTCGGGGCCGTGGTCGCGGCGGGCGGCGGCGAGTTTGTCGAGGTCCCAGACCATGGAGCCGGTGACGGTGTTGCGGCCGCCGCGGCGCTGGATGGTGCCGCGGACCAGGAGCAGGCCGCTGTGGAAGATGGTGTGGGCGCAGGCGTCGTGGCTGTCTTCGAAGAAGGCGAGGTCGACCATGCCGGATCCGTCTTCGAGGGTGACGAAGATGATCCGCTTGCCGCTTCGGATGGGCGGGGTCTGGGTGGAGGCTCGCACGCCGGCCACCAGGACGCGCTGGCCCGGGTGTAGTGCGCGGAGGTGGGCGGCGTCGGTGGCGCCGAGCTCGCGCAGCAGTTGATGGTGGTGGTCCATCAGGTGCTGGGACACGTCGATGCCGAGTATCTGCAGCTCCGAGGTGAGGGCTTCGCGGCCGGTCATCTCGGGCAGCCCGGCTGTCTGCCCGGCCGTCTCGCTGTCGGTGTGGAGTGGGAGTTGTCCGTCGTCGAGGGGGCGGCCGCGGTACTGGCGGTGGAGTTCGGCGATGTTCAGCAGCAGGTCGCGGCGGGTGAGGGGTCCGCGCAACGTGTCGAGTGCGCCGATGGTGACGAGGCGTTCGGCGGTGGGCCGGTTGGGGCGGGCTCGTTGCCACAGGTCGGACAGGGAGGTGTAGGGCTGGCTGGCGGCGATCCGGGTGACCTCGGCCTCGTTGATGCCGCGGACGCCGGACAGGGCCAGGCGCACACCCCACGTGCCGTCCGGGGCCTGTTCGATGGTGTGGGTGGGCTTGGAGTGGTTGATATCGACGGGCAGCACGGCGACGTTGTGGCGGCGGGCGTCGGCGACGATGACCCGCTTGGGCCACATGCCCGGGTCGTGCTCAAGCAGCCCCGCATACAGGGCGGCCGGATGATGGGCCTTCAGCCAAGCGCTCTGGAGCGCTGGGACGGCGAAGGCGACCGCGTGGGCGCGGCAGAATCCGTAAGCGCCGAACGCCTCGAGGATGTTCCACACCGTGTCCAGCACGTCGGGTGCGTAGCCGCGAGCGGAGGCTTCTTTGAGGAACCAGGCGCGGATCTTGGGCATGCGCTCGCTATCGCCGAGCGCGCGGCGGGCAATCTCGGCCAGCGCCCGGTCGCAGCCGGTCAGGGTGGCGAGGATGTCGATGATCTGCTCGTGCCAGATCACCACCCCGTAGGTGTCGGCCAGGACCGGTTCGAGATCCGGGTGCGGGTAGCTGGGGGCTTTGCCGTGGCGTGCGGCGATGTACTGCTCCGGCATGCCGCCGGCCACCGGTCCGGGCCTGAAGAGGCTGATGTCGGCGATGACGTCCTGAGTGTTGCGGGGCTGCAACCTGCTGAGCAGGTCCATCTGGCCGGGTGATTCGAGCTGGAACAGGCCCAGGGTGTCGGATGCCTGGATGAGCTTGAACGCGAAGAAATCATCCAGCGGCACCTGCTGCGGGTCATCCAGATCAATCGCCTCGCCCGTGGTGCGCTGGATCTCGGCGGTGGCATGGGCCATCGCGGACTGCATCCGCACGCCAAGCACGTCCAGTTTGATCAGGCCGAGGTCTTCGACGTCTTCCTTGTCGGCCTGGACCATCGGATAGCCGCCGGGGGTGGGCTGCACGGGCAGCCGGTCCAGCAGCGTCGCGTCGGTGAGGATGACGCCGCAGGGGTGCATGGCGATCCCGCGGGGCAGGGCGTCGAGGCCTTCGGCGAGCTCGAACAGCAGCCGGTACGGGCCGGCCTGGGCGGCCAGTTCTTTCAGCTCGGGCAGTTCGGCGAGGGCGGCGGTGATGTCGCAGGCTCGGATGTGCGGGAACGATTTGGCGATCCGGTCCAGGTCCGCGGGCGGGATGCCGAGGGCGAGGCCGGTGTCGCGCAGGGCGTGGCGGGCACGGTAGGTCTCGGGCATGCCGGTGACGGCGACCCGTTCCAGCCCGAACCGGTCGATGATTTTGTCGTAGACCTCGAGCCGGCGGGCGGACTCGACGTCGATGTCGATGTCCGGCAGGGATGCGCGGCGCACGGACAGGAACCGTTCGAAGAGCAGCCGGTGATCCAAAGGGTTGGCGGTGGCGATCATCAGCGCGTGATTGACCATGCTGCCCGCGCCGGAGCCGCGTGCCGCGACCCGGATGCCCATCTCCCGTACGTCGGCGACGACTTGGGCGACGGTCAGGAAATAGGTGTCATAGCGGAGCTCGGCGATGACGGCGAGCTCCTCCTCCAGCCGCTGGAGGGCCGCTGTGTCGCGGTCGAGGCCGCGGCGGACCATGCCCGCCTCGCACCGCTCGCGCAACAGCCGGGACGCCTCCCCCGCTCCCCCGCCGACGCCGACCACCTCCGGTTCGGGGAAATGCGGCGCACCTAGGCCCATGTCCTCGATCGGGTCGAGCACGCACTGGGCGGCCGCCGCCTCTGTGTCGGCGAGCAGTCGCAGAGCTCGCCTGGCTCCCGTGCCGGCGGCTTCGGCAATCCGGGAGGCGGCATCCGCCATGGCGGCCGGGTCCTTGAGCCACCGTTCCCCCGAATCGAGCTGGCGCCGGTCGATGGGGCGCAGCAGCCTCGCCGCGTCCAGCACGTCGGCGAGCCGGTGCTGACCCGGATCGGCGTATCGGGTGGCATTGGTCAGCACAGCGGGGACGTGGACGTGGTCGGCAAACGTGAGGGTGCGGGCGGCCAGGCGCAGCGAGCCGGGACCGGTGCCGGATTGGCCGTGCCACACGGCCTCCAGCCGCAGCCCGGTCCCGAACAGCTCGCGCCAGGGGGTGAGCAGCTGCTCGGCGATGTCCGGACGGCCCGCGGACAGAGCGCGGCCCGGTTCGGAGACCGGTCCGAGCAGGGCGATCAGTCCGTCGCCCGCGTGCTCGCGCAGCGCCTCCCAGGACACCACCGGCCTTTCGCCATGGGGCTGCTGGTGGGCGGCGGAGGTCAGGCGGCACAGCCGGGCCCAGCCGGCCTTGCTTTCGGCGAGCAGGACTATGCGCAGCGGGGGCTCCACCACGTGGGCTCCGCCGCGCACCGGGGTGCGGGGGCGCTGGGCACGGACCGCAGCAAGGGGGGCGATGGCCAGGTCGATGCCGAAGACCGGCCGGATGCCGTGCTTCATCGCCGCCTTCGCGAACCGCACCGCGCCGGTGACGGTGTCCCGGTCGGTCAGCGCCAGCGCGCTCATGCCTCGCTCGGCCGCCCGCTCCACCAGGTCCTCAGGGTGGGAGGCCCCGTACCGGGCGGAGTAGCCGGACGCGGTGTGCACGTGGGTAAAACCCGCCATGCCTCGCCTCCGAACACCACTGACCCCACCTGTCTATTTTCGTGCGAATTACACCGAAAAGCGCTTTCGAACCTCTGTTCGAGAAGGGTAACGCGTGATGCCCTCTGCGGCGACCGTGGCGCACGTGAGACCCCACGGACGGGCGAAGCCCGGGCGAGCGGTGTTGACGCAGCCGGGCGTCATTCCGCTGCTGGCTGGTCCGGGTCGACGGAGGGCTGTTCCGCGCCATACAGCGGGACGTCGTCGGGGGTGAGGTCGATACGGAGCCGGTGGAGATTGACGGGGTGGCGCCAGCGGCCGCGATCGACAGCGGTGTCACCGTGAAATTCGGCGACGAGCTGGGGCGCGACGGGGGTGAAGGCGAGGGGTTCGCGGCTGCCCCAGTGCGAAGTGAAGTGCACGTCGTGCCAGGGGTGGTCGGCGCCTGCGGGGGTGAGCAGGCCGCCGCCGAGCTCCGCACGAAGCCGAGGCGCCAGGGGTGTGCTGCGGGCGACCAGCAGGAAGCGTCCGTCGGTGGTGTAGCGGCCGAGCAGGACGGTCTCCGGTCGGATGAGGCTGCCTGTGACCGCGCCGATGACCGCCTCGGCGGTGTTGCGGGTGCGGTACTTCAGCCAGCCTCGCCGGCCGGGCTGATAAGTCTGGTCGAGGCCCTTGATGACCAGGCCCTCCACGCCGACCGCTGTCCACTCGGTCAGCCACTCCTCGGCCAGGGCGCGATCGGTCGTCGACGGTGTGAGCGCCCACGGAGCCTGAAGGCCGTGGCCCTGGAACAACGACTCCAGTGCGGCGCGGCGCTCGGCGTAGGACCAGGTCAGCATCTCGGTACCGGCGTGCTGTAGCAGGTCGAAGGCGACCAGGTGCGCCGGCTGCTCACGCGCCAGCAGAGCGACCGTTCGTGGCCGACGGTTCATCCGGTGCTGCAGCGCCGAAAAGTCGAGCCTGCCGCCCGTGTAGATAACGGCTTCGCCGTCGATGACGACGTCCTCGCCCAGCGCCGCGGCGGCGTCAGCGATCTCCGGGAACGCTCCGGTGAGGTCCCGTCCGTTGCGGGACTGCAGGAACACCGTGCCATCGGCGCCGGCGAACACCAGCAGCCGGAAGCCGTCGTACTTCGGCTCGAACACGGTGCCGCCCGGCAGGGCTGCCGGGCCGGGCAGCCGCGGTACCGCGCGGGCCAGCATCGGCTCCACCGGAGGAGCAAGACTCATGTAAGGGAATTACCCGGGCAAAGAGTGCAAACTCGTTCCTGTCGGAGTGAAGGGTGCTGGGTGAGCTGTGGATCTGGAGAGCATCACCGAGGAGCTGTACGAGCTGGCGCCCGAAGACTTCATCGACGCCCGCAGCCAGCACGCGGCCGCTGCCCGCAAAGCGGGCGACCGGGAACTGGCCGGCAAGATCGGCGCGCTGCGGCGGCCGACGCTGTCCGCATGGGCCAGCAATCTCCTCGTACGCGCCCAGCCCGACGCCGTCGCCGGTCTGCTCCGCCTCGGCGAGGGCCTGCGAGAAGCACACCGCGAACTCGACCGTGAGCAGCTGCGCGAACTGTCCAGCCAGCAACACCGCCTGGTCGGCGCGCTGGCACGCCAAGCCCGCCAGCTGGCCGCAGAAGCCGGCCATCCGGTCAGTGAAGCCGTACAGCACGAGATCGAAGCAACCCTGCACGCGGTCCTCGCCGATCCCCAGGCAGCACAGGAATGGGCCTCCGGCCAACTCGTCAAGCCTCTCAATCCCCCAGTGGGCTTCACCGCGGCCGCAGTCAGCGCCACCGCGCGGACGGCCGCTCCCCCACCCCCAACACGATCCAGCCGCCCGTCCAGTCAGGACCAACAGGACGGTGCCGACAGCTCGGTCCGGAGCGCCAAGGAGCAGCACCGCGAGGCAGAGCAGCAACGGAAGGTCGCCCAGGCCCGCCACGACGCGGAAATTGCCGAGCAGCAGGCACGCGAGCGGGAGGAAGAACGCCAGCGAGCCGAATCAGCGCAGGAGCAGGCCGAGAAACAGCTCCAGGCGGCAGAGGCACGGTCCGCCGCCCTCGCCGAGGAGGTGAAATCCGCCCAGGAGCAAGCACGCCAGGCACGAAGCGCACTGGACCAAGCCCGGCGCGGCCTGTCGGATGCCGTCCGCAAGGCCCGCGAAGCACGAAGCGGCGCCGAGACCGCGCGCGCCCGCGCCAAACGCATCGAGGACGCGAAGTGACCGGCGTGGTCCTGGGGCCCAGGGGCATGCGAACCCCTCCCCCAATGCGCTAGCAATTGCTAGGATGCGAGTATGGAGACCGAGAAGAAACAGTTGAACGTCCGGGTCGGGGCCCGCACGCACGAGCTCCTCACCGCGCGGGCCAAGCGCCGCGGCGTCACCATCCAGGCGTACGTCTCCGGCATCGTCGAGAGCGAGGTCGACCCGCAGCGCGACGCCTTCGTGTCCGGCCTGGTCGATGACATGACAGACCTGCTGGGCGAGTTCGAGGAGACCTTCGAGGCGGGCAAGCGTTGATTCTCCAAGTGGATGCCCGCTGGATCGAGGAATCCCTCCAGCAGTTCGAGGAGAACACCGGGCGCGAAGTCGGCATCGACGACTGGGGCGCTCTCGCCGCCGCCGTGTACCGGCACGCGTACGAGCTGCACGCCGGCGAACCCTTCTACCTCGAAACCCCCGTCCGCGCCGCGGTCCTGCTCCAGATGTTCGTCGCCACCGCGCCGCTCACCGACTACAACGGCCTCGTCGGCAGCGCTCTCGCCATCCGCTACCTGCGCGAGTCCGGCGAGCCCGTCAAACCGCCCGCCGGGGGCATGACCCAACTGGTTACAGGCCTTCGAAACGGCACCCTCGCCCTGCGCGAGGTCGCCGCCCAGTTGCGCGCCTGGGCTCGCTGACCGGCTCTGCGACGCGCTGGAGCCGCAGCCGCCCGGGCTGCGGCCAGACCCAGGCGAGCGTGTCCGTCTCAGATGATCTGGTCCCTGGTGATGCCTGTTACCTGCAGCGACCAGAAGAAACGAGAGCCGTGACGCTGGAAATCTCAGTGGATCTGGTCCCGGACGCACGGTTGCCCGGTGCCGTCTCAGTTGATCTGGGAGGACACGTTCGCGGCTCTTTACAGACCCGTGGAGGCGCTGCCCGCTCCTGCGCTGGTCTCGTGCCGTCTATTCGGCTGCGGGCTACTCAGGACGACCTAGGTACTCGCGCCCAAGCGGAGCGCGGTACCTGCTGCCTAGCATCCCGAGCATGAGTTCCGTTGAGCAGATGGCCGGATCGAGTGAACAGGTGGCGGCGCGGCAGCAGTCGCGGGGTACGACGTCGCTTGTACTGGGTGCTGTCGCCGTCGCGATGATGGTCTGCCCCTTGCTGCCCGCCCCGGTCCCGATGTGGGTCCGCCTTCTTCCCGTGTACTTCTTCGTGCCCGTGGGGATCTCTGCGGTCGTCTCAGGCACCGTCGCTCTGCGCAGGATGCGGGGCCGGGAGGGAACCGATCCCTTCCGGGCGCGGGCGGGTGTCGCGCTCGGCACCGCGGCCGTCGTGATTCCGCTGGCCGTGATCGTCTGGGCGATCTGGGCGCTGAGCCAGGCCTACAAGTAGACGGCGATCAGCTTTGAGGTTCAGAGATGGGTTCTCAGTCGATACAGAACTCGTTGCCCTCGATGTCCTGCATCGGGATGCACGAATCATTGCCGTCATACAGCGTTCGCACGTGTACCGCGCCGAGCGGGACCAGTCGTGCGCATTCGGCCTCAAGTGCGGCGAGGCGCTCTTTACCCACGAGTCCGGTGCCGACCCGCACATCAAGATGCAGCCGGTTCTTGGCGGCCTTCCCTTCGGGGACGCGCTGGAAGTACAGTCGCGGGCCCACACCTGAGGGATCACTGCAGGCGAACCATGAATCCCGCTGCTCAGGTGGCTGCGAGCGCTTGAAATCGTCCCAAGTGGCAAACCCCTCCGGTGGCGGCGGTACGACGTACCCCAACACCTCGCACCAGAAACGAGCGAGGCGCTCAGGTTCTGCGCAGTCGAAGGTGACTTGGAACTGCTTGATCGATGCCATCGGTCCACCCTATTGGCGCGTGCTGCTCACCGAGATCCCGGGGTTTCATCGCCGTGCGGGTCGAGGTCTCGCGTGACATGAGTAGCGCGAACGGACCAGATCGCCTGATACAGGGGCCAATTCGCATGAGACGGGACAGAGCGAGTCACCCCGGCCGGGAGTGCAGCCTCGCTGTCCCTTCTCATCGTTGGAAGGGGGAACCGTGGAGCAGCGTCAACTCATGATGCGAGCGGGCGTAGTTGTCTTACTGCTGGCCGCAGTTGCTGTAGCTGTCGCCGTACCGGGGGTTGGCACATGGGTCGTGGCGGCGGTCCTCGCAGGGCTCGCCTCAACTCTCGGCGGGTTCGTGACCCGCAGTGCAGATGGGGCCATCATGCGTGGCCGTGATGCCCTGCTGGACCACGCCCCATCAGCTCCCATCATCGTGGCGGCTTCCCAGGTGAGTGGCGTGAGTGGACACATTGGCCCTGTTCCTGAGGATCCGACAGAGCGGCATAACTCGCCCGGTTGGGTAGGCCTGACGGACACGACCGTGCATCTGACCGTCGAGGCTGTCGTCGAGCGTGCCGTAATCCTCAACAAGCTGGAAGTGCGCGTGGAATCACGATGCCCCCCTCCCCGCATCGACTACATCGGGCCGTTACTGATGCCCGCCCCCATGGAGCGGGAGGAGTTACGCCGTTTCGATTCCGACCTCGACGACCCAACGCCCGTACCGAGGCCAGCCTCCGGCGTGCCGGACTTCCCGTACACGGTCTCGCACCTTGACCCGGAACGTTTCATCCTCAATGTGACTGCCGGTACACCAGGAGATATCACGTGGCGTATCGAAGTGCACTGGCTGTGCAATGGGGAGTCAGGGGTCGTGATCGTTGACCAGGCAGGACAGCCGTTTCGGCTCGTACGCCGTGGGCGCTCGCCACGTTGAGCACCGCGCGAATCGACGAAGACGGATCGCGGCCCCATGCGAAACGGATTGTGCGCCAGCCGCCAGACACACCCTCCGCTCTCCACTGCGACTGGATTGGATGAGACAACGGCTGAGTGCGCTGAGAACGGACAGCAGAACCTCCACCCCGCCGTGATGCGCTGAGAATCCGACACATCGCTTGAGACTTCGTGAGAATCCGCCAGCTTCAATGCGACAGGACACCGTCTCTTCGGCCCTGTTCTCGTATAGCTGCCGCCATCCGACAAGTAGCTCTCTGTAGCGGATCAGAGGTGTGGTTTTGTTCACGGGTCGATGAAGTGAACGAAGCCAGAAGACGAAGCAAGGAGCCGCGAGGGCGGCTTGCAGCATGTGCGCGACTTCACCCAAGGCGCTGCCGGTGAGCCCGTGAGCGAACGAGACCGGCGACACGTACAGCGGCTGGACCTCCTTGACCGGCCTGAAGACACGCGCGGCCATATAGATGTTGCCCTGAGCGAGAGCGCTGACGGCGGTGTGGTCGAGGACGTACCCAGTGCTCACGCGGCACACTGCCCCTGCTCCACGCCGATAAAGCAGTTCCATGCGTCCGCAGCCCGTACGGCTTCCAGCGCCTGCTGCCACTCGCCGCGTTTTCGGTTGGCCGGCGTCCTTGCCACCCGCTTCGGCGGATTGGGCGCCGGCCTTTTGCGTGCTCGCGAACCACCAGGCCGTCCCCGTCACGCATCAGCCAGGCCCAGCACAACAGACACCTTCTGGCATGCCAAATTCCGCTCGTGATGTGTATATGGTATAGTTGTTTCATCGTCTGGCGGCTGGCCAGCACACGAAGACATTTACGAAGAGCACGACTTGCGGATCAGCAAGGAGACGCTCGTGGCTGCCCAGGAGAACCGGTGAGAGATGGGGACGTCGTATCGGTCATGCTGTCCGACGACGAAAGCCGCGACGTTCTGACCCGGGTGATCCTTCCTGCGTGGACGAAAGGCGCTGCTCGCCAGGACCGGCCGGTCGTCGTGATCGTCGGCGGCCAGCCGGGCGCGGGGAAGACCCAAGTCGCTGACCTCGTACAGGCGGTGCTGGACCGTCGCGGCGGCGCGGTGCGGATCGGCAGTGACCTTTACAAGGCCGCACACCAGCACTACACCGCACTCCTGGCCGTCGATGTCCGCACGGCCGGAGTCAAGGTCCGACCGGACACGCGCCGCTGGCAGGCTGCCGTCGAGGAGTACGTCCGCATGCACGGATTCGACGCAGTGGTGGAGTCGGCCCTGGCTGATCCCGCCGAGTTCCGTGCGTTCGCTGCCGCGTACCGGCAAGCCGGCTCCCGGGTCGAGGTGGTCGCGCTCGCGACCCCGCAGGCGCTGAGCCAGCTCGGGATCGTGGACCGCTTCCTGACCGAGGCGATCAGTGGAGCGGGCGGGCGGTACGTGTCGTGGGAGAACCATGACTTGTGCGCGAAGGAGATGTTGACGACGCTGGCGGTCATCGAGGCCGAGCAGTTGGCCGACCGCATCACCGTCGTACGGCGAGACGGCACCGTCCTGTACGACAACGAGCTCATCGACGGGACATGGCGGCGTCGGCCCGCAGCCGAGAAAGCGGTGACATACGAGTGGAGGCGGCCGTGGAGCGCCCGGGAGACGGAGGTCTTCCGTCGTTACCTAGCCCGTACCGACCAGCGCCTGCACCGCGATCTGGCCGATGAGGACGGGCGCCTTGCAGTCCAGCGGGACGCCGAGCGCGCCGCCGCGCTCGCCGAGCCGGTCCGGCGGATCGCTCAGCCGCGCCGGACGGCGCCGGGCGTGGACTACCACCGGCTGTCCGCCGAGGAACACCGCTGGGTCTTCGACGAGCTGATCGCCCCGTCCTACCTGAACACCATCGTCGACCGCGATGACCCGCGGGCCGTGTACGTACTGGGCCAGCCGGGAGCGGGGAAGCTGCTGGCGGCCAGAATGGTCAGGCGGGCCATGCGGCCGGGGACGACTCACTTGGTCGGCGACGACTTCAAGGCGTCACACCCGGACTACCTGCGACTCCTGACCGAGGATCCCCGCAACGCCGGCGCCGCGATCCGGGCCGACTACCGCGCCTGGTTCGCCGAGGCCGAAGAGTACGTACGTCTGCGACGCGGTGATGCGCTCATCGAGGGCGCACCGGGCAGCACGGACGAGTTCCTGGCCAGCGCGCTGCCGTTCGCGACCGACGACTACCCAGTCGAGCTGGTCGTCCTAGCCGTCCGGGAGGCGGACAGCCTGCTGGCGACAGCGCTGCGCTACGCCCGCTCCCTCCAGATCGGCGGCTACGCCCGCTTCACCTCACGCGCCGGGCACGACCAGTGCTTCCGCGCACTGGCCGACATCGTCGAACTCGCCGAGCGGCATCCAGCGATCACGGCCGTGACAGTGATCCGGCGGGACGGGCAGGCGCTGCTGCGCCACGAGGCCGGCGGCGCGGGCCGGGCATCGTGGGCGCTGGCCGCAGAACGACTCCGGCCGTACACCGAGCAGGAGGCCGCGGCGTTCCTCCGGCTCCACCAGGCGCTGCGCAGGGCGCTGCCGCAGCACCGGCGGGAGCTGGACGACATCGCCGCGCTCGCCCGCCCACTGATGCCCGTGCGGGTGCAGCCGACCCGGATCGACTGGCCGCATCCGCACGTCGGGCCCCTGCCCGTGCTACTCAAAGCGCCAGCGGCGCTTCGCCGCACAATGCGGCGAAGTACGAGGGCGACCACAGGTGCCCGTACATGATGGCCCGGTTGATCCGGCCGGTACGTGATCCTTCTCGCCGTTGAACTCCTTCAGCTCCGCCTCGAAGTCTGCGCAGACCTTCGCATGATCTCTTCGATACGGCTCAGCATCTCGTCGTTGAACACTCCGCGCCGGTACCTCGTCACATATGTTCAGGGCTATGCAGCTCCGCTACAACTACCGGGCCTACCCGGACGCCGCCCAGCGCCGTGCGCTGGCCCAGGCGTTCGGGTGCGCCCGCGTGGTGTGGAACGACTGCTTGCGCACTCGCAAGGAGGCGTACGCGGCCGGGCTGCCGTACGTGAAGCCGGCGGAGCTGTCCAAGACACACATCACCGAGGCCAAGAACACCCCCGAGCGGGCATGGCTGGCGGAGGTGTCGGCGGTCGTCCTTCAGCAGTCCCTCCGGGACCTGGACACCGCCTTCAAGAACTTCTTCGACGGCCTCAAGAGGAAGCGTCCCGCGATGGGGCCGCCTCGGTACAAGTCCAAGAAGGACACCCGGCAGTCGATCCGCCTCAACACCAACGCCTTCTCCCTCCAGGCGGGCGGCACGGTGTACGTGGCCAAGGTCGGCAACCTCAAGGTGAAGTGGTCCAGGCCCCTCCCGGCCGCACCCACCAGCCTGACCGTCACCAAGGACAGCGCGGGCCGGTACTTCCTCAGCTTCGTCGTGGACACGGACCCCGAGACGCTGCCCGAGCTGGAGACGGAAGCCGGTATCGACCTCGGCCTGTCCGCGTTCGCCGTCCTCTCCGACGGCCGAAAGATCGCCGCTCCGCGCTTCCTGCGCAGGGCTGAGAAGAAGCTCAAGCGCCTACAGCGGGAACTGTCCCGCAAGGCGAAGGGTTCGAACAACCGGGCCAAGGCCCGCATCAAAGTCGCACGCCATCACGCCCGCGTGGCGGACCGGCGCCGAGACTGGCACCACAGGGAATCCACGAAGATCATTCGCGACAACCAAGCGGTGTACGTGGAAGACCTCGCAGTGTCCGGCCTCGGCCGTACCCGGCTCGCCAAGTCCGTGCACGACGCCGGATGGTCCGCGTTCGTCTCCATGCTCGAATACAAGGCCGCCAAGCACGGCCGGTACTTCGGCAAGGTTGGACGCTTCGAGCCGACCTCTCAGGTCTGCTCGGCCTGCGGCGTCAAGGACGGCCCCAAGCCCCTCCACGTCCGTGAGTGGACGTGCGGAGAATGCGGGACCGTCCACGACCGCGACATCAATGCAGCTCACAACATCCTGGCGGCGGGACGCGCCGACAGGCAAAACGCCTCGCTGAGCGCCGGTAAGACCATGGCGAAAGTCCCGGCACAGCGCGTTGAAGCAGGAAGCCCCCGGAAGGGTCAGACGACCCAGGCCGGAATCCCCGCCCTCTCGGGCGGGGAGCACGTCAAGACTCGTTGAGCTCCTTCAGTCGGGCGGCGTAGACGGCGGCGATCCGGGCCGCCTCCTCTGGGTCGGCGGTCGCCAGCTGCGCTTGGTCGGCTAGCGCGGCCTGCCGGGCCTGCTTGAGCTCCTCGATCCGGTCCTCGTCGGGCATTGGGGCCCTGCGCTCGGCGGCGATCCGGGTGTTGTACCAGAGCACCACGTCCCGGACGATGCCCGCGGCCTGCTGCTCGTCACCGCCTTCCAGGCCGGAAAAGTCGGGGATATCGGGGTCGGACACGGCGACCACCCTCCTTGTTTGATCTTGAAAGGGAACTCGTCATTGTCCTACCGGCGTCTCCCCCCAGGACAGCGTGGCCGCCGCGGTGGCCACGCGAAGGGCGGGAAGCCGCGCTGCGACGCGCCGTCCAGTCAGGGGATGCTGTCCCCGAAGGACCCGCCGCAGGACGTAGGTTGGGGCCGGTTGATCATCTAGCGGGGGTTGGCGTGGCGGGACGAGATCTGCGAGCGCTGTTCAGCAGCAACGACCGGGGCATGGCCACGGCGGAGGCGTTCACCAACCGCCAGCTGCAGTGGGAATTGATCGCGGCCGCGCTCGCCGAGCACCTTCGGCAGACCGCCGACCGGGGCTTCGACGTCGAGGACCTCGAAGCCCCGCGCAACACCTGATCGTGTTCCACGGGGTCGGCGGCATCGGCAAGACCACGCTCTCCCGCAAACTCGAGAACGCGCTCGCCGGCGCCGAGCACCGGCCCGCCCAGTGGGGCGAGCCCACCTGGAGCGGCGAGCGGATCCTGCCCGTACGCATCGACCTGGCCCGCTCCGCAAACACGGATTTCGAGCAGCTCGTGTTGACGATCCGGGCCGCGCTCTCTGAACTCGGCCGACCGTTGCCCGCTTTCGACCTGGCGCTACGGCGCTACTGGGAGCAGCAGCACCCTGGGGAGTCGCTGGAGGAGTACCTTCGCCGCGGCGGCCTGGTCGGCCGGTTCGGTAAGGCGATGCCGCAGCAGATGCAGGCCGCTCTCGCGGACGTCGCCCAGGCACTGCTGCTACCGGGCAGCGTTGGCACGGCGGTTGGTGCGGTGGCCGGCTCCCTGACGAGGGCGCTGCGGGAGCGGCGGCAGACTGTCCGCGCGCTCTCCGGGTGTGCGAGGCTCGCCGATCTGCTGGAGGCCGAGCCCGATCTGGAGGCGCTGTCCTTCTATCCGCACCTGCTGGGGTGGGAGCTTGCCCAGCTCCCTGCGGACAAGCGCGTGACGCCGGTGATCCTGCTGGACACCTTCGAGGACGTCGGCGACCGGACCCACCGTGACCTGGAGCGCCTCATCCAGCGGGTGGTGTGGCTGATGCCCAACGCGTTCTTCATCGTCACCGGCCGCTCCCGGCTGCAGTGGGCCGAGCCTGCGTTGCAGGGCCAGCTCGACTACACCGGACCGGCGGCCTGGCCTGGTTTGGCCGCCTCCGCCGTCGTGCCGACCGCCCGTACTGCGGTGACCGGGGCCGCGCGGAGCGGCGGGCGGCAGGTGCTGGTTGGGGACTTCTCCCCCGAGGACTGCGACGACTACCTCGCCCGCCGGCTCGCCCGCGACGGCCAGCCTCTCATCAACGCTGAGATCCGCCAGGTCATCACCGACCGTTCCCACGGTCTGCCGCTCTACCTCGACCTGTCGGTGATGCGTTTTCTCGAGATCCGCCGGACCGGCCGCGAGCCGGTCCCGGCCGACTTCGACCATGACTTCGGCGCTCTGATCGCCCGGACCCTGTCCGATCTCACTCCTGAGGAGCGGCACGTCCTGCGATCGGTCGCGCTGCTGGACGCCTTCGACCTCGCGCTGGCGACCCGGGCTGCGGGCATGCTGCACGAGGCACCGGCGATGCGGCTGATCGAGCGGCCCTTCGTCCGCGAAAACGCCGTCGGGCTGTGGCCCTACCATTTGCACGGCCTGCTCCGCTCCACCGTGCGCAACGCCGACGACCAGGCTGACGACCGCTGGTCCCCGCGCGACTGGCACCAGGCCGCCGAACGTGCCCTCGCCGCACTCGGCGAGCAGTGGACCACGGGTACCGGGCGGGACCGGATGCTGCTCGTCAGCTGTCTACGCCAAGGCATGCTGCTCGCCCGCGACTTCCGGCTCGGCCTGGGGTGGCTGGCGGAGGCGGCGTGGAGCTACGTGGGCGACTCCGTGTGGGAGCCGCTCGCCCCACCCACCCGGCCGGAGTCGGCCAGCGCGCTGGAGACAGCCGCTGACGCCCTGGTCGAGCTGCTCAGCGCGCTCGCCCGGCGGCAGCACGAGCACCGGGAACACAGCGCCGACCGGCTCGCCGCGGTCACCGGCACCGGGCTGCTGCCCGCCGATCTGCACGAGATGGCCGTCTACTACTTGGCCAAGGTTCAGCGCGACCTCGGCCGCTCCGGAGCCTCGCGCCGGGACATGCAGCTCGTCGCCGACGGCGGCGGCCGCCTCGCCCCTGCGGCCCGTCGCGGCCTGGCCCACCTCGCCCGCCTCGCCGGCGACTTCCCCACCGCGTACGACACCGCCCGCACGCTCGGATGGGAAGGCCGTCACCACCGTGTCGAGGGCGACATCTGGTGGCCCCACGGCGACATGAACCGCGCCGCCACCGCGTACGAAGCAGCCCGCTTGGAAGCCGAACAGCACGGCGTCGTCGGCGAACGCGCCACCTCCCAAGCACAGCGCGCCTTCGTCCTCGCGTTCACCAATCCAGAGCGTGCCGACGACGAGATCGAACTGGCCCGCCACCTCATCACCGGGCTCAACCTGCGCCAGACCGGCCACACCATCGAGATAGCCACCCTCGTACGCGACGCCGGAACACAGACGGACCTCGAGGACCGCGCCCGAATCCTCCGCGAAGAGATCCACACCTCCGGCATCACCCATGCCGCAGCCGCCCTCGAACTCGCCATGTGCTTCCACCACGCCGTGCTCGACAACGACCACGCGTTCACCACGGCCATCGCTCGCCTGAGCGACCTCCCCCAAGGCGGCGACCACGCGTACTACGTCGACATCGCCCACTACATGGCCGGTCTCTCCCCCAACGGCGCCTCCTCCGCGCGGTGGCTGGACGGCGAGCAGCCCACCCGCAGCCGCTGGCGCACGCTGGTCACCGCACGGCGCGAGTACCTGCGCAACGCGCGCTGAGAATGCACTCGGCGGCCATTTCCAGTGGAAACAGCCGCCGTTACTGCGAGGTGCGCCGACGTCTGGACGCGATCAGGTGGGATTGAGCGGGGTGATGCCCGTTCCCGCGTACAGCTCGGGCTCAAGTGACAAAACCGTGAGCGGCTCACCCGCCTTGACCGCCTGCCAGGCGATCGCCGCCGCGTGAGCCACCGGCCAGTCCACGTTTCTCCAGTCCATCGCATCCACGGCGTGCGCCGTGCTGAAGGGGACGCTCTCCGCGAAGCGCAGCGACGCGGCGTGCTTGCCCGCTCCTGCAACCTGACGCTCGGCAGCAAGGACGGACAGCGACGGGACCAGGACGCGACCGGTGCCGCGGGAGGCCTCGATATACAGGCCGGTGAAGAACGGGTCCGCCTGATAGAGGGCGGTCAAAGCGGTGTGGTCCAGGACGGCCGTCAGATTCATGCGGCGGCGCTGCCCTGATGAGCGCGGATCTTCGCCCAGGCGTCTTGGCCAGCCTGCTCGACCTGCTCGGTGTACTCCACGCCAAGCTCGGAAGCGGCCTCGAGGGCGCGCTGCTCCCGCTCGGCAGCCGTGAGCTCGCGAGTAGCGAGCTCCTCCAGCAGCTCCGTGATGGTGGTGCCGCGCTCGTCCGCGAGGATGCGCAGCCTGTCGCGCACTTCTTCGCTGGTCTTGATGCTCGTCGGCTTGCTCATGTGGATGATTCTACCGCCGGTAGAACACATCGGTCTGCCCCTCGCGCTCCTTGGTCGCGCGGGTAGCGATCCGACGGGCCTGTCGAGACATTGGCCGAGGAAGGATCGCCTTCGGGTTGCCCAGCGGTGAGGGGCGCACGCCGATGCCCGGCCTCCGATTAGGAGGCCGGGCACGTGGGAGTGACGCACTGCGGTCAGCTCTCCTCGAACCGGGCGGTGGCGCAGGGCGGGCACAGGTGGACGGTCTCGTGGTCGGTGGCCTCCGGGTGTCCGGCTTCTGCTCGCCGCAGCCGCCGCAGTGCGGGAGCCGCGGCGGTTGCCGGCCATGCGAGGTGTGCGCGGCTGGGGTAGCGCGGTTCACGGCGTCCCAGACGGCGGGGGCCTCGAGCTCCTGGGCGGGGTCGTCGATGTCGTGCCGGGTGAGGTAGACGGGCATTGCGCTCGGGCTACTCAAGTAAGCCCAGCGCCGTATCGGGATGGCAGTGCGTGCAAGCCGGAACGCCGTCCACGAGAGCCCGGCGGGCTTCGTCGCGGCTGAGCGGGCAACCCGCGATCAAGGTCCGGCGTCCTCCAGGGCGCCGGACCTTGATCGTGGATACAGGGGGACACCGTGGAATCTCCAGCAGCTCAGACAGAACGGCGCCGGACTCCGGGCAGCGCCGACACCTGGCCGGCGGTGCTCCTGCTGCCGGCCGTCCTGTTACTGAGGTACCTCGGCGAGCACGCCTGGGCCTACTGGACCGCAGCGGTCATCGGCGTCCTGGGGCTGATCGGCGCCGCCGTCGAGATCACCGGGGCCGTCGGGCACCTGGTGAACGGACGTCGGCCGTGGGTCGCGGCCTGGGTCCTGTTCGTGCTGGCGTCAGCGGTGCTGGTCCTGGTGCTCAGGCTGGCCGAGCAGTGGTGACGCTCCGGGCCGCATAGGCCCGTACGTCGGCGTCCGCGTCGCTCGCGGAATCTTCCACGTGAAGGTCATGCCGCTCATCTTTCCCAAGCAGCAGGGAAGTTGATGCCCCCATGACCGGCGGCCGGCCGCCGTGCTTGCCCTTGCGGGCCGCGGCATCACGCCACCCCTACATCTGCCGCTCAGCGTGCAGGTCGGCCAGCTGTTTGAGGTTGATGCGGAGCTGGGCCACGGTCCGGCGGTAGGCGATCACGGTGTCCATGGTCAGCTCGTAAGCAGGCGGATACGCGAAGTATGTGTGGGCGTCGGCTAGCCCATACGGTGCGTATTCATTCTCGTAGTCCTGCAGTACCTCGATGGATTCGCCGATGAGCAGCCATCGTGAGTCGCCGGTGGAGCGGTGCAGCCAGTCCACGGTGCGATGGGCGGCCCGCACGTGGAACGGCACCCGCAGGCGGCGCCGGATTGTCTTGAGGTCCTTCTTGAATTCTCTCCAGGCGGTACGCAGCAAAGCGAGGCGGTCCCGCTGTGGGGCGAGGAGCGGGTCGTTGTGATTCCAGGGCCCCAGGTAGGGGAGTTCAGTCTCGGGCCGCCATCGTCTGACGGGGGCAGGCTGCCAGTCCGGCATGGGAACGCTGGCCGGGACGGCAGAGGGCGCACCAGCTTGGGCATCCGTTGCCGCCCCCTGCCTGGGGGCGGCAACGGAGAGTGGTCGGCCTCGGACGGGTTTCCCGCTCCGGGAACGGCTTCGGGTGGCTCGTCTAGCAGGCGTTGCACCTGGCGCTGCAGGACTTGGAGCTCACTCTGCAGGGCCTTAACGCGTTCCTGCTCGCCGGCCAGGTCGCGCTCCAGGTTCCGGCTGTAGGCGGCGGCATGCTCCAGCTGATCCTGCTGACCAGCGGCCTGGTCCGCCAGCCGATCCCGGTCCGCTCTGGCAGCCTCCGCCCGCGTCCGAGCCTCCGAGAGCTCGGCCTCCACAGTGGTCAGCCGCGCGGCGAGACCGGCAGCCTCCTCCCAGGCCGCCGTCAAGGACTGTGCCACCGGCTCACGAGCGGCCAGCTCGTCGCGTGCCTGGCCCAGCTCACTCAGCCTGTCCACCTCGGCTCTGAGCTGGTCGGTCAGCTCCTGCCAGTACAGCACCTGGGTGGCAGCCCCGTTGCTGGCCCGCTGGGCCTGCTTCCGCAGCTCCGTGAGGTGTGCGAACTGCTCCTTCGACAGCGTCACTCCACAGTCGCGCACGAATGCGGCGAACGCGTCGAGGAACTTCTGCGGGCAACCCGCTGGCCCGCAAGGTACCGGGAGACAGCGGCCTGACTGCTGTACACGGCCTTGACGAGGCTTGCCTGCGTCTGGCCGGTTTCGGCTAAGAAACGTGTCAGCTCGGCGCCGTAGCGCCTGGCGTGCGCACTAACTTCATCGGGCATCGGCGCCTCCCCCCACGAGGCCACACTCCCCACGGGTCGGGGAAAGCGACCAGGGAAATTGTTGCCTACTGTCGCCTGTCGGCGGGGCAGGTCTGGGTCAGCCGCTTACCAATTGCCCGGGATCGTCCATCCCTCTCCCGAATGGTTCCTTGCTCACCCAAGCTGGCGGTCATCCGGAGTTCCCATCCGATCGGAGGACGTCATGACCAACCAGCGCCGTGAAACGGATACCACTGCCCGCCCGGAGCCTTCAGCCTTCTTCGAACTGCACATGGGCAGCGTGCACCTGACCATCCATCGAGCCCCCTACCGGCTGCTCGCACTCACCACCGCAGTGCTCGGCTTCCTCGGCGGCACCACCTGGTTCACCCATTGAGCACGCAGGACATCTCCCCACCGCCCGCAGATCCCCGGGCCGAGATCAATGCCGCACGCCAGCACACCAGCTGGCGTGCGGCGACTCCCGCAAGATCGGCCAGGAAACTCACGAGGCTGATGGAGTAGGCGACGCGTTCGGCTCGCGGACGGACTGGTAAGGCCGCATGCACCAGCCGGAGTCGTGGGCTCCGGAGGCAGTGGGCGTCGGCGAGGCGCTAGGCGTTGGGGAACTACTGGCAGTTGGGGAGGGATCCTCGGAGGGCGTGGCCGAGGTCGACGAGGTCCCGTAGGGATCCCCCAAGGGTGTCGACGAGGTCTGCGAGGGCAAGACGAAGTTGGAGGGGAAGATCACCTGCGGTTCGTGGGCGACTGCCGCGTGTTCCGTGGTCTCGTCGGCCGGGAGACCGGTCCCAGGGATGACCGGCACGGCGGTGTGGGCGCGGGTGGCCTGGCAGGAGCTGGAAAGCTCCCCGGTGAGGGAAAACGCAGCCAGCGTGAGGGCCAGCCCCACCCCCGCCACCGCCACCACAGCGACCACCTGGCGGGCAGAAGACAGACCGGCCCCCCACCGCGACGACGCCCTGCCAGTGACAACGCGCGCGGGGGCGCGTAGCTCCTCGGCGTCCCGCAGTGCCTGCAAGTGCAGCTGCTCGGCCTTGGCCTGCGCCCGCTGCAGCAGCAGCAGCTCATCGGCATCGTGCTCGGCCTTGGTGCGCAAGCCCTTGGCCTCTGCTTCCGCGCCGGCGCGTATGCGGGCGGCTTCCTCGTGGGCGGTTGCGCGGACGTCCACGGCTTCCCGCAGTGCCTGATCCAGCGTGTCCTGCACAGTGGCGCACAAGCGCTTCCACGGGGCGTGGGCCTGCCGCTGCAGGAACTTCACGTGCTGCCACCGGCTGCGCCATTGGTCCGCGAGCTCCTGGCGGGCCCGGGAGGCGGCCGGGGTCTCCGGCAGAGGAGGCTGCGGGGTGCTGACCACCCGGACGAACTCCAGCAGCGTCTCCAGGGAGAGAAGTCGCCTGCCGGAGAGCACCTCGTTGATGCCGGCCTTGGTCAGCTTCGATGCCCTGGCCATCGTTGCGTAGGACGGCGCGCCATACGCGATGTGGAGTCGGTTCAGCTCAATGGTGAACTCGCGCAGCGCTTCCTCGTACGCGGCAATGGCGGCAGCGTCGTCCGGCTCCACCTGAGGATTGCTGTATGTCACCGGATCACACTCCCTGTTGCGAAATGCCACGCTAGAGGGTCCGGTGTCTGAACGTCCGCGGATTGGGTCGAACGTTCCTGAACGCTCTGGGCCGTTCAGCGTTGGCCGCTTCGTATAGGCCGGTGACCTGCGGCGTCCGGGTCCATGCGGAGCCGTACGGATCACTAGGTGCCCAGAGGTGTTCGGCGCTCTGCTGGAGGCATGGCTGACATCGACACAACTTCCCAGACACCCGATCCCGAACTGCCCGCCGCGCCCCCGGATCCAGTACTGCCGCCCGAGCTGACGCGGCACCAAGTACTGGACGTGTTGGTCCTGGTCGCCCTGCTGGCGGTGTGCGCCGGGGTGTACCGCGCCGTCGGAAACGCGGGCTTCTCCGTGATCACCGCAGCCGTCGCCGGGCTGTACGGCACCTGGCGCATGCGGCGCTGACTGCCCCAGGTCCTGAACGGCCTCGCTGACGTCAGGTCGAGTTCACTGCTGGACAGGGTGAGCTCGTAGTCGTCTTCGTCTTCGTCTTCGTCTTCGGGGCCGGCGGCGTAGTAGATGACGCCGCAGCCGTCGCAGCTGACCACGTACACGGTGCGGGGCAGAAGGGCCATTGCTCTATCCGGGTCGGGGGCCGGGCCGGCGCGATGGCCGGCCCGGCAGCGGTGCCTCGGTGCGAGCGGTCGCCTAGAAAGGCGGTTCGTCGTCGTACCCGCCCTGCGGGCGGCTGCTCCAGGGGTCGTCGGAGGCGGCCAGCCGGGGAGCGGGCTCGTACGCGGGGTCGGGGGTGTAGTAGCCGCACACCTGGTATTCGCGGTGCTCGGCGTCGTACTTCCTGCCGGTGCCGTGGCAGCCGGTGCAGTCGGGGCCTTCGCGGGCACCAGTGCCTGACTGGCTGTGTACGCGACTTATGGGATCAGGCACAAATTCCGTGAGGACGATCACCGGGCTTTCCGCGCGGTGACGTAGCGTCATCTGGGACCGTGGTGCGGTGTGATGAACTCGTAGGCGTCCTGTTCCCGTACCTCAACTCCGTGCTGGTGAAGCGGGTGTTCCTTGCGGACGGGGCGGTTCGCGTTGAGGCCAGAACCCGGGACCGCAGCGTGACGTGTCCAGACTGCGCGGCGTCGTCGGTGAGGGTGCACAGCACCTACGAGAGGCACCTCGCGGACAGCCCGGTGGGCGATCAGGCGGTGCTGATCGAGCTGACCGTACGCCGGCTGTACTGCGAGAACGCTGCTTGTCCACGCCGTACGTTCGTCGAGCAGGTCGACGGGTTGACGGTGCGATACGGCAGACGAACACCTCTCTTCCGTCGGGTACTTGAGGCCGTGGCTGTCGCTCTCGACGTTCGTTCCGGGGCCCGCTTCGTGGTGGTCCTGCACGGTCTCGTCAGCCGCACGACGCTGCTGCGGCTGGTGGTGGACCTGCCCGATCCCGACTGGACGGTGCCCAAAGTCCTGGGAGTGGACGACTTCGCCACCCGCCGCGGCCAGCCCTACGGCACCGTGCTCATCCTGCGAGACTGGTCAGCCTCTCGACCTGCTGCCCGGCCGGGATGCCGAGACTCTGGCCTCCTGGCTGCGGACCCATCCCGGAGCCGAGGTCATCTGCCGGGACCGGGCTGGCTCCTACGCCGACGGTGCTCGCACCGGGGCACCCCACCGGTCCAGGTCGCCGACCCCTTCCACCTCTTGCAGAACCTCGGCACCGCAGTGGAACGCTGCGTCCGCCGTCACAATGCCTGCCTCCAACCCGCGGATACCGATACGGACGGCGTCGTTAACAGGCCCTTCGCCGACATGACGAGCCCGCCGAAGGAGATTTCACCGATCGAAGCCCGCTTTCGTGAACGGCATGCAGCCGTCCACACGCTGCTTGACCAGGGCCATGGCATCCGGGAAATCGCCCGCGAACTCCACATGGGCGGCAACACCGTCCGCCGGGCCGCCCGCGCAGAAACGCCCGAACAGATGCTCAACGGGCGACACCAGCGCCGACCTAGCCAGCTCGATCCCTTCAAGCCCCACCTGGACAAACGCTGGGCCCAGGGCTGCACGAACGCCATCCCCCTGCACGCCGAACTCAAGGCACTTGGCTATCAGGGCAGTTACCAGACCATCAGCGATTACCTCCGGCCCCGGCGACGACGACGCATACGCGTCGTCGGGCCGGCGCCGCCAGGCGTCCGTCAGGTCACCGGCTGGCTCATGCGTCATCCCGACCGCTTCCGGGACGACGAACGAGCACAGCTCACCAGCATCCTCGCCCGCTGCCCGGAACTCACCGCCGCCTACCAGCTCATCCGGTCCTTCGCCGAGATCCTCACCACCCGCTCCGGGCAGCACCTCAAAGACTGGATCATCACCGCCCACGCCGCAGACCTCCCGGAACTGCACACCTTCGCTAACGGTCTGGAGAAAGACTGGGACGCCGTCGTCCAGGGCCTGACCACCCGCTGGAACTCCGGGCCCGTCGAAGGCCGCGTCAACCACATCAAAATGATCAAGCGTCAGATGTTCGGGCGCGCGAAGCTCCCACTGCTTCGCAAGCGAGTCCTCCTCACCGCCCTCCACCGGCCGCCGTCCCCCTGCTAGACGGTCCTTCTCGGCATAGTGTGTCGGGCCATGACCTTGCTCATCATTGGGGCCAGCGGTTTCCTCGGCGGGGAACTGGTACGACAGGCGACAGCTTCCGGGCACGCCGTTGCCGGGACCTTCGTGAGGAACCCCGGTCGCTTCTCCGGGGTCAAGTGGCTGCCTCTTGACCTCCGCAATCGCGAGGAGATCGTCTCGGTGCTCCACGAAGTGCATCCACATGTTGTGATCAACGCGGCTTCCCGGAAGGCCGATTGGGCGACAACAGCGGAGGGCGCCATCCGGGTAGCGATGGCCGCAGCCGACCGGGGAGCACGGCTGGTGCACGTGTCCAGCGACGCGGTCTTCTCCGGCGCCCAGGTCCACTACGACGAAGCCGCTACGCCGGATCCGATCACTCCTTATGGCGCCGCAAAAGCCGCTGCCGAGACCGCGATCCGCCTGCTGGCCCCCGCAGCCGTCATCGCCCGAACATCGCTGATCATCGGCGATGGCGATTCCAAGCACGAGAAGTTTGTTCATGAGCTGTCCGATGGGCGCCGTTACGGAGCCCTGTTCACCGACGATGTCCGTTGCCCTGTGCATGTGTCGGACCTCGCCGCAGCGATTCTGGAACTCGCATCCTCCGATCACGCCGGAATCCGTCACGTCGCAGGGCGGGACGCGGTCAGCCGTCACGAGCTCGGCCTCCTGATCGCTCGCCGCGATGGCCTCGCCCCGTCCACTCTGCCTGCCGGGCGACGGGCAGACACAGGCGTCCCTGGGCCGCTGGACGTGCGTCTGGACAGCAGCGGAACCCAGCACAGGCTCCGCACCAGGGTGCGCGGGGCTCACGAATTCTTGTCAGGCGAGGGCGCAGATACGACCCGGTGATCGTCCTCACGGAATCTGTGCCTGATCCGACTTATGACGTCGTTTCGACGTGAGATTGGGAGTCGCACAGTCGCACGAATAGGTGATGTTCGCGAGAACGGGAGTCAGCTGCCGCAGGCCTTTCCTCGGGCGTATCCGTCACTTCCGGTCCGGTTGGTGAGGGGCTGTTGAGAGGCGGTCGGTGGTGTGAATAGTGTCTGGACGGTTTTGGTGGCCAGGTCTCGCAGCCAGGTGTGGGCGCGGTCGTTGTCGTAGCGCTGGTGCCACAGCAGGTACAGGGGGACGTCGGGCAGCGGGACTGGCGGCGGCATTGTGGCCAGGCCGAGTTGTTCCCGGGCCGTGCGGGTGACCGCGTCGGGGAGGGTGACGACCAGGTCGGTGTCGAGGGCGAGTTGCAGTGCGAAGGCGGCGGTGGGCCCGGCGGCGACGACGCGTCGTTCGAGGCCGCGTTTGGTCAGGGCGTCATCGATCGGATCGCGCAGGCGTCCGCGCCGCGAAACGGTGAGGTGTTCGGCGGCTGCGTAACGCTCAAGGCTCAGCGGGCCTGCGGTGAGCGGGTGGCCTGGGCGGGCGGCGACGACCAGCCGGTCCTTGCCGACGAGGCGGTGGCGGATGTCGGGGAGCGTCGGAGCGCTGGAGCTTGATTCGAGGTCGACCTCACCCCGGCGCAGCTCGGCGTCGTCCGTCCCGGGTTCGGCGGACAGGCGCAGCCGGACGCCGGGGGCCTGATGGTGGACGGCCGTGGTCAAGGCGGTGCCGCAGGCGGCGGTCAGGGTGTCGTGCCAGCGCACGGTGAACACCCGGTCCAGAGCTGCCAGGTCGAGTTCCTGCTGCGCGGACAGTAGTTGGTGGGCCTGCTGCACGAGGGCGTGGACCTCGGCGCGCATGGCCAGCGCGCGGGTGGTGGGGACCATGCTGCGGCCGGTGCGGACCAGGATCTGGTCACCGGTGGCCTTGCGGATGCGGCCCAGGGAGCGGCTCATCGCCGGTGCGGTGACGTGGAGGCGTGCTGCCGCGCCGGCGACGCTGCCCTCTTCCAGCAGGGCATCCAGGGCTGTGAGCAGGTTCAGATCCAGTTGCATGACAGTAACTCTACAAGTGACAAGCATGCACTTGTTGTTAATGACCAAGCGGCCTACCTTCGAAGTGCGGGGGCGAGACAACCGCCCCGCTTCGACCGATCCCAGGGAGCCCACCATGAGCACAGCCATGCCTTTCGCCGCCGGTACGACGCTCCTGTCCGACGTGACAGGTGCGGTGAAGACCGCCGGCGTCACGCTGCGCGACCGCCACACCTCGCACGCCCGGGGCGTGAGTCTGGACGAGGTCGTGGGCGAGATCCACGCCAACGACGACGCGGTGCTGGACGTGCTGCGGGAACCGCTGCTGCGGGCCCGGCGAGGGTCGCAGTGGGCCGAGGACGAGCTGGCCGGCGGCGCGCTCCCGCCCGGGGAGTGGTGGGTCGTCGACCCCGCCGAGGGCAACATCAACCACGTCCACGGCATGGAGGACTGGGCCGTCACCGCCACCCTGGTCCGCGACAACCAGCCGGTACTCACCGTCGTCCACCTGCCGCTGACCGGCGACACCTACACCGCAGTCGCCGGCGGCGGTGCCCGCCTCAACGACCGGCCCCTGAAGGTGTCCGCCAAGACCGACCTGGGCGCCGCGCTCATCGGCACCGGCCAGGCCAAGCCCGGCGAGGAGGAGCGCACCTTCCGGCGGATCGGTGACTCCGTCACAGCCATGCTCATCAACGGCCTGGTCGTGCGTGTGTCCGTTCCCGCCACGATGCAGCTCATCCACGTCGCCGCCGGACGCATGGACGCGTTCTGGCAGTTCTCCGACGTCCGCTCCGGCCTGGTCGCCGGCGCCCTGCTGGTCTCCGAGGCCGGAGGCACCGTCACCGACCTGACGGGCGAACCCTGGAACACCGGCAGCCGCGACTTCCTGGCCGCCGCCCCCGGCATCCACACGGCTGCCCTCAAAGTCCTCTCGCCGACCGCCTGACCGGAAGTCTCCGCTCTTCCCCACCCCGATACCGCAAGGAGCATCACCTCATGACCAGCATCGGCATCCTGGGCACCGGCCGAGTCGGCACCAACCTCGCCGACAAGCTCTCCGCAGCCGGACACCATGTCACCCTCGGTGGCCGGAGCCCCGAAGACACCGCCGGGCTCGCCCCGCGGATCGCCTTCGCCGACCAGCGCACCACTGCCCGCACCGCGGACATCGTGATCAACGCGACGCCCGGCGACAGCTCCCTCGACCGCCTCACCGACCTGCGCACCGAACTCGCCGGCAAGATCCTCATCGACGTCTCCAACGCCACCCGCGACGACGGTGACGGCCTGCCCGGCGACCTGTGCTATCCCGGCAGCAGCCTCGCCGAGAAGCTCCAGGCCGCGCTCCCCGACAGCCATGTGGTCAAGACCCTCAACACCATGCTTTTCATGGTCATGACCGCTCCCGAAACCCTGGCCACCCCACCGACCGCCTATCTCTCGGGCGACGACGAACACGCGAAGAGGACCGTCACCGGCCTGCTCGGCGACCTGGGCTGGCAGCCCGAACGGATCGAGGACCTCGGCGACATCACCACGGCCCGCGCCACCGAGGCCATGATCCTGGTCGTGCCCCACATCCTGCGCCGACACGGCTTCAAGCCCTTCGCCGTCTCCCTCGCCCGCTGACCCACCAAGACCGGCTTCAGACCAAAACCAGGTAGCGGCTCGTGCGAGGCGGCTGGGTGCTGGCAGGGACAACGCCCGCTGGGCTGCAAGTGACGCCTGAACTCATCGACATTGATCATGCCTACAACACGCGAGGCGACTCCCGAAGTCGTCGACAGTCGATGCGGCGTACTGCGAAGCGGTAGCGGTCAGTGGCTGCGAGGGAGAGCTGGCCGGCCGTCGGCGATCTCGATCTGGATGCCGGTCAGGACCGGCAGGGTGTCATCCCGGCCGGCGGCAACGGGACCTGGGCGACGGCGGCGAGTTCGCTGCCGGCGACCGTACCGGAGGCGTCTGCGGTCTTGGGCAGACTCGGGTACTCCTCCAGCGGCAGGGTACGCAGCGTGTACCGGATGGCGCCGCAGGTGAGGACCAGCCGGGTGCCGTCCAGCTCGAGGTCGATGGTGTTCTTGCCCTTGAGGGTGCGGGTGATGTCGGACAGCAGGCGTCCCGAGACGAGCAGGCTGCCGGCGTCGGCGACGTCAGCGGCGAGGGTGTCCTGAGCGAGCGGACACCTCGTAGTTGAACGCGGCGACGGTCAGCTTCCTGTTGGCGGCCTCCAGCTTGAGGCCGGCCAGCACGGGAACGGGCGGCCGTCCCGGCAGGGCGCGGGCCGCGTCCGCGACGGCGGCAGGCGAAGGGGGCGAGTTCGAGGCTGAGCTTCATGAGTGTGAGGTCCTTTCTCAGAGGCTGGCGGTGGCGGGCTGCCTCAGGTGGCTGCGCAGGTGCTGGTCGCGGGTATAGGCGCGGCCCACCGCATCAGCGGCCGCTTCTCGCTGGCCTGCGGCCCGTACGGCCGGGGTTGTTGGAGTCCCCAGGCCGGGTCGGTGTCCTCGGGGCGGGCGGCGGCGATGATCGCCTCCACTCCCCCGCCGGGCACCGGTCGGGTGGTGTAGAGCAGCGCGCACGCGCCGAAGCCGGCGCCGCCGCCGGTGCGGGACAGGGTGACCCGTCCCGTACCGGCGAGCGGCTGGCCGCCTTTCGCACCAGCAGGTAAGGCGGCCATCGGACTACCCGGCCTGCCGCTGGGCGGGAACGGTGGCCGTGGTGTTCCGCCGCTTCCACGCGTCGATGACGTTCTTCGGCAGGACCCCGCCATCGCCGACCTTCATGCCCTGGCCCTTGGCCCAGGCTCGAATCTCGGCCATCGGCATCTGAGGCTTGCCGTTCTTGGCCCGGTGCAGCTTCGTCCGGGCTGTGGCCAACTTCTTCTGCAGGGCAGCGACCTCGGCCTCGGCGGCGGCGATCCGTCCGGCGTTGGCCTGCAGTTCAATGAGTTCGGTCAGTCCGTCGCGGGTGCGCTTGGCCAGTGTCCTGACTCGCGCGGTGTGGCTGTTCTCGCCCCAGGCCAGGGCGGCCAGGGCGCGCGCCAGCTGCGGGTCGATGTCCGGGATCGGGGAGGCTTCGGCCTTGGTGTGGGCCCGGGTCAGTCCCTCGGTCTCGGCGATGGCGGCGATCTCGCCTACGGACACGTCGGGCAGTTCGGCGTGGATGCTGGCGGCGCTGCAGCCGCGCTTGAGGCGGTCAACGATGGTGGCGCGGTCGGCGTCGTTCACTTCCACTCCTTCGGGGCGGTGGTGGTGAATTCGCGGCGCAGTGTGGAGCGCCGGGTGCGGGTGGTGGCGGCCCAGATGGCGTCGCCGGCGTCGGTCGGGTGGTCGATGGCCCAGGCCAGGCAAGCCTCGAAAGTGGCGATGGGGCAGCGACGGCAGGCCAGTTGGGCGGCGGCCCGGTCGTTGGAGTCGCTGCTGGTCCACCACTCCGGGTCGGTGTCCGGGGCCTGGCAGGGCTCGGCGCCGGTGAACCGTGGGAACGCGGCGAGGCGGGCGCTCATGACGTCGCTCCGCTCGGGAGGACTACGTGCATGTCGCCGTTGCGGGCGGCGTGGGTGTGGGCGTCGCCGCCGAGCTCGTCGGCGCGCTGGTCGGCGATGAGGGTGTTGTCGTGCCTGCTGGCGGAGACGGTCTCCAGCACAGTGGCCGGGCGGCCGGCGCACTGGCGGCAGGCGGTGACGGCCGGGCGGGGCGGGGCGGTGGTCATGGCTTCCGCTCCCCGTGCGGCCGGACGTTGCGGAGGGCGCCGACGGTGGGCAGCAGGAACTCGAACGGCTCCCACGCCTCGAGCTCGTACAGGTCCAGGAGGTCGGTGCCGAACTCGGCCTCGGCGCCGGTGAAGTGGTAGTCGAGCCTCTGGTGCTCGAGCTTGAGGCGGTTTTCCTGGGGAGTGTGGGGGTCCGGGTTGAGGTAGGCGACGACGATGCCGCTTTCGGTGCGCTCCAGGACGTAAAGGCGCCGGACGGGGGCCTCGTCGGGGTCGACGTCGTCGCGGCGGACCCAGGTCTGGCGGGTGGCGGCGATGACGGCAGGGTCGCCGGCGTCGGCCGCGTCAGTGATCCGCCGGTAGGCCTCGGCGCGGTCGAGCTGTTCGCGGGCGACGAGGTCCTGGACGGCGGCGGTGAGGTGGTCGCCGAGCGCCTGGGCGCCGATGAGGTGGTTGAGGAACTTCAGGGTGCTCATGCCAGGGCCGCCTTGCGGTGGTTGCGGGAGCGGACGGCGCCGGAGTCGACAGCGGCCAGGAGCCGCTGGAGAGCGGAGCCGCGCCGGTTGCTGCGGAGGGTGGCGGGCATGCCGCAGTTCCAGCAGTCGGCCTCTTCGCCGACCCACGCGACGAAGCACTCCTCGCGCTCGCAGACGGACTCAGAGGTGGTGTGCAGGCGGGGGCTGCGGCGGTCGATGGCGCGCATGATGGCGGCGGCGGTGCGCTGCTGGCGCTTCGGCCGGACGGTCAGGGCGTGCATGATGGGGTTTCTCCTTCTCCGCTGCTGCGGGGTGAGGGGCCCGGGACGGCCGGCGGTTTCTCAGGCCTTGTGCGGCCGCCCCGGGGTGTAGTCAAAGGACGATCTGCTTCTTCTCGGCGCGGTCCCACTGGAGCTCCCAGTCGGGCCGCAGCCCGCGGGCGGACCAGTCGACGCGGCTGGTGCCGGCAGGGATCGGCTGGCCGGAGATGGCGTGCAGCTGCGCGATCTCGCAGGCGCGCACGGCGGCGGCGATGGCGTCGCTGCCGTTCTCGGCGAGGCCGGTGAAAACGTGCACGCCCTGGCGAGCGGCGTCTTCGCGGTGCTTCATGGGAACGTCGATCTCCCACACGGTGAGGTACCGCATCACTCTTCGGCCTCCGGCTCGTACGCGGAGGTGACGGTGACGGGTACGACGACGTAGCCGGTGGCGTCCTCGTCGTCCTCACCGGGCCCGAACACCGACAGCTCCTCAACCGCGAAGGGGTCGCCGTCGTCGGGGATCCAGCAGAGAGTGAGGCCGGGCTGCTTGTTGTCGTGCGCGGCCATGGCCTCGCCGTGGGCGCGGGCGGCGCCGCGGTTGGTGTAGAGGCCGAGGGGCTCCATGTCCTCGCTGTGCTCGGCGCGGTAGACGGTGACCTTCACCGGCTCACCGGGGACCAGGTGCGTGATGCCGGGCAGCGCCGCCTCGGCGCGCTCCAGGCGCTGCTGGAGCTGGTCGATGTGGGCGAGCAGGCGCGGCACGTCCCGGTCGCGGGCGGTCACCAGGCCGCGAATGTCGGAGCGGCGCTGGTCCTCCAGCGGGTCCTCGCCCGGGTCCCAGGTGTCCAGGCCGATCTCGATCACGTGGTCGGTGACCTTGTAGCTGGGCGGGGTGGACCAGCCGGTGATCTCGCCGTTGTCGTTGCGGACGACGTGGGTGAGGGCGGACTGGCGCCAGACGGACAGGTCGCCCTCGCAGTCGGTGACGTGGAACGGGTCGCCGGTGGCGCTCTGGGCGCGGTCGCGGATGTCGGCGAGCCAGTCGGGCTCCGCCGGCGCGGCAGCCGCGTTGGTCGTCGTGGTGGTGGTGGAAGAGGTCACGGAAGACTCCGTCTCTCGTCGGGGTGGGTGCCGGGCTGTCCGGTCCCCCGCGTCGTCCGGGCCGGTGGCAGCGGACCGGACGTCACGGCCGGGTGGGCAGATCAGCAGTGGCCCTTCCGGTGGTCAGGCGGGGAGGCGGGAGGCCAGGGATTCGGCCTGGCGCGCTTGGTCCTCGCGGCGCTCGATGAGGGCTTCGATCTCCCTGACCTCGCGGCGGCGCAGCTTGGCGACGCCGAACTCGTGCCGCATGTATGCGAGCTGCTGTTCACGGGAGGCCCGGTCGCCGAGCTGGTGGCCGTGCGTGAGCTCGTGGACGAGGACCTCGTTGACGTCCTTCTTGGTGGCCGCCTTGGCGAGGTTGACGACGACCAGGACGCCGGGCTCGCTCAGCACGGTCACGCCGTACACGTCGCGGGCGTTGCGGCGGGCCTTGCGCATGCCGAGCACCTTGGTGAGGGCCGGCACTCCGGGGACCAGGTCGAGCTCGGCCTGCGAGGCGACCTTCGCCAGGTGGTTGGAGTCGCCGGTCAGCACGACCTTGACCGGGGGCAGGTGGCCGAAGCGGGAGCGGACCAGCCGCTCGGCGTCGGCCGCGACGGTGCGGGCGTGCTTGGCCAGGGCGCGCTGGCGGTATGCGACGCGCTCTTCGGTGATGGTGACCATGGCAGGCGTCCTTTCTGGACGGTGTCGGCGGTGAGGGTCAGCGGGCGGTGCGGGCGCGGGCGGCGGCGGTCAGGAGCGCGTCATGGACCTGGGCTTCGGTGCGGGTGAGCCGGTCGTTCCAGCGGGGCACCGAGCGAGCGCCAATGACGGCGAGCAGGTGGCTGTTGGCCGCGGTGGCGGTGGTGCGGGTGCCGGTGCCGCAGCGGATGAGGGAGAGCTGGGCGCCGCGGATGCACACGCCGCGCTGGGACTCCATGACGTGCTGCGTCCAGCCGCGGGTCTTGATGTGGTCGGACGTGGCCTCAAGGAAGTCAGCGGGGGTGACGGCCAGGCCGGTGCGGGGCGCCGGCTGAGGGGCGGGCTCGGGACTGGTGGGTGTGCTGGGGGTGGCGGCGAAGTGCCAGAGGCGGATGAGCCCAGGCGGCCGGGAGGGTGAAGGCCGAGGCCTTCGTGAGGAGTTGGTCGCCGCCCGAGGGCTCTCGGGGGTCGGGCGGGCAGGGACCGGTGGCGATGGCGGCCTAGCGGATGAGGGTCTCGGTGTCCGGCAGGACGATCGACGGCCGGTCAGGGGCCGGATCGGCGAGGGCGGCGGCCAGTTCTTCGGCGAAGGCTGCGTCGACCGCGGCGGCGAGGGCCGCTTCGGACCGGAAGGTCCGCGGGGCGGTCATGGTCGCGGATGCGGGCATGGCAGGGCCTACCTGTCTGCGATGTGGGCGAGTTGGAAGCCCCGGGGCGACCGGCTGAGTGGTTGGCGACCTGGCGGCCGGCCCGGGGGTGGTGGAGGTCTAGCTGTGCTTCTTGACCTGCTTCAAGACGGCGTCGCGGGTGAGGCCGAGTGCCTCGGCGATGTCGGTCTTGGCGCCGTGGTAGGCGTTGCCGAGCTTGCCGATGGTCTGCCAGAGCTTCTTCTCGGCCGCGGCTACGGTCTCGTCGCGCTCCTTCTTCGCGGCGAGTACGGCGGCCTTGAGCTTGTCGACGGTCTCGGCGTCGGGTCGGGGGGTCATGTCGGGCTCCTCGCGGGGATGAGGGACGATGGTTCCGGGCCCCCTGCTCCGGTTGGAGCGGGTTGGGAGGCCCGGGGGCGGTGGCTGAGTTTGGCGACCTGGCGCCGCCCCCGGGGCGTAGCTACTGCGGGTGGGGACGGCAGGTGCCGCCGGCCTCCAGTGCGTTCAGCGCATTGTGGTAGCCGATGGTCTGGTCGGCGGTGCGGAGGTATTGCTCGGCCGTGCGCAGCTTCCAGCTCTCTTCCTGGTCGCCGCGTGCGGCGTTTCGGTCGGTGAGGGCGCTGGTGGTGGCGGCGAGTTCGGGGATCAGACCGCTGGATCGGAGACTGTCCAGGACGTCGTCGATGTCGGCGCCTAGGTCGATGTCGGCGCGCAGTTGGGCGAGGTCCTTGGCCATCTCGTATGCCACGTCGCCGTCCCAGCGGTCCGGGTCAATCAGGTCGTTGGATGTCTCGGTGATGTTGTAGACGATGTGGTTGGCGCCGTACAGGAGGACTCCGTACGCCAGGAGGGTCCACTCGTTGGCGCTGGTGAGCCATCCGGGGCCTGTGTGGAAGGCCCACAGGATGGGCATGGCCAGGGCCGGCCGCGCTGAAGGGGTAGTCGCTGAACTGCACGAGGCGGTCAGGACGCGGACGGTGGTGCGCCGGAGCGCGGCCGAGCGCCTGGTGCCGATGCCGGGAAGGTGCTGCTCGGCCGGGGCGAGGATCTGGGCCACGTGGTGCTCCTCAACGTGTGGTGGGCGGTGCAGGGTTGGAAGGCCCGGGGCGGCCGGCTGAGTTGGCGACCTGGCGGCCACCCCGGGGCGGCTCAGGCCGGGCGGGGAAGGGCGCGGCAGCCTTCGGCGTGTCCCTGGGCCCACGTCTGCGCGGAGGTGAGGGCGCGGTGCGGCTCGTAGCCGGTGTCCTCGCCGGGGATCTGGAGGCGGTACGTCTGTTCCGCGGCGGGGCATCCGTTGCACGCGGGTCCCGTCGCGGTGAATGTTGATGGTGGCGCCAGCGAGGTTGGTGTATTGGGCGGTGACGCCTTCGGGCCAGGTGGTCGTGGTGTCGTTCTGCTGGTTTGTCATGACCTGTGTCACTGCTGCTCCTCTAGTGTCTCAATGGGTGCAGGTGGGGCGTGCTCCTGCAACATTCCATAATGCGGAATTGAATTATGCATTTTAAGAGTATACATAAATGGAGTGCGGATTCTTTGTGTTGCAGGTGAGGGTCAGTCACCTACCGTCCTGGGTTGGCACTGGCCCCGCGGCCCGGGTCTGGTGCGGCGCGCAGGCCGTGCCGCTGCGGGCACGTTCGGCCTCCGTTCGGCTGCGGCCGACGCGGCCGCGGCGGGTCCAGCGCATTCGGTCCAGCGGATGCTGACGCCCGGTGCGGTAATGCGGCCCGAGTCCTCGCACACCAGGCAGCGCGGGCCGCGCTTCGGCGCCGGGATCCCGTGTACACCTGGCGGTACTTGGCGTACGAGGGGATCCCCGGCCCGGCCTTCGCGCGCCGCCCCATGCCTTTCGCAGCCGCCTCGGGCACGCCGCCGGACTGAAGAACCCACGCCACCCGGATCACGGCCGCGACCGGCGTAAAGGGCAATGCTCAGTGCCTTCCTCTTCGCCTTGCGGACCGGTGAGCGCACCGCCCGCTTGATCCGGGCCTTGGCCCTGCGTTTGGCGTACGTGGCGGTGTACTTGGCAGAGGGCCTGGACGGTGTCGTCGGCGGCCGGGTCACAGGCGAGGGTCAAGCCGGTGTCGGTGGCGCACAGTGGGCAGGCGACGGGGAGTTTCTGCCAAACGATTCGAAGGGTGTGCGCGGGATCCTGCGCGAGCTAGATGAAGGGGCAGTTCGCCCGAGCGTCGGGCCGCCGCGCTCAAGGCGGCGATCAAGGCCGTGCTCGCCCCCGCCGACAATTCTTGGACGACCGACAACTACCTGCCGCGTCTACGACGAAGTGGGCCTGCCCGTCGGCCCGATGTGAGCTCTTCCGTGGAGACGGCGCCTGCACTACTGCGGGCTGAGGGTCCATCGCCCACATCGACGAAGCCCGCCGTGACGTGCGCCGTTTCGGCCTCAAATGGCGGGTGACGGACGTCCCGAGGGGCACTGCCCGCGCCGGACAGGACCGCGTCGGCGGCTGGAACAGGAGGGATGGAAGCTCACCAGCGAGAACATCGCCGATATGGGTTTCCGGTTCGAGCACCCGGACTCCGGCCACATGCTGGACATGGACTGGTACGAGCCCACCGGCACCCTCGCCGTCAGCATCTACGCCCCGTGCGGGAAGCTGCCGGACACTTTCGACCCGTACGAGTGGTCGGCCTCCGCCTGGAGGCCGAAATGACCGCCCTAAAGCCGAAGCGGCACCTGCTCGCTGCTCCTGGGCGTGCCCGCCGTGGCCAGTGGCCAACAGGAGCGGTTCAGGTATGGGCTAGAGCCGGGTGATGGAAGCAGCGGGGTCCTTCGGTTCGCGCTTCACGCTCTTGTACGGGCCGTGCTTGTTGACCGTGATGCCCTGATCCGCAGCCGCCGGGCCGTGCCAATGCGGGCTCACCTCCGCTCGCGCGGAGAGGACGCTTGAGGATGTAGTCGCGCGTCACGCCGAGGACGGTTCACCTCCGCTTGCGCGGAGAAGACAGCGTCGCGGTCCAGATCGGGGCGTACGCGTCCGGCTCACCTCCGCTCGCGGAGGAGATTGGCCGACGCGGGCGCTGGGCTACTCGCTCTCTTCGCTGACGGACACAAGGCCCCCTCTCGCGCTGCGTGCGCGGGAGGGGGCTCCGTGGTATGTCCAGGTCGGGTCTCAATTTCGCGGGCGGGTAATCAGCCGCACATCCGGGCCGGACCGGGCCACGTCCAGCAGTTCGTACCGGAGGATGTCATCCATCGTCTCGATCGTGCCGCCCTGGAGAGCGCTCTTGCCGCGGCCGAGGAGCGCAGGCGCGATGTAAGCGATGATGCGGTCTACCAGCCCCGCCGACACAAAGGACGCGGCTAGCGTGGGTCCGCCCTCCAGGAACATGCCGCGCACACCGCGATGGTGTAGCTCGCGCAGCAACGCGCCAATGTCCAGACCCTGTTTTGCTCGCGGCAGCCGGACAACAGTGGCGGCACCTTCCAGGTGCGAGGCGTCGGCGTCTTCGGCAACGGCGATCATCGTGGGAGCGGCGGCATCGAGGACGCGGGCGCCGGACGGTGTGCCGGCGTTGGTATCGATGATGACGCGCCATGGCTGCTGGTCGACGGGTACGGCCACCTGAAGGTTTGGGTCGTCCTTCCTCGAACGCACGGCGAGATGCGGGTTATCAGCCCGCTGTGTTCCAGAGCCGACGACGGTCGCCTGACAGGCCGCCCGCAGAGCATGCACCTCGGCACGGGACTCCGCACTGGTGATCCACTGGCTTGTGCTGTCCATCGCTGCGATGCGTCCGTCCAACGTGGCCGCGTACTTGTACACGACGTACGGCCGCCCCTCGACGTTGTGCCACTCGTCAGTGCCGACCAGCTCGCTGATGTGCATCGCTCTCCTCCAGGCAGATGGTGGGTACCGGCGAGCCTAGTCACACCTCGGCGACCGCCTCGGCTAAGTCCTGCACCATCGCCGTCCGCCGCCAAGGGGCAAGACCGGTTACAACCCGGCGGAGTTCTGCCTTGGTGCGGCGCGACTCTGTCTCACGGGTGATCTCCAGCGCTTCCATTGCGGTCAGGCAGGCAGCATCCGGAGTCCGGTCGGCGGCGTGAGCATTCGCCAACCTGGCGAGGTGCAGCCCGCGCTCACGCTGATAGGCAGGGGGCCAGTCGCCCAGGGCCTGCCGGTAGGTGGCCACGGCGTCGGCCGGTCTACCCAGACGCAAGTGACAAGCGGCGCGTTGGGCATCGACGTAGGAGGGGACGCAGTATCCGCCCAGTTGATCGCTCGGAGTGTGATCTCCGTCGACGAGTTCGCGGGCGGTGTCCAGCGCGCGGACCGCTGCCGCGCCCTCGCCGATGAGCGCGTGGCCGTGCGCCGCTTGGAGGTGGGCCGACGCGCGGATGCGTACGGGCACATCGCCGCGGACGCGCAGCGCGGCCTCCGCCAGGCCGACGGCTCGCTGCTGCTGCATCAGACCAACGGACTGCTGAGCCTTGCGCATCAGGATGAACGCCTGACGCACGGGATCATCCGCCTCCTGCGCCCATTCCATGGCCCGATCGGACCACCACAACCCGAGATCTCCCTGGCCCAGGTCCTCATAGAGCCAGCCCGCGAACTCCGCCCACTCCGAGGCCACTTCGAGGACATCGAAACGCAGCCTTCCCGTGGCAGCAGGGAGAAGCTGCTGCTCGATGACGGCTAAGTGGTCTTGAACTGCTCCTATGACGCAGTGCGGACCGTAAAGGCTGTCGGACTGGACCAGGGTTCCGCGCAGACGGCGCAGGTGTCCGACAACGGCGGGGTTGACAGGGCGGCGGGACGCAACGGCTGAGCTTGGGGTTGCGTGCAGGCCGAGGACTGCCGCAGTGCCCAGGAAGTGACGACGATTCACGGCCGTATTGTCCGTGGCGTCGCCCGCCAGGCCGACATCGGTGGGCGAGATCCCCAGCCGGTCAGCCACCAGCGCGAGCACATCCACATCGCCCGCCGACTGGCGGCCGCGCTCCAGCCGACTGATGGTGCTCTGGCTATACCCGCACATGTCAGCGAGCTGCTGCTGGGTCCAACCGCGTTCGCGGCGAGCGGCTGCAATGGCGATGCCGGTGCCGCGATGGTGTGCTGACTGCGCCATGTCCGGTCCTGGTGTGCGGTGGCGAAGGGGCGTCAAGAACGTACCCACGGTAGCGGTCCGGACGCATGCGTATGCAGGGTCTGCATACGCACAGCGTCTGTTGCATCCGCCGGGGACAGTGGCACGCGGCACGCGTTTGGCTGGGGTGGAAGCCGAGGCGCCTGACCCCCGCGACCGCTCGCGACGGTCCGGGGGCGTGGCCGACTGCGAAGGAGTCGACATGCGACAAGGTACCGCCCGAACGGACGGGTACGAGCCCGCCATTGATGATCTGGTCTGGGACACGATCACCCGGCGGGTGGGTCAGGTTATGGACCACGTCGGCGTGCACTGGCAGCTCCGCTCAGCGGAGGGCGGACGCGAGTGGGAGGCCGACGCGGAAGCCCTTCGCCCGGCCACGCCCAGCGAGCGGCTGACGTTCGGCGTGACGCAGGCGAACGCTCGATCAACCGGAGGACTGCTGTGACAGCAGCCCTCTGGAAGAGCCATCCCGGTGGCGTGTCGAGCCCCGTCAGGCGCGCCATCAACACGGTCGATACCGCCGTGCAGCGCACTTATCGCGGATGGATCGAGCACGCCTCGATGTGCGACGAGTGCCGTGCCACAGGGAACCAGTGCAGCACAGCCGAAAGGGTCTGGCAGGCCTACCAGGCCGCACAGAGCGAGGTGCGGTCGTTATGAGGCAGTGGCTTGCCGTGCTGATGTACATCACGGCCTGCGCGTTCTCTGTTCATGCTCTCATCTGGCCGTGAGCGGTCACGCAACTCCCCACCCCAGGCAGCCGCAGGGTCAGGGCTGCAGCCCCACTGATCCCCGCCCCGGCCGATGACTCCCAGCCAGGAAAACCTGGCCGGGGCGGGTTGCAAGGACCGAGCACATCCACGAGAGAGGACACCACTCATGGGCACACTCAGCAATGGTCGCGGGACAGTCGCGTTCGAGAACTCGCACGCCCCCAGGCTGGACTGGCACAAGGCAGGGCGGACCGACCTCGACCCGATCGTGAAGGACTGCGTGATCCTGGCCGACGCCGGAACGGCCAAGGACCACCCGCACGACCGCCTCCCGGACGGCACCCGCATGGTGGCGATCTCCGACGACAAGGACACGGACAGCCCGGTGCTGTACATGAGCCGCGTGGAGATCAGCAAGTTCATCGCCGGCGTGATCGCGGGCGAGTTCGACCATCTCCGGGCGAGCGAGGAAGAGCTGAAAGCCGCTCAGGAGCTCGCCGCGGCTATCTGACCATGGACGCAACCCAGGTTGCCGCAGCATTCAGGGCCATCCAGCAGTTCCGCGGCACGCCCTGCCGGGAGTGCCTCAGTCGGCAGACGGTCCCGATGGTCTATGAGGGCGTGGTCATCTGCTCGTGCGAGTCCTGCGGAGGGGCAACCCCGAAGGGTCGTCTCGTACGTAGCGCGCCGACCTAACCCCTGCCGCCCCGGTCTGCCACCCGTCCCCCTGGGGCAGGCCGGGGCTCTACTCCCGTACGAGGTCGGCGAGCGGGCAGCCGAGGCCAACATCTGCGTGGACAGCTGCCTCACCTTGAAGTACGCCTACGGGCAGTTCGGGATCCGCTCTGAACTCGCGCTGGCCAACCTGGCCGTCCGCGAGGCCAACGGCAACAGCGTGCTGCACGGCACCCCCGGGTGCCCTGCCTGGCTGTCATCGTCCGCCGAACCACACGACTCCGCCAAGTGCGCTGGCTGCGCCGCTGATCATGGCTAGTAGCTGGTACGGCACTCGCTCAACAACCACGTGCAGCACACCCCAGTGCAGTTCCAGGAAGGGGCGGGGGGTTCGGTGCTCTGCGCGTCGCGACGCCATGCTGACCTCCGGCTAGTCGGGGTTAGCACCGTCGCGAACGATCCGTGACTTCCATGGTGTACCCGAGAGTCCTCTCAGACAGACCCACGCGCCCCCCTTACGCCGAATGGTGGGCCCCTATGACCGGGTCGGGGAAGGCCGCTCCTTTGCCCCGCACAGCAGTCTTCTTTGACCTGGACAAGACGGTCATTGCGAAGTCGAGCACGCTCGCGTTCAGCAAGTCCTTCTACCAAGGCGGACTGATCAACCGCAGGGCCGCCCTGCGTACCGCATATGCCCAGTTCGTCTTCTCGTAGGCGGAATGGACCACGACCAGATGGAGCGCACGCGCGGGACCCTGTTCGCACCGCTACACCACAACGTGGAACGCCATCCCCAGGCATGGTGCCTGGGGATGGCGCCCGGACGGTTCACCTCCGCTCGCGCGGAGAGGACTGCTGGTCAAGGCCCGCTGCCTTGCCGAACTCCGGCTCACCTCCGCTCGTGCGGAGAGGACTACAAGAAGATCTCCGGCTTCTACCGGGAATTCGGTTCACCTCGGCTCGCGCGGAGAGGACCGATATGAGCCGGAGGGGCATACGTGCACAGACGGTTCACCTCCGCTCGCGCGGAGAGGACGCCCCCAGGAGGACGGGTGACACCTCGTGGACCGGTTCACCTCCGCTCGCGCGGAGAGGACCTGGGGCCAAGCTGCTCCGTGAGGCCTTCGGACGGCTCACCTCCGCTCTCGCGGAGAGGACGCTGGGTAAGGGCTGCCCAAGTTTGGCAAGATCGGCTCACCTCCGCTCGCGCGGAGAGGACACGTTCCACATGGCCCGGTGTGCGGCGAAGAGCGGGTCACCTCCGCTCGCGCGGAGAGGACTACTCCCTCAACCCGGCCGGGTACACGATCGTCGGTTCACCTCCGCTCGCGCGGAGAGGACGCGTGGTGGGGGCGTTGGCCACACCAGTCTCCCGGCTCACGCTCGCGCGGAGAGGACGACAGATACTTGTACCGGTCCTCGGATCCGGCCGGCTCACCTCCGCTCGCGGGGAGAGGACTACTCTGCCGCCTCTGTGTCGACTAGGCGCGGCGGTTCACCTCCGCTCGTGCGGAGAGGACAGACCGTGCGGGCAGTAGACCCCCCAATCCGGCGGTTCACCTCCGCTCGCGCGGAGAGGGCATCTTCGTCAGGTCGTTGAGGATCGGCTCCTTCGGTTCACCTCCGCTGCCGCGGAGAGGACGCCCACGCGGGTTCCGTGTGCTTGGCAGGCGTCGGCTCACCTCCGCTCGCGCGGAGAGCACGCGATTGGCTCCGCGCGCAGTCGCTTGCCCTGCGGCTCACCTCCGCTCGCGCGGAGAGCACGTCCCCCCCGTCCGGTACGGGAGCCCCTTGTACGGCTCACCTCCGCTCGCGCGGAGAGCACTGGCGTTCACCGTCGCATCCCCTGCATATGAGCGGCTCACCTCCGCTCGCGCGGAGAGCACTTCAACGGCTTGTCCTCGCCGCGCTCGGCCGCCGGCTCACCTCCGCTCGCGCGGAGAGCACGCGCGCCGGCCGATACGCAGGGGCCGGATCCGCGGCTCACCTCCGCTCGCGCGGAGAGCACCTTGTAGTCGCGGACCTGGCCGGTGGGGACGGCGGCTCACCTCCGCTCGCGCGGAGAGCACTCCACCGATCCGTCCCGCCGAATCAGCTCCGCCGGCTCACCTCCGCTCGCGCGGAGAGCACAGCACGCCCACGATCCGCGCGCACACCGCCACCGGCTCACCTCCGCTCGCGCGGAGAGCACTGCGGAGAGCTGCACCCCGACGCGCCGAAATGCGGCTCACCTCCGCTCGCGCGGAGAGCACCTGGTGGCGATCCTCGCCGAGATGCGTGCTGCCGGCTCACCTCCGCTCGCGCGGAGAGCACGGCCGGGGGGCGGTGGTCACGGGGATCGGTTCCGGCTCACCTCCGCTCGCGCGGAGAGCACATCCCGCGCCTCACCGCCGAAGAGGACAAGGTCGGCTCACCTCCGCTCGCGCGGAGAGCACGAGGACGAAGCGAAAGAGCGCCGCTCCAACTACGGCTCACCTCCGCTCGCGCGGAGAGCACAAGGCCTCCCAGCGGGCGGCGGTGGCCTCAGCCGGCTCACCTCCGCTCGCGCGGAGAGCACGCCGCCCTCGACCTGTGGAACAAGCCGAACAACGGCTCACCTCCGCTCGCGCGGAGAGCACCAGGGGCACCCGCAGCGCAGCTGTTCCACTGGCGGCTCACCTCCGCTCGCGCGGAGAGCACGTGAGCGGCACGCCCTTCTGAATCGTGAGCGACGGCTCACCTCCGCTCGCGCGGAGAGCACCTGCCGTCGGCTCTGTTCATGACCGAGGGCATCGGCTCACCTCCGCTCGCGCGGAGAGCACGGCACGTGGCTCCTACTGCTCACCCCTGAGCGAGGCTCACCTCCGCTCGCGCGGAGAGCACGGCTACCGACGCTCGGGAGACTTGCCCCGCGACGGCTCACCTCCGCTCGCGCGGAGAGCACTTCTCGGCTCTTATCGTCCCGGTGCTGCTCGTCGGCTCACCTCCGCTCGCGCGGAGAGCACTCTTGCTGACCTGCGCCGTCAGAGGGGGTTTGCCGGTCCTTTACGTTCCGTCGCGAGCAAGATCGGCCCTCCTGGCTCTACTCCTCGTCCGCACGAACAGGATATGCCTTCCTCATTCTGTTCGGGCTTTAGACCGGGTTGTCAGTGGAGCCTGCTAAGCAGTGCCTATGACGGAACCGCAAACTGCGTTACCCCCGTACGTCTGCCCCGATCCTCGTCTGTGGGGCAAGGAGCAGGGGCTGAGCCGCCCGTATCCGGTGATGTGCCATCTGCTGGATGTCTCCGCTGTCTTCGGCGTGCTGTGGGATGTGCTCCTCGACAAGCAGACTCGTCAGCGTTGTGCGAGACAGCTGGGATTGAGCCTGGAGCAGGCTCGTTCGATTCTGTCGTTCTGGGCCGGGCTGCATGACCTGGGCAAGATCACCCCTGTGTTTCAGGCACAGGTTCCTGATTTGTTCAGGGCAGTGCGTGATGAGCCGGTCTATGCGTTCGCGCCGGGTTGTGAACGGGATCGTGGTTTCCGGCATGAGATGGCGACGCATTGGGCGTTGTCGTCGCTGCTGGCCCAGGCGGGCTATCCGGACAGGCGGGTGAAGGCAGTTACAGGCGGCTCGAGGGCGCCGGTGGCGCACTGGGTCGCTCAGCTCCTTGGGGGCCACCATGGGACGTTCGGGGCGTCGTTGCCGGCGCGTCAGGTTGAGCGGGCCAGTCAGTACCAAGCGGGCCTGGGCGAGGAGGGATGGGACGAGCAGCGGCGCATTCACCTGGGTGAGTTGCAGCGTGTGACGGCTGTGTCTGCTGTTCCGGTGGCTGGTCTGTCGGCTGAGCTGGCTGTTGTTCTGACCGGGCTGGTGATCACGGCTGACTGGCTGGCGAGCCAGACGCACGCGATCGAGGCGTTGCTGCCTGACGGCTCCTGGCAGGGGAGCACTGGCGATGTGGATGGGCATTGGCGGCGTGCGCGTGCTGCGGCTCCGGGTCTGGTGACCTCGGCGCGGTTAGGCCGGGCCGAGTTCGGCGTGGATCGTTTCGAGGAGATGTTTCCATTCCCGCCGAATCCGTTGCAGGCAGATCTTGCTACTCACTTGCCGGGCATGGTCGCTGCTCAGGGCCCTGGGCTGCTGCTGGTGACCGCGCCGACGGGGGACGGGAAGACGGAAGCGGCCTTGTATGCGGCTTCGGTGCTGGGCAAGGCCGCTGGTGCGCGTGGCATGTATTTCGCGTTGCCGACGATGGCGACCGCGGATGCGATGTTCGCGAGGGTGCGGTCGTACGCCGCGCGGGCGCTGACGGGAGAGCGTGCGCTGACCTTGCTGCATTCGATGGCCTGGCTCAATCCGCTGTACGTCGCGGAGGAGAACGATCTCCTGGATGCCTGTGGGCAGGTCGGTGAGTTCAGTGCGGACGGTGCGACATCCACGGAGGCGGGGGTGTGGCTGCGGGGGCCCAGGCGCGGGCTTCTCGCCCCGCTGTCGGTCGGCACGATCGACCAGGTGCTCAGTGGTGTGCTGCCGCTGCGCTACAACGTGCTGCGCCTATTCGGGCTGTCGGAGAAGGTGTTCGTCGTTGATGAAGCCCATGCGTACGGGCCGTGGATGCACCGGCTTCTGGTGACTTTGCTGGAGTGGCTGGGTGCGTTGCGTGCTCCGGTGGTGCTGCTGTCGGCGACGTTGACGGGCCGCGCGGCGGCGTCGCTGGTCAATGCGTATCGCCGCGGGGCGGGTTTTCTGGAGCCGGCTGTGATTGAGCCGTGCTATCCGGGGTGGCTTCATGTGAGCGCGGGGAGCGGTGAGGTGTCGCAGCCGCGGGCGACTGCCAGCGGGCGCGCGCGCACCCTGGAGGTGGTGGTGCGGCGCGTGGCCTGGGACGTGGGGAATCCGGTCGGTGCACCGGTCGGCGCGGGCGGCCGCAGGGAGGCGTTGCGGGAGGAGTTGCGGCCGGTCGTCGAGGAGGGCGGTACTGCTCTGGTGTGCTGCACGACGGTTGCTGAGGCGCAGCGCACGTATCGGGATCTGTGTGCGGCGTTTCCTGGTCTGGCCGGCCGGGAGGGGGGTGTGCGGCTCTTGCATTCTCGTTTCCCGGCGAATGATCGGCGCAGGATCACGGCTGGCTGTGAGGCGGCGTACGGCAAGCCTGGTGAGGGCAGCGGTGTGGCGGCGCGGTCGGCTTCGGTCCTGGTTGCCACTCAGGTGGTGGAGCAGTCGCTGGATCTGGATTTCGATCTGGTGGTGAGCGATCTCGCGCCGCTGGCACAGCTGTTGCAGCGTGCGGGGCGGGGGCGCCGTCACCGCAGGGGGCCTGGTGGTCGGCCGGCGTGGGCGCGGGATGAGGACCGTCCGAAGCTGGTTGTTCTTGATCCGTTCGTTGGCGGCAGGGCGGAGGAGAGGCCGCGTTCGTGGGGTTCGGTGTACGACGTGAGTCTGCTGATGCGGAGCTCTGTGCTGCTGGCTGATCGGACGGCCGGGGGGATCGCGGTGCCGGGCGGTGTTCAAGAGGTCGTCGATGCTGTTTATGCACCGGATTTCGTTGACGGGCTCGACGAGGCTGCGCGGCGGGAGCTGAAGTCGCTGGACAGCGAGCGGGTGGCGGGCGAGATGGCGGAGACGGATCTGGCCGAGATGGTCTGCATCCCGGGTCCGGGAGATGTCGGGGGGCGTCTGCATCTCATCAGCCGTCAGCTGGATGGGGTCACCGAGGAGTTGCTGACGACTCGGTTGGGGGCGGATACCGGCCGGGTGTTGTGCCTGTATGAGCAGCAGGATGGTCGGCTCACCCTGGATGTGCCGGGTTCGGTCGGGCTGCCTGGGGCCGGCCGGGGGACGCTGCGGCGTGAGGACGTCGCGTTGCTGGTCTCGCATGTGGCGCCGGTGCCGGGCACGTGGACGCGCGAGGGGGACGACTCTGTGCCGCTGCCTGTGTCCTGGGCTGAGCAGTCGGCGCTGCGTGATGTGGTGTTGCTGCGGATGACCTGGGACGGCGGCAGGTGGAGTTGCCGCCGCGGCGGGCGGACGATCTGCATTTCTGTGGTCGGTCTTGAGCAAATCTGACCGATTCACCTGAACTGCATCTTAAAACGGCAGCCTTGGCTAGGTTCCAAGTAGGCCCAGGAGGGGCCTTGTTGAGGGTCTACCGAGGGTATAGGCGCCTGCTTTCGCAGGCAGGGGGATGGGGCCGTGGTCCGTTCCAAAACGGCAGCGGGTGCACCCCCGCTCGCGCAGGGACCCCGCTTTCATTCTGCCTTCGTTGGGAGATCCATGACCGCATCGATGAACATCGCGGACGAGCCGCTGTTTCCCATGCGGTGGGCGCCGCACGCCGCCAGCGACGGCGTCGCTTCCGGCAAGGTCGGCCTGCGTGAGCTCTTGATCCGCAGCCACGAGATCGAGGGTCTGGCCGTCGCTGACGCGCCCATGCACTCGGCGCTGCTGCGTGTGCTGTATGCGCTCACCGCTCGGGTGTGCGGGCTGGACGAGGCGAAGGACGGCCCGGACGACTGGCTGGAGCGGCGGGACGACGTCCTTCAGGCGGGCAGGTTCGAGCGGGAGGCTGTCGATGAGTACGTCGGCCGCTACCACGACCGCTTCTTCCTGTTCGACGCGCGAGAGGGCGGCCGGCCCTGGATGCAGGACTCTCGGCTTGCCGGTCAGTGTGACCCCGGCAAGACCGCGGGGGCGAACAAGCTGATCATGACGCGTCCGTCGGGGAACAACCACTCCTGGTTCCAGCATCGCAGCGACGCGCAGCCCGACCCGCCCACCGCTTCCGAGGCGGTGCTCAGCCTTCTGGGCTGGCACTACTACGGGCCGTCCGGCCAGTGTTCGGCCCGTGAGGTGAACGGGGTCAAGAGTTCCAGTGCCGGAGCGGGCCCGCTGCGTACCGCGCTGTCGTACCACCCCGAGGGCGACACGCTGTTTGAGACGCTCCTTGCGGGTCTGGTTCCGCCGAAGCGGGAGGTCAACGCACAGGAGGACTTGTGCCCGTGGGAGTGGGAGGAGCTGCCCGATCCCGCCGGGCCGCCGCCTGCTGCGAGTGGCCCGTGCTCCCAGTTGACCGCCGGCTCCGTGCACGCGCTGCTGCTGATGGCCGATGAAGAGGCCCCTTCGCACGTCGGCGACGCCTATATCACCTGGGGATACCGGGAGCGGCGTGGTGGCCGGCCGGACGACGACTATGTGATCTGGCAGATCAGTCAGCAGGGCAATCTCTATCCGCGTCTGGCCAACTCGCAGCGTGCGCTGTGGCGGGACCTGGACGCGCTGTTGCTGATCGACCCGCCGGGTACGGCCCAGCCGACCAGGCCGGCCGTGTTCGAGTGGGCCGGCGAGGTGTCGGAGGAGCTGCGCGTACGCGCTCTGGGGTTCGAGCAGGACGGGCAGGCCAAGGACACCCAGTTCGTCGATGCCAGTACCCCGCCGGTGCTGGCGTTCGTGGAGCAGCGGTCCGCCCGCACCCATCCCGCGGTGGGGAGGCTGCGAGTGCTCGGTGAGCGGTTCGGCATCCGGCTGGACCGAGCCTTGCGCCGGGCGTGGCGGGCCTATGTGAACGACCAGAAGGACAGTGCCGAGGCATGGGCCGCGGAAGGGGCCGCCCGGTACTGGTCGGCGGCGGAGGCGGAGTTCTGGCGGCGGTTCGCTCTGCTGGACCGCACCGGGGCCGTGCTGGACGGCGGCCTGGATGCCGAGGGTGCCCGACGCGCCTTCCTGCGGCTGGCGGTGGGCGCGTACGACCGCGTGACCGCGTCGGCGGCCGGTACCCAGCGCGGCGCCAAGGCAGTGGAGGAAGCCCGCATCGAACTTTTCGGCGGCACACGCCGCAAGACCGCCCCGGCTGCGGCTCGGCCAGAAACTAAGGAGAACGACCGGTGACCACCTTTTCCGGCGCGCCCGCCGACACGGGCCGTCCCACCGACGTGCCTTCCGCCGCGCGCGTTCCCGGGCCCCGGCCGGCCGAGGGCCGCCTGGAGTCCTACCGCCAGTTCACTGCCGCCGTGCTGCGCAGGTGTGAGGCCGATCCAGGTGCCCGCAGCGCGTTGCGCTCCGGCGTCCGCAAGGACCTCAACCATGTGCCCCGCATGCACCGCGTCATCGCTCACCTGGTTGCTCCGCAGGCCAGTGAGGACAGTCAGCGTGCGTACTACGCCGTCGCTGCCATGATCGCCGAACAGGCCCGCCGGACGGAAACGGGCGCCGACCAGGCCGCACCGGTCGGCCATGACGATCCCGCCACTGACACCACGGCCGCCGCGGCGAAAGACGAATCCCGGAAGCAGACGTACGGCGTCAGCCTGGGGGCCGCGTTCGCGCTGGCTGTCACCCAAGGCCCGGGCCGCGACCGGCTGATGCGGCGCAGCACGGCGGAGAGCCGGCTGAACCTGCTGTGCAAGCAGAGCGTTACGGGCCTGCACCGTCATCTGCCCGCCTCCGTCCGCTACCTGCGCTCCCTGGACGTGCCGGTGGACTGGGCCCAGCTCCTGCAGGACCTCGTTGACTGGCGCCGGCACTCCGGGCGCATCACGCGCCGCTGGCTCCAGGACTTCTACCGGCGCTGCCAGGAAGAGGACCGGCGCAAGGCCGATCAGGCCGACCGGCAGGACCTGACCGGCGGCGTAGAGGGCTCTCCCGCGCCGGCCGCGTCGCCGGCCGGCTGACCCTGCTCCGCCCTTGCCACCGGCACGGCCACCTCATCGACATCCCGAACCGGAAAAGGAACCCGCAATGTCCGACCAGAGCGTCAACGCCCGCTTTATCGACGTCCACGTCCTGCAGACCGTGCCGTTCGCCAATCTCAACCGCGACGACACCAACTCCGTCAAGACCGTCCAGTACGGAAGCGTGATGCGCACCCGTGTCTCGAGCCAGTGCTGGAAGCGCGCGGTGCGCAGTGAGTTCGAGCAGCGGATCGGACAGGCCGCCCTGCGCACCCGTCGGCTCGGTGAGCGTGTGGCCCGGATGTTGGTCGACGAGCGCGGCTGGCCCGAGGACCTGGCGGCCCGCGCCGGCGCCCACGTCGCCGTCGCCAGCGGCATCAAGTTCGAGCTCGAGCAGCAGGACAAGCAGGTCCAGGTCAACAAGGTCATTGGCAACGCCATGGTCTACGTGCCGGACACCGCGGTCGCAGAACTCGCCGACCTGGCCGCCGAGCACCGCGAGGAGCTGGAAAAGGCCAAGGACATCAAGAAGTCCAGCGACAAGAGCTGCCTGCCCAAGGACCGGGTGGCGGCCGTATTGCGCTCCCGCAACGGCGTCATCAACCTCTTCGGCCGCATGCTCGCCGAGGTCGATAACGCCGGAGTCGACGGTGCCGTCCAGGTCGCCCACGCCATGACGACCCACCAGACCGACGTCGAGATCGACTACTTCTCCGCCGTCGACGATGTCACTCAGGCATGGAAGGACTCCACCGGCAGCGGGCACATGGGCCACGCCGAGTTCAGCGCCGGCACCTTCTACCGCTACGCCACCCTCGATGTGGCCGAACTCGCCGCCAACCTCGCCGACGACAGTGCTGCCGTACGTGAGCTGACCGAGGCGTTCCTGCACTCCTTCGTCGTGTCAGTGCCCCAGGCGAAGAAGAACTCCACCGCTCCCCACACCGCGCCGGACCTCATCCATCTCTCCGTCCGCGCCGACCGGCCCCTGTCCCTGGCCGCCGCGTTCGAAAGCCCCGTCCAGCCCGCCAGCGAAGGCGGCTACGCCGCCGTCTCCCGGCGTGTCCTTGCCGACTACGCCGAGGCCGTCAACACCTTCATGGGCACCGATGGCATCCTGTTCACCGGCTGGACCGGCCTCGACGCCAAGGACCACAGCGGGCTCGGCGACCGTCAGACGTCCCTGGCAGGCCTGGTCACCGCCGCTCTGGGAACCGCCTTCGGCGCCGGAGCTGCCGCGTGAGCGCTCCCATCATCGGGACGGCGCTGCCCGGGCTGCTCCTCCACCTGAGCGGCCCCCTGCAGTCCTGGGGCCACCACAGCCACTTCAATGAGCGAGACACCGCCCCGTTCCCCACCCGGTCCGGCATCATCGGCCTGCTCGCCGCCGCCCTCGGCCGGGCACGCGGCGACGCCATCGACGACCTGGCCGGCCTGGGCATCACCATCCGCGTCGACCGAGCCGGTGTGCTGCTGCGCGACCTGCACACCGTCGGCGGAGGACTCCCCCGCGCCCAGACCGTCACCACCGCCCAAGGCGGCAAACGCTCCGCCGACGCCACCACCTTGCTGTCCCACCGCTACTACCTCGCCGACGCCGCCTTCACCGTCGCCGTCACCGGCCGGCCGGACCACCCCACCCACCCGGCGCTGCTCGCCCGCTGCGCCGCCGCACTCCGCCGCCCCCACTGGCCGCTGTACTTGGGGCGCCGTGCCTGCCCCCCGGCCGGCCCGCTGTTCCTGGGCACCAGCAGCGACGTCCTGCCCCACCTGGTGAACCTGCCGATCGCCGCCCCGACCCCCCGCAACGGGAACGCCGACGCCGTCGAGTTCCTGTCCGACCAGCCACTCAACGACCTGCCCGTACCGGACAGCATCACCAGCTCCGACGCAGCCGACGCCGCACATCCGGCCGCCCGCATCAACGACCAGCCCGTCACCTTCCACCCCCGCATGCGCGCCTACCGTGCCCGGCCGCTGTACCGGCGCACCCTCAGCCCGCCCGCCGACCAGTGGCCCGGACTCGGAACCGCCTACCTCACAGCACTCCGCGCCTACACCAGCGCCCACCTCACCCCCCTTGAAGGGAGCCGTCGATGACCGTCTGGCTGACCCGCATCATCCCCAACACCGGCTCCCGCGAGGCCCGCCGCGACCTCGGCGACGCCGTAGCCCTCCACCGCAGGCTGATGTCCCTCTTCCCCGACGCAGTCGGCCCCGACCCGCGCGCCGCCCTCGGCGTCCTGCACCGCACCGAGGACTCCCCCACCGGCCCCCACCTCCTGCTCCAATCCCGCCACCAACCCGACACCAGCCGCCTGCCCGGCACCTACGGCAAAACCGTCACCCGCCCCGTCGACGCCCTGTTCGACGCTCTCCGTCCCGCTCTGAATATCCATTTCCGCTGCGTCGCCAGCCCCGTACGCAAACCCGGCGCCACCACCCGCAGCCTCTACAACCTGCCCGCAGTCATCCCCCTGACCGGCCCCCACGCCGACGAATGGTGGATCCGCCAGGCCGACACCGCCGGCCTGAAAGTCCTCACCCTCCACTCCCAGCCCCTGGACAGCGCCACCGGAATCCGCGGCCACCGCGGGGGCGACCAGACCCAGCGCATACGGCACGCCCGCACCCGCTTCGACGGCACAGCGGTCATCATCGACCCCGACCTGCTGCGCACCCAGCTCACCGAAGGCATAGGACGCGGCAAGGCCTACGGATGCGGCCTGCTCACCATCGCCCCCACCCACAGCGGGACAACATGACAGCCACCCCAGCCCGCGGGGACCGCACCCCCTCCGACGCCCGCCGCAGACTGGCCGCCCCCACGGTCGCCTTGCTGCCGCGCATCGCCGACTCTCTGCTCTCATCCCCTCCGCGCGAGCGGAGGTGACCCGAGCCGCAGCATCAGGAGCAGTGCGGCGATGACGTCCTCTCCGCGCGAGCGGAGGGGGCCGTTGTCCCACCAATTCGCTTGTGTGGCCGTGCCGTCCTCTCCGCGCGAGCGGAGGTTAGCCGTCGACGGGGTTGCGGCGGTGGGTGCCGGCGGTGTCCTCTCAGCGCAAGCGGAGGTGAGCCGTCCCGGGCGATCGGAGCGGTCTCCGGCATGATGTCCATCCTCTTCGCACGAGCGGAGGTTAGCCGTACCTGGCGATCGTGGTCGCGCACGCGTCGTAGTCCTCTCCGCGCGAGCAGAGGTGAGCCGCTACTTGACGCACACTCAATCGGACGAATCTTGTCCTCTCCGCGCGAGCGGAGGTGCGCCGTCGTCCCGCTTCTCTTGCCTCTTCGTGCGGCGGTCCTCTCCGCGCGAGCGGAGGTGAGCCACTTTCCCTCCCAGACGCTCGAGCTGGGGCCAACGGCGCGCGCTCGCGACGCCGTGCCACCGCTGAACCCGGGGTGCGAACCTGTCGTGGCGTTCAGCGGATGTCGCCGGACCAGTCCCAACGCCGTTCGTCACCGGCCCTTGGCCCGTAGGTCGCTCTGCCTCCAGGCCCGAAGGCGCCGATCTCAGTGCGCAGTGCCGCACCGGCGGCCAGTTGCGCCGCGCTCCATCCGGTGACGTCCAGCAGCAGCCCGTCCAACGGCCCTGCTACCAGCTCCCGATAGACATGCCCCGCCCGCGGACCGGGATCGGGATCTTCATGGTCCGCGCCGTACACCCGGCCGCGCTTCAACTCGTCCATGCAAACCAGCATCCCGACCACCACTGACAACCCATGGGCCGCCGTGGGAGGCTCCCCGCTTCACGGGAGGTGAGGTGCAGGGGCACAGCGGAATCTGGCACAGTGCCGGTGCCCGCGGTACAGCGCTCTGGCCGCGGGCAACCACATTCCTCTTCTCCCGCTGCCCGGTCGGCCAATGCGGACCGGTGTGCTGACCTGCTGCCTGCTCACCATGAGCCTCCCCGGAGCCGGTCGGCTGGCGCGGGCGGGGCCATACGACGGGACGGCCGCCCGGGTCGGCGCGCACCAGGCTGGACCCGGATCATCTGCCCCGGCCAGGTGCTGACGATCACCTGGCGGGGAAGTCATGATGTGTCGACCCTGACCTCCTTGAACGGACGGCTGCATGTGAGCACTACCCCAACCGAACTCCCAACCGGGCGTGCCCCAGGGCGTACCTGGACGGTGCGGCTGACCGGCCACGCCGACCGGACAGCCACCGTCTCCTGTTCCACGGGCGCCTGCACCATGCCACCGCGGTCGCGGGACGTGGCCGGACTACGCCGCTTCGCCGCCCTGCACGCCGCCTCCCACGCCAAAGCCGCCCGGGTGCGGGAGAGGGCCTCCTGCCAGTGCTGGACACAGAGTTGCGCCGCACACGAAGGCGTGCGCGTTCACTGCTCCGGCAGCACCGTACTGGTTCTGCGACACGACCCGGCCGTCGCACGCGTGTGGCACCTCGCCGAAGTGTGCGCCGCCTGCGCGAAAGTCATGACCCACACCCGCGTCGTCGGCCTGCCCGCACCCACCGCCCGGCCGGCCACAGCGGCACCGGAGCGCAGTGAGAGGGCCGGGCAGCGCGCTCCGGCACCCGCCGTACCTGCTGCGGTGGCGGTCGGATTCTCCTCCCCCACCCCCAATGGCGGAGACGAGGCTCCGCGCCGTGCTCCGGGGCAGGCCAGGCGCGGCCAGCGACGCGGCGCTCCGCGCGGCGGTCAACGCCGCTGACATCCCGAAGGGCCCAGCAGTGACGTCACTTCCGGGTCCTGTCGCTGGTGCGCGAGTTGAACGAGGCGCGGTCAGGAGGCTGCCGCGGTGGCCTTCTCGGCAGGCTCGGACGCGGCGGGTGCATCAGCCTTGGCCGTGTAGTAGACGGTCGATCCCTGCTTGACGCGGTCGGCGCGGCTGCGGGCCACCAGACGCTCGGTGGTGGTGCGCACGAGGTTGTCGTTGACGTTCCGGCCGGGGTTCGCGTCGGCGAGGGCCTTCGCGATCTCGCGTGCAGTGCGTGGCTCGCTCTGGCTGCTGAGGTGGGCGTGAATCAGTTCGGTCAGCGCCGGCCCCTTGTCCGCAGCGGTATTGGCCGCCTTCGCCCCGCCTGTGGTGGCCGCGGCCTTCTTCGCTGCTACCATTCTCGTCTTCTTGGCCGCCCCCTTCTTCGCGCCAGCCTTCTTCGGCGCTGCTGCGTCGGCGGTCTCCTTCTCGGCCGCCTTCTTCGCGGCGCGGCGGGGTGCGGGCACCGCGCCGGTGGTGTCGCCCAGGGCGGCGCTCACGCTCTCCAGCAGGGCGTGATCGGTCTCCAAGGTGGCGAGTTGGGCCTGCAGGGTTTCGATCTCCGCACGGATGCGATCCTGCTCGGCGGTGTTCTCGGCGAGATCGGCGGCAACCTTGCCGGCGTACGCGGCTTTGAGGGTGGTGTTCTCCTGCACGGTCATGTGATGGCTTCCTGGTGCGTGGGGGTGTGGGTGGGGACTTTAGATCACCTGTCTGTGGGGTGTGAGGGTTCGGACAACCCATCACCCCTGCAGACCCTGTGCAGGTCACTCGTATCCGCCGTCGGACCCGTGCCAGGGACTGCTCCAGGCCCCGCCGCCTCGTGGGCAAGCCAGACGTCTGCTTCAGCTCTCGGCCAGTTGGCGTGGCAAGGGCCGTCGTCGCATCGTCACTCTGTGGGTGACACTCCGAGGTCGCGACGCATCGCGGTCCTCACAGCGCGGAGCATGTCCCAGATCTCTGCTTGGGCCTGGGTCGCGGTGGCCATCGTCTCCCCTGGCTGGGGCTCTCCTCGCTCAAGGCGTCTGACCTGGCCGTAGACCTTGTTCAGGGCTTGATTGACCACGCTGGCACGTGCGAGCACATCGTCAGGGGCGATCATTTGTGCTGCGGAGTAACGATCGCGATGGGCTCTCTTCGCTTCATCGAGTACATCCCTGTCGGCTTCCTCGAGGCTCCCTTCTCGTATGACATGCAGATGGTGGTTGAGTGCTGTGGTGAACTGACGTGCATCCCGATTGAGCTCCACGTAGCAGGTACGTCGGAGGAGTAGGTTCAGGCGGATCTCTTCTTGGTCGCGGACCAGCTCCATCTCCCGACGTTTTGCCCGTTCGGCGGCGCGTTGGGTAAGGAGCGATCCCCCCAGCGTTCCGGCTACACCTGCCACAGCAATGATCACTGAGCCGACATCCACAGCTCCCCCTTGAAGCCGCTTGCCATCCCATCACGGCTTCTCGTCGCCGCGCTGTCAAGCGCAGATCGTTGCTGCGTCGGGGCTCGCGCGAGCTCGCGGCCGCGCTGCACGCCGCCCCGTACGGAGACCTGGAACCGCTGGCCCGCGCAAGCCAGCAGCGGACCGGCAGCTCTCGGCGCGGTCCGGGTCGTTTGGCGAGATCGTCCCGGCTGTGGTGGAGGGCGGCTATATCCTCGTGGTTTCGGGTTCGGTCCGAGCGCAGCGGGGGAATTGTGACCAGGTTTGTGGATTTCGAATTCGCTGACGGGACCTCCGTGTTGGTCGAAGTCTCTTCGGTGGACGGGCTTGGCACTGGCGGCCGCGGCGAAGGGGAGTGGTTCTCTCCGCGCGAGCGGAGGTGAGTCGCCTCGACAGAGCACCGGCTCTCCACAAAAAAAGTTCTCTCCGCGCGAGCGGAGGTGAGACTGAGGAGGTGTGGTGCGGTTTTCGCGGCGGCTGGAGAGGTGCTCGGCCGTCATCAGGCGGCTGAAGGTATCGGCGCTGATGTGAAGCGCGGTGGCGATGTCCGCTGACTTGATCTTCCGGTCGCGGGCCCGCTCCACGACGATGGCGCTCAGGTCCTTCCGGTCCTGTTCGCAGATGACGAGCAGCCGGGGGCAGCCACGGGCTGGCCGTCGCGAATCATCTGAAGCAACTACTCCGCGTGGTGCGGTGTCGGACGCATGCTCTAGTGTCCTCCTGACCTGGGGAGGGATGCTGGTGAAACAGCGGTCGCCTGGACGTCGGCGGGGTGCGGCGCACGAAGCGCACCGACACTGGCGGCCTATGCAGGTCTGGAGGAGCTGCCCGAGAAGCTCGGCGTGGATGGCACCACCATTACGGTGGGAGATCCTGACGCGCCGATGACGTTGCGGCTTTACGAGGATCCGCGATGCCCGGTATGCGAGGAGTTTGAGCTGACCGGTGCCGGTCCGGAAGTGGGCTCCATGACGGTGCGCCGCGAGGCGAAGACCGAGTACGTCTTGGCCTCCTTCCTCGACGATCGGCTGGGCGGCAGCGGCTCGAAGAAGGCCGTCAACGCTCTGCGGGCCGCGCTGGATGCGGGCATGTTCGCCGAGTTTCACGCGGTGCTGTACAAGAACCAGCCGGAAGAGGCGGTCGATGGCTACACGGATGCCTTCCTGCTGGAGCTGGCCGGCAAGGTGAAAGGTCTTCGGAGCGCTTCATTCGACTCCGCCGTGAAGACCATGAAGTACCGCAGCTTTGTGGCGGCGTCCGAGGAGGCCTACGAGGGGGCCCGCGTGCCTGGCACACCCGCCGCGGTGATCAATGGAACGCAGGTGTCCGAGGAGTTTTACGGAGTCCTGTTCGACAGGTCGCTGTTCCGTACGCTGATCAAGGAGATCCGCCGCGATCCATTGCGTTGGTCGCGAGCTTTCTGATTCTGCCTCCGGCCTTCACCGCAACCGGGCCGCCTCTTGCGATACAGCTGGGAGACCGCTCGTTCGCCAACCACTTCATCGCTCTTCGTCAGGCTCACGAGGCGGATGAGCTAGGCGATCGCGTCGGGCTCGCGGACGGGCCGGTACGGGCGCATACGTCAGCCGGGGCGTGGGTTTCGGAGTCAGTGGGCGTCGGCGAGGCGCTGGGTGTTGGAGAACTACTGCCAGTGGGGGCAGGGTCTTCGGAGGGTGTGGCCGAGGTCGGTGTGGACCAGGTCGTCGTGGACCAGTCGGGGGAGCCCGACCAAGACGGGCCGGGGAAGATCATCTGCGGTTCGTGGGCTACTGCCACCTGTTGCCTGCTCCCGCCGGGCTGGAGGGAGGCCTCAGGGATGACCGGCGCGGCAGTGTGAGCGCGGGTGGGCCGGCAGGAGCTGGAAAGCTGCCCGGTGATGGAATCCGCAGCCAGCGTGAGGGCCAGCCCCACCCCGGTGACCGCTACCACCGCGATCAGCGGGCGCCACGCTCGGCGAGGAGATATAGGGCCGACGCCCCACCGCGACGACGTCCTGTCAGTGTCTGTGCGCGCGGAGGCGCGCAGCTCCTCGGCGTCCTGCAGTGCCTGTAACTGCAGCTGCTCAGCCTCCGCCTGCGCACGCTGCAGCAGCTGATCGGCATCGTGCTGGGCCGTGGTGCGCAGGTGCTCGGCCTCTGCTTCCGCGCTGGCGCGCAGGCGGGCGGCTTGCTCGTGGGCCGTTGCGCGGACGTCCTCGGCTTCCCGCAGGGCCTGGTCGAGTGTGTCCTGCACGGTGGCGCGCAGGCGCTTCCATGGGGCGTGGGCTTGCCGCTGCAGGAACTTGACGTGCTGCCACCGGCTGCGCCATTGGTTGGCGAGCTCCGGGCGGGCCCGGGAGGCGGCCGTGGTATCCGGCAGGGGAGGCTGCGGGTTGCTGACCACCCGGACGAATTCCAGCAGCGCGTCCAGGGAGGGGAATCGCTTGCCGGACAGGACCTCGTTGAGGCCAGCCTTGGTCAGCCTCGGCCGCACGGATGCCTTGGCGAGGGTGGCGAAGGACGGCGCGCCGTACGTGATGTGGAGCCGGTTCAGCTCCATGGTGAACTCGCGCAGCGCT
>NZ_JBVHDR010000020.1:0-60565 GCF_055563295.1 Streptomyces sp. NPDC002868 | reverse complement strand
AACTCGGTCTGCCGGATGTGGGGTTCGCCCTGGCCACGACGCGGGCACAGTTTGAGCACCGAGCCGTCGTACTCGGCACCGAGCGAGAGGAACTCGTTGAAGGACTCAGGTCTCTGGCCAACGGTGACGATGTCGCTTCCGTAGTGACTGCTCTGGCGGAACCCGAAGCCCGGCTGGCTTTGCTCTTCACTGGGCAGGGTGTGCAGCGGGTCGGTATGGGGCGGGAGTTGTACGACGCGTTCCCGGTTTTCGCGGAAGCGTTTGATGCCGTGCGTGCGTATTTCGATGGCGAGTTGGAGTTGCCGCTGCGGGATGTCGTGTTTGGTGATGATGCGGATGCGTTGAATCGGACGGGCTTCACCCAGCCTGCGCTTTTCGCGGTCGAAGTGGCGTTGTTCCGGCTGGTGGAGTCGTTCGGTGTCAGGCCCGATTTCCTGCTGGGTCATTCGATCGGCGAGTTGGCGGCTGCGCATGTGGCCGGGGTACTGACCCTTGGGGACGCGTGTCGTCTGGTGGCTGCCCGTGGCCGGTTGATGCAGGCATTGCCGGCGGGTGGGGCGATGGTCTCGCTCCAGGCGTCGGAGGCCGAGGTGCTGCCGCTGCTGGATGTGGAGCGGGTGAGCATTGCCGCGGTGAATGGGCCTTCGGCGACGGTCATCGCGGGTGAGGAATCCGCCGTTGCGGAGATCGCCGCGTATTTCGAGGTTGAGGGTCGGAAGGTGAAGCGGCTGCGGGTCAGTCATGCGTTCCACTCGCCGTTGATGGAGCCGATGCTGGCCGAGTTCCGTACGGTTGCGGAGAGCGTGACCTACGAGCAGCCCTGTATCCCGGTCATTTCCAATGTCACGGGCATGTTGGCCACCGCTGAGGATCTGGCCTCTCCCGAGTACTGGGTGCGGCATGTGCGGGAGGCCGTCCGGTTCGCCGACGGCATCCGTCGGCTGGAGGAGCACGGCGTCACCCGGTTCCTGGAGATCGGCCCGGACGGCACGCTGACCGCGATGGCCCAGGGCTGCCTTGACGAAGACACGGACCATGTCCTGATGCCCGTTCTGCGTGGTGACCGTTCCGAGGTGTCCGCGGTGCTCTCCGCCGCCGGACGGGCATTCGTCCACGGCATCGACGTCGACTGGCAGACGTTCCTCCCCAACCCCAACACCGGCGCTGCTTCCGCCCCCGTCGACCTGCCCACCTACGCCTTCCAACACCGGCGCTACTGGCCCCGCTTCAACGGCGTGGCGCCCGGAAACCTGGGCTCTGCCGGGCTGGTGTCCGCTCATCACCCCCTTCTGGGAGCAGCCGTCCCCCTGGCCGACAGCGCGGACGGCGAGGCCGGCGGCGGCGCCATGGTGTTCACGGGGCGTGTTTCCGCGGCGACCCACCCCTGGCTCGCCGAGCATGTCGTATCGGGCTCGATCCTGTTCCCCGGCACGGCGTTCCTGGAGCTGGCGGTCCGCGCCGGGGACCAGGTCGGCTGTGGGCAAGTTGAGGAGTTGACCCTTCAAACGCCGCTGGTGCTGCCGGAGCGAGGCGCCGTACAGCTTCAGGTTTCCGTCGGGGCGCCGGACGAGTCCGCCCGCCGCACGCTGAGTGTCTATTCCCGGTCCGAGGATGCGCCGCCCGAGCAGCCGTGGGCGCGCCACGCCGGCGGTGTACTCGGCACGGGCTCCCTGGCTCCCGGGGTCGACCTGTCCCAGTGGCCGCCCGCCGGGGCGCAGCCCGTCAACGTAGACGGTTTGTACGACGGGTTGGCTTCGGCCGGGTTCGACTACGGTCCGGTCTTCCGCGGTCTGCGTGATGTATGGAGCCGCGGTGACGAGCTGTTCGCCACGGTCGAACTTCCTGAGAGCGCCATCCCTGATGCGGCAGGATTCGGGCTGCACCCGGCACTGCTGGACGCGGCGCTGCATGCGCTCGGACTTGTCCCCGCGGACCAAGAGGCGGACGGCCGAGGCAGGTTGCCCTTCTCCTGGTCAGGGGCGACCCTGCACGCGGCTGGAGCTTCGGCGCTGCGCGCACGGCTGTTGATGAACGGTCATGACGCGGTCACCCTGGAACTGGCCGACGCCTCGGGCGGGCCCGTCGCGACGATCGACTCCCTGGTCCTGCGCCCGGTGTCGACCGACCGGATCGCGAGTGCAAGGTCAGGACAGCAGGACACCGCGCTGCATGCGATCGAGTGGATACCGCTGCCGGAGCCCGCCCGATCCGCGGTGACCGTCGATGCCGTCATCGACATGGCGGATGGCGCCGACCAACTTGATCTGTCCGCGATCGATGCCGCGAGCTACTCGGACCTCGGTTCGCTCCCGCAGGACGACGTGCCTGCCCACGTCCTGCTGCGGATGAGCGACGCCGTCGGCGAGGGCGATCAGTCCGTCGCCGCGCACACCGTGACCCACCGGGCGCTCGCGACCGTCCAAGCATGGCTGGCCGACGAGCGGTTCGCCGCATCCCGCCTGGTCGTGGTCACGCAGGACGCGGTCACCGTGGACGAACGGCGACCAGACCCGGCGCTGGCCGCCGTCTGGGGGCTCATCCGCTCGGCACGTTCGGAGAACCCGGACCGCTTCACGCTCGTCGATGTCGACGGGGCGAGCGAGTCGCTCGCCGCGCTCCCCGCCGCTCTGGCCTCCGGCGAGCCCGAACTGGCAGTACGCGCAGGCCAGGCGTACGCACCGAGGCTCAGCAGGTACGTACGGCGGGCTGCGCTGACCGTGCCCGAGCAGGCAGAGGCGTGGTGCCTGGACATCGTGGAGAAAGGCACTCTCCAGAATCTGTGTCTCGTGGAGTGCCCCGCGGCCAACGCCGAACTTGCCGCCGGGCAAGTGCGGATCGCGGTACGCGCGTCCGGTCTGAACTTCCGCGATGTGCTGAATGCGCTCGGGATGTACCCGGGAGAAGCGGGAGCCCTGGGCATCGAGGGCGCCGGTGTGGTTACGGAGGTCGGCCCGGGGGTGACTGGAATCTCCCCGGGGGATCGGGTCATGGGTCTGTTCACCCGGTCGTTCGGGCCGGTGGCGGTGGCCGACGAGCGCACCGTCATCCGTATCCCGGAGGGGTGGTCGTTCGCGCAGGCGGCGGCCGCGCCGGTGGTGTTCCTGACGGCGTACTACGCGCTGGTGGATCTGGGTGGGCTCCAGGCGGGCGAGTCGGTGCTCGTGCATGCCGCCGCGGGTGGGGTTGGTATGGCTGCGGTGCAGTTGGCGGGGCATCTGGGTGCGGAGGTGTTCGGTACGGCGAGTCCGGGCAAGTGGGGGACGTTGCGGGGGTCGGGTCTGGATGAGGCGCATGTCGCGTCGTCGCGTGATCTGGGTTTCGAGCGGTCGTTCCTGGATGCGACCGGTGGCCGGGGTGTGGATGTGGTGCTGGACTCCCTGGCGCGGGAGTTCGTTGACGCGTCACTGCGATTGCTGCCGCGGGGTGGGCGGTTTGTGGAGATGGGCAAGACCGATGTGCGGGATCCGCTGGAGGTAGCGGCTGAGCATCCGGGTGTCACGTATCAGGCCTTCGACCTGTTCGACGCCGGTCCTGAGCGGATCGCGGAGATGCTGGGCGTGCTCCTCGATCTGTTCGAGCGGGGTGTGCTGGAGCCGTTGCCGGTGACGGCGTGGGATGTGCGGAAGGCTCCTGAGGCGTTCCGTCACCTCAGTCAGGCCAAGAACGTCGGCAAGGTCGTCCTCACGATGCCGGTTCCGCTCGACCCGCAGGGCACGGTATTGATCACCGGCGGTACGGGCGGTCTCGGCGCTCTGGTGGCTCGGCATCTGGTGGCCGAGCACGGCATGCGGCACCTGCTCCTCGCCAGCCGCCGGGGCCCTCAGGCGCCCGGCGCCGACGAACTGCTGGACGAACTGACTGACCTCGGCGCCGACATCGCTCTCACCGCCTGCGACGCTGCCGACCGTGACAGCCTGGCCGCTGTGCTGGCGGGCATTCCCGCAGAACACCCCCTCACCGCGGTCGTGCACACGGCCGGTGTGCTGGACGACGGCGTGGTGTCCTCGCTGACGCCGCAGAGGCTGGACACCGTACTCGCGCCGAAGGCGGACGCGGTCGTCAACCTGCACGAGCTGACCCGGGGCGAGGATCTGGCCGCGTTCGTTGTCTTCTCCTCCATCGCCGGTATGTTCGGCGGCTCGGGGCAGGGTAACTACTCGGCCGCGAATGCCTTCCTGGACGCCTTCGCCCGGAGCAGGCACATCATCGGCCTTCCCGCCACGTCACTCGCGTGGGGCCCCTGGGCTCCCGGTGCGGGCATGACCGGCGAGCTGGCGGATACGGATCTGCAGCGCATGGCGCGCGGCGGCATGGTGCCGTTCACAGCGGAACAGGGCATGGCCGCGTTCTACGCCGCGCTCCGCACGGCCGACCCGGTTCTCGTCCCCGTCCGGCTCGACCATGCGGCACTGCGCGCACAGCAGTCCGCGCTGCCGGCTCTCCTGCGCGGTCTTGTCACCGGATCCGGGCGGCGCTCCGCCGCGTCGGCGACAGACGGCGACCCTGCGGAGAGCCTGCGGGCCGGGCTGGGCGCCCTGCCGCCGGCCGAGCGGGAGACCGCCGTACTGGATCTCGTACGCGCGCAGGCGGCGATCGTGCTCGGACACGCCGGGCCCGAAGCCGTCGAGCCCGCACGGGACTTCCGCGGCCTGGGTATCGACTCGCTCACCGCCGTGGAACTGCGCAACCGGCTTGCGGCCGCGACCGGTCTGCGGCTTCCGGCGACGCTCGTCTTCGACTATCCGTCGCCGCTGGCACTCTCCCGCCATGTGCGTGCTGAGCTGTTCGGTGACGGCGAGGCGGCTGTCGTAGCAGTGCCGGACGCCGCGGGTGGCCGGGCGGCGACCGGACAGGCGGCTGCCGGCGAGGAGCAGCTCGCCGTCGTCGCCATGAGCTGCCGCTTCCCGGGAGGGGTGCGCAGCCCCGAGGAGTTCTGGCAGCTGCTGTCCGAGGGAGTGGACGCACTCTCGCCGATGCCCGCCGACCGCGGCTGGCAGACGGGCGGCGACGGCGCTGTCGGCCACGTCGAGGGCGGGTTCCTCTACGAGAGCGGCGACTTCGACGCGGACTTCTTCGGGATCTCGCCGCGCGAGGCGGTCGCCATGGACCCGCAGCAGCGGCTTCTCCTCGAAATCTCGTGGGAGACGCTGGAGCGGGCCGGCATCGACCCGGCGGCACTGCGCGGCAGCAGAACAGCCGTCTTCGCGGGGACGAACTACCAGGGCTACGGCTCGGCCGCGCACGTCCTGCCCGAAGGCTCGGAGGGGCAGTTGCTGACCGGCCACGCCACCAGCGTGACGTCCGGCCGTGTCTCGTACGCTCTCGGCCTCGAGGGGCCCGCGGTGACGGTCGACACGGCCTGCTCGTCGTCGCTCGTGGCTCTGCACCTGGCCGCGCAGGCTCTTCGCCTCGGGGAGTGCGATCTCGCCTTCGCGGGCGGGGTGACCGTGATGGCCACACCTGGCGCGTTCGTGGAGTTCGGCCGTCAGGGGGGCCTTGCGGGAGACGGGCGGTGCAAGGCGTTCGCCGAGGGCGCGGACGGCACCGGCTGGGGCGAGGGCGCGGGCATCGTCTTGGTCGAGCGTCTTTCCGACGCGCGGCGCAATGGCCATCCGGTGCTCGCCGTGCTCCGTGGCTCCGCGGTGAACCAGGACGGTGCGTCGAACGGCCTGACGGCCCCCAACGGCCCCTCCCAGCAGCGTGTCATCCGGGCCGCGCTCGCCAACGCGGGTCTTGAGGCCCGTGATGTGGACGCGGTCGAGGCGCACGGCACCGGAACGTCGCTGGGCGACCCCATCGAGGCACAGGCGCTCATCGCCACCTATGGACAGAACCGCGAGAACGAGCGGCCTTTGTGGCTCGGCTCGGTGAAGTCCAACATTGGGCATACGCAGGCCGCGGCGGGCATCGCCGGTGTGATCAAGATGGTGCTGGCGCTCCAGAAGGGGGTGCTGCCACAGACGCTGCACGTCACCGAGCCCTCCTCGCACGTGGACTGGTCGGCCGGAGATGTGCGGCTGCTGACCGAGGCCGTGGAGTGGCCGCGGAGCGAATTGCCGCGCCGGGCCGCCGTGTCCTCGTTCGGGATAAGTGGCACCAACGCGCACGTGGTGCTCGAACAGGCCGAGGCGGCCGACAGCGGACCCGCCGAGAGTAACTCCACCGACAGCAGCCCCGCAGACACCTCGCGAGACGAACACGACGGGCCTGACGAGCACGACGGGCGTGACGAGCAGGACGGCCCCGTCGTGTGGCCGCTGTCCGCCCGCTCCGCGGCCGCACTCCGCGACCAGGCGAAGCGGCTGCGGGCGCATGTCGCCGACCACCCCGGCCTGTCCGTACACGATGTCGGGTACTCGCTCGCCACCACCCGCGCCGCCTTCGACCACCGGGCGGTGCTGGTCGCCGAGGACAGGGAGGCGTTCCTGACATGCCTCGCCGCGCTGGCACGCGGGGAGGACTCGGCGGGGCTGGTGCGCGGGCAGGCGGGCACCGGCGGGAAGCTCGCCTTCCTGTTCAGCGGTCAGGGCTCCCAGCGCGCGGGCATGGGCCGCGCGCTGTACAAGCGGTTCCCCGTATACGCGCGGGCGTTCGACGAGGTCTGCGCGGAGTTCGACCGGCACCTCGAACGGCCCCTGCGTGACCTGGTATTCGCGGACGAGGGCTCGACCGAAGCCGCGCTGCTCGACCGCACCGCGTACACACAACCCGCGCTGTTCGCTGTGGGAACGGCACTTCACGCCCTGGTCGGATCGTGGGGTGTCAGGCCCGACTTCCTGATCGGCCACTCCATCGGAGAGCTGACCGCCGCGCATGTGGCCGGGGTGCTGACCCTCGAGGACGCCTGCGCCCTCGTCGCGGCCCGCGGCAGGTTGATGCAGGCTCTGCCGGAGGGCGGCGCCATGATCGCCGTTCAGGCTTCCGAGGAGGAGGTACTGCCCCTGCTGGAGGGTCTCGCGGACCGGGCGGGCATCGCCGCGGTGAACGGGCCTTCGGCAGTCGTCGTGTCCGGCGAGCAGGACGCGGTCACCCGCATCGCGGGGCAACTGGCCGAGCAGGGGCGGAAGACTAGGCGTTTGCGGGTCAGCCATGCGTTTCACTCACCACTGATGGAAGCGATGCTGGCGGAGTTCGGCGAGATGGCGCGGGGTGTGCGGTATGCACCGCCGCGTATCCCTGTCGTCTCCAATCTCACCGGGAAGCCGCTGGCCGGAGCCGACCTCACCTCGCCCGAGTACTGGGTGCGGCACGTGCGGGAGGCCGTCCGTTTCTGCGACGGCGTCCGCCGGCTGGAGGCCGACGGCGTACGGACGTACCTGGAGCTGGGCCCCGACGGTGCCCTTGCCGCCATGGCATGGGAGAGCCTGTGCGAGCCCGGTGAGGACACCGCCGCGCTCCCTGTACTGCGGCGCGAGCGGCCCGAGTCGTCCAGCGCCCTGCTGGCTGCGGCAAGCCTTCACGTACGAGGTCTGGGGTCGGGTGCTGCCGCCCCGTACCGCGAGGGGGCGCGCCGTGTCGAGCTGCCCACATACGCCTTCCAGCGCCGCCGGTACTGGCTGGAACCGGCCGGGCCGCAGACCGGAGCCGACCCGACGCAGACGGTGGACGAGCAGTTCTGGGCCGCCGTGGAACGGGCCGACCTGGGCGAGCTGGCCGAGCGTCTCCATCTGGCGGGTGACGCCCCGCTGAGCGAGGTGCTGCCCGCCTTGTCCTCGTGGCGCCTCAAGCAGCGCGGGCGCACCGCCGTCGACGGCTGGGAGTACCAGGTCATCTGGCGGCCGGTCGGCGACGCCTCCGCTCCCGTCCTGTCCGGCACCTGGCTGCTTCCGCTGCCCGCGGGACGTACCGGCCGTGCCTGGGAGACGGCGATCGCGGCAGGGCTGGCCGCCCACGGGGCGGCCCGGGTCGTCCCCCTCGAGGTCGACTGCGGCGTGGCGGACCGAAAGTCGCTCGCCGAGCAGCTGACCACGGTCCTGGACGAGTTGGGCCCCGTGGACGGGGTGCTTTCACTGCTGGGCACCGATGAGGAGCCGAACCGGACGCAGCCCGCCACGCCGGGCGGACTCGCCGCGACCATGGCCCTCGTACAGGCCCTCGACGACCTGGGCTCTGGTGCGCTGCTGTGGTGTGCGACCACCGGGGCCGTGGCGGTGCGGGAGCGCGAGGCCGTGCCGTCCCCCGTACAGGCCGCGGTCTGGGGCTTCGGGCGCGTCGCCGCGCTGGAGCAGCCGCAGAGCTGGGGCGGACTGGTCGACCTGCCCGCGGAGCTCGACGAGCGGGCTGTGGAGCGGCTGTGCGCGGTGCTGGAGGCCGGGCAGGGCGAGGACCAGGTCGCCGTGCGAGGCTCGGGCACCTTCGTACGGAGACTGGTGCGGGCACAGTCCCGGGACGACGGCACCGGAACCGAACAGCCGTGGGAGTGCACCGGGACCGTCCTGGTCACCGGAGGCACCGGCGCACTCGGCGCACACGTGGCTCGCCGGCTGGCCGACCGGGGGGCCGGGCACCTGGTCCTGGCGAGCAGGCGTGGCGCGCAGGCCGAAGGCGCGGCTGAGCTGGCGGCCGAACTGACCGCTCGCGGCACCCGGGTGACGGTCGTCGCGTGCGATGCCGCCGACCGAGAGGCGCTGGCGCGACTGCTGGCCGAGCATCCCGTCGACGCCGTGTTCCACACCGCCGGTGTGCTCGACGACGGGCTGATCGCCGGGCTCGACGGTGAGCGCCTGGACGCCGTGCTGCGGCCCAAGCTGGCCGCCGCGGCGAACCTGCACGAACTGACCGGCGACCTCACGGCGTTCGTGATGTTCTCGTCCTTCGCCGGCACGGCGGGAGCGACGGGGCAGGCCAACTACGCCGCCGCCAACGCCTGTCTGGACGCACTCGCCCAGCAGCGGCAGGCCCTCGGCCTGCCGGCCACCTCGATCGCGTGGGGGCCGTGGGCCGGTAGCGGCATGGCGGCCGACGCCGCGGGTGACGAGCAGCTGGAACACCGGCTCAGGCGCGGCGGCATGGGCCCGATCGACCCGCAGCTCGCGGTCGATGCGCTGGAGCGGGCGCTGACCCGTGGCGACACCACGTTGGCCGTGGCCGACGTGGACTGGGCTCGGTTCGTTCCCGGCTTCACCTCGGTGCGGCCAAGTGCGCTGCTCTCCGATCTGCCGGAGGCACGGCGGGCGGCCCCGGAGCGCGAGTCCGCCGGCAGCGGTCGGGACGGCGGTCTCGCCGCGCTGCGCGAGCAGCTGGCCGGGCTGAGCGAGGCCGACCAGGAACGCGTGCTCGCCACCCTCGTCCGCACCCATGTGGCCGGCGTTCTCGGGCACTCCTCCGTGGACGCGATCGACCCGAAGCGGGCCTTCAGCGAACTGGGCTTCGACTCGCTCATGGCCGTCGAGCTGCGCAACCGGCTGGGTCTCGCCACCGGTACGCAGCTTCCCGCCACGCTGCTGTTCGACCACCCGACCGCCGTGGCCCTGGCCCGCCATCTGCGCACACGGGTCGTCGCTGGGGACACGGCCGCGGGACTGCCCGCGCTCGCCGAACTCGACCGGCTGGAGGGCGTGCTGGGAGAGGTGTCGCCGGACGATCCGCAGCGCGCCAGGATCGCTTCCCGGCTGCAGGCGCTGCTGGCGAGGTGGAACGAGCGACAGGACGGAGGCGGAGAGGCGAAGGACGACGCCGGGGTGAGCGACCGGATCAGCTCCGCCACCGCCGACGAGATCTTCGACTTCATCGACAACGACCTCGGCATGTCATGAGCCGCCGACCGCAAGAGCCCCGGAACCGCCGCGTGGATGAGGGTGCATGAACGAAGAGAAGCTCCTCGAATACCTCAAGAAGGTCACCAGCGACCTTCACCAGACCCGGCAGCGCCTGCACGAAGTCGAGGCCGGGATCCAGGAGCCGGTGGCGATCGTGGCAATGAGCTGCCGCTTTCCAGGCGGGGTGGCATCGCCCGAGGAATTCTGGCAGCTGCTCGCGGGCGAGGTGGACGCCATCAGCGCGTGGCCCTCCGATCGGGGCTGGGACGCCGACGCCCTGTACGACCCGGAGCCCGGTGTGCCGGGGCGCAGTTACACCCGTGCCGGTGGATTCCTCGACCGGGCCGCCGACTTCGACGCCGCCTTCTTCGGGATCTCGCCGCGGGAGGCGGTGGCGATGGATCCGCAGCAGCGGCTGCTGCTGGAGACGTCGTGGGAGGCGTTCGAGCGGGCCGGGATCGATCCGGCGTCGCTCCGCGGCAGCCGTACCGGGGTCTTCGCGGGCACCAACGGGCAGGACTACACCGCTCTGCTGCTCGGCGCCGTGGAAGGGCTGGAAGGGCACGTCGGCACCGGCAACGCCGCCAGTGTCGTATCCGGCCGGGTCTCCTACGCGCTCGGCCTCGAAGGGCCGGCAGTCACCGTCGACACCGCGTGCTCGTCCTCGCTCGTCGCCCTTCATCTGGCGGCGCAGGCGCTCCGCTCGGGGGAGTGCGACCTCGCGCTGGCGGGAGGTGTGACCGTGATGTCCACACCGGGCCTGTTCCTGGAGTTCAGCCGGCAGCGTGGACTGGCCGGCGACGGGAGGTGCAAGGCGTTCGCGGACGCGGCCGACGGCACCGCCTGGGGTGAGGGCGCGGGCATGCTCCTCGTCGAGCGGCTGGCCGACGCCCGCCGCAACGGACACCCCGTACTCGCCGTCGTGCGCGGCTCTGCGGTCAACCAGGACGGAGCGAGCAACGGCCTGACAGCCCCCAATGGCCCCTCCCAGCAGCGCGTCATTTGGCAGGCCCTCGCCGGCGCGGGCCTGGCCACGGCGGACATCGACATGGTGGAGGCGCACGGCACCGGTACGACGCTCGGCGACCCGATCGAGGCACAGGCGCTTCTCGCGACGTACGGGCAGGACCGGGACGCGGAACAACCGCTGTGGCTCGGCTCCGTGAAGTCCAACATCGGACACACGCAGGCCGCTGCCGGAGCGGCGGGTGTCATCAAGGCCGTGCTCGCCCTCCAGGAAGGGCTGATGCCGAGAACCCTGCATGTCGAGCGGCCCTCGTCGCACGTCGACTGGTCGGCGGGGAGGGTGTCGCTGCTCGCCGGGGCCGAACCGTGGCCCGACCGCGGGCGGCCACGCCGGGCCGGTGTCTCCTCCTTCGGCGTCAGCGGCACCAACGCGCACGTCATCCTCGAACAGGCCACGGTGCAGGACCCCGTCCCCGAGGCGGACGGCGCCCCCGAGGCGGACGGCGCCCCCGAGGCGGACGACGCGCCCGGGACCGACGCCACCGTTGGCGAGCTTGCCTTCCTCGTCTCCGCGCGCACCGCGGAATCGCTGCGCACACTCAGCGCCCGGTTGCGTGAGCGGCTGTCCGCGGAGCCGCCGGTGCCACTGCGCGACGCCGCCTGGTCGCTGGCCACCACCCGGTCGGCGTTCGAGCACCGGGCCGCCGTCATCGCCGTCGACCGCGACGAACTGCTCCGTGGCCTGGACGCGCTCGCCGCCGACGCTCCGGCCCCCGGGGTGGTACGCGGCACGAGCGGCGGCGACGGCCGTACCGCTTTCGTCTTCCCCGGCCAGGGCCCCCAGTGGGCCGGTATGGCAACCGAACTGCTCGATACGGACGAGGAGTTCCACGCCCGCTTCACCGAGTGCGCGCAGGCCGTGGAACAGTTCTCCGGCTGGTCCCTCCACGAGGTGCTCCGTGGCGTGGAGGGGGCGCCGTCGCTCGATCGCGTGGACGTCGTCCAGCCCGCGTTGTTCGCCGTGATGGTCTCCCTGGCGGGGCTCTGGCGCGCCCGAGGCGTGGAGCCCGACGCCGTCGTGGGGCACAGCCAGGGCGAGATCGCCGCCGCCTGCGTCGCCGGGGCGCTCACCCTGGAGGATGCCGCCCGCGTCGTCGTCCTGCGCAGCCGGGCACTGACCTCACTCGCGGGACGCGGCGGCATGATGTCCGTACTGCTGCCGCTGCAGGCGGTGGAGGAGCGTCTCGCGCCATGGGGCGACCGCGTGTCGGTCGCCGCCGTCAACGGCCCCCAGTCCGTGGTCGTCTCCGGTGAGGCGGACGCACTCGACGAGCTGTTCGCCGCGCTCGAAGCCGACGGCGCGCAGGTCAAGCGGATACCGGTCGACTACGCATCCCACTCCGCGCATGTCGAGGAGATACGCGAGCAGTTGCTCGCCGAACTGGCACCGGTCAAGCCGCGCAGCAGCGCGATCCCGTTCTTCTCGACAGTGACCGGCGACTGGATCGACACCGAGCGGCTGGACGCCGGCTACTGGTACGAGAACCTGCGCCGGACCGTACGCTTCGAGCACGCTGTCGGCTCCCTCGCCGAGCAGGACTACCGCGCGTACATCGAGACCTCACCGCACCCCGTGGTGACGGCGGCCGTACGCGACACGCTCGACGCACTCGACATCGCGGGCGCCGCTGTCGTCGGCACCCTCCGCAAAGGAGAAGGGGGCCACCGGCGCTTCCTCACCTCGCTCGCCGAACTGTCCGTCGCCGGGGGGCCCGTGGACTGGCGCACGGTCCTCAACAGCACCCCGGGAAGCAGCGCCCCCCAGCGGATCGGCCTGCCCACCTACCCCTTCCAGCGGCGCCGTTACTGGCCCAGGCCCGCCCCCGAACTGGGAGCCGTCCCCGGCGACGCCAGCGACACCCGCTTCTGGGAGGCCGTCGTGAGCGGCGACGCGGACACGCTCAGCGCAGCGCTGGGCGTGGACTCCGCAGCCGTCACCGGCATGCTGCCCGCGCTCTGCGACTACCGCAGGCGCAACCGCGAAGGGGCAGTCGCCGACTCGTGGCGCTATCGCGTCACCTGGAAGCCCGTCCCCGCCGGAGCGGCGCCGCCCACCCTCCGCGGCACCTGGCTGCTGGTCGCACCCGGCGAAGGTCCAATGGTCAGCGCCATGGCGGAGGCACTCTCCGCCGCGGGAGCGCGCCCGGTCACCGTGATGGCGGAACCCGAGCAGGACAGGGCCTCACTCGCCAGGACGATCGAGGACGCCCTGCGCGGCGCGGACGCCTTGCGCGACACGGCATCCCCGGAGGAACGGCTGCCCCCGCTCGCGGGCGTCGTCTCCCTGCTCGCCGTGGACGAGGAGGACCACTCCGCCCTTCCCGGCCTGCCCAGAGGCTTCGCCGCCACCGTCGGTCTCGTCCAGGCACTGGACGACATCGGCGTCGAGGCCCCCTTGTGGTTCGCCACCAGCGGCGCCGTGGCCACCGACCCGCTGCGGGGCGTTGCCGCGCCGCGCCAGGCCCTGGTGTGGGGCTTCGGCCGAGTCGTCGCCCTTGAGGAGCCGAAGCGCTGGGGCGGACTGCTCGACCTGCCCGAAACCCTGGACCGGGCCGCAGCCACGGCCGTGGTCGGCGCGCTCGCCGGCCTCGGCGACGAGGACCAGCTCGCGGTACGGCCGAGTGGTGTCCTCGCCCGGCGACTGGTCCGCGCCGCGACCGGCGCGCTCGGAACCGCACGCCGGTGGGCACCCAAGGGCACCGTCCTGGTCACCGGCGGGACCGGCGCGCTGGGGCGGCACGTGGCCCGCTGGCTCGCCCGAAACGGCGCACCGCACCTGCTCCTCGTCAGCCGACGCGGCGCCGACACCCCCGGCATCACCGAACTGGCCGCCGAGCTGGCCGAGTTCGGCACCCAAGCCGAATTCGCCGCCTGCGACATCGCCGACCGGGACGCGGTTGCAGCGCTGCTCGAGGCGATCCCCGCCGACCGGCCGCTCACCGCCGTCATGCACACCGCCGCGGTACTCGACGACGGGATGATCAACTCCCTGACGCCCGCTCAACTGGCCGGGGTGCTCCGGGTCAAGGTGGGCGGCGCCTGCAATCTCGACGAACTGACCAGGCAGCACGACCTGTCGGCGTTCGTGCTGTTCTCCTCCACCGCCGGCACCATCGGCGCGCCGGGACACGCCAACTACGCCCCCGGAAACGCCTACCTCGACGCCCTGGCCCAGCAGCGCAGGGCAGCCGGGCTCCAGGCCACCTCCATCGCCTGGGGGCCCTGGGCGGAAGGCGGTATGGCCGAGGGCGCCGTGGGCAGGCGACTGCAGCGGCACGGCGTACGTGTCATGGACCCGGAGCCGGCCGTCTCCGCGCTGCAACGGGCCCTCGACCACGACGACACCACGGTCGCCGTCACCGACATCGACTGGGGCACCTTCGCGCACGTCTTCACCAGGGCACGCGCCCGGCCCCTGATCGCCGACCTGCCCGACGCCCAGCGGGCGCTCGGCGCCGCCGTACCGGCGACGGAGGGACCGGCCGATGGGCCCACGCTCGCCCGTCGGCTCGCCGCCCTCGACGCAGCCGAGCTGCGCCAGGCCCTGGCGCAGCTCGTCCGCGCCCACGTCGCCGCTGTCCTCAATCACACCGACCCCGACGAGGTCGACCCCAACCGGGCCTTCCGCGAGCTGGGCTTCGACTCACTCATGGCGGTCGAGCTCCGCAACGCGCTCAGTGAAGCCATCGGCAAACGGCTCCCGGCCACGCTCATCTTCGACCACCCCACCCCGAGCGCGCTGGCCGCCAGACTGCGCACGGAGCTGAGCCTCGAAGCGGCGGCAGCGGAGCCCGCGCCGGTGCCCCCCACACCGTCGATCCATGAGGACGACCCCATCGCCATCGTGTCGATGAGCTGCCGCTTCCCCGGCGGAGTGACCCAGCCGGAGGAGTTCTGGCGGCTGCTGGCCGACGGGGTGGACGCGATCAGCCAGTGGCCGGCCGACCGGGGCTGGGACGCCGACGCCCTGTACGACCCGGAGCCCGGTGTGCCAGGGCGCAGTTACACCCGTGCCGGTGGATTCCTCGACGATGTCGCCGACTTCGACGCCGCCTTCTTCGGGATCTCGCCGCGGGAGGCGGTGGCGATGGATCCGCAGCAGCGATTGCTGCTGGAGACGTCGTGGGAGGCATTCGAGCGGGCCGGGATAGACCCGCTGTCGCTGCGAGGCAGCCGTACCGGCGTCTTCGCGGGCACCAACTACCAGGACTACTCCTCCCGTCCGCTAGCCGCGGCACCGGACGCGGAGGCGCACCTCGGCACCGGGAACTCGGCGAGCGTCATGTCCGGCCGCCTCTCGTACACGTTCGGTCTTGAGGGGCCCGCCGTCACCGTCGACACCGCCTGCTCGTCGTCGCTCGTCGCCCTCCACCTTGCGGCGCAGGCGCTCCGGACGGGGGAGTGCGATCTCGCACTGGCGGGCGGCGTCACCGTCATGTCAACCCCGGGGCTCTTCCTGGACTTCAGCCGTCAGCAGGGTCTGGCCGCAGACGGTCGGTGCAAGGCGTTCGCCGACCGGACCGACGGCACCGGCTTCTCCGAGGGCGTCGGTGTCGTGCTGGTCGAGCGGCTCTCAGACGCACGGCGGAACGGGCATGCAGTGCTGGCGCTGCTCCGCGGCTCCGCCGTGAACCAGGACGGTGCGTCAAACGGTCTCACGGCGCCCAACGGCCCCTCGCAGCAGCGGGTTATCCGCGCAGCCCTGGCAGGCGCCGGCCTGTCCGGCACGGACATCGACGCCGTCGAGGCACACGGTACGGGCACGACCCTCGGCGACCCGATCGAGGCACAGGCGCTCCTGGCGACATACGGGCAGGGACGGGAGACCGACCGGCCTTTGTGGCTGGGCGCGGTCAAGTCCAACATCGGGCACACACAGGCAGCCGCCGGTGTCGCGGGCCTGATCAAGATGGTCCTGGCGCTCCAACACGGCGTCCTGCCACCCACCTTGCACATCGACCGGCCTACGACGCACGTGGACTGGTCGGATGGGAACGTACGGCTGCTCACCGACGCCGTGGAGTGGCCGGAGACGGACCGGCCGCGACGGGCAGGTGTGTCCTCGTTCGGCATCAGCGGCACCAATGTGCACGCCATCCTCGAACAGCCCCCCGTCTCCGAATCCCCGGCGGACGAGGCACCGTCCGCACCGGCACCCGCACCCGTTCCAGTTCCCTGGGTGATCGGCGGCAGCACACGCGATGCGCTCCGGGCGCAGGCCGGACGGCTGCTCGCGTATGTGCAGGACCGGCCCGAACTCCGCCTGCGGGATGTGGGACTGGCGCTGGCCACGACCCGGTCCGCGTTCGAGCACCGCGCCGCGGTCATCGGCGAGGACCGTGACGAACTGCTGCGCGGCCTGAGTGCTCTGGCGGCGGGTGAGACCGCGGCGAACGTAGTCACCGGGGAGGTTCGGGGCGAAGGCAGGACCGCGTTCCTGCTCACCGGGCAGGGCGCGCAGCGGGTCGGTATGGGTCGGGAGTTGTACGACGCCTTCCCGGTTTTCGCGGAGGCGTTTGATGCCGTGTGTGCGTATTTCGATGGTGAGTTGGAGTTGCCGCTGCGGGATGTCGTGTTCGGTGATGACGCGGATGCGTTGAACCGCACCGCCCTCACCCAGCCTGCGCTTTTCGCGGTTGAGGTCGCGCTTTACCGGCTGGTGGAATCGTTCGGTGTCAGGCCCGATTTCCTGCTGGGTCATTCGATCGGCGAGCTCGTGGCCGCGCATGTGGCCGGCGTGATCGCTCTTGAGGATGCGTGTCGTCTGGTGGCTGCCCGTGGCCGGTTGATGCAGGCGCTGCCGACGGGCGGGGCAATGGTCTCGCTCCAGGCATCGGAAGCCGAGGTGCTGCCGCTCCTGGACCTGGAGCGGGTGAGCATTGCCGCGGTGAACGGGCCGCAGTCGGTTGTCGTCTCCGGCGAGGAATCCGCCGTCGCGAAGGTCGCCGCGCATTTCGAGGCCGAGGGCCGCAAGAAGACGAAGCGCCTGCGGGTGAGCCACGCTTTCCACTCACCGTTGATGGAGCCGATGCTGGCCGAGTTCCGTACGGTCGCGGAGAGCGTGACCTACAAGCAGCCGCGTATCCCGGTGATCTCGAATGTAACCGGTGAACTCGCCAAGGATCTGACTTCGCCTGACTACTGGGTGCGGCATGTGCGGGAGGCCGTCCGGTTCGCCGACGGTATCCGCCGACTGGAAGAGCACGGCGTCACCCGGTTCCTGGAGATCGGCCCCGACGGAACCCTGACCGCCATGACACAGGGATGCCTCTCCGCCGACAACCGCGCTCTGGTCCCGGCGCTGCGCATGGACAGGTCCGAGACACGCGGCGTCATGGCCGCGATCGGCAGGCTCCACACATCGGGCACCGGCCCCGACTGGTCTGCGCTGTTCCCCGACGCCCGCTGCGTCGACCTGCCCACATACGCATTCCAGAGGCGGCGTTACTGGTGGGACGCCGTGGCCGGTGCGGGCGATCTCGACTCCGTAGGGCTGCGCGCGGCCGACCACCCGCTGCTCGGCGCGGCCGTCAGCGTGGCCGGCTCGGAATCCGTGGTCTTCACCGGGCGGCTCTCCCTGGCCACCCACGCCTGGCTCGCCGACCACGCGGTGCTGGGCAGCGTGATCCTTCCCGCGACGGCCTACCTCGACCTGGCGATCAGCGCCGGTGACCGGACCGGCTGCGACCATCTCGCCGAACTCACCCTGGAGGCGCCGCTCGTCCTTCCGGAGCGTGGCGCCGTCCACCTCCAGGTCGCCGTGGCCGCTCCCGACGACGCCGGGCGGCGGCCGTTCACCGTGCACGCCCGGCCCGTGGAGGCGGACGACACCGCCCCTTGGACACGGCACGCACAAGGCACCCTGGCCACTGCTCCCCGGATCGAGCCGGACGTTCTGAGCAGTTGGCCGCCCGAGGGCGCCGAGCCTGTCGGACCGGGCGACTGGTACGACACCTTTGCCGAAGGCGGGTTCACCTACGGGCCTGCGTTCCAGGGGCTCGGTTCCGTATGGCGGCGCGGTGACGAGGTGTTCGCCGAAGCCGCGCTGCCCGAGCCGTACCGGGCCGACGCCGCACGGTTCACGCTGCACCCCGCGCTGCTCGACGCGGCCGTCCAGACGCTGCTCGTCAGCGGCCGGGACGCGAGCGGCGCAGGTGATGGCGAGGCCATGCTGCCGTTCGCCTGGAGCGGGGTGACGCTCCACGCCGAGGGGGCAACGGCGCTGCGCGTACGTCTGGCGCCCGCCGAGGACCGCGCCAATGCCTTCTCGGTGCTGGTCGCGGACACCTCCGGCCGGCCCGTCGCCAGTGCCGACGCGCTCGTCCTGCGCACGGTGACACCCGAGCAGATGCCCGCCGCTCCGTCGGCCGGGCCGGATGCCCCGCTGCGCCTCGACTGGCGTGCCGCCGCCTCCCTGCCCCCGCGACCCGAGGCAGCGCGGTGGGTTGTTCTCGGCACCCCGGTCGGTCACAGCACTGCCGGCGGCGGCCCGGCGGACGGCGGGATCGCGGAGGTGCTGGACGGCGCGGGCGTGCATGTGGAGTCGTACGCCGACCTCGACGCACTGGCAGCAGCCGCGGCAACGGGGATGACGATGCCCGACACGGTGCTGCTGGAGTGCGGTTCGGATCCCCGCAAGGACGAACTGGACGTCCGGGAACTGCTCGTCGGCACCCTCGCCGCCTGCCGCCGGTGGCTCGCCGAGGAACGGTTCGCCGGCTCCCGCCTGGTGCTTGTCACCCGGGGCGCCGTCGCCGCCGAGCCCGGCGAGGACGTAGACGATCTCGCGGGCGCGGCGCTGTGGGGGCTGATCCACTCCGCCCAACTGGAACACCCCGAGCGGTTGCGGCTCCTCGACCTCGACGACAGCGAGGCTTCCAGCAGCGCTCTTCCGGGAGCCGTGGCCGCCGCCCACGCGCAGGCGGTTCTCCGGGCGGGCGAGCTGCGCCTGCCCCACCTCGGCCGCGTCGCGCCCGCGGAGGTCCCCGCCTTCGTGTTCGACCCGGACGGCACGGTGCTGGTCACCGGCGCCACGGGCGCGTTGGGGCGGCTTACCGTGCGCCATCTCGTCACCCGGCACGGCGTACGGCACCTCCTGCTGGCGAGCCGCAGCGGGCCCGCGGCCGACGGGGCACAGGCGCTGCTGGCGGAGCTGGCCGAGGAGGGGGCCGAAGCGTCCCTCGTGGCCTGTGACATCTCGGAACGGGAGGCCGTGGAGGGGCTGCTCGGCTCGATTCCGCCGGATCATCCTCTCACGGCCGTCGTGCACATCGCCGGCGTCGTCGACGACGGTGTCCTGACCGCGCTCAGCGACAAGCAGATCGAGCGGGTGCTGCGTCCGAAGGCCGACGCCGCCCGGCTGTTGCACGAGCTGACGAAGAACCGGAAGCTGTCGGCGTTCGTGCTCTTCTCTTCGGCAGCCGGCACCTTCGGTTCGGCAGGACAGGCCAACTATGCGGCCGCCAACGCGTTCCTGGACGGTCTGGCCCGGCACAGGGCGGCCCATGGGCTGCCCGCCACCTCACTGGCGTGGGGGTTGTGGGCAGAAAGCAGCGGCATGACGGCGGGGCTCGCGGACACCGACCGGCGGCGCATGGCCCGCAGCGGTATGCGGCCGCTCTCCGCGGACGACGGCCTCGCGCTGTTCGACGCCGCGCTGGCGACCGGCGAGCCTGCCCTGGTCACCGTAGGCCTCGGCAGGGGCGGACTCGCGGCACTGCTGGGCACCGCGGCCCCGGGCCGCACCCGGCGTACCGTCTCCGCATCGGGAGAGGACAAGGACGCCCTGCTCGCGCAGCTTTCGGCCGCCGGGCCCGCCGAGCGGGGCGCGCTCCTGCTGGACCTGGTACGGCGCCAGGTGGCGAGGGTTCTCGGCCACGGGTCACCCGAGGAGATCGAACCGGACCGTGATTTCACCGAGTTGGGCTTCGACTCGCTGACCGCCGTGGAGCTGCGCAACCAACTCGGCGCGGCCACCGGCCTGCTGCTCCCGCCCACGCTCGTCTTCGACTTCGCCACGCCCCACGACCTCGCGTCCCGGCTGGGCGAGGAATCGGCGCCCGCTCTCCCGCAGTCCGGCTCCCGGCGATCCGACGACCTGCCCTCCGGGACGGGGCGGACGGAGGAGGACACGATCGGCGCCCTGTTTCGGACGGCCTGCGCATCGGGACGGGTGGAGGAGGGCTTCGCGCTGCTGCAGGCGGCTGCGGAACTGAGGCCGACGTTCGATGCGCCGGGGGAGTTCGGGGCCGATTTCACGCCCGTGCGGCTCGCCCGCCGCGCCGACGGCACCTCGGACACGGGCGCTGCGAGCCTGATCTGCTTCAGCTCGTACGTAGCGCTGGCGGGCGTGCACCAGTACGCCAGGTTCGCCTCCGCCTACCGGGGCGAGCGCGACGTATGGGCTTTGCCGACCCCCGGCTTCGGCCGGGGAGAGCCTCTGCCCGCCTCCTTCGAGGCGGTCGTGCGGCTGCAGGCCGAGGCGGTGGCGCGGTGCGCGGGCGACAAGCCGTTCGTGCTTGTCGGTTCGTCGTCCGGCGGCATACTGGCGCTCGCCGTTGCGCACTACCTGGACAAGTCGGGGACGCCGCCTGCCGGTCTCGCGCTGCTGGACACCTACCTGCCGCGCGAGGACTCGCCCTTCACCCGCTTCGCCGGGGAGATGATCGGCGGCATGTTCGACCGCGAGTCCATGTTCGCGCACATGGACGCGGATCGGCTCACCGCGATGAGCTGGTACATCCGCGTCGTCGGCGCATGGTTGCCGGACCGCCTCTCCTGCCCCGTGCTGCTCGTGCGCTCCAGCGAGCCGCCGGTGACCGTCGAGCAGGCGGGACCGCTCGAACCGGACGAGTGGCAGGCGTCCTGGGACGGTGCGGACACCGTGGCCGAGGTGCCGGGCAATCACTTCACGATGATGGAGGCCCATGCGGGCTCCACCGCGAAAACCGTCACCGGCTGGATGGACACCATCTGAACCGCCGTAGCCGCAGGCAATCAACCGTCCGCAGATCCGAGGGGCCCATGCGCATACTGTTCGTCAGTCTGTCCGAGAAATCGCACCTGTTCTGCATGGCGCCGCTCGCATGGGCGCTCGGCGCGGCGGGGCACGAGGTGCGGGTCGCCAGCACCCCGCTGCTCACCGAGACGGTCACCCGGGCCGGGCTCACCGCCGTCCCGGTGGGACACGACCACGGCATCTACCAGGACATGACCAGCTACCGCGACTCACAGGACTACGAGACCGCGAACTGGAGCCGCACCGGGCCCGACGAGATCACCTGGGACGAGTTGCGGCTGCGGTACGAGCTGAGCGTTCCCTACGGCTTCGCCACCTACAACGACTCCATGATCGACGATTTGGCGGCCTTCGCGCAGAGCTGGAAGCCCGACCTGGTCATCCGGGACCCGCTCGCCTACGCCGGTGCCATTGCCGCCCGCACCTGCGGCGCGGCCCATGCCCGGCTGCTGTGGTGCGCGGATGTGTGGGGCCGTTCGCGCCGCACGTACCTGGAGTTGATGGCGCAGGTGCCGGAGGACGAGCGGAGCGATCCGCTCACCGAGTGGCTCACGGCGCGCGCCGAACCGTTCGGTGTCACCTGCGACGAGGAGTTGCTGAACGGGCAGTTCACCCTCGACTCCCTGCCGCCGAGCCTGCGCCTGCCGAGCGAACTGCACGAGGTGTCGATGCGCTATGTGCCCTACAACGGCCCTGCCGTGGTCTGGGACTGGCTCCGCGAGGCGCCCAAGCGCCCCAGGGTGTGCCTGACCCTCGGCTCGTCCAACACGGAGGGCTACGGCGGCGACTACGTGTCCGTACCCGACATCCTCGACGCGCTGTCCGACCTGGACGTCGAGGTCGTCGCGGCGCTCGTACCGGCGCAGCGCGAGAGGATCGGCGCGGTGCCGGACAACGCCAGGGCAGCCGACTCGGTCGCTCTGAACACGCTGCTGCCCAGCTGTTCCGCGGTGATCCACCACGGCGGGTACGGCTCCTACTCGACCGCGCTCGCCTATGGCGTCCCTCAGCTGATCCTGTCGACGTCCATCTCCGATCACGAGCTGCGTGGCAGGTCGCTCGAGCACGCGGGGGCGGGCATCTTCGCGCACCACCGGGAAGCGGACGCGGAACAGGTGCGCGGTCACGTCCAGCGGCTTGTCGGCGAATCCGGCTACGGCGAGGCAGCGGAAGGGCTGCGTGCCGAGGCGGCGGCCATGCCCAGCCCGCAGGCGCTCGTACCCGTCCTCGAACGGCTCGCCACCGAACGCTGAGAGCACACGTCGGATGTGGTTGCCGGGCCTGCCGGCGCTCTCAGAACCCCCGGCCCGGGCTCATTGTCTGGGCGATTCACCAGACCATGACCAGGGCGGTCGGCGACAGACCTCACAGCCGACACGATGGTCGCGAGCCAAGAGCTGAAGGGACCAGGATGAAGATCACGGTTGACAGGGACAGGTGCGTCGGCGCCGGGCTGTGTGCGATGACCGTAGGCGATGTCTTCGAACAGCACGAGGACGACGGCTGCGTCGTGTTGCGCGTGAGCGAGCCACCAGAGCACCTGACGGAAGCGGTGGAAGAGGCGGAGCAGCTGTGTCCCTCCCTGGCCATCACGGTGGACTCCACCGCACCTTGACCACACTCGCCACCGGGATGGAAACGTGAAGGCTCTCGTGTTGTCCGGGGGCGCGGGTACGCGCCTGCGGCCGATCACCCATACGTCCGCGAAACAACTGGTACCCGTCGCCAACAAGCCGATCCTCTTCTACGGTCTGGAGGCGATCGCGGCAGCGGACATCGTCGAAGTCGGCATGATCGTCGGGGAGACGGCCAAGGAGATCGAGCAAGCCGTCGGCGACGGCTCCGACTTCGGACTCAAGGTCACCTACATCCCGCAGAGCGCACCGCTCGGGCTCGCGCACGCCGTCCTCATCGCCCGGGAATTCCTCGGCGACGACGACTTCGTCATGTACCTGGGGGACAACTTCGTCTTCGGCGGCATCACCGACCTGGTCGATGAGTTCCGCAAGGACAAACCGGACGCGCAGATCCTGCTCACCCGGGTGCCCGACCCCACCGCGTTCGGTGTGGCGGTCCTCGACGAGCAGGGCCACGTCGTCGGTCTGGAAGAGAAGCCTGAGCGCCCCCGCAGCGATCTCGCGGTCGTGGGCGTCTACCTGTTCACCCCCGGCGTGCACGAGGCCGTACGGTCCATCGAGGTCTCCCGCCGCGGCGAGCTGGAGATCACCGACGCCATCCAGTGGATGATCGACCGGCAGCACGACGTACGGTCCACGGTCATCTCCGGCTACTGGAAGGACACCGGGAACGTCACCGACATGCTGGAGGTCAACAGGACACTCCTGGAAGGCCTCGAGCCGCGCATCGAGGGCTTCGTGGACGCAGCGAGCGAAATCATCGGCCGCGTCAGGATCGACGCGGGCGCCGAAGTGCGCGGGTCGCGCATCGTAGGCCCGGTCGTCATCGGCCCCGGGAGCGTGGTCATCGACTCCTACGTCGGCCCCTCCACCTCGATAGCCGAGAACTGCCTCATCCGGAACAGCGAGATCGAGTTCTCGATCGTCCTGCGCGACTCGTCGTTCGACAGCATCCGCCGCATCGAGGCATCGCTCATCGGACGCAATGTGACGGTGACGCTCTCGCCGCGCGTCCCCGCGACGCACCGCCTCGTCATCGGCGACCACGGCAGGGTGCAGATCTCCTCATGAACCGCACACGGATCCTGGTCACCGGTGGCGCCGGATTCATCGGCTCCCACTATGTGCGAACGCTGCTCGGCCCCAAGTCGCGTGGCGACGTCGAGATCACGGTGCTGGACGCGCTCACATACGCGGGCTGCCCCGCCAACCTCGACGCCGTACGCGACCATGAGCACTTCGCCTTCCTGCACGGCGACATCTGCGACGCCCGGCTCGTCGACAAGGCCGTGGCCGAGCACGACGAGATCGTCCACTTCGCCGCCGAGTCGCACGTCGACCGGTCCATCCTCGACTCCGCCGCGTTCGTCCGCACCAACGTCCTCGGCACGCAGACCCTGCTCGACGCGGCACTGCGCCACGGCACGCGCACCTTCGTGCACATCTCTACCGACGAGGTGTACGGATCGGTCGAGACCGGAGCCTGGACCGAGACCGAGCCTCTGCGGCCCAACTCCCCGTACTCCGCCTCCAAAGCGGCCGGCGACCTGCTGGCGCTGTCCTACCACCGCACCCACGGCCTGGACGTGCGGGTGACGCGCTGCTCCAACAACTACGGGCACCACCACTTCCCCGAGAAGCTCATCCCGCTGTTCATCACCAACCTGCTGGACGGCCTGACAGTGCCGTTGTACGGGGACGGGCTCAACGTCCGCGACTGGCTGCACGTCGACGACCACGTGCGCGGTGTCGATCTCGTCCGCGCCAAGGGCGTTCCCGGCGAGGTCTACAACATCGGCGGGGGCACCGAGTTGAGCAACAAGGAGCTGACGGCCCTCCTGCTGGAGGCATGCGGCGCCGGCTGGGAGATGGTGGAGTACGTCGAGGACCGCAAGGGCCACGACCGGCGCTACTCCGTGGACTGGAGCAGGATCCACGACGAACTCGGCTATGTGCCGGGCAAGGAGTTCACGACCGGACTCGCCGAGACCGTCGCCTGGTACCGGGACAACCGGCGCTGGTGGGAACCGCTCAAAAGGCACGTCCTGGCGCCTGCGCCCGCCGGACGGGCGGGGGGCCGCGGGTGATTCCCCTGCGCGAGGTCGCGGTCGTCAGCGGGTTGAGCGCGAGCCGCTACGCGCCAGGCGCTCGGTACTGGATTTCCTCGGCCTTGCGCAGGGCGTCCATTGTTTCGTCAACGGTCAGAAGGACTGTCGTTTCCAACGAGCTGAGCGCACGGCCGCCAGTAATCGCCAGCGCAACCGCGGCCATGGAAACGTTGTCGGGGGCTTCCCACAGGGTGTAGCCGTCGTGTCTGCCGAATGCATACCAGAACCCATGGAGCTTCCCACCGACCGACTCGACATACGATTGAGCGGCCTTTCCGCGGTCCTCTGGGTTGCCAATCAGCCTGGCCCAGGTCTCCGGCGTGTAGCTGAACCTCGTCAGATAGAGCGGCATTATCTCTCCCTCTCATTCGCCGGTTCCGCGCGAGTTTCCGTCAGGCGTCGAACTCTAACCGGCGAAAAGCGGCCTGAGGCGGCTGCAACGCTTGTGCGTGTCATGCACCACCCCACAAATCGACGCAGCAGCTTCCGCATACTTAACTGCAGACAATGCTGGGCAGGGGCAGCGAGCCTTTCCAATCTCAGCTTGAGGCGTTGAGGCGGAGGGTGAGGACCATTTGGACGAGGCCGGTGATGCGGGTAGTGCTGCACCGCAGCTTGCGCGGTAGCCGCCAGTTCTTGAGCGTGGCCATGGCTTGTTCGCCGATTGCACGGATCTTGGCGTGGGAGATGTTGACGGCCTGCTGGCCTGCGGACAGCTTGTCCCAGTGGCCGCGGTAGGGAACCCGCACGGTGCCGCCGGCGTGCTGGTAGCCCTTGTCGGCCCAGCAGCGGATACCGTCCCCAGCCAGGGCGTCGATCACGCCGTGATTGCGAGCGGCGCGGATGTCGTGCACCACGCCGGGCAGCGTGGGCGATGCCCACAGGTTGTAGTTTGCGTGGAGTGACGTGTCGGGTACGAAGAGATCAACAGCCGTATAGAGAAGGCCTGTTGGGTCACCTGCCCACATCGTAGGATCGGCGCACGACCTGGGGGAGGTTTCGTGCCTTACGCGAGAACGTTACGGACCTGCTGTGCGGTGCTGGCGGGCGGACTGATCTGGAGCGGCTGCTCCTCCGAACCGGAACCAGCGGCCAAAAGGGCAAGTCCGACGACGACCGCGCAGCAGAAACCGAGCCCCAGCGCGACACCGAGTCCCACCGGGATGGACCTCACCCCCGACCCTGGGCGTGCCCCCAAGACCGCCGCGGACGGTGTGCGTCTTGCCCGCACTGTGGCCGCCGGACCCGAGCACTTCGGCCCCGGTTTCGTCAGACGCGCGCCGTACGAAAGCCATCCGGCAGTATGGGCCGTCCTTGACGGGGACTGCCTCTGGCAGCAGTCCCCGCTGCCTTCCGGTGTGCTCGCCAGCCTCACCCGCCGCAGCGAACTCCCTGCCCAAGGCGGCAAGGGCCCCCTACGCGTCTCTGCCGTCGTGACGGTTCACCGCGATGTCAGCGGCGCCGACTGGGAGTTGGCCCGCACCCTCGAGGAGGCGCTGCGCTGCCCCCAGCAGCAGCTGAGCCGGAGTGAGAAGATCACCGATCTGCTTTCCCAGGGCACGGTGTTCGGCGCCGGCGGCAACCGCTACGCCGACGACGCGCTCGGCGAGTTGGGGGAGTACCACAGCGACGAACTCGGCGGCCCCCACCCCTACTACTGGGACCAGGCGCGCATCGGCCAGGTGACGGTCGCGGTCGTGAACAAGGGATCGAAGGGCCGTACCAAGGAGGAGCTGGACGAGGCCACGAGCGCCGCGGTCAGCTCCATGCTGATCCGCCTTCAGAAGGAACTGGAGGCCGCTCAATGACCAGTGAGCTGCTGCCTTCCGATCCTTCCCGCGTCGCGGGCTGTCGTCTCCTTGCCCGGCTCGGCGAGGGCGGCATGGGCGTCGTCTACCTTGGCCGTACGGACCAGGGCGCGCTCGCGGCTGTCAAGGTCATCCGGGCCGAGTACGCCGCCGAGCCCGACTTCCGCGCCCGCTTTCGCCGCGAGGTCGAGTCCGCCCGGAGGGTCACCAGCCCCTGGGCGGTGCCCGTCACCGGTGCCGACCCGGACGCGGAATCACCCTGGCTCGCCACCGCCTTCGTGCCCGGGCCCTCGCTCGCCGAGGCGGTCGCGGCCTGCGGCCCGCTGCCGCCGCGGTGCGTACGGGTGCTGGGCAAGATGCTCGCCGGGGCACTCGGCGCGGTGCACGCCGCGGGCCTGGTGCACCGCGATGTGAAGCCCGGCAATGTGCTGCTCGCCCTGGACGGCCCGAGGCTCATCGACTTCGGCATCGCGCGTTCCGCCGACGACACGGCGATCACGTCGGCGGACATGATCGTCGGAACGCCCGGCTTTCTCTCGCCCGAGCAGGCGGAGGCACGCGGCGCGGAGACGGGAGGGCCGAGCGACATTTTCTCGCTGGGGTGTCTTTTGGCGTACGCGGCGACCGGGCGGCCGCCGTTCGGCGCGGGCGCGGTCGACGCGCTGCTGTATCGCACGGTCCATGACGAGCCCGATCTCGACGGCGTGGACGAGGAGACAGCCGGGCTGCTGGCCCAGTGCCTTGCCAAGGACCCGGCCGAGCGCCCGACTGCCGCGGAACTCGACGAGCGCCTGGTCGAAGACGCACCCGAGGACAGTGTCGACTGGCTGCCCGACGACGTCGTACGGATGATCGCCGAGCGCTCCGCAGAGATGCTCGCGCTGCCCGACATCGAGCCGACCCGGGCCGATGCCGCGAGCGACGAGGCACCGGCCGCGGAACGTCAGGCGTCTGCCTCCCGGCGGAAGTTCCTGCTCGCCGCCGGAGGGGCCGTCATCCTCGCGGGCGGCGGTGTGGGCGCCTGGGCAGCGCTGCGCGACGACTCCTCACCCGCCGCGGACAACACCGCGCAGGCCCGCGGCTGGACCATCGGCGTACAGGCCGATCTCAGCGGCGAGAGCAAGGCCGCCGGCCGCGCCCAGGAACAGGGCGCCCGCCTCGCCGTCGAGCAGTTCAACTCCCGCCCGGACAAGCCCTTCGACCTGGGGCTCAAGGCGCTCGACGACGGTGGCAGCCCCGCGCGCGCCCCGGCCGTCGCCAAGCAGTTCACCGCAGACCGCAGGGTGCTCGCCGTGATCGGCCCGACCGGTGATGAGACGGCCCGGGCGGTACTGCCCACCTACGACGAGGCGCTGCTGCCGCTGATCGCCGTCTCGCCGGGCGCGATGGATCTGCCGAAGGCGGACAACCGTTCTTTTCTGGCGGCCCGGCCCGGAGACGCGATGGTCTCGGTGCCCCTCGGCCTCTATCCGGCGGCCGAACACAAGTCGGCCCACCCCGGCCTGCTCCAGGACCGGACAGCGGGCCAGTACGGCTGGGAATCAGTCACCATCGCCAACTACGGCATGCGCGCCTTCGGGCGCGTCCCCTATCCCCGGGTCGTGCCCGCGAACCTCGAGGACTTCAAGCCCGTGATCGCCGACATGCTCAAGGCCGGTGTGGACTCCTTCAGTTACTGCGGCTACGCGGAGGGGGCGGGCCGGTTCGCCCGGGACCTGGCGGCGGTCGGCTTCACCGGACCGCGCATCGCCCCGCAAGCGGTGCTGGACTCGCGGTTCGTGGAATCGGCGGGGGAGGCCGCAGAAGGCTGGATGCTCGCCGCGTCCTTCGTCGACCCGGCCGCCGTGCCCGCGGCGAAGGCGTTCACCGCCGCCTTCCGCAAGCGGTACAAAGCCGCCCCCGGCTACTTCGCGGCCGAGGCGTACGACGTCGTCAACCTCGTTATTGAGCAACTGGTCGCACACCACAAGCAGCAGCGGAGCGTGCCTGACCGCAAGACTCTCGTCGGGCTGCTGCGCAGGAGCAGCTACCGGGGCATCACCAAGCCATACGCCTTCCGGCCCGAGGACGGGCGCTTCAAGGCGGGGGGCGTCTTCTACCACCGGGTGGAGGACGGCGCCTTCCGCCATGTCGGCCCCGCGCCCTCGACCTGGTGACTGTCGATGCAGCCGCTCACTGCGGGTGATCCGCCCGGTATCGGGGGCCACCGGCTGCTCGGCCGGCTCGGCGCGGGCGGCATGGGAGTGGTGTATCTCGCGCGCTCGTCGGGCGGCGCGCTGGTCGCGTTGAAGGTGATCCGTGCCGAGCACGCGGCCGACCCCGTCTTCCGGGCGCGTTTCGAACGGGAAGCGCGGGCGGCGAGCCGTATCTCGGGCCGCTGGACGACCACGGTCGCCGCCGCCGACCCGCAGGCCGATGAGCCCTGGCTGGCCACAGCGTTCGTCCCCGGGCCCTCGCTTTCGGAGGCGGTGTCCCGGTACGGGCCGCTGCCGGAGCCGAGTGTGCGCGTCCTGGGCGAGCGGCTGGCCGAGGCGCTCATCGAGGTGCATGCCGCGGGCCTGGTGCACCGGGATGTGAAGCCGGGCAATGTGCTGCTCGCGCTGGACGGACCCCGGCTGATCGACTTCGGCATCGCACGGGCGGTCGGCGCGACCGCGCTGACCGCCACCGACATGGTGATCGGCTCGCCCGGCTACCTTTCGCCGGAGCAGGCCCAGGCCGGCCGGTCGGGTGAGATCGGCCCGCCCAGTGACACCTTCTCGCTGGGTTGCGTCCTTGCGTACGCGGCGAGCGGCCGCCGCCCCTTCGGCACCGGCACTCCGGCGGCCGTGTTGTTCCGCACGGTGCATGAGGAGCCCGAACTCGACGACGTGCCTGGCCCGTTGCTGTCGCTCGTGACCGCCTGTCTGGCCAAGGACCCCGATACACGGCCCACCGCTGACGGCATACGGGCCGAGCTGGCCGGTTCCGGCAGCCGGCCCGGCGCGTGGCTGCCGTCCGAGTTGCTCCGGCTGATCGCGGAGCGCTCGGCGAGGGTTCTCGAACTGCCCGACCCCGAGCCGCAGGAGCCGACGCGGACGCACAACCGCGTCGCGGCGGCTCCCAATCGCCGCCGATTCCTTGCGCTGGGCGGCTCGGCGGCGACAACGGCCGCGATCGGAGGAGGCATCGCGGCTTATCTGGCGAGCCGCCCCGACGGGGGCGGAGACGGTGGACAGGTCTCCTCCGGGCCGCTGCCGCGTCACACCGTCGGCCTGCAGGCGGATCTGAGCGGCGGTGGCAAGACGGTGGGCCGCGCCCAGGAACGTGGCGCGCGTCTTGCGGTCGAGGAGTTCAACGCCCGAAAGGACCGGCCTTTCGAGCTGAACCTCAAGGTCCTCGACGACGGAGGAGAGCCGACCCGGGCCCGGGCCGCCGCTGCCCAACTCGTCGCGGACCGCGCGGTGCAGGCGGTCATCGGCCCCTCCTCGGTCGTCGCCGCGGAGGCCGTTGCGGCTCAGTACCAGAAGGCGCTGCTGCCCGTGCTGACAGTCTCCGTCAGCACAGACCGTGTCTCGAGTGCCACCAATCGCGCTTTCTTCCAGCTGAGTCCGGACAGCAGCGTTCTCACCCTGGCCATGGTCCACTACCTCACCGTGGTGACGAAGGCGGACCGCACGGCGATAGTCGAGGATCTGGCGGCCGGGAAGGCGGGCTGGGAGCTGGCCAACAGCATCCAGGCAACGCCCCCGTCCGAGGGCGTCACCACGGTGCATCAAGTGGCGGCGGCGAGCGACGATTTCGGGCCGGCCGTGGCTGCTTTGACGGCCGCCCGCGCCCAGGGCGTCGTCTTCGCCGGCACCTCACCGCACCGGGCCGCGCTCTGCGCCCGAGCGCTCCAGAAGGCGGGATTCAAGGGCGCCCCGATGGCAACCGGAGCCGTGCTGGAGCCGGCGTTTTTGTCCGAGGCCGGTACGGCGGCCGAGGGCTGGCTCTTCTCCACGGCCTTTGTCGACGCGGCGGAACAGCCGGGAGCCGAACACTTTGCCGCGGAGTTCAAGAAGCGCTTCCGGGTAATGCAGGTGGATCGGTACGCAGTTGAGGCGTACGACGCGCTGTTCCTCGTCGCGCAGGGTATGAGCGCGCTGGGCAAGGGCGGTGTGGAGCGCGGTGCGATGGTCCGCAGACTGCGGGAGCTCTCGTACAAGGGACTGGCGAAGACGATCGCCTTCGAACCGCTCACCCGGGTGATGCCGCCGCAGAGCGGCCAGTTCCTGTACCGCGTGGAGGGTGGCCGGGTGCGTTTTCTGGGGCACTACGCAAAGGTCAGGAGTGCGGGCTCCTGACCTTGAGCGCCGAGAGTCTGCCCGGCCTCAGCCCACAGCCGCTCGAAGCCTCTGCGGGGCTCACTCGGCACCCCCCCGCGCGTGCGGTCGTTATTCGCCTCGCCAAATGTTGTCGAAGGCCGCCCCGTCGATGGATCGCCGTTGCCGTTCGACTGCCAGTTCCGTCAATGCATCATTGACGGCGGCGAGCACTGTCGCCACCGCGTCGTCGGCCACGCTGGGGGAGTCTCCAGCCCGCTCGTCGCCGATCCCGACGGCCGCCGCAAGGGCGGCGAGGATGGGCTCATCCGATGTCCAGCGGTCCGCCGCCAGGCGGCGGGCCGGCGAGTCGGCCAGCACCATCCGGCTGGTCCCGAACAGCATCCAGCGGTGGCGTCGTTGTCGAGTGAGCTGCCCTTCCGCCTCAAGCGCGGCCAGATAGGCCGCGGACAGGCCGCGGCCTCTGCGCCACAGCCAGTCGCCGACCGACTCGTACGGCGCTTGTCGGGCAAACGACGACGCGGCCTCGTCCAACAGGCGGTCAGCTATTGCTTGCCCGTTGCCCGGCACGATGTGATCGCCGTCCAGTCTGATGGCTTGAGCGCCCAGGAGGTCGATCGCCTCGGCTCCCGCGAGCGCAAGCGACAGATCGCCTCGCTCCGGAGGGCTACCGGACGCCATGTCCATGGTAACGATCAACAGGTCTCGCGGTGTGGTCATGAATGGCTCCACGTCAGGGGCATCAGCAACCAGCCTGCCTCGGCGATTGTCGCTCGCGGTGACCACGCCTGTCAGTGAGGGACACGGCATTCCCCGGGTTGAACCCGTCCTTGCCGCGAGGTACAGGCGGCGCGGCAGGCCTGGCAAGTGCCGAGGCTCACGCCCGGGCAGCAGGCGAGCGTCGGCGACGCGTCGCTGAGCAGCTGGTCCGGCACCCGGCGTGACGCCGAGCGGCAAGGTCAGCTGCCGCTGTCGGCGGCCGCCGCGATCGCTGCACGGATTTGCTGCGCGTAGCCGGCGACCGTGAAGTCCGGCCCGACACCGTCAGCCAGGATCAGGTCACTGGCGGTTGTGGATGGGCCGCTGGGTCGGCACCACGATCCCGTCGGACGTCTCCTCATCACGGATACGCGTCCCCGGGCCCCAGGGACTGACCGCCGGATGCGCTGAGGGGGCCGCCGAGCGGCGCGGCCCCCGCAGCCTTGGGCGGATCAGGACTGCTCGGATTCCGGGATCAGATGCATCGCCGCCTCCTCCGCCGAGGCGGCGCCGTCAATGCCGACATCGGTAGCGATCAGATCCTTCTCCTGGTCGGAGTGGGTCCCCTCGTCAGGGGCCACAAGACGGCCTGCGCGGTCCGCCCCGACCTCGTCGTCGATCAGCTCGCCGTCGGTGTCCCAGACGTCCCCCAGCCCATCGCCCGTGGGAACAGTGACGTCCGGTGCCTCCTCGGCCAGCCGCTCATCAAGGCTCTCGCCCCGGCGCTGCTCCGCTGCAGTGGTGCCTACCCGCTCCACGGCCCACGGCCTCTCCGGCGGGGAGTACCCGTCAGAGAGGATCTGCAGCGCGGGATCCTCGAGCGTGTCCTCGGCGTCCAGCAGCCCGGCGTCGTCCTGTACCTCGGACCCGTCCGGCTGGTAGACCTCGTCGCCCATGGAGCTCTCGCTCATGTCTCCTCCTTACGGCTCCGTGCTTTCAGTTTCCGCCAGGCTGCGGCGCGGGGCGCCCCGTGGCGCCCAGGCAGCGATCTCGTGGTCCGTGGCCAGATGCAGGAACCCTGTTCGAAGCTCCTCCTGGCCTGTCCTTGAAAAGGTGGAGGGTGCCTGGGCCGGGTTGGTGGTCTCCGTGGATTTCCGCGTTGCGTATGCGGTAGGCGTCGCGGATCAGCTGCTCCAAGGCAGCGTTGGCGATGCGGTCGGTGGCGGTGATCGTGACGGTGGCTCGGCGCGGCAGTTGCGGCTGCGACGCGGCGACAGTCGCCTCTCTCGCCCCTTGCCTCAGGGTCATTTTGGCGTGTGCCTCAGGGGTCATTTTGGCGTGCGGTCACCCAGTGGAATCAGAAATTCCAGATATGCCTCCTTTGCTAAAGCTTGATGCCTGCGCCCTTGCGGCCTGAGTGAACTGCCATCAAGGATATGTATGCGCTTACAGGAGGCGCTTGCGTGTTCAGGGCTGCGGCGTTCCCAGGGTGCCGCCGTAAGGCAGCCCGTTGCGCGTGATTCGTTCCGCAGTGGAGAACTCAGAGGAGAACAATGTTCGCCGTGCCGTCACTGGGGACCGATGGCCCCCTGGTCGGGCGGGAAACGGAGACGGCCCGGCTCGCGGGGATGGTGGAGGCCCTCGGGTCCACGCGGGGCGCTGTGCTGGAGATCGCGGGAGATCCTGGCATCGGCAAGACCCGGCTGTTGGGTGTTCTGGCGGAGCTGGCCGAGAGGCGCGGAGTTCGGGTGGCGCGAGCCCATGCCACGCGCCGGGGCACTGCTCCGTACCAGGTGTTCCGGGACGCTTGGGGGGACCGGTCAGGCCTCTGCCGGTTTCCGGCTGCCGCCGATGGTCTCGGCGCGACTCCACCACATCAGCGGCCGCTGGCCGTCAACGGATCGCTGTTCCACGCCATTCGAACCCTTCTTGCGGACTGGGCAGTCGAGGGGGGAGGAGGCCTGCTGCTGCTGGACGACTTCCACCTGTGCGACGAGGAGTCGGCGGCTCTCGCCGCCCAGCTCATCCGCACCCCCGTGCCCGGTCCCTTCCTCCTCGCCATGGCACACCGCCCCCGGCAGACCCCCGCCGCGCTGCTTGAGGCACTGGACTGCGGTGCGCAGACCGGATCCGTGGTGCGCATCGAACTGGCTCCGCTGGACCCCGGCGCGGTGGCCACGCTGCTCGAAAGCTGGCGGGTGGGCGTGGGCCCTTCCGCCTTGCCGGGCATGGTGTCCAGCGGTGAGGCTTTGGCGGGCGGCGGCGGCTCGAATGGGCGGCTCGACTCCAGCGCGTACGCCGGGCCGTTGTATGACGCTTCCGAGGGCACCCCTCGCAGTGTCCGGATTCTCGTGGCCGCGGGGTGGCAGCCCGACGGGTACCCGGAACGCCCTGGTGCCGACAGGGACGGGCTGCTGCGCGAGGTGGCGGGGCTGACCGCAGAGCTGGATGCGCTCACTCCGGACGCAGCTACGGCCGCAGACGCGGCGGCCGTTCTTGGCGACCTGTTCTGCCCTGCGGACGTCGCGGAGGTTTCCGGACTCGGTCTGGACCGCACATTGGTTGCCCTGGCCGAGCTCAGCCGCGGCGACGTGGTGCGACCGCTGGCGTGTGGCGGGCGGTTCGTCTTCCGTGACCGCGTGCTGCGCCATGTCGCCCATGAGCGTGCGGAGCCTTGCGTCCGGCTTTCGGTCCACCGCCGGGCGCTGGAGTTGTTCACCCGACGCGGTGCCTCCGCCGCAGCGCGGGCCCGGCACGCCGAACATGTCCTGGGCGCGGACAGCACCGCGGCCCTGAATGTACTGGCCGAGGGCGCAGCAGAGGTCATTGCCGAAAACCCCGGTACCGCGGCCCGGTGGCTTCGCCTGGCGCTGCACTCCCCGCCGGGCCAGGACCGCAACAGCCCGCCACGCACCACACTGATGCTCGCCTGCTGTCGCGCCCTGTCCGCCGCCGGACGTCTCGAGGAAGCCCGCGCCCTCGCCCATGAGTTGCTGCGCGACCCCTCGAACCTCCCCGCGGACCTGCGGTTGAGTACGTACGCTGTCTGCGCCGGGGTTGAGCGGCTGCTCGGCCGGTACGAAGAATCGGAGGCCTTGGCACGTACCGCCCTCGATCGGCTGCCGCGGCCCCTGCCCGCCCAGGCTGCCGAACTGGCCTTTCAGTACGGACTGGTGCACCTGCTGCGCGGAACCTACCAGCGGGCACGCCCGACGGTCCGCGAGGCTGTGCGGGCAACAGCGAAGGCCGACGATCCCGCACACATGGAGCTTCGGGTCCTCGCGGCATGCGGCGACGCCTACCGCGGAGACCTGACCACAGCCGCACCCGAAGCCACCCAGTTGGCCGGGCTGGTCGACGCCCTGCCGGACGCCAGGGTGGCACGTCCCCCGGAACTGCTCGCCATGCTCGGTTGCTCCGAGCTCTACATGGAGCGCTTCTCGGACGCGTCCCGGCATCTGCGCCGGGGACTGACGATCGCCAGTGGCGGCGCGCAGCAGCGCATCATGATGCATCATCAACTGTGGCTCTCCACTCTCGACCAGTGGACCGGGCGACTGGACCGGGCCGAGCACCGGGCACGGGAGGCGGAAGGCCTCGCCCGCGCCATCGGGGCGGACGACGCGGTGGGGCTGGCCATGACCATGCGTGCCTCCGCGCTGATGTGGGCCCGAGGACGACGGGAAGCGGCCGAGATCGTCGCACTCGCCGAGCAGGGCGCCCGCAATACCTTGCCCGGCCGGAACTGGTGTGTGAGCTCCGCGGCCGGCCTGCTGGCCCAGATACAGCTGATGAACGGCGACCCCTCCGGCTGCCTGCGGACCTTGCTGGAGCAAGGGGGTGGTGAGAACCTTCCGCTGCTCCAGCGGCCGTTCCGCCCCTCGCTGCTGGCCATGCTGTCGACGGCGGCGCTCCAATGCTGCGACGTCGGCGCCGCCCGCCGCTGGGCCCGGCACGCGGACGCGGCGGCGGAGCAGCTGGGACTGCCCGTCCAGCAGGCGTACGTCCACCAGGCGCGGGCCCTGCTTCATGTTTCGGACGGCGAACACGACGCTGCGGCCAAGCTGTTCGAGCAGTCGGCGGAGGCTTTCCGGCTCGCCGGGATGCCGGTGCAGCACGCCTGGACCCTGGTGACCGGAGCCCGCTCAGCCGAGGCGGCGCACGGCCCGGCGACCGCGGTGCAGTGGCTGGACACGGCGATGTTCGTGTCCCGGACTTGCGGGGCACTGCGCGTCCGGGAGCAGGGGGTACGGGTGCGGGGCAAACTCGGGACGCGCGGGTCGTCCCGCTCCTCAGCGGCCGCCATGGGGCCGGCGGAGCTGGGCCTACTCACCGAACGGGAGCGCGAGATCGCCCAACTAGCGGCTGCGGGCAGACGCTCGCGGGAGATCGGGGAGCAGCTCTTCCTCAGCCCCAGGACGGTGGAGACCCACCTATCCCGGATCTACCGCAAACTCGACGTCTCCTCCCGCGCCGCCCTGGCCCGCATCCTCCACCGTGCCTCCGTCGACCACTGATTCCGCGACGGCTCCGGCTCCGTTTCCTCGCGGAGCAGCCGCACACATATGCCACCCATGGAGCCGCCCGGGCATGCCCGCCTCACCGTAGGTATGGCCCAGCTTGCGGGCTTCCAGTTCGAGTTCTTCTGCAGGCGCTGCCACGACCAGGCGCTCGGCCTTCGAGCCGTTCTGGATGAGTCAGGCGGGCCAAGCTGGGTCAACAAGGGTGTGAACGGGGCCTGGATCCTGTGTGGGGGCTTTGCCACTGGCAATCCCCAATGCCGCCGAGGCGTGGTCGGCACGAGCTCGGGCGGCTCCCGGAACACCGCCTTCCAACCGGCCGAGGGTCCCACGGACCAGCTGGGCATCGGCAGGCTTCCAGGCCACGAGCGGCCTGTGACGGCGAGTGGATGACGGCGAGTGGATGACGACGAGCCGGACGGTGTCGGCGGCAGTCGAAGTTGTGGGGTCTTCCCCAATGCTACGGGCCTGGTTGGCAGAAGAGACTCTGCGTGAGCCCGGGGCCGGATCGTTTCCCCGAGGCTCCCAATTCATGCCAACCCCCCAGGAGAGGTCTGTTCTGTGACCAAACGTCATGGGCGTCATGCCCGACCGAAACGCCACAACCCGGTCGTGCGTCGCGCAGCGATCGTCAGCGGCCAGGCGATCGGAGTCTCCGCCCTGCTCGGGTCGCTCGCCGGTACAGCCAATGCAGCGCCCGGCGACCCGGGGCACGTCCGCATCACCGTGGTCGGTGACTCGTACACCAGTGGCGAGGGTGCTTCGGCGGGTACGTACAAGACCGTCCAGGTGACAGGAGCCGAGGGCTCGGTCCTGAATCAGGTCGACCCTGCCCATCAGTCCGCGTCCGCCCCGACTCTCCGGGCCATCGACAAGATCGCGCAGGAGAATCCCAATGTGACGTTTGATGTGACGTTCGTACCGGTCTCGGGAGCGACCCGCGCCTCGTTGTACGAGACGGTACGGCCGGGGACGGAGTTCGAGCATTCGCCTCAGATCGACGCGGTCAACGGTGCCAACATCGTGATCGTCGGCGTCGGCGGCAACGACGCGGGGTTCGGCAACCTGGCGCAGACTGTGGTCACTTCTAGGGAGTCGACCACGGAGCAGAGATTTCCCGGCCTGATGGGACCGCTGCAGGACGGGACGTACCTCGAGGCGCAGGCGGCGGTGTACCAGGACATCGCCTCACGGGCCGCCCCGGGCGCCACGATCGTCACCCTCGGCTACCCGAAGGTCATGCCCGACACCATCCCCGGCGGCTCTCCCTCGCCTGTGAGCGAGTTGCTGATCAGCAACCGCGAGGCCCAGTTGGTCAATGAGTTCGGGTCGACCATCAACTCGCTGAACCAGCAAGCGACCCAACTGGCGGCGCAGCAGACCGGTGCCAACGTCACGTACGCGGATGTGTCTCAGGCGCTGTCCGGGCACGAGCTGTTCTCACCGCAGGAGGGCCTCAACGGCCTCGACTTCCTCAACGTGCAGGGTTCGTACCACCCCAACGACCTCGGCCAGGCACTCATCGCCAACACTCTGACTCCGGCGGTGAACGGGGCGGTCATTCACGAGCTGGGCAACCAGGGACTCGTCGGCCCGCCAGCCCCGGAGCCGGACCCGCTGCCACCCGTCGACCCGGCGCCGGAGAACCCTCCGGCGCCGCCGGACCTGGTGGTGCCGGACCCGATCACGGACCCGATCACGGACCCGATCACGGACCCGATCACGGATCCGGTTGTGCCGGATCCTGTGGTGCCGGACCCCATCACGGATCCGGTTGTGCCGGATCCTGTGGTGCCGGACCCCATCACGGATCCGGTTGTGCCGGATCCTGTGGTGCCGGACCCCATCACGGACCCGGTTGTGCCGGATCCTGTGGTGCCGGACCCCATCACGGACCCGGTTGTGCCGGATCCTGTGGTGCCTGATCCTGTGGTGCCTGATCCTGTGGTGCCGGATCCTGTGGTGCCTGACCCTGTGGTGCCGGACCCGATCACGGACCCGGGTTTCTCCGACCCGGGCTTCATGGACCCGATCACGGATCCGGGCTTCACGGACCCGGGCTTCACGGATCCGGGCTTTTCCGATCCGGGCTTCATGGACCCGATCACGGATCCGGGCTTTTCCGATCCGGGCTTCATGGACCCGATCACGGATCCCGGCTTCACGGATCCGGGCTTTTCCGACCCGGGCTTCACGGATCCGGGTTTCTCCGACCCGGGTTTCTCCGACCCCGGCTTCACGGACGTGGGCTTCTCCGACGCGGGCTTCTGACCCAGGAGAGACGTCCCAGCGTTCTGACCCGATCACGGCCCGCGTGCCATCCGGCTGCGGGGGCGTGAGCTGAATACCCTGCGCTGCAGGCGTGCGCGGATCGCGTGTGAAAGTACGCGCGATCCGCGCCGACACGCGGGCGATCGTCAACCTGGCCATTGCCCTACGGGAGTTGCAGGACACCGCCGGTGCCGAGGAGGCGGCCGTCGACTGGTCTGTTAAGGCATCGTGCTGGATCGGGGCCGGAAGTAGGTGCCGGACGACTGTTCTCCGGTGACCGTGGCGACACAGCGGAATACGCGCAGACCGTCGGTGTATTCCGCCTGCGAGGGCGGAAGCACATCGACAGTCCACCCGGCGGGGGCGATCTTCAGTGCTTTACCCAGCCGGGACTTCGTCATGACGTCGCGTGAGCAGAGCTTGCGCACGTCCGGGTGGTTCGCCAGTTCCTGCTGGTTGATGGTCATTCCGTCCGAGGGCAGCGGGGCGATGGCAAAGGTCTCCCACGGGTGCTCAACCGTGCAGTCCGAGCGGTTGACGCTGACGATTCCGGTTATGACGACCATGCCGCCCCAGCACTCGGCGGTTGTGGTGCAGCGGCCGTTCACACCGTCCACCGATGCCGCCGGGCAGTCCTTGGTGGTCGTCGGCACCTTGAAAACGGTCTTGGCGGACGATTTCTGGCCTTCGGAAGTCGGGCCTGCTGTGGATGTGCGAGAGGGCGAGGTGGGCTCATTGGCCGACTGTTGGTTCTGGTGGGCCAGCACTCCGGCCGTGCCGAGAGCGGCCGCGACCAGTGCCAGGACCGGGACGACCAACCGCAGGCGGAGACCCTTCCTCCCTCGGCCCGCAGTCACGGCGGGCTGCGTCTCCGCGCCACTTCCTGAACGCAGAGACGGAAAACCCTGTGCCGCCTGCGGCAGCGGGAGATTCCCGCTCGCCGGGGTGGACTGGATGTACGGGGCGGCGGGCGCCGTGGTGTTGTGGAGGTCGAGGCCGGCAAGGGCGTCCCGCAATGCCTCGGCGCTCGGCAGGCGGTGAGCGGGGTCCGGGGCCATGGCCTGCCTGAGGACCTCGGTCAGCGCAGGGGGTGCGCCCGGCAGGTCGGGTATGGGCAGGCCGTGCCGCGTGATGAGTTCCGCGATGCTGAGGCTGCCCTCTTCGGGGAAGTGGGGCGGGCGGCCGAGCACAAGGGCGTAGATGGTCGCGCTGAGCGAGTACACGTCCCCAGCCGGCGTTGGATCGGTCAGGAGGAATGCCTCCGGCGGGGCGTACGCGGGGGTCAGCGCTTCCCTCGTCACCGACAGTTCGTGCCCGGGTCGCGGCATGGCCGCGAGCCCGAAGTCAGCGAGAGCGACCCCGCCGTACTGGTTGATCATGATGTTGCCCGGCTTGATGTCCCGGTGGAGCACTCCGGCGGTGTGCGCCGCGGCCAACGCGTCGGCGATGCGCACACCGACATCTCGCGCCTCCTGCACAGGAAACGGACCGTGTCGGTGGAGCCGGTCGCCCAGAGAACCGCCCTGGCACAGTTCCAGCACCATGTACGGGCGGCCGTCGGTGAGTACACCGGCGTCGTACACCGCGACCACATGCGGGTGGCCCGACAGCTGTCCGGCCGCGGTGACCTCGCGCATGAACCGCTGCCGGTCGCGGGCGGAGGACAGCACACGGCTGTCTATCTTGAGCGCGACCTCCCGGCCCACGGCGAGCTGGCGCGCGCGGTACACGGTGGCGAACCCGCCCTGACCGAGGACTTCGACGACCTCGTATCCGGGCAGGTCCACGTGTTCGGTCCGCATCTTCGTATCCCCCAAGAAGGCTCCCCCGGCTGTGTGGACGTGCCGTGCATCAGGGGTAGAGCGAGACTGTAACCCACGCCGCCGACCGGGCATCCATTCCGGGCTGAGCCTCTCAATCGGTCCTTGTCGGAAGCATCGGTAGAACTACGTAGCCGGGTACGGAGGTTCGCCGACCGGCCACGGGTGAACTGTTCTTTCCGGCCGACCTTTGCGAGGCATCGCCGGCGCCCGGCCACCCGCTTGGGGGCGGCCGGACACTGCGCAAGGTGTTCCGGGGTGTTACTGACGTTCGCCCATCGCGGGTGACGCGGGCCGGTGCGGCTGGGCCCGGTCAGCCGACGGTGTGCCAGGAGGCCCGCACCAGCGCACGTTCGGTCGCCGCGAGGTGTACGGCCGTGCCGAGCCACGCCCAGGCATAGCGGTCGGTGTCGGGGTCGGTGAGCCGGCCGAAGGCGTCCCGGCCACGGCGGTCCGCCTCGGCAGCGAGCTGGGCGGCCAACTCGGCGGCGGCCTGGAAGCCCGCGCGGCGCAGCGGCGCGAAGCCGTCACCCCCGACGGTGCCACCGGTGCGTGCGAACTCGCCGACCGACCGGCGGCCTCCGGCGACGGCCAGTTCCACCAGGTGGCGAAACCGCCACAGAGGGGCGCCGGCCATCGGGTCGGCCAGGGTATGCGCGAGCGCGGGCATGGCAGGACACGCCTCGCGCGGCGGGAGATGCGAGCCCTGGAGGCGGTCGTATCCCAGATCGGCCCGGTCCAGCCAGCCTGCGGGCAGGCGCAGGGTCGCCTCGGCGTACGGCACCGGGCCGACGGCGAGCGGGCGCAGGGTCGTGGCCCGGTCCGGGTCGAGCCGTCCGAGCACGCGTATCCGGAGTCCGGGGCGGGAGGCGAGCTGCTGGAGGTTGGCCGTGTGGGCGAGATCAGGGTGCCCGCTGGCGGGCACCAGCCGGATCAGGGGACCGGTCGGCGTGGCCGGTGAGCCGTCGATGGAGGGAGCCTGCTCCTGACCGGGTTGCAACTCGTGCGCGAGGAGGTGATCGCCTGCGGCTCCGGCCACCACCATGTCGCAGCCGACGAGTTGCCCGACCGCCTCCGCCCGCTCCGGGCCGTCGCCGGGCGATGCGGACAGCAGCGCGGCGACTGCTTCGGCCAGCGGGCGGGCGAACAGGGCGGCCATCGGCCCGGAGGACCAGGGCAGGCCCGCAAGCGGAGTGGCTCGTACGCCGCGGCCGGAACCCAGGCGGCCGTCCGGTGAGACGGTTGCCCCGGTGACCAGCAGGCCGCCGCGGGCGAGTTGGGCGTGGTCGAGGGTGGCCGCGCCGAGGGCGACGGTGGCGGTGGCTGCTCCGCGGGCGCGGGCGGGGCCGCCCGGCTTGACGTCGGCGACCGAAAACCACCGGCCGTCCTCAGCGAGGAGGTGGGTAACGACGCCGCCGTACCCGGTGGCGCTGATCACCGGTTCGCGGCAGACCCCGTGGACCCGGAGACTGCCGCCCGGCTGGTAGCCGCGGCGGGCCGTGCCGGTCAGGGCCGGGTCGGGCTCGGACGTTGCCAGCAGCCCCGTGGTGAGCAGCAGTTCGCGCAGTGCGGAGACCAGGTCGGCCAGGCGGTGGCTGTCGTGCCGGGCGCGGGCGCTGCGCAGCCCGCGGACGACGCGCAGCGCGGCGGCCTCGGCCCGGTGAAGTCCGGCCAGCCGGGCGGTGTGGGCGGCGCGCAGCAGATCGGCCTGCGGCACCGCACCCGCGGCGGGGACCCCGGCAGCGAGCGCGGCCGCGGCGGCCGACCACAGCCCGGCTGCGGCGGCCACTTGGGCTGCGGTGGGCCCTGCGCCCCCAGGGTCGGCGGGCACGGTGCCGACGCCCGCCGGGGACGCGGACGGGCTGCCCGTCGGCGCGTACGGAGCCGGGGAGTGGCCTGATGCCACGCCCCGGTCTGATGCCGCGCCCCGGACTGATGAACCGTCATCCGGAGGAGCGGTCGGCGCCGGTGTGGTGTCGGGGTCGGCGACCGGGCAGGCGCTGAGGACGGCCGCGCGGTGCAGGCAGCGCGGGGCGAGCAGGCAGGTGCAGCGTGCCTGGTCCGCGTCGGTGACTGTGCCGGACGGTCCCGGCGCCAGGGTGACCACGGCGTCCTCGCCGCAGCTGATGCTGACCGTGTCGCCGTCGGCGCTGGCGGGGGCAGCGGCGTACAGCTCGATCGCCGCGTCCAGCTTCTTGCGCAGCCGGGCACTGAGGTTCTCCACGGCGGCGGCGGTCACGTCCGGGGCCACCGGGGGGAGCGGAGTGGTCATGGTGGGAGGTGTCATCGGGGTTCTCCGCGCAGGCGGTCGCCCACCCAGCGGGCGAGGGCGAGGGGGCTGAGGGCGGCCACGGGCATACCGGCCGCGACGAGTTGCTGGGCGACGGGCACCGAGTACCGGGGGGTCCCGGTGTCGTCCAGGGCGGCGCAGCCCATGAGGTGGACGCCGGACGTGGCCAGGGCGCGGACCTCGCCGAGCAGACCGCCTAGCGGGTAGCCCTCCTCGAAGTCGCTGACGACCACTACGAGGGTGCGGCTCGGTACGGTCACCAGCGAGCGCGCATGCGCCAGTCCGGCGGCGATGTGGGTTCCCCCGCCCACGCGCACCTCCAGCAGCAGCGACAGCGGGTCGGCGACCCGGTCCGTCAGGTCGATCACCTGGGTTGAGAAGGCGAGGAAGTGCGTGGAGAGGGTGGGTACCCCGCCCAGCACGGCGGCAGTCAGCGCGGACCAGACAACGGATGCCTCCATGGAGCCGGACACGTCGACCACGAGGATCAGCCGCCAGTCGGCCTCGCGGCGGGAACGGGTGCTGAACACCGGCCGCTCCGGCACGACGACGGTCCGGCCGTCGTCGAGACGGCGCGTGTGGGCGAGGTTGGCCCGCAGGGTGCGGGGCAGGTCGAGCCGGCCGCCGGGGCGGCGGGTCGGGCGTGGTGTGGCCAGCCCGGTCAGGGCGGGACGCAGGCGGGTTGCCAACTCCCTTGCAAGCTCGTCGACCAGGCGGCGGACCAGCGGCCGGAGCCGGGCCAGCTGCTGTTCCGGCATGCCTCCGGCCAGGGAGAGGACGGACGTCAGCAGTTCGACGGAGGGGCGCACCGAGGCAGGGTCGAGTTCGGCGAGGACATCGGTGCGGCCGGTGTCGACGGCCCGGCCGAGCACCTCCTCGCGGACCTCCGCGCCGAACAGGGCGTCGAGTTCCTCGGCCCACTCCCGGGCGGTGGGGAAGGAGCCTTCCTGTCCGCCGGCGTTGCCATCGGGTCCGCGCCCGATGTCGGCGGCGCCCTCGCCTCGGCCTGCGCCGTACAGCTCGTCGAGGGCGTGTGCATAGCGGCGTGCGCCGTCGGGCAGCCGCTCGGTCTGCCGTCCGAGGAGCAGCCGCCACCGGTCGGACGGGTCGAGGCGGCGCGAGGCCGCCGGCGGTGTTGTCGCCTTCTTGGTGGCCGGACCCGCTGGAATGGGGGGCGCTGCCGTGTCTCCTGTTGCCGGTTCCGCTGCCGTCCCGGCGACCGAACCGTGGTGCGGCGGGGGTGCGGCGCAGGCGTCCCCCACGACGCCGGACACCGGCTGACCGGATGCCGTGTCCGCGAGGGACTCCGCCAGGGACTCCGCGAGGGAGTCCGGAAGGGGGATCCGCAGGGCGCGCAGGGCGGCGAGCCCGGCGGTGTCCGCTGCAGTCCACAGGGCGAGCAGCTCCGGAGCCGCGGTCAGTGTCAGGTCGAGCCGGTCGCCGAGGCGTTCGGTGACGGTGTGCAGCAGCCGGTCGCGGGCGGCCGGGGCAAGGGTGTCGAATCCGCCGCGCAACGCCGGCAGCCGATCGAGGAAGCCCTGGTCGGTGAGATCGTCGATCCGGTCCAGCAGCGGGCCGAGGGCGGCCGGGGCCGACTGGAGCAGCGGGCCCGCCGCGGTGAGGAGTCCGGTGAGCAGACGGGACATACGGTGGCGCCCGTCGGGGCCGGTTGCGGCGTCCACCCACCCGGCTGCGCGGGCGCCAAGAGTGTCGGGACCGTCCAGGTCCAGCAGGACCCTGGCTGCCAGGGCGGTTCCCTGGACGAGCGGGGAGCCGGTACGCGCGAGCGTGCCCAGAGCGCCGTCCAGCCGCAGACCCAGACGGTGCTCGCCTGCCCGGGTGACGAGGGTGACGAGGGCGGCGGCATCGTCCGCCTCGTCACTGCCGGCCAGACCGGGCAGCGCGCGGACGGCGGCCTCCAGCAGAGTGTCGGCCAGTGCGACGGCCCGCTCCCGCTCCGTCGGCGTGGTGCCGGGCAGGTGCTGACGGCGCAGCGCCTCCAGCAGGTCCATTGCCTGCAGCAGTTCAGGGAGGGTGGCGCCGGCGGGCAGGACGTCGGCGGCATCGCCGAGGCGGTCGGCGACAAGGTCGGGGAGGTCGCACTGGGCCGCCGCGCGCAGGCCGTGGATGATCTGCGCGCAGGTGGCTCCGCCGTCGGCACAGTCGCGGCGGAAGGCGTCACGCAGCGTTCCGGCGGCGGCCTGGGCGGCGGTGACGCCGCGGACGCCCGCCAGGTCCAGCCGTGCGGGCACGGCCGGGGTCCAGGAGAGCCGCCACCGGGTGGTGAGCGCGGTCGAGTCCCCGGTACCGGTCACCTCGACCTGCTCGCCGTATCCGGCGCCGCAGGCCAGCAGTTGCTGGAGCAGGATCTCGCGGCGGCGGTCGAGGTCGGAGCGGAGCGGGTCGAGGCGGACTTCCCGGGGCTCGGGCTTGTCCGGACAGGGCAGGCGCAGCGCGGAGAGTTCAGACTCCACGGACGGGCCGAGCCCGGAACGCGGCGTGCCGGGAGCGGTCCTGCCGCGGTCGGCGCCGACCAGGACCACCTCCAGGGCACGAGCCAGTGCCCGGCCCCGGCCGAGCGGTTCGCCCTGGCTGAGCACGGTCGTCACGGCTTCCAGCAACTCGCCGCGGCCCGGCGCGGGCAGGGAGCGCAGCCGGGCCAGGTCACAGGCCAGCCGCAGAGCCTCGGCGGCCTCGCCGGTGCCCGCGGTGTGCCCGGCCGCGCGGAGTTCCCGGCACAGGCCGGTGATTGCGCGAGCGGCGGCAGTCCGCACCCGGTCGGGGTCGCCCCCGGCGGTGAACACGGCCTGCTGCCAGCGCGGGTCCCGGATGCCGGCGGGGTAGCCCGAGCGGGAGTCGAGCAAGTCGAAGGAGTACGGGACCAGCGAGGTGACGGGCGCAGGGGTCGCGTCCGCCACCGCCGCGGCCGAACCCACCGCCTGCGCCCGCCCGTTGTCCGGTCCGGGCTCTGCGGTCCCGCCGGTTCCGGGCGCGGCGGGCGCACCGCCCTCGGCAACGGCGTACCCGGGCGCGGTGCCGCCGGGCACCGCATCGGACCCGGCAGGATCCAGCGTGGCCCCGCGCGGCACCGCGAGGCCCGCGGTGGAGCCCCCAACCTCTCCCGGATTGCCGCGCCGACCGCCTTCGTCGGACGCCGGACAGTCGGCACCGTCCGTGTCGAGCCGGACCGCGGCAGGTCCAGCCAGTGCCGGGGCGTGGAAGGCACCGACCACCGCGGCGAGCCGCCGCCCCCCGGCGCCGGCTCGCGCGATCACATGGCGCATATACGCCTCGCGGGCCAGGTCTGTGGCCGGTACGCCGCGGGCCCGCGCGTCCTGGCGCAGCGCCCAGCCCACGCCGAGCGCCGCCCGCCGTAGCGACTCGGGCCCGCAGCCGGGGGCCAGCACCTCCACCGCGCGGTCCCACAGGTCGTCCCCGTCGCGGCCGGTTCCGGCTGTGGCGAGCCCGTCGGCGAAGGCGGTCCCGGAGCGGGCCGCCTGGTCCGGCACCGCCGTGTCCTGCTGGGCCTCATCGGTCGCGGACCAGCCGGGGTCCGACAGCGGGAGGTCGCAGCAGAGAACCTCTACCCCGTGCTCGCGGGCCCAGCGGATGACGGCCAGCTCCGGCGAGAAGTCGGCGAACGGGTAGAAGCCCAGCCGCCCGCCCTCACCGATCCCGGCAAGCGCCACCGGCGCGACCGTGTCCGGATCGGCGAGATACGGCAGCCACGGCTGGAAGTCCGCCGGCAGCTCGACGCAGACCACCTCGACGCCTGCGGCGTCCAGCAGGGCCGGGACCGCGGCGGCCAGTGCGGGGCTGTGGTGGCGCACGCCGAGGAGGTACGGATCTACGGAGCCCGCGAGGGCGGCCACGGCATCCCGGGGGTCGGTGTCACCGGTGGTCGCGGCACCGGGCTCATGGGCGGCCACGGCGGTGATTGTGGACTGATGGATCGTCAACGCAGGTTCTCCCGGAGGTCCCAGAGGCGGCGCCACAGGGCGGAGCCGTCCTCGGCGCGGCGCCGTACCGGGCCGTCCCAGTACCCGAGCAGTCGGCCGTGGTCGGCCGGGTCGTCCTTGCGGACGACCCCGAGGAGGTGTCCCGGCACCAGGTCGAGGACATCGCCGCCGGGCAGGTAAGCAGTGGCCACGGCGAGCGAGGCGGCGACCTGCACCGCCTCGGCGGTGGACATCACCGTGCCCGGCCGCTCCACGTCCCAGCCCTCGGCGGACCGGCCTGAGCGCAGGTCGCGGAAGACGGTGACCAGTGCTTCCAGCACGGCGTCGTCCACGCCGAAGGCGGCACCGGCCCGCTTCACGGCGGCCGTTGCCTGACCGCGTACCAGGGAGGTCTCGGCGTCGGCGTCGGCGATGGGGTGGACGGTCTCGAAGTTGAAGCGTCGCTTGAGGGCTGCCGACATCTCCGAGACGCCCCGGTCGCGCAGGTTGGCGGTGGCGATGACGGTGAAACCGGGGGTGGCCGCGACCAACGCGTCGGCGGTACCCGCGAGTTCGGGCACGCTGAGCCGCCGGTCGGACAGGATCGACACCAGGGCGTCCTGCACCTCGGGCAGGCAGCGGGTGATTTCCTCGACCCGGGCGACCCGCCCCGTCCGCATCGCGGTGAGCACGGGCGAGGCGACCAGCGCCTGCGGCGTCGGCCCCTGGGCGAGCAGCAGGGCGTAGTTCCAGCCGTAGCGGAAGGCGTCCTCGGTGGTGCCGGCGGTGCCCTGGACGGTGAGGGCGCTGGTGCCGCAGACCGCGGCGGCCAGCAACTCGGAGAGCATCGACTTGGCGGTGCCGGGCTCGCCGACGAGCAGCAGGCCGCGCTCACCGGCGAGGGTGACCACGCACCGTTCCACCAGGGCGCGTTCGCCGACGAACTTGGGAGCGATCGCCAGCCGGGCAGGCAGCTCGCCTTCGGCACGGCGCGATTTCGGCAACTCCAGGGTGTCACCGCCGCTGCCGCATATGAAGGTGACCACGGCGCGCGGGGTCAACGCCCAGCAGGGCGGGCGGGGTCCGTCGTCATGGGCGGCGAGGAACGCGAGCTCGGCGGCGTACCGCTCTTCGGCAGGCAGCACCTGCCGGGCGGGTGGGGCCGTGGCCTGGTCGGCGGTCAGGGTCATGTGAAGTCCTCTGTGGTACGGGCTGTCTTACGTCGTGTTGGTGCCAGTAGGTGGTGCCAGTAGGTGGTGTGGCGACGACCGGGTAGTCGCCGCACCACTTGCCTCTCACAGGGTCAGCGGCGCCTGCCGCGCCGGACCTTGAGTTCCGCGAAGCGGGGAGCGTCGCCTTCCCGGATACGCTGCCAGGCCCTGCGGTAGAGGTCGGCGGCGGGTTCGGTCGGGACGAGCACACCCAGTGGCGCACTCTCACCGCTGACCAGGTCGTACAGCGGCAGCTTCCACTGCTCCAGCGGCAGCCGCGGGGCCTTGAGGTCGACCCAGCCTCCCGGCAGGAAGAGCGAGCGCGCGGCGCGGGTGCGGCTGGCTTCGACCACCAGGTCGGTGGCGGCCAGTTCGGCGCGGGCGGCCTTGAGGCGGGCGGGCTTCCAGCCCGTCCACCTCGCGGTGTTGCGGTCGGTGGGGTCGGGCATGCCGAGCAGAGCCAGGTAGAGCGCGGCGGTGTCCTCGCTGATGCCGAACTCCTTGGCTGCCTCGGTGACCAGTTCGGGCACGGACCGGGTGGGGTCCTGCGCCCACCAGGTGCCGTCCTTGCCCCGCTCTCCCGCGGCCGGGTCGCCCGGGTCGGCGAGGAACGCTTCGAAGCGCGGGTCGCGGGCGAGACGCAGAGCCACCTCGGCAGGGAACGGCTGCTGGTCGTCGCCGCGCAGGGCAGACAGGTAGGGGTCTTCGCCGGCCGCGTCCAGCAGTGCCGTACGGATTCCCGGCGCGGGCTGGTCGTCGTGGGTGGCCATGATGACGGCGCCGTAGCGCTCGTAGCCCTCGCCGACCTCAGTCGGGGCACCCGCCACCTTCCGGAAGTCGGGAAGGCCGACGTACCGGCCCAGGTCGAGCATCAGCTCGGGGTTGGCCAGTCGGTCCCGTACAGCCGTCAGCGCGGTGGGCAGGGCAGCTCGTATCCGGTGGCCCGCGGGCAGCCGGTGGGCGAGCCAGGCGGCCTGGGCGACCGAACCGATCAGCGTGTTCGCGGTGAACCCGTTGGCGTCCTTGTCCTTGTCGGCGGGGCGGACGCGGTCGCCGCTGACCGCCCACGCCAGGTCCCGGCTCAGCTCCGGCGCGGCGGCCGGGTCGAGCAGGGCGGGCAGCGCGCGGGACGACTCCCACCATGCGGGCCGCACGGCGCGAACCGCCTCCGCGAGCAGCCCTTCGGGGACGGCGACCCGCCTGCCCACCTTGCTGTTCCAGATGTCCGCCGCCGCGGCCACGTCCGGGCCGTCCTTCCACAGCCGGGCGGGTTCCGCGGGCAGCAGAGCCGCGACGACCGCACGCCGGATGTCGGCGCACAGGTGGCGCAGCTCGTCTCTGGCCACGGCCGATTCGGTCACCTTCACCCCGAGCGTCGTCCGCGCCTCGGTCGGCAGGAAGCTGCGCTCGTACGTGTCCGCCCGCGGCATCCCGGCCACGACCAGCCGGGCCATCGTCTCCGTGACCCCGGTGAGCCGCGCGAACTCCTCGGCCGCCTCCGGGAACCAGGGCGCCGGGCCGCACCCGGCCGACTCGGTCAGGAACGCCCCCAACCAGCCCGCTTCCCGGGTCTCACCGACGCGGGACGAGGACCGCACGGTGTAGGGCGCGGGAACGTCGAAACGCCCCGACGGATCGTGGAAGAGCGCCGTGAACTCGCAGCCGTTACTGTCCGAGCTCCCTGTGTCCACGAAGGCCAGGAAGGCGCCGCCGTTCAGCTGAAGCAGCCCGCGCCAGGTGCCGTCCCGCCGTGCACCATCGGCCTTGGTGAGCAGGGTGTCGTCGAGGTGCAGCCGGAAACGGCGCCAGCGGGCGGGCTCGTCGGCCGTGGACAGCCCGAGTGAGTCCAGTTCGCGGAGCAGCTCGTGCAGTGCCTCCCGGTGCTCCTGCTCGGCGAGCACCGATGCGGCCCGGAATGCCATGGCGGCGCAGGTGTCGAGCAGGGTTTCCCAGTTCAGGACGGCCTGCGGGAGTTCCGGCCCGTCGAAGTGCAGACGGACTGCCGGGGCGGGCTCAGGAGCGTCGCGCAGCGCCTGGCCGACGGTGCGGATCTGGCGGAAGGCGCTGTCGGACTCCCAAACGCGGGACCACCGGTAGCCGCTGGAGCCACCGAGGCCGCTGATCGCTTCCTCGAGCAGCCCGTCGGCGGGGCCGGCCGGCGAAGCCTCCAGGTGCCCGCCCTCGAGGGCCTGGGTGAGCCGGGCCGCCACCGAGTCGAGCGAGGCCTGCTGCGCGGCGGCGAACCGCACCACCCCGGCGATGCCCGCAACCAGCGCGTCATGGCTGACCTGCGGCAGCAACGTGCGGATCAGGGCGGGCAGTTCCTCCTTCTCCCCGGCGTTGGCGGCCTTCAGCAGCGCTGCCGTGGTGTCGCGGTCGATCCGGCGCAGGGCCACGGAGCCCTGCGGGTCCCGGGGCTGAAGGCAGTGCCAATAGCGCAGTGGCGGCAGGATCAGAGTGCCTTCTGCGAACGCCCCCGGGGGATCGTCCGTCTTGGCCACCGCCGTGACGACGCCGTCCGGGTCGACCAGACTGACCTTGTAGCTGCCCTGGACGACCGCCCGGGGCCGGTCGTCCCCGGGAAACACCACTGCACGGGACGGCCGTTCGGAGCCGCTCGCCATGGTGACGGTGTGTCCGGCCAGGTCCTCACCGCGCAGCGAGCCGTCGGGCAGCTGCACCACCCGCCAGCCGAGCAGTCCGTTCACCGGGAACCCGGCGGGAGTGGCTTCGGCCGACGGAGCGGGCAGCAGCCAGCCGGAGTGGAAGGTGGTGCCCGCCGGGGAGTTGTGCAGCGCGTCGGCGAGGAAGCCGGGCATGCCCTTACGTCCGTGCTCCCCGGTGGCCGGGTCGTACTCGTACCACCCTGCGGTGTCGTGATCCGACCCGTCCCAGGTCCACACCCAGTACGAGGTCCCGTCGGTGATCACTGACCGTTCGTCGGGCAGTGCGGTGTCCCCGCGGTGCACCACTCCGGTGCCGGTGGTCCGCCCGCCGCTGGGCAGTGGCAGGGTGGTCGCGCCGGTGCTGCGATACCAGTTCATACGCGTGCCTCGGGTACTGCTGCCGCCATCCATCGGCTGCAGGCGGTCGGCGGAGGTGTGCCAGTATCCGCGCAGCCCGTTGCCCAGTGCCCGGGAGTTCCAGTAGACGAGCAGTTCGCCGTCCACGTAGTGGAAACCCGGGTCCCCCCAGCCGTCCCCGGCCGGTATCCGCAGGTCGTGGGTGAGTACGGTGCCATCGGCACCGATCACCCTGGCCTGCGAGGGGCGTGCGACGATCAGATGGGGCCAGGCGTCCGCGATGATGAGGTCGTCGACGTCCTTCGGGGCTACGAGAGCGGCTGCCGCCTCCTCCCATGCGGGCCAGCCCAGTTCGTCGAAGAGCCCGGCCCTCAGCGCCCGGGCGAGCACGGGGGCGAGGTCGGTTCCGGCAGCCTCGCGCACCTCGTCCTCGGCGAGCACCAGGGCCTCGCCCGGCAGCCAGGCCAGGCGCCGCAAAGCGTCGGGCAGTTGCGGCAGGCCGGCGGCAGACGACTGCTGCGCCACCTCGCGCGTCCACTCGGCCAGCATCGGGCGCCCGCCGGGGGACTGGGCCAGCACTCGGAGGGCCCGCAGCCCGTCCTGGTCGTTGCTCAACCTGTTCGCCCCACGGTGGAATGCGGGCCGGAACCGGGGGTCGGCCTCCAGCGCCACCAGATCGCGCTGCCCCTCGTCCATCGCCCACTGCTCCAGGCTCAGCCCGGTGTTCTCCCCGGGGTCGGCGACCGGCACGCCCAGCGACAGCAGCAGGTCCAGCAGGTCTACGTCGTGGTTCGTGGTCGGCAGCGCCCGGCCCGACCCGGCGAGTTCGGCGCGCAGCTGGTCGGCCATCCGCTCCACCTGTGGGTAGAGCACCGGCAGGCGGGTACATTGCCGCCAGCCGGACCTCCGGAACGCCAAGAACCGCTCGAACCAGCCCGCGGTGCCGTCCACGGGGCGCTCTTCCCCGGGCAGCGTGGCTTCGCAGAGCCCGGCGGTGGCGCCGGACTCCTCCAGCAACTCCAGCCACAGCCCGGGCATTTCACCGTCGCCACTGGCGGGCATCAGGTTCAACAGCGTCCCGCGTGTCGCGGGTTCCTGCCGGGCCAGGGCCACCAGTGCTGGACGATGGGCCTTCCACCAGCCCGTCGCCGCCCGCAGCGTGGCGGGCAGGACCAGCAGCTCGGCCAGGTACGCCCGCTCCTCGGCGTCCGCGTCCGTACCCGCCGCCCGCGCCAGCCGGCGCAGGTCGCCCGCCATCTGCGCCGACGGCTGCAGACCGCCCGCGGTACGCCGTACGCACAGCCTGCGGAACCGGCGGAATGCCTCCTCCGCGGGCACCCGCGCGGCCAGTTCCTTCGCGTACCCCGACAGCACCTTCACCGGCAGTGCGCCGGCCAGTGCGAACTCCAGGAACACCTCGTCCAGCCGGTCCTCGTCGACCTGCAGGCCATGCCCGGCCTCGGCCCTGCGGGCCCGGGAGAACATCTGCGCGGCGTACGTGGCGTTCTCCACCGCCAGGAAGACTCGCCCGGCCTGCTCGTAGAAGGTCGGCAGGAAGTGCGGTACGGCGGCGGCCAGTTGACCGGCGAGCTGCTGGTATGCGTCCAGGGCCGCCTTCGGCTTCGACTTCGCCTGCCGGGCCGCCCGCTCCAGCTCCGGGACCACGGCCAGCGCGTGGTGGCCGTCCTCCGGGTGGTGCACCAGCACCCACTCCGGGAAGCCCAGCGACTGCCGCAGCCCCAGCCCGACCTCTGACGGCTCGGCGTCCTGCTCCAGGCCCAGGAAGTCGGCCGCCAGGTCCTCCGCCGCGCCCAGTTCACCCGCGACCAGCCGCACCACCACCCGGTCGTCCAGCCCCGGATGCCGGTACGTACGCGCCGTCAGCGGCACCGCCCGCTCGCCCGCACCCTCCGTACCCGGCGGCAGCACCGCCCCGGCCGTCAGCAACTCCACGGCCTCCCTCTGCGAAACCTCAACCGTGTTACTCATGCGTCCTTCCCCTCCTCGACCGAGCGGCCGGCGTACAGCGCCGCGGCCATGCGCATTCCCTCGGACCAGGCCACCGGGCTGACCTCCCGCAGGGGGAGCGACCGGCCGTCCGGGTCGTGCCAGGTCAGGCCGCCGGTCTCCAACTCGCCGTCCCAGTAGGGCTCCCCGATCCACACGGCGGCCTCGGAGGTCCCCCCGGCGTCCCGCACCCGGTGCGTGGCGTAGCCCCCGGAGACCCGGTAGCCGAGCGAGGTGGCCCGGGCGGCGAGACCGAACCGCGAGGAGAACTTCCCGCCGGCGAACTCCCGTATCTCGGTGGACTTCTCCGTGAGGTCGGCGTCGGCCGGCTTGGTCCAGGTGGCCCGGTGGATCTGCTCCACCCCCTGCACCACGCCCAGTTCGGCGGCGAACTCCCGCAGGTCGTCCAGGTCTTCGAGCAGCACCGGATGAGGCAGGGTCACCGTCCTTGGCGAGAGCCGAACCGTCTCGCCGTCCAGGTTCACCACGCGCAGCTCGCCGGAGTCGGTGGCGTCCCGCAGGAAGCCCACCTCGTCCCGGTCGTCCCCGACCACGACCAGGTCGCGCAGCGCCGACTGCCAGGCCTCGTCCGGCCATACTCTGGCCAGCAGTCCGGTCGGAACGGGCAGCGATGACACCATCCAGGTGTCCACCTGCGCCAGGCAGGTGGTGGCATGCCGGTCCAGCCACTCGGCGAACCGGCGCAGCCGGTCCACCTCGGGGTGCTCCCGCAACGCCTTCGGAAGCGACTTCAACTGCCGCCCCGCAGCCCGGCCCGCTGTGGCCCTCGCGGCCACCCGGCCCTCCACCAAGGCGATTTCATAGCCGTCGCCGGCGGACAACCAACCCATCGGTCCTCACCTCTTGCCATCAAGGAATCATCGAAATACGCAGGGGGAACCGGACCCCCTCGGTAATGTGCGGAACCATAGCCACAGCCACTGACAAGCGAACTCATGGCACCGGGACAGCGCATTCGGCACCGGCACCCTTACTCGTGTGCACACGATGACCAACGGCCGGTGGCGGGCGATGTTGTACGCACGAATGATGTCCGCTGCTGCGCCCACGGCTGCAGCAGCGGACCCCGTGTGCCATCGCGGCGGCGCCGGTCGGCCGCCGAGCGCATCCACACCGTCGGTATCGTGACGCACCAGGCTGTCGAGAGGCCGACTTTCCCAAACCCTCATGCCGACGGCATCAGCGAAACTGCGTAATTCATTACGTAGACACGCTGCCTGGCCGCCGTGGGCGCCGGGCTGTGGTGGTGTTCACGGTGCCCGCGCGGTGGGTGGGGGGGGGTGTCAGTGCCCCAACTTATGCTCAGGCTGAAGCTTGTAGAGGGCAGCCCACCGTTCGCTTCTCCGACGCGGCTCACCCGGCCGAGGCGGGATGCAGAGACATTCTGCTGCTGGGGTCAGGGCGAGGCGAGGAGGAGCGCAGGTGTTCGTGGTGCCATCGCAGGAGACGGATTCCCCCATGGTCGGGAGGGCAACGGAAGCCGCGCGGGTAACCGGCGTCCTGGAGGCTCTCGCGGCAGGACAGGGAATGGTCGTGGAGATCGCCGGGGATCCAGGGATCGGTAAGACCAGCCTGCTGGGCCTGCTGGCCTCTCGAGCCGCGGCAACCGGTGCACGAGTGCTGCGAGCGCACGCCGTACGTGACACGAAGATCCCTTACCAGGTATTCAGGGACGCATGGGACGGTCACGCCGCCTGCGGGCCCGGCGGAAACCGGGCGCCGGAGCTGCCGCCGTTCCCGGCACCGCCCTCTCCCGCACCGGCACACTCCGACTTCCAGGTGGGCACAGATGTGCGGAGCGCTCTGGGGCAGTGGGCGTCCGCGCGCGGCGGCGTGCTGGTGCTGGACGACCTGCACCATTGCGGCCGGCAGTCCGCAGCGCTCGCCGCTCAGCTCGTGCGTACTCCCGTGCCCGGCCCCTTCGTTCTTGCCCTGGCACATCGCCCCCGGCAGACCGGCTCGCTGCTGCTGGAGGCGCTGGAGCACGGTGTGCACGCCGCAACCGTGCTGCGCGTGGAACCGGACTCACTGGATGTCGGCGAGGTGGCGGCGCTGCTGGACCACTGGCGCGCCAAGGGCAGTGTCGCCACCGAGCGTTCACCCCACGCCTCGTTGCCAGGCCAGGAGTCCATCTCGTGGGACGGTTCCTGGGAGCACCTCAGTCCTGAAAGGTACGCCGAGCAGTTGCATGCCGCTTCCGGTGGCAACCCTCGCAACCTGCGGATCCTGGCTGCCGCGGGCTGGCATCCCGACAACTGGCCGGAGCGCCCCGGAGTGAATCCTGACGGCCTGCTCCGTGAGGCCGCGGCGCTGACGGCCGAACTCAACGCTCTCAGCCCGGACGCCACGACGGCAGTCGGCGTGGCGGCCGTGCTCGGCGACCCCTTCCTTGCCGGGGACGTCGCCGAGGTCTCCGGACTCGGCCTGGAGCGCACCCTGGGTGCCCTCGGCGAACTCGCCCGCGGAGACCTGATACGGCCGTCGCACTGGGGCGGCCGGTTCGTCTTCCGCCACCTCGTACTCGGCCATGTCGCCCTGGAACACGCGAACCCCTCGCTGCGGCTGCCCGCCCGCAGACGTGCCCTCGACCTGCTGACCGAGCGCCGGGCCCCTGCCGCCGCACGCGCGCGGCACGCCGAGCACCTGCTGGGCGCGGACGGCGACGCAGCCCTCCAGGTCCTGATCGAGGGCGCGACGGAGGCCGCAACCGAAACGCCCGCTACCGCAGCCCGCTGGTTCCGCCTGGCACTTGACACCCTGCCGGGCGGCGAACGGATCAGCGCGTCACGGGCCAACCTGGCACTGGACTGCTGCCGGGCGCTGACCGCTGCCGGACGCCTCCGGGAGGCCCGTACCCTCGCTCACGACGTGCTCGGCCAGCGTTCGGACCTTCCCGATGAACTGCGCCTGAAGGCCTACGCGGTGTGCGCCGATGTCGAGCGGCTGCTCGGCCGGTACCAGGAGGCCGATGCGGTCGTGCACGCAGCCCTGGACCTGCTGCCGCACCCGCTGCCGGAGCCGATGCCCGACGCACCCGGCCGGCTGATCCTGGCGTACGGGCAGGTGCAGGTGTGGCGCGGCACCTACGGGCGGGCACGCGCCCTGGTCCGGGAGGCGGCGCGGACGGCGGGCGAGGCCGACCAGGCGTGGGGGACGGCGGTGCGCGTCCTCGCCGCTTTCGGCGAGACCTACCTCGGAGACTTGGCGAAGGCCGCACCCGAGGTCACACGGTGCGCCCGGCTTGTGGACAGCCTGCCGGACACAGTGGCCGCTGACATTCCCGAGACGCTGGCGCTGCTCGGCTGCGCCGAGATGTACCTGGAGCGGTTCGTGGATTCCTACCGGCATCTGAGCCGGGGGCTCGAGGCCACCAGCGGCGGCAGTCAGAAGCACGTCCTGATGAACCAGCTGATGGGCCTGTCCATCCTCGACCAGTGGACCGGACGGCTGGAGGACGCCCGGCGCCGGGCTCGGGAGGCAGAAATGCTCGCCCGTGCTCTCGGCGCGGACGACGGCGAGGGACTGGCCATGACGATGCGCGCCGCAGCCCTGATATGGACACGCGGGCGGCGGGACACCGCCGGGCTGGTCGCGCTCGCCCAGAAGGGGGTTCGCAAGACCTCCCGCGGGACGGGCTGGTGGGCCAGTTCCGCGGTCGGGCTGCTCGCCCACACCCAGTTCGTCGGTGGAGACCCGGCCGGGTGCCTCCGTACCCTCCTTGAGAAAGGCGGCGGCGAGGAACTGCGGCTGGTGCAGCCTCCGTTCCGCCCGTCGCTGCTGGGCATGCTGTCCACGGCGGCGCTGCGGTGCGGCGACACCGGTGCGGCCCGCCGCTGGGCCCAGGCTGCTGAGGCCGCCGCGCAGCAGCTGGAACTGCCGATCCAGCTCGAGTACGTCCGACGGTCGAGAGCCGCACTCCACGCCACCGACGGCGAGCACGACGCCGCGGCAGAGCTCTTCCACCAGTCGGCGGAGGGTTTCCGCCGTGCAGGCATGCCGGTCCAGCAAGCCTGGACGCTGGTGACCGGAGCGCGCTCGGCCCAGGCGGCGCAAGGCCACGACGCGGCCCTGACCTGGCTCGATTCGGCTCTGGAGGTATCCCTCGGCTGCGGCGCGCTGCGAATACGCGAGGAGGCGGCACGGGTCCGGGCACAGGTCCAGGCGACACGGGAGTCGGCCGTTCCGGGTGCGAGCGCGACGGATCAGGAGGCTCCGGACCTGCTCACGACGCGTGAGCGCGAAATTGCCGAACTGGCGGCAGCCGGCAAACGTTCACGAGAGATCGCGGATCAGCTCTTCGTCAGCACCAGAACCGTGGAAACCCACCTCAGCCGGATCTACCGCAAGCTCGGTATCTCCTCCCGCATGGCCCTGTACCGGGCCCTTCAGCGGATGCCCGACGCCGACAACCGCTGAGCGGGCTGCGCTGGTCCGGCCGTACTCGCAACCCACCGGAGAGCCGCGCACCAGGTTTACGTAGTTCTACGGATGTGTCATGCACAGGAGGCTGCGAGCCTGGGCGTTCACAGCCGATCGCGATGGCGCTGCCTCTCCGAAAGAGCACTCCTCATGAGCTTCCCGTTCTTCGGGGCAGGTGACGCCGCTTACTTCGAGTGGGCTGAAATGCACGTCCTGTTCAACCGCGAGCCCTCGGCAGCGGAACGGGCCGCCTACGCGATACGCGGCATCCGGGACATGGCCGGCGGGCCGCGGTGAGAGGCGGAAGGAACGAGATGTCACCCACGCCGCGTCCGGCTACGCCCCTGGCGGACCGGGAGCGAGAGGAGGCACGCCTGCGTCTCGCGGTCGACGCCTGTGCCGAGGGCCGGTCGACGGTCGTCGAAGTCACCGGCGACCCCGGACTGGGCAAGACCAGGCTCCTGACGGAACTCGCCACGCGGGCACGGGAGAGCGGGCTGGCCGTGCTGTCCGGCCGGGCCTCGGAGTATGAGCGGGAGCGCCCCTTCGGGGTGGTCGCCGAATCACTGCGTACCTTTCTGGAGGACACGGAGCGCCTCGCGGAAGCGGCCGTGGACGATGGGACGCGGGAATTGCTCGACATGGCGTTGACCCATCCGTCCAAGCCCGCTCCCTCCGGCACGCCGCCGCTCGTCGTCGAACGGTTCCGACTGTTCGGAGCGGTGGCGCGGCTACTGGAGAGCACAGGCCGGGACAGAGGTGTCCTGCTGTGCCTCGATGATCTCCACTGGGCCGACGACGGCTCGCTGGAGCTGCTGAATTACCTGCTCCGGCACCCCCCTCAGGTGCCCGTGGTCCTCGCTTGCGCCTACCGGCCGCGCCAGGCCCGGCCGAGGCTGCTGACATGCCTGTCGGAGACCGCCGACGCCTACCGCGCAGAGCGGCTGCGACTCGCGCCGCTGGGCCGTGAGGCCGCGGAACTCCTGTTCGGCGCGGCGTTGCCACAGGAACAGCGTGACGCGCTGTACGCCGCCGGCGGCGGCAATCCCCTCTATCTGGAAGTGCTTGCGCGGCTGGCGGAGCGGCCGCAGGAGGTGGGCGCGGGGCGCTTCGCCGACCTGCCGCGTTCGCTGCGGGCCGCCCTGGTCAGGGAAGTGGCGCTGCTCGACCCGTCGCAGCTCACCGTACTGAGGGCAGCCGCCGTGCTCGGTGACCCCTTCGACCCGGAACTCCTCGCGGCCGTCGCGGACTTTCCGCGCAGAACAGCCCTGGAGACACTGGACATCCTGGCCCGGATGGACCTGGTCCGCCCTGGCGGGCCGTCCGGCGCGCCCGGGCGGATGCTGGAGTTCCGGCACCCTCTGCTGCGGGAGCTGATCTCCAGTGAGTCGCCGCCCGGCTGGTGGCTGGCGGCACACGGCAGAGCCGACCGGGCGCTGCGCGACGCCGGAGCCGGCCCGGTCGAGCGGGCTCCCTATGTCGCACGGTCGGCCGAGCCCGGCGACTTGGACGCGGTTCAGCTGCTCTGCGAGGCGTCCGAGCGCACCATGTACTCCGTGCCGGCGACCGCCGCGTCCTGGCTGAGGGCCGCGCTACGGCTGCTGAAACCCGCCGACGGACCGGACGAGCCGAGGTTCGGCGTGCTGCTCGCGCTGTCGCGTGCCCTGGGGCTCACCGGCGACCTCGCGGGGTTCAGGGAATCACTGGGGGAGGCGCTGGAGCTGCTCCCGCCCGACCGGCGCGACCGACGGGTCCAGGTGGTGACCCTGCAGGCGCAGGTCGAGCGCATCCTGGGTAGCCTCGGCGAGGCACAGGCCGTGCTGGAGGCGGAGCTGGCCGCCTGGCCCGAGACCAGCGCCGTCGCCAACCCGTTACGCCTGGAGCTGGCGACCGTACGGATGGTCCAGCGGGCATACGACGAGTCGGCGGCGTACCTGGACACGGCACTGGGTCACGCCACGCGCACCGGAGACCGGGGAACGCGGACCGCCGCCGCCGCGTGCCGGGCCCTGGGCGCCGCCTACAACGGCGAGACCGAGGCACTGCTGGCGCATGCCACGCGGGCCGCGACGGTCGTGGACGCCATGGAGGACGAGGAACTGACTGCCTTCCTCGATCCGTTGAGCCAGCTGGGCTGGGCCGAACTGCTCGCCGAGCGCTATGACGACACCGTCCGCCATGCCAGCCGCGGCATCCGCATCGCCCGGCGCACCGGGCAGAGTCATGTCCTGCCCTACCTCCTCCTCGGCCACGCGTGGGCTGTGCGTGAGGTGGGACAGCTCGCGGACGCGGTCGGATCGGCGGAGGACGCCGAGGAGATGGCGTATCTGCTGGACCAGTCCGATCTGCTCGGCTATGCGCTGGCGCTGCACGCGAAGGCGGTCGTGCTGCGCGACGATCCGATGACCGCCGCGCCCCTCGCCGAGCGCGCCATGCGGACCGTCCGGGCCCGCGGCCGACTGTGGGGGCTGACGGCCGGAGTGCTCGCCGCCATACGTCTTGAGCAGGGGCGGCTGGACGACTGCGTCACGCTCGTGCAGGAAGTCATGGCCCGGCCGGAGCACTCCGGGCCGACGCACTCCGTCAAGGCGGCCTGGTACAGCACCGCCGCACAGGCCGAGGCGGCGCGTGGCCGGCCGAGGGCGGCACGCGCCTGGGCGGAGCGCGCGGCGGAAGCGGCCGCAGTCGTGGGGCTGCGAGGCCAGCACGGATACGCGGCCGTCGCGCGGGCGTGCGCCGTGGATGGAGACAGGGATGCCGCCGTCGAGTCGCTGGCCTCGGCGGCGGTGGACTTCGCGTCCACCGGGCAGGTATTCGACGAATGCCGGGCCTGGCTGTCCCTCGCCCAAGTGCTGTCCGAGGCGGGGCGGCTGGACGACGCAGTGGAGAACGTCCGCCGGGCCAAGCAGACCGCGATGGCGTACGGCGCGGGTCACTTGCATACGCAGGCGGTCAACGCGCAGCGCCGGATCGGGGCGCTGGGACCGCGGGCGCGTGATGCGGCGCCGTCCGTACTTTCCCCGCGTGAGCGCGCGATCGCCGAGATGGCGGGCCAGGGCCTGTCCAACCGCGACATCGCGCAGGCGATGTTCCTGTCGGTCAAGACGGTCGAGGCCCACCTGACGCGTGCCTTCCGCAAGCTCGGGGTCGACAACCGGTGGGCCCTGACCCGACTCTTCGGCGACAGCGGCGCTGCTCAGGGCGGGGACGTCAGATGACCAACAGCCTGCCCGGGCCCGCGGCTTCGGCGGCCCGTCGGTCGAGCTCGGCCATCAGCCGGCTCTCCTGGTCTCGGTCGACATCGTTGACCACGTCCCAGGGGACCGGCTCGTACGGATCCAGCCGCCGCATAGCGGCGGTGGTCGAGGCCGTGCGCGGCGAGGGCCTCCCGGAGCCGTTCGGCGGAAAGCCTGGCCGGATCCGTGCCCGCGTCGTGCAGCGTCTCCAGGACGTGCCCGATCCTCCGGTCCCCGCGCAGGCACACGCTCTCCAGGAGGAGCCGGCTCGATTCCCCCCACAGGACGCGGTAGTTGCGCTCGTATGCCTCGCCGCCGACGAGCTCGTACAGGTGCTCGCGGATCTCTTCGACGCAGCTAGGCAGTTTCGTTTGGATCACTGAGCCCGACTACATCAAGATGCCGTGCCACCGGTTGGGGCGGGTGATGCACCGCTCGTCGCTGTTGCGCC